>NZ_JBSWXO010000001.1:0-657759 GCF_056160645.1 Alteromonas sp. ABH4_456
CAGAGCCTGCGGCGCGCGAGCGAACAGAAGCAGCGTAACCAGAGGCAACGACCCAATCCACATCAATACTTAATTGCGCATAATGTATATTTACTAGTCTGCCCTTGGGGACACAAAATAAGGACTCTTTTTGCGGATTTCTATGCCGTATTTTGATGCCAGTTCCTTGGCATGTCTGTAGTACGTTTCCCTGCTCATCAGAAAATACGGGTCAAACCCTAATAGCCATGTGATGTACGTCCCTCTTAGCCTGCAAGGCATACGTACCAAAAGTAACTGTTGTTCAGTGGTTAAAGTAACGGGGTTATTCATCTCATTTTTTGCGCTTTTTTTGCTATATAAATTTAGATGTTATGCGTAACCTGCTAAATAGCAAAAATAACACCTTTGGAAAATTATAAATTGGGTTATCATCAGATTGAATTAGATTTTACTTTTACTTTTTTGGGAGTTAACAAGGGTTAAGTGTTTGAATATTACACCTAAAAATATGAATGCTTAAAAAATCTACAGCTTTCGAAAATGACCAGTAGTAAACTAGTTGTTCAGACAAATAAAAGAGGAGATATTTATAGATAATGACTCTGAATAAAGAGAAGCTTCGAGAGTTTAATGTTTCAGGAACGCCAATTCGATGAACATATTAAACCACGAAGCTTTGATAACGCTGTTTTTAAACGATACGCGTACTTACTACGCTCTCTTAGCTCTGATTCTAGCATTACGTTTGTGTAAACTGCTAGAGTCTTACATAAAGCGAAAAGAGAAATAATGTACAAAAGTCCTCAATATGAGGGCTTTTTTATGCCGCCTGCGGCATGTAGTGAGCTTTGCGAACGGTAGCTCTGGGATGCTGAACAAAGGTACTATCCAAAATCGGACATCCCTGTTCTAAAACGGACATTAGCCCATCCTTGTCCTGCTAAACCAAGTTACCGTGTATGAGCGACCTATCGAAAATCGGCTTTAAAGATAGTTCGCTCGTGCCACTGGCTTTAAGATTCTGATTGCTTATTCTGTTCAATGAGCCTTGCAATCTCAACATCTGGATCTAGCCCTTGCTCTTCATAAATCTTGCGGATCACCTCACCTCGGGGGTCTTGATCCTTTTTATAAATAGCATCAATCTTATCGATAAATTCTTTGTGGTCTTTAACTTCACGCCACACAATGACAGCTGTTCTCATGTCCATACCAGAACGGTAATCAATTGAAGCAATGAAATCCTCCAATGACATAATTTCGCGCTCAGGTTTATTAAACAGGTCATTTGCAGAGCAACTTAATGCTTCCATTACCTTTTTAAGCGTTGATGCTTTAGGGTCTGTATCGTTGTTCTCAATCCGCGAAATCTGCGTTAGCTGAATGCCAGCAGCATTAGCTAACTCAGACTGTGTATAGCCTGCACGAAGCCTTATAGCCTTTACATTTTCACCTATAGACATAGTTTTTATCCTGATTTACACATATAGGTGAAATCATACACCACGTTTATGCAATGAAACTGTTGATTTGCTCTTTATGTGAATTTATATTTCACATATAGGCGTATTGACAGGTTTTAGGATGCAAACCAAATTCACCAGGTCGGGGAGTCTAGTAATACCCGACTTTAGTCTCAAAATGAGACTCTGCAGGATACAACACGATGATTGATTGGGTGCGTGCCACACTCCCGATCGTTCACGCTCCGCTTAATGCGGGCGAAGTGTTCTGCACGAATGAAAACGGTGAAATCGAATGGCGCACCCCAAAAAGAAAGCAAGCTGTCGGCAGCTATGAAAAGAAAATCTCTATCAAAAGCGTAGGCGCTGACGGGCAGGGAAACGCAACGCATTTATGGATAAGCGGCAACCCTGCCAAATTCCTTCAAGGCCATAACGTGTTTGGCTCAGATGACCTTACGGCTCTGGTGTACGACACGTTCAAAATCATCATCCGGCAACTTGGTCTGACACCGCAAATATCAGAGATCGCACAGATCCGTGATGGTGCTTACGACATCGGAATGATTGACATAAATTACTCATTCGAACTTCCAACGAAAGCTGACGTTCTGGCATTTATACGTGCTATGGAATTTAAAGCGAAAACTCGCCATGGACGGCCATCTATGAAAGGAGGAACACTTTACTTCGGAAAAACCTCTGAGCGCTGGGCAATTAAACTGTATTGCAAAGCCGAAGAAATCAGAACTAAAAACGGACAGTTACCTGAGCCATTAACCAACCAAGGCATAGAAAACTGGGTAGACAATAAACTGCGGATTGAGCTCCGGTTACACAGAAAAGAACTGGAAAAGCTCGACTTAATTACTGCTAATAAAGTGACGTCTTCCCAAGTGAAAACCGTGTTTAACGAATACTTAGGTAGAATCGAAATGACTGATCAAATCCGCTTAACCAATGATGTCACGGCCAAGTTACCAAACAATTTAGTTGCCACTTATACCTTATGGACTGAGGGCCATGACTTACGCGAAATGATGTCAAAAGCCACATATTACCGGCAGCGCAAAGCGTTGATGGAGTACGGAATTAACATCGATTTACGGCCATGTGAACCGGCAACGACGAACGTTGTGCCGCTGTTCAGAATCCTTGAAGCGAAGCCAGCACAAATACCTGAATGGGCATACAGTAAACAGCTGATTCATCAATCAGCAAGGAATGCATTATGAAAATAGAAGCAGCAATGGACTATGCAAAGCACGCTGATACAGACAAAGAAACGGTAGCTTGTTTATGTAAATGGCGCGGCAAATACTGCGCGTTCAAACTTAGCTATGAAATGGTTGAAGATGAAGAGCCTGAAGATAATGGCCCGATGTTCAGCATTGAATATGTTGGCGGTAGTTTAAGAGATATGTATGAAGTCGAAGGCGATACATATACCGGTGCAGATCTCGATGCGTTACAGGATGACATGATTGAATCGGTAATAGACCCGGTAAATCTGGACTTCCAGATTTACCCGGCAACAACAGACGCAGAACTTATCCCATACATCTACAACGAACTGATGCCGGAATACATGCCGGCAATCGACACAGTAAAAGACCTTGATGTTTACCAGCATCAGGTCGACCGCGTATTACATCATCTGAAACAAAAGTGAGTGCAGCTGACGCTGCGCTGTGATGCCGCGCAGAGCCTGCGGCGCGCGAGCGAACAGAAGCAGCGTAACCAGAGGCAACGACCCAATCCACATCAATACTTAATTGCGCATAATGTATATTATGTTAAATTAAGTGTAGAAATACTATTGTTAATCAATCCCTTTTGAATACTGCCACATAAAATGAGATTTTCTGCCAGCACGAGATTTTTGACGGCTCCCAAATTCTGTTTTTGCTCAGGAGATTGAAACACTTATGTCGGATTGCTAGTTTTAATGAAGCTTCTGAGTTTTCCTTCCCGTCCATGGTATGGCAGCCTAGTTATTTCTATAATAGTCACATGGATTCGTTTAGAGCGAAACAAACATGATGAATGCTCCTGGTAGTTTCCCTAGTTGTAATTACTGGCTGAGAATTGTAGTGGTCACTAGACCCGACCATGTACCAGATAAACCAGATAAACCAGATCCAATTAGTATGCAACTTATTCAATTTGCTCGTAGTTTTCTGGCGTCGGGCTATTAGAAATGGATTTGCAACAATTAGTGGTTTACGAAGCGACGGGATAAGCCGGATTGTTTCTTCGAATAGCTTCTTAGAATTTCATAATGTACTTGTTCAAAGAGAGCCTGCTTCATCCCCCTACTCGTTCGTAGCAGAAATTCTACCGTCGTTCTCGTCGTCTGTTGGTCAATAGCTGATGTAGCAAAACACATCGTTACACGTCTGTTCTTTGTCTATTTGAGTGATCAATAGCATCATGTGAAGCTGTTGATGGTCAGGTGCGTAAGCTCACTAATGTATTTTTTTGATAAAGCTACCCAACAATTTCCAATGAGAAATTTATGTATTCAAATCATCGGAAAAGTCAAAATAAAAAAGTGATGAAGAGACAATTTAGCCTATTCACCACTTGATGAAGCATTGTGCTTCAAATGGCTACAGTAAAACTTGAACAATCATCAAAATAAATTCGCAGTAAACACTACACCAAAAGTACGTGGAGGCTCTGCCTGTGCGGTACTTCCGTCTGTAGTCGACTTTACGACTTCTTCAGTAATATTTCTGACGTAAGCACTGATTTTCCAATCGTATTCGCCACCCGGCATGTAGGTTGCCATAAAGTCAAACTGAGTATTAGCATCCACCGTGTAAAGGTCTCCAACGGGTGTTCCGTCGGATTCACGAATTGCCGGATTCATATAACTGTAACCTGATACGTAAATCTCACTGGAATAGCGAACATCGGCACGAAGTGACAGGGTGCCACCATAGAAATCAAAGAAATGCTCATAGAAACCTTTGACCTGCAACTCAGGAGTTCGCGGGGACTGCGCTCCTTTCAGATTAACTGTGGAGGACGAATCATCCGGAAAATTGGTACCTGAATTGGCAGTAAAAGTCAGATAAGTGTCATCCGAAACCACAGAGCGGGTATAGGCTGTTGACAGGCTGATACGACTATCTTCAGTCACCAGCCACATTGACTCTAATTCCAGACCGGTAGTCTCAATACCTTCTGCATTGAGCATTGAACTACACACTACATCCACATCAAAGAAAACTTGTGGAGCAGAACCATCCGGACAGTCAACAGTTGGATCTGCTGTCGTGGTGAAATAATTATACTGACGGTCAGTATAATCGTAATAATAAGCAGACACGTTAAGCATTAGAGTGCCATCCAACAACATATTTTTGGAGCCAATTTCCAAGGTAGTCAGATACTCTGGGTCACTAAACAACTTTTTATTCTGGATCTCCTCACCTGCTAGGTTGGTTACAATCGGGGAAGCATTAGTGTTCATACCACCTGGACGATATCCAGTCGCTAAAGTCATATATGCAGACGAGGTGTCATTCAACTCTTTTTCAACGCCCAACTTCCAATCAAAACGGGACCAGTCCTTGCTACCTGACGCATCTGATGCACTTTCAGTTTCAAAGTTACTGGTATTAGTGAATGTTTTTTCATCTTTTGTCATGCGTGCACCGGCAGTAACTGCCCATGAACCAAATGGGATGGTTGTTTGCGCAAATACTGCCTGAGTACTCTGGTCCTGAAAGAGGAAGGTATCATATTCCGTAGAATGGTTACTTCTTTCCGCCTCATCGTAATAAAGACCTATAATCCAATCGATGTCGGAAGATTCCGGAGATGACATCTGAGCTTCAAAAGTCGTAGAATCCGCCTCTGTCTTTTCAGGAAACTGTCCGTACTGGTATGCTGTACCTGTATTAATGATCAGGTTCTTTAACTGATCCGTTTTACTGTAGCTTGGTAATATTCGAAAATCAGCAAAACTGGTAGAAAAGCGCAGGTCAGCATAATACTTGGCAAAATCAAAATCTCTTGAAGAGCCCGGTTCCTGACCGGTTAAACCACCGTCTTGTGTAACATCATCCCATGCATCGTAGTCAGGCTCACCTAATCCCCAAACAGCAGTACCTGCGCCACGACCTCCTGAACCAACAGCGCCACCTAATGTATTGTTTTCTACTCCAAATAAAGCGCTAAATGCTCCGCCATCATTGTAAGCTAACTTAATACGGGAACCTGACGAAACCAGGTCGTTTAGGCCACTGGTATAGTAACTGTCACGATCAACGGAGTTGTAGGCTACACGCATTGCCCAGTTGTCATTTAATGGTAAATTCATAACGCCGGTAGCACGAATTAAGTCATAATTGCCTCGCTCTACCGAGCCAGATAACTCAAAGACATCAGTTGGATCTTTTGTAATAACATTTAACACGCCGGCAATGGCACCGCGACCATATAGCGTTCCCTGGGGCCCACGTAATACTTCCAGACGGTCAATATCAAAGAAAGCAAGTGAACCGGTATCGCCTATCAGACTGGAACTCACGACGCCGTCGACATTAATAGACACTCCGGGATCAGTGCGACCAAATGCGGCTGTGGCACCTTCCACACCACGCATATTGATGTTTGTTGCACCAAACGCTGCATTTGAAAAACTCACACCTGCTACCGTATCTAAAACTTCACGGATATCATTTCGTCCCTGAGACGATATGGCTTCACCACTTATTGCCACAATAGACGCTGGTGTTTCTTGAATGGATGAAACCTTCTTTTCAGCTGTCACTTCTATAACTTCGATTTGTGCCCTGTTTTCAGCTTCGGTTATTTCGTTCTGCTGAGCCATTGCAACATTAGAAGCGCTCAAGCTAGATATTGCCATGGCAACTGATAAAGTGATTTTGTGTTTACGCATAATACCTCCTGTGTGCATATTTCCGAGTTGTATTTTATTTCTCATTCTTCAATGCGTATCTCTGCTGATGGCCACATCGTGACAACATGAAAACGAAAACCAAACACCAGAAAGATACATACTGATAACATTAAGTTCACACATAATAAACACATATTTCCCGCAAAGGGAAATAGTTTTTTTAGATTTTATAGTAAAAAAATTAAGGCAATATATTCAATAAGTTAGGGTGTATATTCGCGATAAGAAAGTGTGATATACGGCATCAATAAAACAAATGATGCCCGCAAAAATTGGCATCCTAAACCCAATTTCGGATACAAGATGGCAACACGACTCGCACCCGATTTTCAGTACGAATGAGGTCCCCGGATTTCACATCACATCGCCAGAGTGAGACCTGGTCAGCTATTTGTTCTGTCACCAAAGCCCATTGGCCAGTTTTATCAAATTGCATGCTCCAGCAACTGGGAGATGAGAGTTCAACATGCTGATGTAATGTTAAACGACCATCCTGACTGTTGATGCTGAAAGAGGCGATACTCCCTGCCCCGCGGTTGCTAACGAAGACCCACTTACCCGAAGGATGCACTACAATATCTGCGGTATGATTGTCACCACGATACCCTAGTGGCAGTACGCTCTCGTTTTGAAGTAAGGTTAAAGTTCCATCATGTTCATTCCAACGCCAGACAGATACTGAAGAAGTCCCTTCACCAGACGTATACAAAAATTGAAACCCCGGATGCCAGGCAATATGCCTGGGGCCAGCGCCAGGAGCATCGTTAGCAACGCTATGAAAAAGCAAGCGTCCAGATGTTTTACCAACTTTAAGAACACGACATCGATTAGCTGCTATCTCAGTGGCAATGGCATACCTCTGGTTTTGACTAAACTGAATATCATGGGGCTTGCCAATTTCCATTTCTGGCCAGCTATCCCGATGTGTCTCTTTGCCCGGAGCCCGAATACGATGAGCCCCCGCAACAAAGGGCTTACCCATAGTTTGTTGTTGATTCAATAAGGCACCGTTTGCGGCTAACGGAATGGCGACAATACTGTCAGAAGCAAAATGTGTTGTAAGTAATTGTTTACCATCATGACTCACCTGCCCAACTGTAGGGCCTAACCCGCCGCTCATAACCGAGTTGACTTCGATGAAATGATTGTGGTGCCAGCGATAAGCCGTAATCACGTTTTGCCCGTTTATCTGCGTTCCTTGCCCCCGACATGCATACAATACATTAAGCGTTGGATGAGTTATCAGATTGACCGGATTAGAAACGTTAGCGACTAACTCTGCCTGACTTAGCTGCCCACTTTTTGTGTTTAACGTAAAGGCATATATCCCTTCAGAAATATCTGAAGCCTTGCGATGTATACCAAAATCGTTAGGTACATCCTCACCTTGACTATTGGTGAAAGTGCCAACAACAAAACGCTGCAGGTCGCTTGCATTGCCATTTGCCCATAACGGATAACAAGCAACAAACGACGCCCCAGCTAAAAAAACACGTCGACTGAGAGTAAACATAGCGTCACTATCTCCAGAGACATAGACTGGCGAACATCGTCCGCCAGCCAGATGATTATTCCTGAATCGAAGGAAGCTCGATAGTTGCAGCCCCTTCCTGCCAGATGTCACCCTCTATGTTTTCGACCCACCACACCAATTCAATGTAATGTTTATTGTTTTCAACGTACTTGTCATACACATAAGATTTTATAATCGCCATATCCTGAGTCAGACCGTGTGTATTTACATGCTTATCTTTAAGTTCAGGTACACGATCCAGGAAGTGCTCTGCTTCTGGATTGTCTGGAATTTCTTTACCAACAAGAGCCATGGCTCGGGGATCCATAATGCTCCATCGAAGGTTTTGCACAAAGCCTTTATCACCCATCCAGTTATTAATGTGTCTGATGGCAAAATCTCTGGCTACATAGTTCAGCAGAATGGCTCTTTTTTCCGACTCTTTATGAATGTCAGTAACGTCATAATCGCTCTCGTCTTCCTCACTCATCTCCAACGCAATGGGTTTATCACTGCCTGGAGGAATAGGTACATAGTCAGTACGATTTTTCATACGGTAAATGCCATCAGCGCTATTTCTAATCATGGTTGTAGCAATCTTAGGATCCATAATAAAGCGCTGCAGCGACACACTACCACCCACTCCCATACCATGGGGAGAGATGGGTAATGGGCCATGTAAAATTGGGCCGTCAGCGGTGACGGTGGGGCGATCGCCAATTTTCACCTGTTCCCAGTAAAGTGGTTTGCTTCCCCGCACCAACTCATTCTGCCAAATGCTTTTAATGTAAGTCCAATCCGCATCGGTATAGTAATGTGCTGGGCGACTATTCCAGGCTGGAGCTTCCCATAAAAGCTTGAAATCACGCTTTTCTGGCTCAAATTCATCCTTAAAGATTTTGATTCCACGAGTCACTCTAAATGTGACATCTGCCACTTTTTCCGCATTTTGGTTAAATACACGTCCCGAATAACTGTTATGAGTCCAGCGATATTTACTGCCCTCTTCTGGCGTACGGTCTTTACGGATAATTTGGTCTTTGATCACATATAAAGTATCACCTGGATATACGTGACGATAGAAAGTCACATTGTGATTCAAGTCCCCTGCCAGCAACGAATCCCGGCTTTCCACGTTAGGAAACTTCATAAAGGAATCGTCATGAATTCCAAAAGTTAAGTAGGCAGGCGTATCAGGATGGCCATGTGCCTTTGCATACTTTTTATCGTTGTAAAGCGGATTGGTTGGATCATATTTATTATTCTGATAAGCAACCCATTCCGGCGTCACTTCAATCACATTTCCTAAGCCAGGAACGGATTTTGGCCACCCTTTTTTAATTAATGCTTTTATATCAACATCACCCCGTTGATTAATCGCATCAATCATCTTGATATAATCACCAATGGGTTGCTTTTCTTGTACCGTAAATAATCCAGGATACAAATCAACGTATTGTTCAGATTCAAATACGGTCTCTTCAATGAGCGCTTTATCAGTGTGAGGCTGCTCGTGATATGCCTGAACCGAACCTGTGCCCAGCAACGTGCCTAGAGATAAACTGATAATCAGCGGGATCGATTTTAAACGGTTTTGAATGGTCATAGGTGTCCTTTTACTCAGTTATATTGGTGGCCGGATATCAATAACGTATCGATCTGACAGCGTTTTTTGATTCTCCGGCCCATTTCTATCGTGTTAAATTGGCTTTGCCACTTCTTCAATAACCTTTTGAGTCAGTTTGACCGCATCTTCATTATGTGAAGCGCCATCCTGCTCCCACTGGCCTATTTGAATAGAACTTTCAGCAACAAACTTACAGCGCTCGAATCGACGCTCTTTAAACTGCTCCATCAGGCTCTCAAATGGCATATCCTGCGGCAGTAACTCGGCTAATACTGCGGCATCTTCCACTGCCTGCGCGGCACCTTGCCCCATATGCGGTGTTGCCCCGTGAGCAGCATCCCCCATCAGGATAATACGGCCTTTATTCCATTGTTCATCGATAAACACCGCTTCCAGAGGGCGATATACCACCATCGACGAATCCACGATCTGCTCTCTCATCTGGGCTAAATGCCCGCCGCAGCCAGCCAGTCTTTCGCGGAATAATTCCGCTAATTTATCCTGTGGGAACCAGCTACCTTCAGGGTCAGTAGAGGTTAACCACACATAACCGGTTTTATCACTTAATGGTATAAAACCGCACTTACCTTTACTGATCTCAGGGCCCATGGCGTTAAACGACGTACTCAAATCAGCTGGGCGGGGAATGTTATATCGCCAAACGCCTTGCCCCGTATATTTGGGAGTATACTTGTCTCCGAACACGGTTTTCCGAACCGATGAGTACAAACCATCAGCACCAATTACAACATCGTATGTTTCCGTTGTGTCATCATTAAACAGCACTTCAACCTTGTCACCGACCTCATTCAACGCCTTATAAGTAAAGTGATTTCGAATCGGTATGCCCAGTTCATCAGCTGCCCCCAACAAGAGGTCATGAAGTGCTGGGCGAGTCATACCTAACCTGGCCGGATAACGTTCGCCAGCAAAACCTTTCACTTCAATTTCGTGCAGCTTATTCCCCTGCAGGTCGGTAAATATCATGGTTTCATAGGGATAACCAATTTCCATGGCTCTATCAGCCACACCAATGGCATCCATTGCACGAATAAAGTTTGCCTGCACTACAATTCCCACATGGTACACATCCCGCTTCCCATGCAGCTCCACGACCTCAACGTCAACACCGTTTCTCTTCAAACCAGTTGCTACAGAAAGTCCACCAATTCCAGCGCCCACAACCAGGGCTTTTTTAATGGCTGCCATGTTAATCTCCCTGATTAGTCAATACGGTGTGTCTCAGAACCACTGGCGCCCCCTTCCATTTCCAGGAAGTATCCACCTCGACTCTCTAATTGCGGTAAATCACAAAATGCGTCAATCATGTGATACATGGTGGGCAGGTCTTCCCATTTAGGACGAATAAACTCAACATTACCGCCCCCTTCCAACCGGCGAATCACTTTACCGTTCCAGGCAGGTGGCGTTAATGTGACATAGCTGGCATCAGAATCCCCCCAGTTACCCGTGGTAGGAATATGCTTATAAGATAATAACCCTGCAAACTTAGGATCACTTTTAGGCAGCTCGGCGCTTTCACTAAGATCCGACGCTGAAATCTTCCAAAACGTGGTACCCAACCATGACATAGCCGTTTCTTTTTTCCCTTCGTGATCTCTCACCGGAGGAATTTTGCACCACAATTTATTATGACCAAGCTCTTCACGACCGGATAAAATAGGGTCAGTCAGATTTTCATAACGAACAACCAAGAAAGTGCCATAGACTGGGCCATTTTTGCTTTCAAATACCACATTAAATTTTAAATCACACATGTTGTAGCCGCGACCGGCCAACCAGCCAAAGCCATCAAAGTAAGTTGCTTCACATGTCACTACCGGCTCGCCCCACAGTGAGAATCGTTCAGGTAACCAGCTTTCGAGCATTTTGGCATCAGTTAGAAAACGCGCTCCCAATACATAGCGCTTAGGTAAAGTTTCCCAATCATAATTTTCAATTCCCTTGAACTGACGGGGCCCAGGTGTAGGACCGAAGAATACCGGCATACGGTAGTAATTTCCTTTTTCAGGCTTAAAGGCCATAACTAAATCCCCTTGTTTATTATTTTCTGATTTCCAGATTTTCTGGCAATGTTTCCCTCAACGCGTCGGATAACTCGCCACCAATTAAAATGAATACCATTCGACACATTTGGTCAGAACGGTTTTCCCAGGCATGATCCGTTCCCCGTTGAACTACGATATCTCCGGCCTTTAACAGCACTTCTTCATCGTCCATGATCATGTAAATTTCTCCTTCCAGCACAATGCCGTAATCAACAGAAAGTGTGCGATGCATCATCTTGTGACGACCATCTTCCCTTTCTGGCAACTTATCGATGTGGTTAGGATAAAAGTCGTTCACTCTGATTTTGCTTCCGGTTGCAACAGGGGGAACAATTAACAGCCCCTCTGTAGGTTCCGGCTCAGAGGCATGTATTACTGCGGGTGTCTCGCTGGTATTCCAGATTTCAATAAAATCTACTCCGGTATTTTTGGTTCTCACATTCGGAGCCATGGAATCACTCAACACCACAGATTTCCCCTCCAGTGTGTGACCTGTTACTACTCTTCGTAAATACTTCGCCAATGCCGCACCCTCACATTATTCCCTTAGAGAGAATTATTAGTTACAATTATTTCTCGATTAGGTAATATTACGCATCTTGAGTTGTTTACGTCAACAGTTGAATTTGAACATTTTATTTACAAAGTAACTTTTACCATCCCTTGGCAGGATTGAAATAAAGTCGATAATGCACATAAAAAACATATAGTTAAATAGTATTCAGAAGCAAGATTTAATCCGAATTAAAAAGTAAGGAAAGTGACTTAATTGTTACACAACAATAACCCATACGGGTTATAACAGAGTGAATAATAGAAGGAAAAGCGTATGCCGCAGTTTCAACATGGTGATGCAAGCATCTACTACGAAGTACACGGAGAAGGGTTTCCAATCTTGACTTTTGCACCAATGGGATTGTTGTCCAAAATATCAGTTTGGGATCTCCCCAATGCCCCAATCAAACCACTTTATGAACTGGCACAAGACTTTCAGATCATCGTCATGGATCAGAGAAACGCCGGCGGACTTTCCCATGCTCCGGTCACGGCAAAAACCTGTTGGGATGACTATGCCGACGATCACATCGCCCTGCTTGACCATCTCGATATCGCACAATGCCATGTATTCGGACAATGTATTGGTGGACCATTTATATTCAAATTGCTCGAGCGTTCACCAGAGCGGTTTAGCAGTGCTGTCATTGCCCAAACCATAGGACGTGCAGCAGGCGTTGCGTTGCCACCGCCGAATGAGATTTTTAATAAGTGGAAAGCGACGGTTGAATCATTGCAAAGTACCCCAAATGAAATACTGGATACCTTTTACACTAATTTATATCAAAGCGGTTTTGTGTATAGTGTAAACCGTGAGTCTCTCAACCATTGTCAGGTTCCCACGGCAGTGTTTGCAGGCAAAGATAACGCCCATCCATTATCAGTATCACGAGAGGTAGCCGCCTTGTTACCAAACAATGAGGTTTTTCTGCAAGATTGGAAGAGCGGAGCTGAGCTTGATGTGGCCAAAGCGTGTATGGAAGCGTTTTTACTTCGACACACGCCAGCCTGAATTAATGTAGCTGGCGTTATGCCAGCCGGTTCATGCGTGGTATAACTGTTTCGCGGTCTTGTATAGCACCTCATGTTTTTCCTTGTCGTTCAGGGTTTCACAAGCCACCAGCATACGCTGCACCATTTGGCTGTATAAACCTGCAGAATTTCCAATATCCGAGCCCCACAATAATTTATGAGCGCCCAGATTATCGAAGGCACCCCTCATAAAGTCGGCGCTGTGAATATTCGCTTCTGCCAGCATATTTAAGTTAATGGTAGTAAATTTAAAATATACATTAGGTAACGAATTAATTTGTGTAATCCCTTTGTGCATACCGTAATTAGGGTGGCTTAACTGTGGCCATGCCAGGTGATTAAGCACCAGTTCTGTATCTTTGTAAGTTGATGCTAATTCCTGATAACATCCCATGGTTCCTTCGTTGCACTCTGGTAATACCGCCATTACATCCACAGTTAACTTCAGTTCACGAGCCACCTGCCAGCATTTACGTGCGTTGTCTGATTGTAGCCAGTCATAACTTGCTTTTTTTTCCTGTAACCCGCTTAAACGAATGCCCGCCAGATTGTGTTTTTTTGCGTACTGAAGAATCACATCGTGGGTATTTTCCTGCTTCGCATCAACCACCACCACAGCAACAAATTTATCGGCCACTACGTCAGACGCATCCAGAGTGTATCGGTTGTCATAGGTGCTTTTCTTTTGCACTGCAACCTACGGAGCATCAGACTTTAGCGCGCCGTTAAACGTCTATCCTAAAATTCAAATCGATACGGGCAAAACAGAGAAAGACATTTTTGGAAACGACCGCCCTGTTTATATCGAGCAAGTAAGCAAAGAACCGGTATTTACCAATATCCCGGGTAAAGGCAAACGCTCAGTCATCTTATCTGATAATTTTGGCTGGATGTCTCATGGCAACGGCGGGTTAACACTGACCGATGGTACTCGTGCTGAAACGGGCAGTACTATGTCCTTATTTAAAGACGGCGACATCACCCTAAAACTGGAAGACAATGTCGAACTCCTGCCAGCAAACGGCATACTCATTCAGTTAATGGGTAGTGATGATCGCACCGTTGGTCTGCAACAAGACTCCGGATTAGATTTCCACTTTAATACAAGCTTTTCCGAACCTGTTGGCTACCCGGGACTTGATTTTACAATCCCCGAACCCACTACCGAAAAGCGCTCGACCGTTACTGCAACGGCAACAAACGTAAGCTTAACCGGTGATGTATTTAATACCACGGGTTATATGAAAGGACAGGCCGGAGATATCCTGAGTTTAACCTTAGGCAACAAGGCCACGCTAACCGGTCAGGTTACTGCTATCACTGCGATCCATGTAGATGAGCATGGCAAACAAAAGTCCAGATTTAATAGGGACGAATATTACTCCTGGAATGAGACTTTAACGAGCATGCTAAACTCGCTGCAAGTAGAAGAAGGCGCATCTGTTGTTGGCAAAAATGGCACACTGACCATGACGGTTAATGGCAAAACAACCGGAATAAAACCAGGTAATTATCAGGGTAACATTATTCTGCGCGTTGAGTGAGATTTACCCCCTCACGGGTGCTAGCGCCTTTTGATGGCAGGTAGTTTACACAAATGGCAGCCTTTCGCGGCTGTCATTTGTTTTACTTATCAAACTCAAAAAATAGCAATTCACTTTAGCGAGTATCGTCTTTTATCTTCGCTGCGGCTTGCTGTAACACCGGCAAACAGTTTTCTGTTAAGTGTTCGATACTAACCCGTGAAGCATTAGTACTAATGTTCATTGCTCCAATCAACCCACCTTTACCACTAAATACAGGCACGGCGATTGACCGTAGCCCTTCTTCAAGCTCCTGATCCACAATACTAAAACCTTCATCACGGGATTGTTCAAGAGCTTCTTTTAATACGTCTTTCTCTGTAATGCTTGTCCTGGTATGAGGCGATAATAATACGCCATCAAGCCAGGCCCCCTGCTCAGAGGAATCTAACCAGGCCACCAACACCCGCCCCATCGAGGTATAGGCCGCAGGCAAACGCGTGCCGGTCGTAATATTAATCGACATTAAACGATGTGCCGCCGGTGAACGCGCCACATAGACGACATGCTGACCTTCCAACTTACCTAAGGACGCTGATTCTCCCAGCGTTTGAGTAACTTCTTTGAGGTAATGCTCTACCACGGCCAGATAATCGTCACCCACAGTGTAAGCATGCGCTAAAGACAGCACCTTTGGCGTTAAAGCAAATAATCTACCTTCACGCTGAATATATCCAAGGGCATGTAAGGTGAGTAAAAAGCGACGCGCCTTTGCTCTGTCGATATTTAATCTTTCAGCCACTTGTGACAGCGTCATTGATCTGTGCTGCGCATCAAATGCACCCAGTACATCAAGGCCCGTCGCCAGCGCAGCTATGTAGTCACGATGATCGGAGGTAATTTTTTCGTCAGTCATATGAGCTTCCGTTTCGCTTTATTCAAATTATTTCCTATTCCGTTAACAAGTGCCAGTTTTCTATTAATTTCAGCCACATAAAACCTGTCACCACAGGCAAGTTATCTTTTTGTTAAAAATTAAGCTTGACGTAACAAAGCGTAACTCGCTAAATTGTACGCATTGAGAATATAAATTCGTATAACGAACATTTAAGATTATGGCAAAATTTACTTCCTTAAAAAACGCTATCGCTGATGGTGTACACGATGGCCAATCTGTCTCGCTAGAGGGTTTTACTCACCTCATTCCTTTCGCAGCAGGCCACGAAATTATTCGTCAGCAACGACGTCAACTCACATTAATTAGAATGACGCCTGATTTGATTTACGACCAGCTGGTGGGCGCCGGGTGCGTTAGCAAACTAGTCTTTTCCTGGGGTGGAAATCCTGGAGTCGGTTCGTTGCATCGTGTTCGTGACGCGATTGAAAATGCCTACCCTGAAGCGCTTGAAATTGAAGAGCACAGCCACGCTGCGATGGCGAATGCCTATGAAGCAGGTGCAGCAGGATTACCGATGGCTCTTTTTCGGGGGTATGTGGGCAGTGACCTGCAAAAGGTCAATCCAAATATCGCTACCCTAACCTGTCCTTTTAGCGGGGAAGCTCTGGCCGCCGTACCAGCAATCAAACCCGATGTAGGCATCATTCATGCGCAAAAGGCAGATAAGGCCGGTAACGTGTTATTAGAGGGTATTGTGGGAGTGCAAAAAGAAGTCGTACTGTCTTCTCACCATAGCATAGTTACTGTTGAAGAAATTGTTGACGAGCTCAAAGCCATTACCAATAGCTGCATTATTCCCGGATGGGCCATCGACGCAATATGCCACGTACCTTTGGGTGCTAAACCCTCCTACGCACAAGGTTATTACCCAAGAGACAATAGCTACTACAAAAAATGGGATGCTATTTCGCGCCAGCGGGACACCTTTGCTAGCTGGTTGGACAGCGACGTTTTTGCACAAGGGGCTTGCTAATGACTGCGTCAGATTACACAGCAGCAGAAATGATGACTATCACTGCTGCCAGAGCACTGAATAATAATTCTACCTGTTTTGTTGGTATTGGTTTACCCAGTGAGGCGGCCAATCTAGCCAGGCTAACTCATGCACCTGACATCAGACTGATTTACGAGTCTGGCACCATTGAAACCAAACCCAGCATACTGCCTTTATCTATTGGCGATGGGGAATTATGTGAATCCTCGTTAACCACAGTCTCCGTACCCGAAATGTTCCGTTACTGGTTACAAGGGGGCCATATCGATGTTGGTTTCTTAGGTACAGCACAAATAGATCGGTACGCCAATCTCAATACCACGGTCATTGCCGCTGAGCACCCTGACAGTGGGCCGGAAGGGGCATTTAGCTACCAACATCCTAAAGTAAGGTTACCTGGCGGTGGCGGCGCTCCTGAAATCTCAACCAATGCCAAAGAAGTGATTATTACTCTGAAGCATTCCCCCCGTACCTTTGTTAGCGATGTGGACTTTATTACCACACTCGGCTTTGGACGCGATGGTCAGGCCCGTAAAGGCAAAACGACAATAGGAAAAGGACCGGTATTGGTCATTACCGACCTATGTATTTTGCAACCCGACACCGAAACAAACGAACTGATTGTGGTTAGCCTTCACCCCGGAGTGACCCAACAACAAGTGATCGAGGCTACCGGTTGGGATATCAGGTTTGCTTCTACCCTGGCCACCACCCCATCTCCTTCTACACAGGAGATACAGGTACTCAGAAGCTTAAAAGCGGCCACCGTACAAGCCCATCGCCAGGAGAGTGCGTTATGAATGTATACTTGTGTGCTCCAAGACGCTCCGCCATTGGCCGTTACGGTGGCGGTTTAGCCGCGGTCCGGCCGGATGACTTACTTGCTCAGGTGATGCAGGCCACGCTGGCGCTTTGCCCTCACCTGCCAGCCGAACACATTGATGATATCTTTATCGGATGCGCCAACCAGGCAGGTGAAGACAATCGTAATGTGGGTCGCATGGCTGCATTACTCGCCGGTATTCCTTTTTCTGTACCGGCGACCACGATAAACCGATTATGTGGCTCGGGTATGGATGCGATTGGCTTAGCTTATCGAAGTATTCTAACCGGTGAAGCTGACGTCATTATGGCCGGTGGCGTTGAGTCTATGTCCCGTGCACCCTATGTCATGGGCAAAGCAATCAATGCATACAACCGCCAGCAACACATTGAAGATACCACCATGGGCTGGCGTTTTATCAACCCTGAACTAGACAAGCGCTATGGTACAGAAACCATGCCGCAAACGGCCGAAAATGTAGCTGAGCGATTCAATATTAGCCGAGAAGAGCAAGACCAGTTTGCGTTTTACTCTCAACAAAAGGCCGCAACGGCACAACAAAGTGGGCGATTTGCACAGGAAATTACTCCTATAGCCTTTATGGCCGGGCGGGATAAGCAAGTCATCATCGACACCGATGAGCACCTGCGTCCACAAACTACCTTAGCCGTACTGGCCAAATTAGCCACACCGTTTAAGGCAGAAGGCACGGTCACCGCAGGTAATGCTTCAGGAATCAATGATGGCGCAGCCGTGATGCTGGTCGCCAGCGAAGCTGCCGTACAGCGTTATCAGCTTGAGCCTGTAGCGCAAATCAAAGGCCTGGCTACTGCAGGTGTAGAACCTTCCATCATGGGGATAGGCCCTGTTCCGGCCATGCAAAAACTTCTCAAGCGTAATCAGTTAACCATCAATGACATTGACCTGATAGAGCTAAATGAAGCTTTTGCTGCTCAGGGCTTAGCCTGCCTGAAAGCTCTCGACATTCCTTATGACGACAAACGTATCAACCCCAACGGTGGCGCTATTGCACTTGGCCATCCGCTAGGCATGTCTGGAGCCAGATTACTGCAAACAGCCTCAGTGCAATTGCAACAATCTGACAGCAAATACGCTGTGTGTTCCATGTGCATTGGTGTTGGTCAGGGCATAGCTACGTTACTGCAACGAGTGTAAACATGCCGTTGCTCTGAACGAGGAAACATCCCCCAACAAACACCGGACTTATCGTGCGCTAAGGATATATAGCGCCAGCCAAACCAATTTAACCTGGAGAAGATTATGGCTATCTGGCTAAAACGTGGAGCCGCCACTGAATTCAAAGCAGATGTAGACCGCAAGGTACGCACAATTGTTGAAGCAACGCTTACCGATATTGAACAGCGTGGCGACCTTGCCGTACGTGAGTTATCAAATAAATTCGATAACTGGGACCGCGAAGACTACCGGCTAAGTTCCGCAGAAATTCAGGCGTGTATCGACACATTGTCACCGCAGGATTTGAAAGACATTGAGTTTGCACAAACTCAGGTAAGAAACTTTGCTCAGGTGCAACGCAACTCGATGCAGGATGTCGAAGTTGAAACCCTGCCTGGCGTCATTTTGGGTCATAAAAACCTGCCGGTAAATGCCGCAGGTTGCTATGTACCGGGAGGGAAATACCCTCTTTTGGCGTCAGCTCATATGTCAGTCATTACCGCAAAAGTCGCCGGTGTTCCTCGTGTCATTACCTGTGCACCTCCCTTTAAAGGTAAGCCTGCTCCTGCCATCGTCGCTGCTCAGGCTCTGGCTGGAGCCGACGAAATTTACGCGCTGGGTGGCATTCAGGCGGTAGGCGCTATGGCGCTGGGTACCGAATCTATTTCACCGGTAGATATACTGGTTGGTCCGGGGAATGCATTTGTGGCTGAAGCCAAACGACAACTCTACGGGCGTGTCGGTATTGACCTTTTTGCCGGCCCAACAGAAACCCTGATTATTGCTGACGAGTCGGTTGATGGAGAAATCTGCGCGACCGATATCTTAGGTCAGGTAGAGCATGGTCCAGATAGCCCCGGCGTTTTACTCACCACCTCAGAAAAGCTGGCTCGTGAAACCATGGCCGAAATTGAACGTTTACTTAAGGTCCTACCCACCGCCGAGCATGCTCGTACCGCATGGGAAACCTATGGTGAAGTGATTGTGGCAGAGAGTAATGAGGAAATGGTTCAAATTGCTGATGAGCTGGCCAGTGAACATGTTCAGGTAATGACTAACGATCCGGATTACTTCCTCAATAACATGACCAATTACGGCGCTTTATTCCTTGGACCACGCACTAATGTTGCCTTTGGAGATAAGGCCATTGGTACTAACCACACCCTGCCAACTAAAAAGGCTGCTCGGTACACAGGCGGACTCTGGGTGGGTAAATTCCTGAAAACCTGTACCTATCAAAAAGTCACCACCGATGAAGCATCTGCACTGGTAGGCGAATACTGCTCTCGTTTATGTGGTCTTGAAGGTTTTGCCGGCCATGGTGAGCAAGCCAATATACGTGTGCGTCGTTATGGTAAAACCGATGTGCCTTATGCAGGTACTGCCACGCCATCAGATAAAACACGGGCATAAGGAATAACGCATGAGTGACCTTCAACTCCCTATTATGCCGAGCTTCAGTTTGCGCGGGAAGCGCGCACTCGTCAGTGGTGCCGGGCGAGGAATCGGTATGGCTATCGCAGCGGGGTTAGCCCAGGCCGGTGCCGAGGTCACTCTGGTTACCCGCAGCCATAATGAAATCAAGTTTGTTGCCGACGCCATTACACAAAGCGGAGGCATGGCGACAGCAACGGTACTTGACGTAACTAACACATCCGCTGTTACCGATTTTTTTGCCACTCAAGCAGCGTTTCATATATTGGTTAATAATGCCGGTACGAACCGCCCTAACCCCCTGAGTGAGGTCACCGAAGCAGACTATGACGCTGTGCTTAACCTTAATCTGAAAAGCGCTTATTTCATGTCTCAGGCATGTACCAATAAGATGATAAGTGAGGGAGTCAATGGCTCATTACTCCATATCAGTTCGCAAATGGGTCATGTGGGCGCGGCAAATCGTTCTCTTTACTGCGCATCAAAATGGGCAATGGAAGGGATGAACAAAGCTTTCGCCCTTGATCTAGCATGCCATGGTATTCGCTCCAACACCATCGCGCCGACCTTTATCGAAACGCCTATGAGCCAACCCTTTTTAGCCGATGAGGCTTTTTTACAAGCCGTTCTGCAAAAGATAAAATTGGGTCGTTTAGGTCAGGTCCAAGATATCATGGGAGCGGTAGTCTTTCTTGCCAGTGACGCCGCCTCTTTGGTAACAGGAACCAGCCTGATTGTCGATGGTGGCTGGACAGCAGATTAAGGGTTTGATGGCGAAAGAGCACTATTTAGTGTGGGTAACAGTTTACAAAAAAGGAGCGATATATCGCTCCTTTTTTATTTTCCCGTCTAGCTTAATTGGGAACGGCTCTGACAAACTCGATTAAGTTACCCGCATTATCCCTGACAAAGCAATTTTGTCGTCCACCAGCATATTCACGAACCCATAAGACTTCGGCTCCACGACGCTTAAGCTCTTCGGCAGTCGCCACCACATCATCGGTCTCAAAACAGCCATGTTTAGTCCCATGAGTGTGGATATCCAGTTCAGGGGTACGCCTGTCTTCTGGTAACGGGTTCGCCCCCTCCACACACAATAACTCGATATGCATATTACCGTTTTTTAGCATGGCAATATCCGCCGGTATATCAGCGATATGTGAACGACGTAATAACGTAAAGTCCAGCATGGTTTCATACCATGCAATAGACTCATCCAAATCAGGCACACTCAATCCAATATGATGATGCCAGAAAGATAATGCAGACATAATGGTCTTCCAGCCTTATAAGTCAGCTACGGTAATAAAGCGTGTTTGCAGATAAGCCTCAATGGCTTCCTGACCACCTTCAAAACCGAATCCAGAATCTTTAACGCCACCAAATGGCGCTTCGGGATTCCCCAATCCAAAGTGATTAATGGAAACCATACCTGATTCGACTTCTCGGCTGATTCGTCTGGCTTTAGCAGGATCTGATGTCCAGGCAAAAGCCGCTAGTCCGTAAGGCAGGCGATTCGACTCTTCAATCGCCTCATCCACTGTATCAAAACTATTGATCATAGCAATTGGCGCAAAAGGCTCGTCATTCATCACTTGGGCATCTTGCGGCACATTAATAAAAATAGTGGGTTCGTAGAAGTTACCGCGTGTACCCACCCGGTTGCCGCCTAACACTAACTGCGCCCCTGACGCCTTTGCATCTTCAACCAGTTGCTCAGTGGCTACCAATCGGCTTTCGTTACACATCGGGCCCATCGTTGAATCAGGCTCAAGCCCATGACCCACTTTAATGGTTTTAGCTTGTTCGACAAACGCCTTTACAAATTGATCAAACACCGATTTTTGTACCATGATTCGGGTTGGGTTAATACAACTGGCTCCGGCATTTCTGAATTTATTGCCACAGATCATTTTAGCCACCGCCTCCACATCTGGAACATCATCAAAAATCATCACAGGAGCATGGCCACCTAATTCCATGGTGATCACTTTCATATTCTCACCGGCCATAGCAGCAAGGCGCTTACCCACAGGAGTCGATCCGGTAAAAGATATCTTACGAACTATGGGTTGCGGTACCAGATAGTCAGAAATCTTAGCCGCTTCACCATAAACTAAATTAACCACCCCAGCAGGAATACCAGCCAGATGATAGGCGTCAATCAGCGCGGCACAACATGCCGGAGATTCCGTTGGCCCTTTTACAATAATACTGCAACCCGCGGCCAACGCGCCTGCGGTTTTTCTTACCATTTGAAACAGCGGGAAATTCCACGGCGTAAACGCAATGACAACACCAATCGGATCTTGCACAACAGTTTGGCTTACATTGGGAGTACGCCCGGCAATCGTACGACCGTAAATCCGTTCGGCTTCGCCTGCCAACCAATCATTTCCATCAGCGGTACGAAACACCTCTGCAGACGCTTCTGCCAAAATCTTACCCTGCTCCAATGTCATCAATCGGGCGGCTTCTTGGGCATTATTACGCAAAATTTCAGACGCTTTACGTAATTTGCTGGCTCGTTCTAATGGTGGCGTATTGCGCCAGACTTCCAACCCTTTTTCAGCGGCTGCCAGAGCAACATCCAGATCGGCTTGTTGTGCTGCTGCCACCTTGCCAATTTCATCCCCAGAGGCAGGACTTAATACTGGTAACGTAGAGCCGTCCAGAGCACTTCGCCATTCACCATCGATATACAGTTTTACTATTTCAGGATAAGTTGCATTCATCATCATTCCTTATTTTTCGCACAAGTATTCTTAGGAGCTCGCCTAAAAACGTGCCCCTTATCGTTATGTAAATTGGATTTATCGGTTTACGACTTTGCCGTCTTTTAACGCAACAGCATGGTTTGTTGAGTCTGCGCCAAGATAAACGCCTCGCTCCCAACTGCGGTTTAGTGGGTCGAAAACATTGAGCTTCATAGTGCCAATCCCGGCCAGGCTAATTTCGATCTCTTCGTTATGTTGTAAGTAACCTAAGCCTTCATGATTGGTACCTGTGGCAATGAGATCTCCACTATTTAACGTCATCATTTGTGAGGCAAATGACACCACTTCAGGTACTTTGTGCTCCATATCAGAAGTATTAAAGTCATGACGAAGTTCACCATTGTTCCAAAACTTAATATCGATATCGTTTGGGTCGTCAATTTCATCTGCGGTGACAATGCAGGGGCCAATAGGAGCGAAAGTATCAAATGATTTTCCCATCCAACTGTTTTTCTTCCAGGTTGAACGACCTTCTCCCCGGGCAGTCACATCAATTAAACCGGTATAACCAAATATCGCAGAGCGCCAGTTTTCTTCCGTTACATGTTTAACCGGACCTTTGATAACCAAGGCTAATTCTGCTTCATGCATAAAGCTCGATGGCTCTTCAAAATTAGGTAACTGAATGGTGTCCCCAGGGCCAATCACGGCTTCTGGGTTCTTCATAAACATATTTAAAGGGCGTGGGTCACGGTGCTCGTTGTTTTCACGATAATTCGCGATACAAGAAAGGATCTTGCCTGGTCTCGGTAATGGAGGCAGTAAATGCACACATGATAATGGCTGCTTCGGTGCCGAGTCGGAGAGTGCCTCGATTTTTGATTTAATGGTGTCGTAACTATTAATGATGTTTTCCATGGTTTGTTGTGCTGTCTGACCATGATCTACTACACGGGAAATATCTATTACCATGCCATCAACAATCACTCCTGGGCGCGCTTTACCATGCGACCAATGCAATACAAATTTCATTTTTAGTCCTCTTCGTAAAACTCATTAACAACAAGTAGTTCCGCCATCAACAGGGAGCATTGCCCCCGTAATCCAACTCGATTCATCCGATGCTAAAAATGCTGCTGCCCACGCAATATCTTCCGGAGTACCTAAACGTTTGCGCGGAACGCGCGCTAGAATTGCGTCTTTCACGGGACCTTCAGAAGATCCTCCAGCTTGCTGAGTGCCCGGCGTAGTTACCATTCCCGGAGCAATGGAATTGGCCCGAATGTCTGCGCCGCCCTCTATTGCCATCTGCCATGTAAGTGCCATCACTGCAGACTTGCCTGCACAATGAGCAGACATCCCCATATTCAGGCTTCCACGTTGTGCACTCACTGATGCAAAGTTAATAATCGAACCATTACCTGTGGCTTTTAGGTGTGGCCACGCTGCCTGTGTGAGCAAGAACACGACATCAACTTCACCTACCATGGTGGTACTCCACTCTGTGTCATAATCCATTTCAGAAAAGGGTTTAAGGTGTGGGTGGATTGCCCCGGCATTTACCAATACGTCGAGTTTTCCATGTTTTTCAATTACAAAATCCATGCAGTTTTTGACATCATTTTTGTTTATTAAATTACACGGTGCAAAACTATCCACTCGTGAGCCCTGCTGAGTAATTTCTGAGACTGTGCCCAGTACCGTATTTGGATTTAAATCCGTAACCACTACATGAGCGCCCAATTCAGCAAATTTCAGAGCGATACCCTTACCAATTCCCTGACCGGCGCCCGTTACCAGGCAAACTTTGCCGTCTAACCGCTTATCTGACATCACGCCCCCTCCGTTCTATGTTTTGCGTTATTACAGTAATAAAAACGACCCGCTTGTTTAAACCAGTTGCTATCACTGTAAGAAGCCCGCCAAGGCGTATCGCGAGCTACCTTCCGTTCAGCACTGTCCAACGCACGCTGATCGACCAAATCATGCACGGCAATTGAACTAAATGGTGTATCACCAATAACCATTTCACATTCATAACGCCGAGCTCTTAACCAATACTGAGACTTCATTAATAAAGGGATATGCTCTTCCACATACCACTTGTCGATTTCGGCTTTTTGTGTATCAGGAACATTAAATGCCACTATCATACGAAGTCCCCATGGAGCAGAAGCATCGCCGGTATCCTGCACCAGACGACCTGCATAAGCGTTGACCTCAATTGGTGTTATACCTTTAGTAAGCTGACTTAAATGTGCTTTTCTATTTGTTAACGCGTTTCGCGCACTGCCATTTGCCACATACTCAAACCAAGCTACCCGCAATTCAGACTCTTGTGACAAGTAGCTCTCACTTGAAACATCCAGAGAGGTAGCCAGAGAGCCAAAGTCAACAGCCTTGCTAGTGGCTAATTGAGTAAACACCAAGTCACTCGTTAACGTCATAAATTAAACACCTCTTTCTTCCGGACCTAAAAACACAAGCATGTTCACAACTATTTTACATCATACATAATAATTCTCTGCTAGGGAATAAAATTGTAAATAAATAAAAAAGCAAATTTGGACAACAGCTTAAATATCTAAAAAATAAGAGTTAACGGGAAATTTCCGAATATTCGACGAACAGTTTAGTTCAGCTCGCCTTGAGAAAGAAAAGTCAAAACAACGTGGTTAAACTCCTTCGGAGATTCCCAGTAAGCAGAATGGCCGCTATCCGATACTATGTAGGTTTCTGATTGTGGAACATGAGTATGAAATAGTCGCACAACCGCAGGAGGCGTGTATAAATCAGCGTCTCCGGTTAGGAACAGGATTGGCATAGTTAGCTTAGCCAGGTTCTCCCAGGTTATCACGTGTGCAGGGTTAACTTTCACTGGTGTTTTAGGGGGAGGAGGCATCTTCTTATGACTTTCAGACAGCGTTTTCCAACGCTCAACCCCATCAGGGTTGATTGCTCGATAGGAAGGACCTAGCTCAAGAAAATCGGTAGGAAGCTGCGAAAAAATATCTCTAGGTCGAAACCGATTACTCATTTCCCGGTAGTCACTATCTTCGATATTTCCAGTACTGTTGGCAATCACAATGGACTTCACTGTTTTTGGGTATTTCAGCACATAGCCTAAACTTATCCCACCACCAGCGGCAGTGCCAACTAAGTGGAACTGGTGAATACCGAGCTTAGCCATAAACTCACGCATGACAGCATGACGTTGTGCGTTTTCTATTGGCTTGTAATTAATGGCGATAAACCGATAACCATGGGAGGTAAAGAAGCCTACTTGTTGATCCCATAACGACATATTGCCAGAGCCTGCATGCAAAAACAGAATAGGCTCACCATTCCCCCCACTATCGAGATAGGCAACTGACTGACCATCAACCATCATGGAAAAAACTGGTGCAGAACTATTAGCTGCTGCATGTAAAGCAACCACTAACATAAATATCGTCAAATACCGTAACATCATAACACTCATTATTCTTCAAGAGAGAATAACGTATCGCATTTAACGTTTGATTAACAGTATCTTTTAACTCAATAAATGAGGGGTTTAACTTTCCCTGCCTTGCGTTAGGTACAAATCGAAAGGTGCACTACACAACAGCAGGGTAAAAAGGAGTTACCGCTACAATGACTGTACTATTCTGGTCTGACTTTCAAGCCATTCAGCAGCATGTCACAGATGAAACTTTGATAGTCAGAGGCTGCCTCCTCATCGAGAGAGTCTTTGTTAAGCGCGATTTTAACCACTTCTTCACCGCTGGTGAAAAAGTTAGCCATACCGATAATAGCGATAAACAATAAACCGGTATCCACTTGCCGGAATTCATTCGCCTCAACACCATCCTGAATGATTTTTCCGTAAGTTACCAGACGGTTGCCGGTCAACTCTTGCAACGCTTTACGAGACTCCGGCGTATCCATTGGCGCAATTTCTTCGATGATCAAGCGATGATAGTGAGGATACGTAGAAATAAGGCGAAATAATGCCGACACCCTTG
The DNA here is from genome assembly GCF_056160645.1 of Alteromonas sp. ABH4_456. NCBI lineage: Bacteria > Pseudomonadati > Pseudomonadota > Gammaproteobacteria > Alteromonadales > Alteromonadaceae > Alteromonas > Alteromonas sp. ABH4_456. The sequence goes on from NZ_JBSWXO010000001.1 coordinate 26,831, forward strand.
AGCGCAACTGACCTTCAGGAGATGAATCAAAATTGCTTTTCTCCCTTTTCAACATAGAGTTATATTCGCTGGTCAGGCGTTCAAAAGCAGCCAGCAGCAATGCCGACCGATTTTTAAAATAATAACGAATTAACGAAGGGTCCACGCCTACTTCTTCGGCCACTTTAACTCGGGTCACATTTTTTGGTGGCAGTTCACTAAGTAATCTGCAGGTTGTTTCAATAAGAATGTCGCGCCCTATTTCTAGTTGTCCGCCTACTGGCCTTCCTTTTCCCCTGCGTTTAGTAGTGCTTGTTGTGGTTCGGGTTGTGTTCTTTGTGGTGTTAGCAGAATTTGTTTTTCTTATTGTACCGGCCATGAAGTATCCTGTTCAGGGAATTTTTAGAGTTCCTATCAGACTTCATATTAGATCATTTTTTTAGACTCGCGCAAACCTTGACGCCAAAATACCTGTCCATCTTCGATAGTTAACTCGATTGCGGTTAAATAATCCCCCTGACAGATTCCCTTATCGCAATAGCCAGTTTGAATCTCGAAGTGTGCGCCATGAGCAAAACAAATAATTTTAGATTTATCGGCGTTCAGAAAGTGATCTTTCTTGAACTCCATGGGGATCAGATTATGCGGGCACTGATTAAGGTACCCGTATAATTGATTTTCACGTCGAACAATAAAAATTTGAGGGTGACCTTCGAGATACAAAAAGCCTCTGGCTTCACCCTCAGGAATATCGTGAAAACCACAAAGTCTGGTCAACGACATTAATGCTTACCACCTGGTGACCACTTCTCCGTGTACTTCATTAAAAAAGTTTGCGATGACTCTTTGGTCGCGTCCATAAAACGCGGCTTCCAGTCATCGTCGTGTAAGTCCATATCAGCATCCATTTCTAATAAGCCGCCAAAAGGACTGTTAAAGTACCAGAAATAATTTGATCCCAGAACATGACGACCTGGCCCCCACATTGAACTATAACCTTTATTAACTAACTCAAATCCGGCTTTGAGAATTTCATTCGCTCCTGCAAAATGGAAAGTAAAATGCTGCAAGCCCAATTTAGGCGCTTGAATTAAAAACAAAGTGTGGTGGTCCAGAGTGCCAGCAGGCCTCATAAATGGCCCTAAATTTGTGAATACATCCACCGTTCTGAAGCCTAATCTCTCAGCATAAAATTTTTCTGACTTGTACTTATCTTGTGTGAAGAACACCACGTGCGACAGCGACAAGGGGCGTATATGCTGATCTTCAATTGCTGCCACCACATTAGGAGCCCGACCAGGAGCCTGACCAGGCACATTTACGCCATAGTGCGGCATATCTATGGCATGTCTGACGGTAATTTGAAATCCAATGGGATAACCATCATCATCAACACTATGTATCACACCATCTCGTTCAGCCACGTCGCGGTCTTTTCCTAATTCCGCTTTAATAGCATCCAGGGTCTCCTGGTCAGCTACGCCGTAAATTGTCTCGCGCGCATTGGGGGCAGGCGCTACCGCTGGAGGCAGCTGAGGATCATCGTGATGCCGAAGGATAACGCCGGTGCCATCTAAAGCAACATATGTCCCCCCTTCCTCGGATTCCTCCTTCACAATTGCACCATAGTCTTTAAGCATTTGCTGACATGCGCTCATATCATCGACACCAAACACTAAGTAATCAAGACCTATAATATTCACTTTTTTTCCTTAAATTTATTCTTTTATAGAGAATTATGTTTAACAAAATGTAACATCTGTTTTTTAAAACTATCAAGGAAAATTTTGTAGAAAATTTTAAGCTGCTAAAATTTTTGATGAGCAAAGATAACTTATCCCTACTATTCAGTGGGATGATTGTCAAAATAACTGAGCGCATGCATTTATTTCTCTATGAGGGAAATTTTCATTTTAATTGTTAAGAAATTGTGCTTATATAATTAACGTTTTATCACCCAGAGGTTTGGGCAGAAGTTTTTTTAAATATTATTCAAGAAAGAATAAGTCGCAATAATTGAAACCCAGGGCACCTTATGAGCATGCGTAAAAACAGACTTAGTCTACTGATAGGTTCTTTACTGAGCGTAACGGCTTCGGCTCAAACTGAACCCGATGTAATGGAAGCTAAAGATAAAAAAAATAGAACTAGAAATCATCGAAGTAACAGCGGAACGTAGAGTTGCTAGTATTCAGGATACCGCAATGGCAATTTCAGCTACCGCAATGGCAATTTCAGCTTCTGGAGGCCGTCCACAAACCCGAGTGGGGCAAGATATTCAGCTATCGAAGCACCAAGAACATTTGTGTCAGGTTAAATATGTATTTTTAAACACGTCTTCAGATTCAAATCAAAAGGATAAATGACTATGCAAATCAGGTATGACTTATGAAATACGACAGCGAATTCTCCAAATACTCTATGCGAGCAGCATTTGGATGCTGGGTTGCATTCCTGCTAGGCCCCAATGTGATGGTGGCGGCAACCAATGCAAATTTTATGGATGCTTTGATCAAAGATTTTGGCGCCAGCTACTCAGAGGTCAGTGGCGCTATTGCCATAGCACCTCTTATAGTCGCATTTTTGGTGCCCGTAGCGGGCCAATTAATAGATCGCTTTGGTGCAAGAAAAATACTTATTCCCGGAGTTATTATTTTTGCTGGTGCTTTTCTGGCCATGAGTCAGGTGATTAGTATATGGCAATACGCTTTACTTCAAATAATTCTTTCGGTAGGCGCAAGCCTTAATTCCTCGGTAGGATACGCTAAAGTCGTGTCTAGTTGGTTTGACCGCAATCGCGGTTTGGTTCTAGGAAGTTGCGTCGCGTTCGGAGCTGGCATTGGCCAAATGTCCATGCCAAAAATATCCCAGTGGCTGATAGATACCTATGGATGGCGTGGCGGATATCAGGGTATATCCCTGATAATCTTTGCCGTTGCCTTGCCACTGATATTCATTTTTGTGCGTCAGCCCAAAGTGGTAAAAAAAGCTACATTGGACAGTAACAAAGCCAGCGAAACCAGAATATTACCGGGTTTGACTGTACCAGAGTCGTTGAAAACTCTCTCATTTTACCAGGTATTTTTTGCCATCATGTTTGCGTCAATGACACTAATCGGTACACTAAGTCACGCTCGAATCCTTTTCGAAGAGCACGGCTTTAGCGCCAACGTTGCAACCACAGCAATATCACTTTCCTTTGCCGGTGTACTCATCGGTGAATTCTCATCAGGTTTTCTAGTCGATCGATTCCCTACTCCGCGAATTATCTTACCGTATTTTTGTATCGCCCTAATAGGTGTTCTGATTTCCCATACCGCAAGCAGTTCAGAGGCAATATTAATGCTAGGCTGTTTAATGATGGGAATGGGCCTGGGCGGCGAAATTGGACAGAATGCTTACATGATTTCACGCTACTTTGGACTTAAATCGTTCGGTACCCTTTACGGTTTAACCTTTGGTGCGAGTAACCTGGGTATTGCTATAGGTATATTTATGATGGGTAAAGTACATGACCTCACAGGTAGCTACGATGTCATGGTTTATATCTTTGGTACAACAATGATAATTTCCGTTGTTTGTATTGCTACCCTTGGAAAGTTCCGGTTCTTACTTAAGCCTGAACCGGCGAAAGAAGTGCAATCAGTAAATAAACCACTGGTTGAAAAAGAGTGCTAACCCTATGATTATTTTATATCACGCCGATATATCAACCTGCTCCCAGCGCGTAAGACACGCGCTGGCAGAAAAACAGATTCCATGGGAAAGCCGGCATATCAAACTGGATGCCAACGAACATTTAAGCTCAGAGTATCTGGCACTAAACCCAAACGGGTTGGTACCGACTCTGATTGATGGCAGCACCACGGTAATCGACTCTTCAGTTATCCTGGAATACCTGGAAGACGTTTATCCAGAACACCCCTTGCGGCCCTCTTTGGTTGCAGACAAAGCGCAAATGCGCGCTTGGGTTCAATATCTTGATGAAGTGACAACGCCGGCGATTCGTTACCCCTCGTTTCAGAAAGCATTTGGTAAACGCCTTGCAACAATGCCAGCCGAAAAACGCCTGGCCATGGCGCAGGGTCGTCCTCTACGTGAAGCGTTTTACCGTCAACTGGGCCCTGAAGGGTTTGACGAAGATGTGTTGGCGTTGGCAGAACGGCAGTTAGTGCAGAGTTTAGATAGAATTGAACAAACGCTGAATAAGAGCCGATGGTTAGTCGGTGATGAACTATCCATCGCCGACATCAGTCTGTTACCTTCGTTAGCTAGACTTGATGATTTACAGATGCATTATCTCTTTGAGGCTCGCCCCTCCGTTGTTCGCTGGTTTCGGGATATATGTGACAGACCGTCATTTGAGTTGGCCTATTACCCGGCGTCCCGAGTCAATTTATAGTCAGACATAAAGCCACCAGAACGGTGGCTTTTATTTTTACTTGCCCACACATTTAGCCCTGACAAAATAACCGCTCTGCTAGCCAGAAGTTACACCGAAAAACAAAAAAGGCCGGCTCCTGTTTAGTAAGAACCTGCCCTTTTAGACGCAAGGCGCCCCTTACTCGCTTAGATCATGCTCCAATATCCATGCACTTAGTGCTTTTCGATCAGCTTCGGTTGGTAAAAATTGTGCAGCCATTGGCATATCCCCCCACAAACCTTTACTCCCCTTGGCAATCTGGTTGGCTAGATGATCCACCATGGGCTTGCCTCCCATTGCGTAGCGCTCTGCAATATCGATAAAAGACGGGCCAATCCGTGTGTAATCAGCAGCATGACAAGCGACACACCCATATTTCACTGCAAGCGCTTCATTAGCATTCGTCGAGACAGGAGCAAGCACCGCTATGCCAATAGCAGAGGCGGCTAACAAGCGCCGCGTATCCATTCTGCGCATGACTGTAAAGCATCCTTTTTCGTTGGTAGTTAAGCCTGTCTTTTTACTCATCAAAATTATTCTCTCAAAGGGAAAATATTACCCAAATCTACACAAAGCACTTTACCCTGTCAAATATTCTCTGATAAGGTAATTAATATATTGTTAATTATTTAACAGCTGCTGAAACACATCAAAAATGACAGTAATTCAACAGTGAGATACTCGTATGTCAAAGTCGTATTCAAAGCACTCAAGAACAATCACTGACGAAGAGCGCAGAACCTTTATTCGCAAGCTCGCTGCTACCACAGCATTCGCCTTAGCGGCACCTGTTTTCAAATCCTTTTCAGCCCAGGAAAAATCCACTCTGGAAAACCAGGTATCTGGTAACGTTTTTTGGAAGGATAATCCCAGATACGAAAGCATCCGCGGAGCAAATACCTATCGTAGCAACGAGCCTAAACGATATCCGCTAGTTATCGTACAACCGCTTAACGATGATGATGTTGCGGCTGCGGTGAAATTTGCCCGTCAGCACAAATTGAAAGTAACAACCCGATCCGGTGGACATGCCTGGTCTGCCTCACACATCCGTGAGGGTTGTTTGCTTGTTGATATGTCACTAATGCAACAGGTCGATATTGACGAAAAACGCCAAACTTTATGGACTAACACAGGCGTACTGGGTTCTAAAATCAATTCCATGTTAAAACCCATGGGACTGATTATTCCTACCGCCCATCACCCTTCGCCAGGTATCGGTGGATTTACCATGAATGGCGGTTTTGGTTGGAACTCTCGTAAATGGGGGAATGGCGCACGCCAATTACTGGCGATAGATGTTGTCACTGCCGACGGAGAGTTAATTCGGGCTGACGCGACTCAAAATACCGACTACCTTTGGGCTGCAAGAGGAGCAGGTCAGGGCTTCTTTGGTATTGTTACCCGCATGAAGATACAGGCCCACCCACGACCTAAAGTCTGGAAACGTTTGGTATATGGGTTCCGCCCAGAGCAGTTCGACGAACTGATTACCTGGACACGTAATGTTATGCCAGAGATTCCAGAAGAAGTCGAAATGGTGCTGGTATCTACCTCACATGATGCAAAAACCGGAGACCCATCGGCGCCTAGATTAACGGTGGCAGCACTGTCTTTAGCTGATACAGACGAAGAGTGTGACCGTCAACTGGACTTTATAGATACTTGCCCAATTCTGGACAAAGCCTACTTTACAATGCCTTGCAGCCCCACCACGCTGGAAGAGTGTTACATGAGCGGCTACTCAGCTGATCCGGCAGGCTTTCGATTTGCCGTAGATAATATGTATACCAATGCCTCTGCAGAGGAACTTTTACCCCGAATACGAGAGGTTTTCCTAAACCAGCCAACCCCCAGAACACATACCTTCTGGCATTGCTGGGGACCAACCAAACCTTATGAAGATGATATGGCGCTCTCTATGCAGGGAGATGTATTCATAGCCACTTATACACTATGGACAGATCCTGCACTTGATACCGAAATGCACAGCTGGCCGGTAGCGCAGATTAAAGCCTTAGAAGATTTATCAATCGGAGCACAGATGAATGATGAAAACATGCTGGATCATGCGCAGGATTATTTATCTAAGGCCGCCTACTCAAAATTAGAAAGGTTGCGGGCAAAACACGATCCTAACGGTGTATTTGCATCATTTTTAGGTAGCCCACAAAAATATATATAGCTGATAATGATGACTCCCAATAGTAAACCCAAACGTATGCCAGCCATTGCACAAGAGGCTTATTCAAAAGAGCAGTTTGATGCAGCAAAGGCATTAATTAGTGGACCTCGTGGTGGATTGCGAGGGCCTTTTATCTCTATGATTCGAAGCCCAGAATTTATGAACCGAGCTCAACATCTAGGAGAATATATTCGGTTTGACTCTGTTATTCCTCAACGCTATCGCGAATTTGCTATTCTGAATATTGCAAGGCACTGGCAACAAACCTATGAGTGGCATGCTCATGTTCCAATAGCTATTAGTAAGGGAGTAAGAGAGGAGTGGATTGAAGAGCTTGGAACTACTGGCAACCTCAAAAACTTACCTAATGATTTCAACGTAGTGTATCAGTTCTGTAAACAGATTAATCTAAGTAAGTGTATAACTGATGAAATTTACACACAGACATTAGACTTATTTGATGAACAGGGTGTGGTAGAGCTATGTGGTTTATGTGGTTACTATACAATGCTAGCGATGCTGCTCAATGTATCGCAAACACATCCCCCTTCAGGTTCCCGTCAACCTTTTCACATGCCAAGAATAGGAAATTAGTTGAATTAGTTGTACTAGTTCATTTCTTAACTGGATTAATTTCAACACAGCTAAGCGTGCAAGTGTGTTTTTTGACACGGTTATGCCGTAATGCATGTTGAATTTCGCATACCTTTGCGACTTACAACGAATATACAGTAGTTTAAATACTCTTCTGCTGAAAAACGACATTTCTATTATCAGTTGCTTAAGGAAACTGCGAATAAGTCCTTCAGTTTAGGTAACAAGCGATACTTTTTGCTGGTAGCTTGAATTTTAAACGCTAAATTTTCAATTTTGGTTAATATACTGCCGTTTTAGGTCAGATTTCGACCTAATTCCGGGCTATTCTCGGATTTCAGACAAATCTTGGCTGTCGTCGTAGCATTTGGTCTACTTTAAACAGGTTCGCCAAGGTGAATAGCATGGCTAACTGTGAGTCATTTTTTATCAATCCCTTATAGCGAGCTTTGATAAAACCAAATTGGCATTTGATGATGCGAAACGGGTGCTCAACTTTTGCTCGGATGCTGGCTTTTAAATATTCGATGTTAATGGCCGTTTTGTTTTTGCGGGGATGCTTCTTCAGCGCCCGAACTTTGCCGGGACGCTCAGCAATTAGCCATTCAACATCCGTGTCTTTAAGTTCTTCCCGCTTTTCTGCGCCTTGATATCCGGCATCGCCAGAGATGAACTCCTCACCGCCATGCAACAGGTTCTTCATCTGATTCAGGTCATGCTCATTGGCGGCGGTGGTTACCAATTTACGGGTGAGGCCACTCTTGGCATCCACACCAATATGGGCTTTCATGCCGAAATGCCATTCATTACCTTTCTTGGTCTGATGCATATCCGGGTCACGTTCACTCTTTTTATTTTTAGTGGAGCTGGGGGCTTTAATAATCGTGGCGTCCACCAGTGTGCCCTGCGTCATCATCACACCGCACTCCGATAGCCATTGATTGACGGTTTTGAATAATTTGCGAGTCAGCTTGTGCTTTTCCAGCAAGTGGCGGAAGTTCATAATGGTAGTGCGGTCAGGAATGGCTTTATCCAGTGACAGTTGCGCAAACTGACGCAGCGAAGCAATTTCATATAACGCATCTTCCATCGCTTCATCACCGAGGCTATACCATTGCTGCATACAATGAATGCGAAACATGGTCTCAAGCGCATACGGACGTCTGCCATTGCCTGCTTTAGGATAAAAGGGGTCAATCACTTCCAGCAGTTGAGACCACGGCAGCAGGTTATCCATTCTGGATAAGAAAATTTCTTTTCTCGTCTGGCGACGTTTGCTGGAAAACTCACTATCGGCAAAGGTTAACTGGTGACTCATAGACGTTTATGGCTGAGATTTACTGTACAGCTATGATCTCACATCAGGGACTTATTTGCATCTTCCTTAAGCCTAGTCACAAATGACTATGCTGAGCAGTGTTAAAAAAGTGATTGAGGAATAAATGTAAAAATATAAATCACACTCAAGAATGCTACAGACACTCAGCAGTCGTTATTTGTGCAACGGCTTGTTGCACATTTGCTTCATTTCGGAAGGGTTCTACCCAGATTTTACGGACACTTAGACCCAAAGGTGATCAATAGTTTTCACACAGTCTGTACGTGAAGCAGACCTTCGCAATGAGTTTCCATCGCCAAGGTCAGTAGATAACACGAAGATCGCCTGCACAATGATGTACCAAAATTTGGTAAGGACACCATTGTTAGCAGCTCACTCTCATACCTATAAACGACATCGGCCAGAGTAGACATTGCTGTATCAATTAGTCGAACGTCACTATCCTGAATTTCTGGAGCAGCTTTCACATCAAGGGAAGTCGCTGCCAAAGCACGTAGAAAAAGAGTTTGAAGAATTTCTAAAGTGTGGTCGCCTTGAACATTGTTTTTTACGCGTAGTATGCGAAGACTGCAAGCATGAAAAATTGGTTTCCTTAGCTTCAGTACAGCAGTGTGGGCTTTTACGTCCTGAGCGAAAAAGGCTGTATGAATGTTGCAATTGGGAATCATTATCATTAACATGCCGGCAGTTTTTTCATGCCTTTTTAATAAAAATGGAGCATCAATGATCCTCTCCCGCAGAAATGTACTTTCGATCGCAATAGGTACAGCGTTACTGTCATCGCACGCTGTAGCCCAGCAAAACCAAAACCTGGAGCAATCCCGTGATGCCGAAGTCGAGGAAAAAATCTTCGAACATATTGAAGTTACCGGCAGCGGCCTGGACAGAGCCACCACCGCCACCGGGCTTCCTCTCACTTTACGGGAAACGCCTCAGTCAATTTCAATTATTGATCGTACTTTTATTGATAGCTTTGCATTAGATACTGTTGCCGACGTGATGCAATTTGCGCCGGGTATTCAGGCACAACAGGCAGAAACAGACCGTTTCTTCTTCCGCGCCCGGGGGCGGGATGTCACTAACTTCCAGTTCGATGGCGTGCCAATCGCCTATAACAGCTTTTTTAGTGAAGCGCTTGCCGATTCCGTTGTCTTTGAACGGGTAGAAGTGGTGCGCGGTGCGACCGGATTATTAACTGGTGCGGGTGAGCCATCTGCGGCAATCAACCTGATTAGAAAACGTCCAAAAATAGACGATGGCGGCTATGCCAGCCTGGGATATGGCTCCTGGGGCAATGTTCGCCTTGAAGCGGACCACTCTCAAACGTTGAGCAGCAGTGGCGACGTTAAAGCACGGATAGCTGTGGCTCACGAACAGGGTGACAGCTATGTTCACCTGTCAGAAAAAGACAACACGCAAATCTACGGTATCATTACCGCAGATGTCACTGATCAGACCCGACTTTCCATCGGCGCTGATTATAGTGAACGTGATCCCAAGGGATCGATGTGGGGGGCACTACCTCTTTTTTATAATGATGGTACACAGACTGACGACCTCCCTGTAAGCACTACCACCGCATCGCCATGGAACAGCTGGGCCAGAGAAAGTACCAATGTCTTTGCCAAAGTGGAACATGGATTTGACAACGGTTGGGACCTACAGGTACACGCCGAGCGGCGCGAAGGCGATATGGACGGCTACTTACTCTACTTTTCCGGGTTTCCTGATCCTGAAACAGGAGAAGGTTTAGGGATATCCCCCAATCACTATGTGTCAGACCGCGAGCAAACCTCTCTTCGTCTGTTAGCGTCCGGTCCCTTCGAATTATTCGGGCGCGAGCACCAGCTCACCGCGGGGGCACTTTACGCCGAGCAAGATGTGAACGCTTCATCGTTCGGCACCAGTGATGACATTGTTGTTCCCAGTTTATTTAACTGGGGAATTGGAGTACCGGCCCCCGTATTCAGCAACACGCCATCGTATTCGACGGTCGATTCACAAACCCAGAAAGGTGTTTACGCCGCCGCAAAACTGAATTTAACTGACAAGCTTATCGCCATTGTCGGCGACCGGATCACAACCTATGAAGCCCAAGCCAGCTCCCCCTGGGCGAGCAGTGATTATAAGAACGACAATGTGCATACGCCTTATTTAGGTCTGGTTTATGATATCTCTGAAATTGTTTCAGCCTATGTGAGTTACACAGAAATCTTTCAGCCGCAGCAAGCGCGCGATACAAATAATGCACTTCTAGGGCCGATAGAAGGCGCCAACATCGAAGCCGGTATTAAGGGCGACTTTTTCAATGAGGCATTAAGTGCCAGCGTTGCCGTTTACAAGGTGGAAGAAGACAACTTAGCCGTAGCTGATCCCAACAATACTGATCCGATCCCTGGTACCACCATCTTTCCGTCAATCGGTGTAGAAGGTGCTGAAAGTCAGGGATTCGAAGTGGAGCTGATCGGTAAGCCAACGGAAAGGCTGAATCTATTCATCAGCTATACCCAAAATGAAAGCGAAGATGCCGATGGCGTTGATTATGCGCCTTATCTGCCGGAAAAAATGATTAAAGCCAGCGCACTGTATTCAGTGTCTGATGAACTTAAAGTTGGCGTGAATGCAAACTGGCAAAGTGAAATGTCGAACCCTGGGGCAGGTCCAAATGGGGAAACCTTTACCCAGAGAAGTTACAGCGTTGTAAATGTTATGGCGACCTATCAATTTGCACCTGACTGGCAACTTAGCGTGAACGTAAATAATGTCTTTGATGAAAAATACTTTTCGAGCATCGACTTCTACAATCAGGGATATTTCGGCGCCCCACGTAACGGTGAAATAGCCGTAAAATACACTTGGTAGGTGTTGTTAAGCCCCGGCCAGCCGGGGCTTATCCTGTTTTTCATTGCACGTTTAAATCAACATCTGAGTGTTGTCAGCTTGCAAAAGCGCTATCGGCAACAAGGAAATGGAGATTGTAGTGGTCAAGTCATTTTGGCCAGGTCATTGATGCGATGTTCATGGCGGTCTGGTGTCGCAGAGCTAATTGCAAGGTCTTGGTTTGTAATGAATAGATACATAAATCTGCCATAAAATATTACTATTTCTGCAATCCTATTAGAATATTCAGTTTGTAACTTAATGGTTCTGTTTACCTCTCTCTCAATACAGGACTACAATGAAAGCTCTATCACTAAAAATACTGATTCCCTCTTTAATTACCTCAGCAATATTAACGGGCTGTGGCGGCTCATCCAATTCTCCCATCTCAACAGCGCAATCATCAACCCAAACGCAATCTTCCGAAGAAGCGTCTGCCCCAGAACCCTTTAAAATTGGTTTATTACCTGATACGCAAGGTGGCACAGATACCCAGGGACAAGCTCATGTCTCTATTTATCCGATGCGTGAAGTACTGGCACATCAGGCAAGCGCTGGTGTTGATATGGTAATAGCCGTTGGCGATCTTACCGATAAAGGCTCAGACATAGAATTTGCCGAATGGCGTTCAGTTGCCGATACCTATGCTGAACAAGGTATCGAATTCATGCCCCTGATGGGTAACCACGAAACCAGTTATGCTTATACGTATAACTGGATAGATAACATGAAGAACTTTATCCCTGAAGACGCCGTGCACATGCCCGACTACGAATGGATAAACTATTATGTTGTACGCGAAAACGTAGCGGTATTTGCCTTAGCTTATTACAACCTGCCAGTTGCCTTTAGCTGGATTAAAGAAACTGTCGAAAGCCTTGAAGGTATCGAACATATTGTAGTTGCCAGTCATGACGGTTTGATTGGCGCTAAATACGGACAGACATTAGAACAAATCGTTGATGGCACTAAAGACGACGATTGGGTGTATTCAGTTCAACCGCAAATCCGTGAGTTTTTTGCCGACAATGATGTGGTATATGTTCAGGGGCATGAACATCAATATCAGCGCTCGCTGGTGAGTGCCAAAACTACGCTAGAGACTTTTCCGTCAAGTTCAACGCCAACCGGTGGCAATTATCGCATGGATACCTATACCCAGATAATGTCAGGTAATGCTTCCTACAAAGGTTATGAATTTCGATTCGGAGAACGTGAATTGGTGCAAATGATTGTGTCGCAGAAAAACGCCACAATGGAAAATGGCTCAGAAAATTTTGACGTAAACTCAGCTATGCTCACCTTTACAGGACCTCGTCTTGATTACGAGGCTTACTATGCTTCGCACACGGCTACTTCTAATGATGCAACTCAGGATTTTACAGCCGAATGGCATCTTATGGATAAATTTTCACGCACTAAAAACCGTTGCGAATCGGTAATTTATCCCAACTCCATTCTGTCAGATACTCGTCCGGTTTTGGTCTTTCAGACGCGCTATATGACGAACGAGTGTTACGCTGATGATGGCAGTTATGTCAATCTGGTAGGTGGTCAGAATAATACATTTAATCGTACCGACACCCGCACCCGCGATTTGGGTTTTACGCCTGGCTTGACCCGCGCAGAGTCTATGAACGATTTGTTACGTCTGGCCTATCAGTGGTTATATCAGGTTCACGAGAACTGGAGTCCGAATTTGAACAGCCCGCTGCGGGTTGTTCCTGACTACGATGCTGAGGAGTTGCTGATCCCCGAGACCACAATCGACCTGAAAGAGCATATCACCTTAAGTTGGCAAACATCGACAAACACAGCTTCAGACATCCTGATTGTCAGTGGTACCCAAAACCAAACCGGCATCTATCAGGATGATTACGGCGTCCTTAAAGATATCGAAGTAGATACCGGCTTAGGCAATTCTCAAACAGATGGGTCTGCTAAACAAGCCGTAGTTTTACCGTTAACCGCAACAAAAGAGTGGGATATCAGCACAGCAGTAAGTGATGCATACGCTGTACAATTTACTGCCGCCGAGACTTACGACGCTGCAACGGTAGTGTTAGGTGTCCTTACCGGGGATGAATGGCAACCTGTGGCACCGTCGTCATGTGTGGTTGATTCTGCCTGGACCGACAGTTATCTCACTACCCCTCCTACACTAGATGCCGGTTGTGAAGACTATCCGCTAACCGGATATGACAGTGAGTTTGGCAACCGTTGGTGGGTAGTATTAAACCGCGACGCAGAACTTGCACTGATTGGACAGTAAAACAACCACTAACGCAGTCCCGGCTCCGTGCCGGGTACTGTAATTATAGAGGTTACAGTGACACATGGATGACTATGCTTGGAAGTTTTAAAAAAGTGATTCAAGAGACTTGCTAATGCTTTTAATAACTCAGATATTTCACTCATGCTTCAAATCTCATAGGGCACTTCACTCCGCATTATGCGGTTGTAAACGTCCCCAAGGTGTGGATTCCCCTCTATCTGGGTTTACCTAGTACAGGACGCTAAGCCAGTTAGCGACAGGATGTTCAACTGCCTTAGGAAAATAAATCTCATTTTAAGTGACAGTGAATTTTTGAGAGAATTTATAACTCGTTGATAAGTAGGAGATCTCGCTGGCAGAGATTCTCAAGTTAAGTGGCAGTCGTCACCTTTGAAGACTGCCACATAAAATGAGATTTTCTGCCAGTACGAGAATTTTGTGTGACTACCACATGCCTTACTTGTGTTTTTAAATATCGTCATCGTCACCTTAATAAGGATTCTTACTGCGACTTGTTCTATCAGAAGTATCTTGAAGCAAATCCTATAGCCGGAACAACAGGCTGTGAAAAATTAATCTCGTTTTAAGTGACAGTGAATTTCCAGAGAATTTATAACTCATTGATGCGTTGAAGTTGTCGCTGGCAGAGATTCTCAAAATAAGCGGCAGCCGCCACTTGTGTCGTGTCTCTGGTTAGTTATAACAAAGTTGACACTAAAGGAAGATGGCGTACAATAAAAAATGTTATAACAAAGTACCTACACAAGAGGTGGAACATGCGCACTCAAGTTCGAAAAATTGGTAATAGTCTGGGCAATATAATCCCTGCCGCTTTCATCAAGCAACTCGGCTTAGTCGAAGGGTCTGACATTGAGGTCAAAGCTGATGGAAATAAAATCATCATAGAACCAATCAAACGTCAGAAAAACCGCTTTCCGTTCAGTGAAAGAGAGCTATTGAATGGTTTGGATGCTCATACTTCTCATGCAGACGAACTGGCGTCAGTATCGGGTAAAGAGTTGGGTGAGTAATGTCTCAATATGTACCTGAACGCAATGAAATTATTTGGCTGGATTTTGAGCCGGTTAAAGGTAAAGAAATCGGAAAGTATCGCCCTGCATTAGTCCTTTCAAGCAAAGAATACAATCAGCAAACGGGATTGCTGATTTGCTGCCCGATTAGTACCAGTATTAGAGGTCAAGCGACCGAAGTTCCGGTAAATAACCTCGATAAACCAAGTGTTGTAGCTTCAAGTTTGATCCAAACTCTTTCGTGGAAAGACCGCAGTGCGAAGAAAATCACCACTGCTGAACATGGTGTAATGGAAGATGTTTTGCTACGGCTTGTTCCGTTGATTGGGGCCGAATCGTTATTCGACGAATAATAATGGCCCATCTAACTTCTGCCATTTATCCTGTTTAACCGGTGATGATCGTAAAGCCGCTGATGCCTTTGCTGCTTTACGATACAAAAGCGATACAGCTAACAAATAATAAAAGGCACACAATAACAATGAAACTTCGCCACCTCTGTTCTCTTATCAGTTTACTCAGTTGCAGCGCATTAGCAGCCGGCACCACTGAGTCTGCCAAACCTACATTTTCTGATATGGATGTTTTTGAGCTTGAATGGGCTTCTGCACCTGAGATATCGCCTGACGGCAAGCATATCGTTTACCGCCGTAACGGTATGGATGTTATGTCCGATGCACGTACCGGTAATCTGTGGTTGATTAATACTGACGGCTCTGAGCACATGAAGCTGACAACTGATGATATCAGTGAAGGCAATGCAGTATGGTCGCCTGATGGCTCACGGATTGCGTACACCAGAAAGGGTCAAAACGGCGCTGAGATTTTTGTGTATCGCGTCAGGGATGGCAAAGTTGCAAGATTAACCGAACTTGAGCGTGCTCCATCGGGTTTAAGCTGGTCTCCGGACGGTAAAACGATTGCGTTTTCGATGCTGGTGCCGTCTGCACCGCCGGTAATGGTTAAAATGCCGGCCAAACCTGAAGGTGCCAAATGGGCGGCTAATCCGCGTATTACTGACCGTCTGAAGTACGAACAGGACGGTCGGGGTTACATTGAGCCCGGATTTTCACATTTATTTGTGGTGCCGGCTGATGGTGGCACTCCAAGGCAAATCACCTCCGGCGATTTTCAGCATCGTGGCCAGCCTCAATGGACGCCTGATGGTCATAATCTGGTTTTCTCAGCAAACAGACAACCGGATGCAGAGCATAATTTCCGCAATACCGATATCTATTCTGTAGAAATAGAGAGCGGCACTATAAAGCAGCTCACCACACAAACCGGGCCAGATCACCACCCTGTCCTTTCGCCTGACGGCAAAAAAATTGCCTGGCTTGGCTATCCTGATAAATTGATGGCTTATCAGACAACACGTTTATATGTAATGGATGTTGACGGTTCTGATAAAAAAGAAATTGATTTAAAGCTGGATCGCTCTGTCAGTAATCCGGTCTGGAATAAGCAAGGGATCTATTTTCAGTATGATGACCATGGCAACACGAAGATTGCTGTTACCGGATTAAACGGCAAAGTTAAAGAACTGGCTGACAATGTGGGTGGAACCACAGTGGCGAGACCGTACGGCGGCGGCAGTTTCAGCGTTAATGATAAGGGAGTCATTGCCTATACCCACACTACCCCTTACCGTCCTGCTGATGTTGCCGTGCTGGCTAAGAACGATGCAAAGCCAGAACTGGTGACCGGGTTAAATGAAGATATTCTGGCCTACCGTAACCTGGGCCGCACTGAAACGGTATGGTATAAGTCTACTGCCGATGGCCGTGACATTCAGGGATGGGTGACGTTTCCGCCTGACTATGAAGAAGGTAAAACCTATCCGTTGATTGTTGAAAATCACGGTGGTCCTATCTCAAATTACGGCGATCGTTTTTCTCCGGAAATTCAACTCTATGCGTCAGCAGGCTACGTCGTGTTTTATCCGAACCCCCGTGGCAGCACCAGCTATGGTGAAGAGTTCGGAAACCTATTGTTTAATAACTATCCCGGTGAAGATTATCAGGATGTCATGGACGGCGTTGATGAAATGATTAAGCGCGGTTATACCAGTGAAGATCAGTTGTACGTTACCGGAGGCAGTGCCGGTGGCATTATGTCAGCCTGGATGATTGGTAAGAATAACCGCTTTGAAGCTGCAGCAGTCGTGAAGCCGGTGATGAACTGGATAAGTAAGTTGCTCACGGCAGATAACTACTATGGTTATGCTGATTACCGCTATCCCGGTCAGGTGTGGGAAAATCCCGAAACTTACTGGAAGTTCTCGCCGGTTTCTCTGGTCGGAAATATTCAGACACCGACGCTGGTAATGGTTGGTGATGCGGATATGCGTACACCGTTGTCTGAAGCTAAACAGTTATACAGCGCCCTGATTTTACGGAAGATTGATACCGCGCTGGTTGAAATGCCGGGGGCTTATCACTTCATTTCAAACCGTCCGAGTCAGATGATCGGTAAAGTAAAACATGTACTGGCCTGGTTCGAAAAATACCCCGCTGAAGCGGAGGCACCTGTTAAACAGGAAAAATAATCCTTAATTGTTCTATTAACAGGCCGTTTGCTTTAGAGGCGCGGCCTTTTGTCTTATTCCGCATTGACTCCCCGCTGACTTCTTCGCATTATAGCCGCCTGATTGTCCATTGATGTTGCTATGAAAAAGTTTCTTCCTCTGTTAACGCCTGTTTTTTTATTTGCCTGCCAGCCTGAAAATAATATGGCCGGTTTAGACCGCGTTTATGTTACCCCGGTTACACTTTCCTGTGTGGCGGAAACGATTCAAAGTGAACCTTTTGTATCCGGGTTTAAAGCCACTGATGATGTGTTCCATTTTAATATTGATGGCTACGAAACCCGTATGCTGAATAAAACGTTGAGCGGCAAAATTTCCGGCTATGCCATGACAATAAACGGCATGCACAAGGGAGACGAACCCAATGCGTTCTATAAAATAGTGCGGGAATTTGAAACGCAAATATATACCCATATTACAGAGCGTTGTTACGGAAAATCAAAGTCGTAAGGTTAGGATAAATATCCTTTTTATAGCCAAAAACACAGATAATCCGGTCAGGATACCTTTTAACATGGTGTAATTCTGTTCAGAATGGTATTTCACACACGCATTCAACCCGGAATTTCATCATGGACAGACCTTTTTCTTTTCTGCGTAAGTCGCTGCTCAGTGCGGCCATTGTCAGTATTTTCTCAGCGCCGGTATCTGCCGGCACCGAAGATGCTGTAAAACACATTCTTCCTGAATACCTTAAATACCTGACATTACCCAATGTAGCGAAAGAATCGCCGTCTGATATTAAAGCGGTCGCTGAATGGACCCGCGATACTTACCGGAAACACGGACTGAATGCCAAGCTTCTTCCTGATGGTCAGACACCTATGGTATATGCCGAATACATGGAAGCAGGTGAAGATGCGCCGGTCGTCCTGTTCTATGCACATATGGACGGACAGCCGGTAAATCCGGAACAGTGGGATCAGGAAAGTCCGTGGCGGCCAGTGCTTAAAACCCTTGAAGGTGACAGCTGGCAAAGTAAACCTATGACTGCCCTCACCTTCACAACGGATCCTGAGTGGCGCATTTTTGCCCGTTCAGCCTCTGATGATAAAGCGCCCATCATGATGTTACTGGCTGCTATTGATACATTGAAAGCGGAAAACAAAAAACCGGCTGTGAATATCAAAGTGCTGCTTGATTCACATGAAGAAGGCGGGCCTCCTACCCTAATCGACGTGATCAACCGCAATGAAAACCAGCTTCAGGCCGATGGTGTCGTCATGCTGGACGGACCGATGCATCCGTCAAACAAACCTACGCTGGTTTTTGGTCACCGTGGTGCATCTATGGTGAGACTGACTGTATTTGGTCCGGCATCCGACAGCCATAGCGGCCATTATGGTAACTACGCTGCCAATCCGGCTTTCCTGCTGGCTGATTTACTTGGCAAGATGAAAGATGATGATGGCCGGGTGACGATTCCCGGCTACTATGATGCAGTTAAATTTGATGATGAATATGCCAGCGCACTTGATGCCGTACCCGCAGATGAAGCGGCTTTAATGAAGCGGCTGGGCATTGCAACAACAGAGAAAGTGGCCGGAAACTACCAGCGGGCAATTAACTACCCGTCTTTAAATATTAACGGGCTTTCTGCTGCCAGCACGGAAGCGACCCGTACCATTATTCCTGCTACAGCAACGGTGACAATGGATATCCGTACAACGAAAACAGCGACAGCAGAACGTCAGATAAAACTGGTTAAAGATTTTGTCATCGCACAGGGCTATCATCTGGTTGAAGATGCGCCGACAGCGAAAGAACGGGCGGAATATCCCCGTATTGCCCGCTTTATTTCACATACCGGCACGGCTGCATTGCAAACGCCCCTGGATGAACCATTGGGACAATGGGCATTAACAGCCTTGTTTCATGTCAGTGATTCTGAACCGGTTATTATTCCCATGATGGGAGGCACTGTGCCTACCTCGCCGCTGGTATCCGGTTTGCAAAAACCGGTCATTCTGCTTCCCCTTGTGAATGCTGATAACAACCAGCATGCACCGAATGAAAATCTCAGGCTGGGCAACTTCTTCAGCGGCACCGAAACCCTGTATCAAATGTTCACAACGCCGCTGACGGAGGATTAACAGACAAAAAAAGACCGCCTTCCGGCGGTCTTACTTTCTGTCGTTGCTACCGGTAGATCAGAATTGCACGGTGACTGACAGTTGCAGTCTGCGCGGATTGTAATAGTCTCTTGGCTGACCGAACTCCTCAGACGTCACGTACGGGTTATAGTTGTAACCGGTTTGCTTATTAAACACGTTGAACAGATCTGCACGGAACTTCACGGTATAGTCGCTCACATCCCAGTTTTGCGTATAGTTCATATCCAGCTGCCAGTGGCTTGCACCACGGCGGCTTCCCGCAGGTTCTGCATAACGGCTGACCCCTGATGTATAACCGTAAGGTGTACCATCCCATGCTGTCCAGGCTTCACCGGACTGGAAAATAAAGTAAGCACCGATATTGGCATCCCAGTCAGTGGTGTAATAACCGAACACTTTCACTTTATGGGGTTTGTCGCCTATCAGCTTACCGTAGCGGTAGTCCCAGGGCATACGGCCTACACCGTCACCGTAGTACGAAGAACCTATGAAGTTGTTCGCATCGTTAGTCGTGGTGGTGCTGTCCTGGTCGAAGTTACCATAGTAATGACTCCAGGTATAAGACGCATTCAGGTAAGTACGTTCACCGTACCATTCTGCTTCAGTACTCCATTCCCAGTATTTGGTCTGGCCACCGTCTACTTCAGCGACCACATAGGAAGAGCCGCCGACTTCTGCACGTAACTCATCAAGATTGTCGATATATAGCCCTTTCGCAGCGATATCTTCAGGTACCGCGCCACCTTCATATTCACCAAACAGGCGGGCGTTGTTTGGCATATCTTCCCAGAAATGGCTGCCGTAACGGAAACGTACGTGTGAACGCAACATCAGATTATTGCTCACAGCACGGGTCGTTCCCACAGTGTACTCATCAATTCTGCGGGGACGCATGTTATCGGCAAAGAACTTACCTGATGAGCCGGCTTTGTTACCTGATGCCAGATAATCGCCATTTTCATCAAACTGAACCTCAACCGTTGCACGGGAATTTCTGTCCCAGGACGCGGCACGGGCCAGGGAGCTGGCACTGGGGTTATAACTGGCATAGTTGGCGAAAACAGTGCTCTCATCTTCGTATTCCCAGGTTACGCCTAACCGGGGCTGAACCATGTCTTTCCAGTCTACAGTGTACATTTTATAAGGGTTTCCGGGCGCAACTTCATATCCGGAAATATTCTCACTGTTTTCAGCCAGACCCTGCCCGTACAGTACATCTTTTGAAACCAGTAAGCCCACGTTATACGTAAAATCACCGTGTTCAATGGTATCGTTGATTTCAAAATTGAAGGACTCTGCCGATGACACAATGGAAGGAGTAACCGATCCGTCTACCGCAAGACTCATCTGCTGAACCTGCGCAACGTAGTAGGCACCGGGATACTCGGCATCTATACCACCAACGTACTCTATGAAACCCCAGCCGTTAGATAGCCTTGCCAGATCTTCGGAAATTTCCTCCCATTTAAAGCCGGCATGAATGGTGTGATAAGTGTTTCCGAACATGCTCTCAGTATCGAAAGCAAGCTCAAAACTTTCACGTTCGAAAGACTGCCGGTTATACTGTGAATAAGCACCGACACCACCGCCACCTGTCATTTCACCGTCATCGCCCACGTAGCCGTATTGTTGCACCAGTGGTAACGCACCAGTATTAAACTGAATATCATCAGCAGTCAGGTCGCCAGTCCGGATACTGGGTACGCTGAAATACCCCATTTCATCCAGTGCACTAATATCAATAGAGTCGCCGATAACCGGTGTAACTCCGGTTAGTTCTGTGTCCGGCGTGTCGATGAAGTCTTCTTTATATTTACCGTATTTGAAGGAAATGCTGGAATCACCAATCAGCCAGGAACCATCCAGCGAGTAGATACTCAGGTTAGAGTCTGAACCCACTGATACACTGTCTGCTTCGAATTCACCAATTGACGAGCCGGACTCGTTCCTTTCAGAATCACGGATACTGGCATTTAACAGCACATCAGCGGTAGGTGCCCAGGTGAGCTTACCAAAATATTCATTCCGTTCACTTTTATAATCTTTTGTGGCACCGTAGGCTGTTTCTTTGCTGCTGCCGTCGACAACCGGGCGGTAAAAAGAACCGTAGAAATACAATTCATCTTCAATCAGCGGTCCGCTCACAGAAGCAACAATCCAGCTGCTGTCTGTATCTTCAATAACACCGTCTTTGGGCGTTGCAGAAAACGAAGAAGGCTGAATACGGTATTCCACGCTGCCATGAAATTCGTTAGTCCCCGATTTAGATACCGAGTTAACTGCGAAACCGCCTGAACGGTTAAAGCCAACAGCTTTTGCGCCTCCGCGATCTACCGATACGCTGGCAATATCATGGGTTGAAGGTTCTGAGGACAAGTTCCCGAACATGGGCATTGAAAGGTCGACACCATCAAAGCCGTAACTGTTATCAACACCGGAGCCACCTGCAGACGGACCGAGGGTACCGTTTTCAGAATATTCCACGCCGGGCAGGATTTTCAGCATATCACGGTAGGTCTGACCGGTCGGCAGAGACTGGATGACTTCTGCACCGAAGGAGTTGGTGAGGGAGGAATCGCCGGTAGTCACAAAGGGACTACCGGTAATGGTGATCACCTCTGTGTTGTCCGGCGAATAAACGAAGTTGATTGCTGAAGCCTGCTCAAGCAACACTCTGGTGCTGAACTGCCGGGTATCGCCATTGGGAAGCGTAAATGTGACCTCGTACTCTCCCGGTACAAGAAATGGCATCGTAAATGTACCGTCTTCCCGGGTTGTGGCAGAGCGGTCTTTTGGCATTACGGGACTGCTGGCTATTACCTGGATACCCGCGACGCTGGTACTGCCGTCGCCGGCGGTCACCTGCCCCTTAATACTACCTGTTTGTTGTTGCGCTAAAGCGGGTGAAGATACGGCGGCTACAGCAAGACATAAAGGCGCGGCGAAAGATGCGGTCTTCCATGTTTGCCGGATTTGTCTGGTGAGATAGCGTGCCGCGAAACGTGCTTTTTCCTTTTTCATAGTGACACCTGTTGTAATGTGTGAATTATTATTACCGGAACGTTACGTTTTTATTATGACTGAACATTTAACAGACAGGATTGCGCCCAGTCAAGAATACTTTGTTCAAAAATATTTATTATGCAGTAATAATTTATCACGACAATTCAAATGTCAGATCTGAAACGAAGGGCAAGAAAAATCAGAAGCCGCCGGCATATCCATAGCCAACACGCCATTTTAGACTGTTTAAGTGTTGAACAGCGTTATAAGTAATGAATGAAGCCGGTCATGAATCATAACCTGAGGTTATAGACTTTAGAATGAAATGAATATCTGTATAAATGGGAAGTACGCAAGTATTTTTTTATTCCGTATGTCCGGCATTATTTATAACGTAATTATTCAAAAAGAATAGCAAATGCAGCAAGAAATCAATCTGTTTTCCTTATCATGCCGTAGCAAGAGTAACTGCAAACAGGAGCTATTACTATGTCATCGGAAATCAAAGAAAAACACGCTAAGTTGCTTGCTGAAGTCGTTACCCAGTCGTCACACTGGAAGCTTCAACCTGAGAAAAAGTCACCCTTCCATTCTGCTGAAGAGGCATTCACGTACATTGAATCCCATAATGAACCGCTCTACGTTGTAGTGCCGGTGAACGGTGACGATAATGACGTACTGGTGAAAGTGTCGAGTGAAGACGATGATGTCTTGTTTGAGACAGTGTCTAATGAAAACAAAAAGCAGGCGAAAGTGCATCACTCCCATCTTAAGCTTATTGAAAGCACAGTTACAGAACTGGTTAACAGCCAGTTGGAAGAAGGAAAGAAGGCGGCGTCAATGTGACACCGCCCGGTGTCCTGACGTTAAACTTTCACGGCCAGCACGTCTGTTTTCACGCCGTGCAACACCGCATTCGCTGTGGATCCCAACAGTAACCGCATGCCACTGCGCCCGTGGGTACCGATGACAATTAAGTCACTTCCCAGTTTCTCCGCTGCGGCATGAATTTCATCGGCTGCAGCCCCCACAACCACATGAGTGTGAGAAACCGGAATGTTATGCCGGTGCGCGATCCCTTCAAGTTTCTCTCTTGCCTGCTGGCAGATCTCATCAGAAAAATCACTTTCGAGAAACAGCCCGTAAGGCTCGATACTGGTTTGGGGATAGACAACATAAAGCAGGTTCAGCTTCACGTTATTACCCGCCAGTTGCATAGCCCGGTGAACCACGCCTTCATAATCAGAATAAATATCGATAGCAACAAGTATTGAGTCGTAAGCAGCCATAAATGTCTCCGGTTTTTCTTTCACTATAGAGCATAGTCAGACAACAATCTTGATACGCATCAAATTTAAACCGCTTTGGTGTCTTCTTCTATTTTTGCCAGATGACTCACAGGCATAAAACTCATAGGGCTGGCTTCTGCCACATGCAGTTTGAATGCATCAGCAATTTTATCCGTTAAAAAACTGCCCCGTTTTACCAGCGGAAAAATCTCGTCGTAGCGCATTACCTGTGTCTGGTTAACCCTGCGGAAAATATGCGTGCGGTTCAACGATGAATGAGACTGATGGCCGGTGGAAGACAGAATATCCATAAAAGCAGTAACCGTCTTTTTATGAAAGCGGTACACGCGCTCGTATTTGTCTTCAACAACCAGCCCTCTTGCCAGTTTCGGATCCTGGGTGGCTACGCCGGTAGGACACTTATTTGTATTACAGGACAAACTTTGCACACAACCCAGAGACAACATCATTCCCCGGGCACTGTTACATAAATCTGCTCCCAGGCTCAGGTTTTTGACCAAATCAAATGCAGTAATTATTTTCCCTGAGGCAATGAGTTTAATTTCCCGTCTTAAATCAAATCCGGTGAGACAGTCATCCACAAATGCCAGAGCTTCACGCAGCGGAAAGCCGATAGAGTTGGCATATTCCAGCGGCGCTGCACCCGTTCCTCCTTCACCGCCGTCTACGGTGATAAAATCCGGACATATACCGGTTTCCACCATAGCCTTACAAATAGCGATAAACTCGCTCTTTCGTCCCAGTGACAGTTTAAAACCCACCGGCTTCCCCTCTGACATATCCCGTAAATCGCGGATAAAATGCATCATTTCAAGAGGCGTTGAGAATGCGGTATGTCTTGGCGGCGAGTCCACCTGAGTGCCGGGTTCAACACCTCTGACTCGGGCAATTTCCGGTGTGTTCTTATGTGCAGGCAAAATACCGCCGTGGCCCGGCTTAGCCCCCTGAGACAGTTTTATTTCTATCATTTTCACATTCGGGTGACGGGCTTTCTCTTCAAATAATTTCGCATTAAAGGTACCGTCATCATTACGGCAACCAAAATATCCTGTACCGATTTGCCATACCACATCGCCACCATTGTCCAGATGGTACGGTGTCAGACCGCCCTCACCTGTATTGTGGCTGAAACCACCTTTGGCCGCACCTTTATTCAGCGCCTGTACAGCGTTAGCACTGAGTGCGCCAAAACTCATGGCTGAAATATTCAGCACACTGGATGCATAGGGCTGTTTACAGGCTGAAGAGCCGATTACTACTCTGGGATCCTCTTCCATTTCATCAATTTCCATTGCTGAAAGAGAATGTCCAATCCATTCATACCCATTTTCATAGGTGTCCAGCTGAGTACCGAATGGTGAACTGTCTGTAGCATTTTTTGCGCGCTGATACACAATTGAGCGATGCATGCGACTGATGGGCTTACCGTCAGTTTCAGACTCAAGCAGATATTGCTGGATGAAAGGACGTAAGCCTTCTACCAGCCAGCGGCCTCTGCCGATAAAAGGAAAATTCCGCAAAATTGAATGGTGATTCTGCGTCAGATCATAAAGTGCAATGAGAAGACAAAGTCCGGTGAGAGGAAGCAACCACAAGAGATAATGCCAGATCACTGCCAGAGCGGCATTAATCAAAAAGATAAGGGTTAAACTTACAATAATTCGTTTGTGCATAGTGCCTGTTCCGGTAATAACTGCGCCGTATTACGCTTTTAAGCGCAAGACCATAACAAAGATCATGAAAAGAAAGGCATTTTTTCGCTCACAGGGTATTTATTTTATGCCGCCATCTTACCGTAAAGAACCATCGTTATCGTTGAGGCAGAACAGATAAATAAGCGCAATCAAAGATTTACAAAATGATGCTGTTATCGCATCCTTTTATCAGGCTTTTTTAAACCGGAATAGATCAGCGGGTTTCATGGAATATACATTTCTTCTCTTTGCTTTCGTATGTGGACTCTCAGTGAAAATGATAGGCATACCACCTCTGGTAGGATATCTGGTTGCCGGTTTCGCGCTGAATGCAGCGGGACAACAAATGACCGGCGAGCTGCAACATATTGCAGATCTCGGGATCACCATCATGTTGTTTACCATCGGCCTGAAGCTTAATGTCCGCGATCTCAGCAAACGTGAAGTCTGGGCCGGCAGTATCGCCCATACACTTATCTGGGTTGGTATCGTTGCCGGAGCGCTCTATATACTGGCTGCTGTCGCTGCTTTCTGGTTTGGTGACATATCTTTTGAATCAGCTCTACTGATTGCCTTTGCGTTAAGTTTCAGCAGTACCGTTTGTGTTATAAAAGTCCTGGAAGAAAGCGGAGAGAGCAAAACCCGCCACGGAAAACTGGCCATCGGCATACTGGTTATGCAGGATGTGTTTGCTGTGGTGTTCCTTGTCGCTGCAACGGGTAAACTGCCGTCTGTTTATGCGCTGGGCTTGCTGGCTGTATTCCCGCTGTTGCCGCTGCTTAACCGTATTATCGATAAATCAGGTCACGGCGAGTTACTGCCACTTACCGGGTTTGTGCTTGCGCTGGGCGGATACCACCTGTTTGACCTGGTTAATATTAAAGGGGATCTCGGCGCCCTGCTCACCGGAATCATTCTGGCTAAACACCCCAAAGCCACAGAGTTGTCCAAATCATTGCTGGCTTTTAAGGATTTGTTTCTCATCGGCTTCTTTCTGTCTATCGGCCTCACGGCCCTGCCGGATTTCAATATGATCATGGCTGCACTTATTTTGTGTGTATTCCTTGCCGTTAAAGCCGCGCTTTTCTTTGGTTTATTCACCTGGCTGCGCTTAAGGGCGAGAACCAGCTATCTCACTTCACTGGTGCTGGGGAATTACAGTGAATTCGGCCTCATAGTCGCCGCATTAGCAGTAAGTCTGGGAATGCTGAGCGAAAGCTGGCTGGTCATTATTGCGCTGGCCGTTTCTATTTCATTTGTAATCACCAGTATCATGTACCGGAACAGTCACGGCCGGTACCTGCGTATCAAAAACGGCATTCAGAAATTCGAAAGTCCTGTCCGCCTCAAAGAAGATATTTATCCGGTAGTCACCAATGCTGAGTTCCTTGTTATCGGTATGGGCCGTGTAGGTCTGGGTGCATTTAACTCTCTGCATAAACTGGCCGACTCTGCTGTATGGGGAATGGATGCCGACAGAGTTAAAATTAACCGCCTGCAACAGGAAGGACTCAATGTTATCTGCGGAGACGGTGAAGACGTGGACTTGTGGGAAAACCTCGATACCTCCAACGTAAAACTGATCCTGCTTGCTTTACCCTCTATTGAGGACGCGGTGAATATTACCCGACAGCTTCAGTTCTCGGGATACACCGGTAAAATCGCTGCCATCGCCCGCTATGAAGATGAGGTGGAAACCTTATTAAGTAAAGGTGTAGACAAGGTATTTAACTTTTTTACCGAGGCAGGCCTGGGTTTTGCCGAAGAATCATTGGCTTATGTTAATGATTCATCTGCTAAATAGAGGACTAATAAGAACACAGGACGACATGGAAATTATTATCATTTGCATATCATTGATTTATAAAGAATTTTTTTGATTTAACGCAAAGTTTGCCATATACTGTGTGCAGTTAATTTAAGGAATACCGTTATGAAAGGCGATAAACAAGTCATCGCGAAACTCAACGAAGTATTGACCAGTGAACTGACGTCCATCAATCAGTATTTTCTGCATGCACGGATGTTTAAAAACTGGGGCTTCGGCGAGCTCAACGAAAAGAACTACAAGAAGTCCATCAAAGATATGAAACAGGCCGATGCTATCATCGGGCGCGTATTGTTTTTAGAAGGACTTCCGAATCTGCAGGCACTGGGCAAGCTGTATATCGGTGAAGACACCGTAGAGATGCTCAAGTGCGACAGTCGTTTTCAGCTGGAACAAATTCCTCTGCTGAAAGACGCCATCAAGCTATGCGAAGAAAAGCAGGATTATGTTTCCCGTGACCTGCTGGAAGATATTCTGGAGTACGAAGAAGAGCATCTCGACTGGATTGAAACCCAGGAATATCAGATTGATGCAATGGGTCTTGAAACGTACCTGCTAAAACAGATTGAGGGAGATGACTAATGAAAGGTAACGCGAAAATCAATGACGCGCTGAATGAGCTGCTGTCTTATGAACTGGCAGCAATGGATCAGTATTTCATTCACTCTCAGATGTATCTGGACTGGGGCCTGAACAAGCTTTACGAGCGCATCAACCATGAGTTTGATGACGAAAAAGGCCATGCCACAAAACTGATTGAACGCATGCTGTTTTTAGAAGGCACGCCTGACATGGTTACCCGTACCGGCTATAAGGTTGGTCACGACGTACCATCAATGCTGGAAAGTGACTTACGCGTTGAATACGAAGTCGATGCGAAATTGAAAGAAGTTATCGCTTTGTGTGAACAGGAAAATGACTACGTTACCCGTGATATCCTGGTTGAATTACTTGACGACACGGAAGTAGATCACGCTCACTGGCTGGAACAGCAACTGGGCCTGATTAAGCGCCTGGGTCTGCAGCTTTACATGCACTCGCAGATGTAAGCCGGATTGTTTCGATAAATGCCCTGACCTGTTCAGGGCATTTTTGTTTCGAAGAACATCACGTAGGGGTCCGGTTTATCTTTTACATGGATCAACATTTTCCAGCGCATCTGTGGCTCAGAACAACTACCCAGCATAAACCATCCGGACCAGCTACCTTCTTTTATCCGTTCAGCCAGCACCGGCACCTTGCCCATATACATGTTTACCCCTTCAATCCAAACACTCTCAATTTGTTGAGAAAAGGGTAAAGAAAAGTTAACTGTTATCGATTCTTCTGCCTCCGGTATACTTTCAAATGTGGCAGAAACCTTATTTTGTTCATGGCCAATTTCACAGGTCAAATTGACAAATGTACACGGATTGCCTAAACCGTTATCTGTGTCAGTTGTTGTTACCTGTTGCTTTGAAAGATACACACCCAGCGCCAGGATCAGAATGAGTGTGGGAATAATGAATTTTTGCGCTTTTTTTGTTGTTTTCATGTGAAAATTATACTGTAAATAGCGACGGTTTATTACTACCTTTGACGGAGATCAACCCCGACTAGTTTATGGTATCTTTTTGTAAATAAAAATCTTATTATCCGCGTACCAGCTGACCTGTCTATAATTACAACAGAATTAAAAAGGTCAAGCGTTAAGCCTGCAACTTGCGCAAAACCGGAATCCGGCAGTTGGAAACCCATTTACCATTGAAGTGGAATATCAATCAAATGAGTGAAATAAGCCAAGCACAACCTGATTACAACTATAAAGTAGTCAGGCAATTTACCATCATGACAATTGTCTGGGGTATTATCGGCATGGGGCTGGGAGTATTTATTGCTGCGCAATTGTTTGCTCCTGCACTTAACTTCGATACACCCTGGCTGACGTTTTCCCGATTAAGACCGTTACACACCAACGCAGTCATTTTCGCTTTCGGCGGATGTGCACTGTTTGCAACGTCTTATTATATTGTTCAGCGTACTAGTCAGGTACGTTTATTCAGCGACAAACTTGCTGCTTTTACCTTCTGGGGCTGGCAGGCCGTTATCGTTCTTGCTGTTGCAACTTTGCCCTTTGGCATTACCGCCAGTAAAGAGTACGCTGAACTTGAATGGCCTATCGATATCCTTATTGCGCTGGTCTGGATTGCGTACATCATTAACTTTTTCGGTACCATCATCATTCGGAAGGTATCGCATATTTATGTAGCAAACTGGTTCCTCGGCGCGTTTATGCTTACTGTAGCAGTGCTGCACATCGGTAACAGTATGGCGATTCCGGTTTCCTTCACGAAATCTTATTCACTGTATGCAGGTGCGGTGGATGCCATGATGCAGTGGTGGTATGGACACAATGCGGTTGGCTTTTTCCTGACAGCGGGTTTCCTTGGCATGATGTACTACTTCGTGCCAAAACAGGCTGGCCGTCCGGTATATTCATATCGCCTGTCAATTGTTCATTTCTGGGCGCTGATTTCGCTTTACATCTGGGCCGGTCCTCACCACCTTCATTTTACAGCGCTGCCGGACTGGACGCAGTCTCTGGGTATGGTGATGTCGGTTATCCTGTTCGTTCCCTCCTGGGGCGGTATGATCAACGGGATCATGACATTGTCAGGTGCATGGCACAAACTGCGTACCGACCCGGTGTTGCGCTTCCTGATTGTTTCATTGTCTTTCTACGGCATGTCGACCTTTGAAGGCCCGATGATGGCGATCAAAACAGTTAATGCTTTGTCACACTACACCGACTGGACTATCGGTCACGTTCACTCAGGCGCACTGGGCTGGGTAGCCATGGTGTCCATCGGCTCTGTATATCACCTTATTCCTGTGTTGTTCGGGCAACGTGCAATGTACTCCACTAAACTGGTGAACGTGCACTTCTGGCTGGCGACTATTGGTGTGGTGCTTTACATCGTTGCCATGTGGATGTCCGGTGTACTGCAAGGTCTCATGTGGCGTGCAGTGAACGCCGACGGAACGCTGACCTACAGCTTCGTTGAGTCACTGGAAGCCTCCAAACCTTTCTATGTGGTGCGCTTTATCGGTGGTGTGTTTGTGGTTGCCGGCATGCTGGTGATGGCCTACAACACTTGGAAAACTGTACGTGCGCCCAAGGGCAGCATTGCAGCTGAACCCGCCGCACAGGCAGCATAAGGAGTCGTTGTTGTGAAGAATCCACATGAAATAATTGAGAAAAACATTGGCCTGATGACTGTGCTCATTTTGATTGCCATCAGCCTGGGAGCCCTGGTTCAAATTTTGCCGTTGATGTTCCAGCAGCAGGTACTTGAGCCGGTAAAAGGATTAAAACCTTATACAGCACTGCAACTGGAAGGCCGCGATATCTACATCCGTGAAGGATGTGTTGGCTGTCACAGCCAGATGATTCGTCCGTTCCGTGCTGAAACAGAACGTTACGGCCACTATTCAGTAGCCGGTGAGTCGGTATGGGAGCATCCCTTCCTGTGGGGTTCAAAACGCACCGGTCCTGACCTGGCGCGTGTTGGTGGCCGCTACAGTGACGAATGGCACCGTGTTCACCTGATTAATCCCCGCAACGTGGTACCGGAGTCTAATATGCCCGGTTTCCCGTGGCTGGCAGAGAATACGCTCAGCGGTGAAGATACCGCGAAGAAAATGGAAGTGTTCCGCGGCTTTGGTGTGCCTTACACCGATGATGATATCGCCGGTGCACAGGCGGCAGTAAAGGGTAAAACAGAAATGCAGGCCCTGATTGCTTACCTTCAATCCCTCGGCACATATCTGAACTGATATGGATCAGGGAATAGCGGGCAGCATTTTTACTGTCGTAGTGTTTGTTTGCTTCATTGGTGTGGTCTGGTGGGCGTTCAGCGGTCGCAATAAAAAGCGGTTCGATGAAGCGGCTAACCTGCCCTTTGCCGACGAAGTGAAAGAGAAATCTCAAAAGAATAAGCAGGAGTCTTGAACTCATGAGCACGTTTTGGACAATTTGGATCTCAGTAATTACGCTGGGTACCATAATCGGCTGCTTCGTCTTGTTACGTTGGACTTTAGCCAACAAAACAGGCGTAGCTGAAGGTGAAGGTATGGGGCATGTCTTCGATGGTATCGAAGAAATTAATAACCAGTTACCCCGCTGGTGGACTATTTTATTTTACGTTTGTATCGTCTGGGGCTTTGTGTATCTCGCTTTGTTCCCGGGATTAGGTGCATGGCAGGGTTTCCTTGGCTGGAAAAGTTCGAACCAGAACATCCAGTCACTGGAAGAATCTGCTCAGGCCCGTGCTGATGCGAAAGAGAACGGATTACTGGTTAAGTACGACCGTGAGCTGGATCAGGCAGCGGAATTATATGACCCGATTTTCGAAAAATACGCGGCAGTACCGGTTGAAGAACTGGCCAATGATCCTGAAGCAGTAAAAGTAGGACAACGTTTGTTTTTACAAAACTGTTCCCAGTGTCACGGTTCTGATGCAAGAGGCGCCAATGTGGGCTTCCCTAACCTCACCGACGACGACTGGCTTTACGGAGGCAGCGGCGCAAAAATTGTTGAAACCCTTACACTGGGTCGTCAGGCCGCTATGCCTGCATGGATTGCTTCCATGGGTGAGCAAGGTATCAAAGAGACGGTTGCCTATGTACTCAGTTTGAGTGGCCGGGAACAGGAGCCTGAAATGACTGCGCTGATTGATGACGGAAAAGCCCGCTTTATGGTGTGTGCTGCCTGTCACGGCATGGACGGTAAAGGTAACCAGTTACTTGGTGCGCCGAATCTGACGGACAATATCTGGTTGTACGGTTCTTCTGAACAATCGGTCACTGAAACGCTGACTTACGGCCGTAATGGCGTGATGCCTTCATTCAAGAAAACCCTGGGTGATGACAAAATTCACGTTGTCGCCGCCTACGTGTACAGCCTGTCTAACTGACCCCGGTTAATTACACTGCTGTCATTCAAAAAGCCCTGTTTTCAGGGCTTTTTTGTGTGAAAATACAAACAGAACTTGATGGAAATCATCATAGTAAGTTTTATTTCCTGTAATCTTGCACCTTCAGATGTGCGCAGTTAAATAAGTGGTGATATGCAGACGCCCTGGTATAAACAATTCTGGCCCTGGTTCCTGATCACGGTACCTGTGCTGACCGTCATTATGAGTGGTTTTCTCATCCATTTTGCCACTTCCGGTGAAGACAGTCTGGTCATTGACGACTATTACAAAGAAGGGAAAGCCATCAATGTGCGTCTGGACAAAGTCGAACGGGCGAAAAAGCTGAATATC
This sequence comes from Alteromonas sp. ABH4_456, assembly GCF_056160645.1. Lineage (NCBI taxonomy): Bacteria > Pseudomonadati > Pseudomonadota > Gammaproteobacteria > Alteromonadales > Alteromonadaceae > Alteromonas > Alteromonas sp. ABH4_456. The sequence goes on from NZ_JBSWXO010000001.1 coordinate 59,379, forward strand.
ACCACCGATCTCACCATTGAAGGAAGCCGCGTCGCGCTGAAGTTTCATTCCGGTATTCCCCAATCCGGTGCCGCACTGAAACTGACCTTTTTCCACGTAACCCTGGAATCACTGGATACCGAATTATTACTTACCCGCGATGCCGGTGGCGTGTACCGCGGCACAACGGATACCGTTTTGTCGGGTAAATGGCGCGTTTCACTCACACCGCTGGATGAAGAATGGAAAATCCAGAATACACTCCAATTACCGGCCTCCGGTATCATTAAGTTTAGCCCGTGAGCGACGACTCTTCTTGTTACCACTGTGGCGAGCCTAATATACCCGGTAAGCCGTTTACTGCATTTGTGCTTGGGCAGGAACGCCATTTTTGCTGTCCGGGCTGTCAGGCCGTGGCTCAGGCCATCACCGGGAACGGACTGGAAGACTATTACCGCTTCCGCACTGAACCGGCCTCTAAAGGTGATGCAGCATTAAGCGAAACACTGGATAAACTGTCTGTCTATGACGAGCCTGCCTTACAGGAAGAGTTCGTCGTTGATAACGGTAATAACAAGCATATTGAGCTAACTCTTGAAGGCATAACCTGTGCGGCCTGCGGCTGGCTGATTGAAAAGCAATTGTCGCGGATCACCGGTGTCAGCCAGATTGCGGTGAATGTAGCACAGCGACGCGCAGTGGTTATATGGAAACCTGAGGCAGTATCGCTCAGCAGCATCATGGCTACGCTACGGCGTATTGGTTACCCGGCGCTGCCGTTTCAACCGGACCAGCATGAAGCTTCATACAAAGCGGAAGATAAGCGCTTTTTGAAAAAACTCGGCCTCGCAGGTCTGATGACCATGCAGGTAATGATGCTGGCGGCGGCCCTGTATTTTGATTTGTTCGATGCAATGGATGCACAGACACGGTCTTATTTTCACTGGATAGCGCTGGTTCTGACCACACCGGTGGTGCTGTATTCCGGGAGTACGTTTTACGTTGGCGCGCTTAAGGCTTTGTCGGCTAGTACCGTGAATATGGATGTACCGGTGAGTATTGCAGTGTTGGGCACCTGGCTGTCCGGTCTGTTTGCAACGGTTACCGGTCGCGGCGAAGTGTATTTTGAATCAGTTTGCATGTTTATTTTCCTGCTTTTACTGAGTCGTTTTCTGGAACACCGGAGCAGGCACCGCGCCGCGCAGATCTCAGCGAATATGTTGCAGTATATTCCGGTAACCGCTAATCAGGTGGCTGCGGATAACACCGTAACACAGGTACTGGCGAAATCGCTCAAAACCGGCGATGCTGTCGTGGTCAAAGCCGGAGAGACCATTCCCGTAGACGGTATTGTGACTGACGGTGCCAGTGAAACCGATGAATCGATGCTTACCGGCGAGTTTAATCCGGTGCGTAAACAAACCGGCGATACGGTGTTCGGGGGTACGGTAAACCGTACCGGCGTAATAACGATAACGGTCACCAGGGCGTTAAAATTTGCGCTGGTAAATCAGATCATCCGTCTGCAATCCACCGCTATGGCTGTGAAGCCCCGGGTCGCTCTTATGGCTGACCGTTTTTCCAGTTATTTTGTCGCCGTAGTACTGATTACGGCTGCATCTTCATGGGCTTACTGGCACTGGCAGGGTAATGATAATGCCTTTTGGATCAGCATTGCAGTACTGGTAGCAACCTGCCCCTGTGCGCTGGGGCTGGCTACGCCATCTGCCCTCACCTGCGCAATGGCAAACCTTAACCGGCATGGCATTTTATTGAAAAGAGCCGATGCACTGGAGCAAATCAACCACGTAGATACCCTGGTGCTGGATAAAACCGGAACACTGACCGAAGGAAAGTTTGCTCAGATAAACAGCTGGTTTGCTGAGCCGGCACGGGAAAATGCAATCCGTGCTTTGATGGGGGCAATAGAGTCCCGTTCAGAACATCCGGTTGCCGCTGCCTTTGTTTCTGATTACAATCAGGGATTAATTCTGAGTCAAGTTGACGTTGTGGCCGGAATGGGTATCAGCGCGCAATGCAATGGCCGCAGTTATAAAGCCGGTTCGGCTTCTTTCACCGGTGTTGATGCCGGCCTGTCGCCTTTTCCCGCTAACGTGTTTCTTACCGAAAACGGTGTGCCCGTTGCCGCCTTTCGTGTAGCAGATAAAATTAAAGCGGATGCCGCAGACAGCCTGAGCAAACTGGCGCAACTGGAGCGGATAATTCTGAGTGGCGATATTCAGCAAAATGTTGACGACATTGCAAAGAATTTACCTGTAGACAAAGCCACAGGCGGGAACAGCCCTGAAGATAAATTAAACGCCGTGACAGCCCTTCAGCGGCAGGGCCGTCATGTCATGATGCTGGGTGATGGTATTAACGACGCGCCGGTGATGGCAGCGGCTGATGTTAGCATTGCAGTGGGTAATGCCACGGATATCGCAAAAAGTGCCGCAGATGTGATTTTATTAAATGATAAGCTGGCTGTACTCGGACACCTTACTCTGATGGCCAGAAGAGTAAAAGCGACAGTCAGGCAGAATATGGGATGGGCCGTAGGCTACAATCTGGTTATCCTGCCGTTTGCAGTATCCGGCATCCTGACGCCGTGGATGGCGGTGATTGGTATGAGCCTGAGTAGTATTCTGGTAGTAACTAATTCGACGAGACTGTTAAAGTAACGCTATGAGTATAATTTACGTCCTTATTCCCCTTGCTGTGATTATTGTGGCCATTGCCATCGGCGTATTTTTTTGGGCAGTAAAATCGAACCAGTTTGAAGACCTGGATCGCCAGGGCTACAGTATTCTTTTCGATGATGATTTATCTCCTGAAGAAAAAAAGCTGGCCGAAGAACGAAAAAAACTCAATGAGTGATCTGTCGTTTTTTTCTGCCTTGCTGGTCGGGCTGGGCGGAGGCGTTCATTGTGTGGGAATGTGCGGCGGCGTATCGCTGGCACTGTCTGCCGCCACGCCGGCAGGCTCATCCCCTTTACCCTATGCGCTTAGCTATAACTTTGGTCGTATATTCAGCTATATACTTGCCGGCGCTGTAACCGGCGGTATCGGGCAGATAGCAAAAGATGCTGTACCGGTGACCGGCCCCGTACTCGCTGTATTCAGTGGCATCATGCTGATTGCCATGGCCTGTTATCTGGGTAACTGGTGGCGTGGCCTGACCGCTGTTGAAGCCCTCGGCAGTAAACTCTGGCAGAGAATTCAGCCGCTGTCGAAACGGTTTTTACCTTTCAGGTCTCCTATTAGCGCCTTTCCCTATGGTATGATTTGGGGATGGTTGCCCTGTGGACTGGTTTATTCCACCCTGACGTGGGCACTGGCTTCAGGGACGGCAATATCCGGTGCTGTAATCATGGCCGGTTTTGGTTTAGGAACGCTACCGGCGTTGCTGGCTGTCCGGGCAGGTGCAGACTGGCTTTCCTCAGGTTTCAGACAACCCGTAGTTCGTCAAATCATTGCTTTGAGTTTGCTGTTGTACGCATTTTTGCTGTTGTGGCAGGCTTTAAGTACTATACATTAGAATTATCGCAAACAGCGGGAAGTGAGCATGCAAAAACGTTCGGATTTTTCTATACACTGCCAGAGTTGCAGTTTCAGCCATCTGTGTCTGCCTGTGGCCCTCAACAAAACTGAGATTGAGTCACTGGATGACATCATTGAACGCAAAAAACCTTTGCATAAACACGACACCCTGGTAGAAGCCGGCGATAAATTTACCTCTCTGTACGCCGTGCGGGCAGGTTCATTTAAGTCTTTTGTCACCGATAAAGAAGGTGAAGAGCAAATTATCAGTTTCCACTTCCCTGGCGATATTATCGGTTTTGACGGTTTACGTGACGACACTCACCAGAGTTATACTCAGGCGCTGGAAACTGCCATGGTGTGTGAGCTTCCCTATTCCACCCTTGAAAAAATGTCTGAGCAATTCCCAAAATTGCGCCATCAGATCATGCGTTTTATGAGTGCTGAAATTAAGCAGGATCACGAAATGATGATGCTGCTGAATAAACGGACGGCAGAAGAACGTCTGATTTATTTTATCGCCCATCTGTCCGGTCGGTTTGAAGAACGGGGTTTTTCTCACCGTCAGTTCAATCTGAGTATGACCCGCAACGAAATCGGTAATTATCTCGGTTTAACGGTAGAAACGATCAGCCGCTTACTGACCCGCTTCCAGAAAGAAGGCATTATCAAAGTAGACGGGAAGCTCATTACTGTTCTGGATTTTGCGGCTATGGATAAAAAGCTGCACTCTATGGACATTCCTACTCTTTGCGTGGATTAAGATCCCGTTGAAATATTGATCTGAAACAAGGTCTCTCCTGCTGTAAGTCTTATACTAAAGATGAAGGCAGTATTATTGTCTTCATCAATAAGGAGAGACGCCATGATCACCTGCAAACGTATTCTCGCCGTCGTTCAGGCCGACAACCCTGAACAACCTGCCCTTTCAAGAGCCATCGAAATTGCCCGTAAAACCGGTGCAGAAGTACACGCACTGCTTGTTGTATACGACTTTTCTTATGCCATGACAACAATGCTCACCCGCAGTGAGCGTGAAGCCGTGCGTGATGCGGTAACCAAAGACCGTATTGCCTGGGCAGAAAAAAATCTGACCCGCTACGATGATTATGATGTAAAGGTTGCTGTTGAGTGGAGTGATAAACGTTACGAAGCCATTACCCGCTACACCATTAACCGTCAGGTTGACCTGGTCGTTAAAGCTACCCGCAAACACGATGATTTTGCATCAGTGCTCTTTACACCAACAGACTGGCACTTACTAAGAAAATGTCCGGCTCCGGTTTTACTTGTCAAAGCCCATGCCTGGCCTGAACACGGTAATATTGTTGCGGCAGTCAATGTGGGTACAGAAGACAAAGAACATGCACAACTGAATGACAAGTTGACCGGTATCGCAAAGGATTATGCAGAGTTACTGAGCGGTCAGGTACATCTGGTTAATGCCTATCCTTCTGCCCCACTGAATATCGCCATTGAGATCCCCGATTTCAATCCTGAGACGTATCATAATGCTGTGCGCAATCATCATGTTCAGGAAATGGAAAACCACAGCGCTAAATTTGGGATCGGCGTAGCAAATTGCCATGTTGTTGAGGGATTACCTGATATAGCCATTCCGAAAGTGACTGAACAGCTGGATGCAGAACTCGTCGTCATCGGTACCGTGGGACGTACAGGCATATCAGCCGCCTTTTTGGGCAATACAGCAGAGCATGTTATTGATAACCTGAATTGCGATGTGCTTGCGGTTAAACCTGACGGCTTTACGTCTCCGGTTAAGTAAATGCGCGATAACGGAATGCTGCTTGTGTAGCAGCATTCCGTCTGCTTTTGTATAATGGTACTTTTATCTTTCCAGCCAATTCTGAAGTGCCATGAATCAAGTAACATCTACGCCATCTGACAACGCCAGTCACAGTGCGCAAAGTAAACAAAAATACAACTTTAACAAGTTGCAGAAAAGACTTCGCAGACATGTTGGCAAAGCCATCGAAGACTTCAATATGATTGAAGACGGCGACAAGGTCATGGTGTGCTTATCCGGCGGAAAAGACAGCTATACCTTGCTGGATATCCTGCTATTTTTACGCAAAATTGCACCGGTCAATTTCGATATCGTCGCGGTTAACCTCGACCAGAAGCAGCCCGGCTTTCCGGAGCATGTGTTACCTGAATACCTGAATTCTCTGGGTATTGACTACAAAATTGTAGAAGAAGATACCTATTCCATTGTTAAAGATAAAATCCCTGAAGGGAAAACCACCTGTTCACTGTGTTCAAGATTAAGACGCGGGATCCTGTACCGTACTGCAAAGGAACTCGGCGCAACCAAAATAGCCCTCGGTCATCATCGTGATGATATGCTGGAAACATTGTTTCTGAACATGTTCCATGGCGGAAAGCTAAAAGCCATGCCCCCCAAACTGGTAAGTGATAATGGTGAACACATTGTTATTCGCCCGCTGGCTTATTGCAGTGAGAAAGACATTCAGAAATACGCTGACGCCACTGAGTTCCCGATCATCCCCTGTAATCTTTGCGGTTCTCAGGAAAATCTGCAAAGACAGAATATTAAAATGATGCTGCAGGACTGGAATAAGCGTTTTCCGGGTCGCATTGAGTCTATGTTCCGTGCAATTCAGAACGTTGCCCCATCACACCTCGCTGATGGCAATTTGTTTGATTTTAAAGGGATCAAGGCCACAGGCGCACCGGTAGAAGACGGTGATACAGCCTTCGACAAGCCGGATTTTACCAGTGCGGTCAGTGATGATGCACAATTCCCTGTTCAAATTGTTAATCTGACGGAATAAACCATGAAAATCGGACTCGCACTCGGTGCCGGCGCTGCAAGGGGCTGGACACATATTGGCATCATTGAAGCACTTGAACGGCTGGGCGTTAAGATAGATGTGGTTGCGGGTTGCTCGATAGGTGCTTATGTGGGCGCAGCCTATGCAAGTGGTAAGCTTGAGCCCCTCAAAGAGTGGGCTTGCTCGTTAACAGAATGGCAAATCCTGTCTTTAATGGGTGTTGGCATCCGCAAAGGTGGCATTGCCAGCGGACAAAAAGTGTTTACCAAACTGGCGGAAGAATTTTGCGCCCCGTCTTTTGAAGAGATGAATAAACCCTTTGCTGTGGTTGCCACGGATTTATACTCCGGCCGCGAAGTCATGTTCAACCAGGGGCCCGTTGATAATTGTATTCAGGCATCCTGCGCAATTCCTGCCCTGTTCAGTCCGGTTGAATATAATGGCCGGTGGCTGGTGGATGGTGCTGTCGTCAATCCTGTACCTGTAAACCTTTGCCGTCATCTGGGCGCAGATTTTGTGATTGCGGTGAATCTCAACGCTGATTTCAAGCCTCAGCGCCTGGAAAGACCAGCCGCAGAACATGAAAAAATCCAGAAAAAAACCGACGACTTTTTCTCTAAAGGTTCAAATATTGTCAGGCAGTGGTTTTCACCGGAATCCAGGTCCGACAAACCAGAACCGCCTGGGATCCTGAGTGTCATGAGCAGTTCTCTGGAAATACTGCAAGCCCGCGTGACCCGCTCCAGACTGGCCGGAGATCCGCCTGACGTACTGATAGAGCCTCATCTTTCAGATGTAGGACTGATGGAGTTTCACCGTGCAGGTGAATTATGTCTGGAAGGGGAAAAAACAGTAAACCGGCTGGCGGAAGAAATTAAATATCAGTTAGTCATTGAAGATAATATCGAAGAAAATACGACAATCGGCACCGCTTCATAGGAAGCGGTTCCTTTGCTTTTTCTGCTTACCGGCTCAGCGCACGGCTTTTGCCGTTATCCTCATCGGCACATCCGGCAAAGTCAGGCCTTTACTTTGTTCTATCCAGTCAGCAGGCAACGTCACGATGCCCATATTGATTGAAGGCGCATCTTTAAGAGGCATACTGATGTTATCATCGGCAAACTGTATATTCAGCCCGTCTACAGTAGGCATCATGAATGACAAAAAACTGCCCATAGCATTGAAGAATGATTTGTATTGCCCGAGCAGAAATACCAGTTCTTCTTTCGTGTAGGTTTTAGAAAGATAAGCCGGCTTCGTCTCGAGCTGAACGGACATATCACACAGGTTCGCTGCTTCCGCCAAATCAATTTCAACCACTGCTTCTGCCATTTTCAGGATCTTGTCATCAGGGACGGTGAAGCGGCTTTCCGGCGAAACAGTGAGTGGCATCACCTGTTTTTCTGTGATGATTTTCGCATCGTTAATACCACACAGATAACCTTCCCCTACACGCACAAAACCAAATGCAAACTGCAGAGCTTGAGTATCTTCACCATCGAGCTTTTTAACATGACTATAGAAACGGCTGTACTCCACCTGTATGGTTTCAGCCGACACCTGAAACATGTTAAGACAAAGAAAGCTTGCTGCCAGTAAAACCTTTTTCACTACATATAATCCTTGTTATAACGGATCATCGCCTGTAATTCCTCAACATAAGCGACCCCGCGTTCCGAGTAATTCATCAGTCCTTCAGCCAGCGCAACGCCGGTAACAGGAAGCTGATTGCTGCGCAGTGTATTTCGAATATCGCGCAGTTCTTTGTAGGCATAGTGGCGGTTTATGTTTCGCATATAGGTATAAGTGGCTTTCGACAGATTCGGGAACCTGGCCACTTCATGATCGAGTCCGTCACTTCGCCGTGACGGGACAAAACCGCATCCTTTTCTGAAACACCATAGTCCGAAGAAGTTATATCCTTCAGTAGCAAAGCGGCTGGTTCCCCATGCAGATTCATTTGCTGCCTGAGCAAGAACCAGAGATACAGGCAGAATATCTACCCGCCGCATCAGTACCTGAAGTTGTTCTGTTAAATCTGCGCCTTCGTCCACTTTGTACTCATTGACCAGCCACGCTATGCGGTTGGTGTCGTCTTCACTTAACGTTTCACCTAATGATAACTGTCGCTGCAATGTTTGAATATAATGTCGCAGAGATAAAAGATATTCGTTTTGCTTCTCGACTTCAGGCTTCAGATACGAGAAGAATGCTTCCTTTTTTTCCTGCACATTTTCAATCTCTTTGAAGTCCGGTACCGGCTTTCTTGCCTGTTCTGTCACCGGTATGTCCAGAATATCCGGCTCCCGTGAGGACATGATCCAGGCATTGATAACAATTACCAGTAACACGGCAACTGTGATCAGTACAATTTTCATGGTTTCTCTTTTATGCATCGAACGTCGACTCCTGTCCCGCTGATTCGTTAACCTGATGATTTTCCGCAATATCAAACAGTGTGGTATACAGCATACCAGTCACCACAAAATATAGCGGCATAATCACTAAAAAGGCTAACCCGAATGTAAAAATGCTTAACAGGAACAGTACGAGAAAAATAACAAAAAGAACAATAAACGATAGTATAAATTGATTCACTGCTTTGCAGGATGTGATGATGGCCTGCAATACCCCCAGCTTCTTATCTGCAATCAGAGGTAAGGTAAATGTGGTGGCTACGAAGAGGTACAAACCGGGCAGGATGAGGACAGTCAGCCCTATTTGTACCAGAATTGTGACCAGCAGCTGTGCCAGAGCCAGCGGCAAAACCCAGGATAAATAACGAAATACATCACTGGTTTTAATTCTGTTCCCCCTGGCGATATTAACTCCCATCAGTGACAACCCGGCGGACAAAGGCGCAACAATCAGGATCATCGCGATATCAAGAATTCCCTGTTGTTCAGCGGGCATCGCAGTAAGTTGCTCTATGGGATAAATACCGGAGATCACCATGGCAAACGCAAATACGACCAGTATGATAAGCGCGCACGCCTGAAAAATCGGCCAGAAGTTACTCTTCAGCAGGTTTACTGATGTGGAGGCCAGTTTTCTGAAATCAAATAACCCTTTGCCGTTCAACAGGTTAAAACGGTCATTGTACAAGGCTTTTTTGTTGTCAGGTTGCATATCAGGCACTCAGATATTTCTTTAATTCAATAAGTTGTGGCGATTATACCCCAATGGGCCAGATTGCCTACTACGCTAAGACTAACTTCACAGCCAGCCCGATGAGTAAAACGCCCATGGCCCGGTCGAGCCAGTAGCCTTTTGACCGGATAGCACCTGCAACACGACTGGTGCTGAGCAAATAGGAAAGCAGACAAAACCACGCCCCCGTCGCGAACGACAGGTAAAGCCCGTACATTAACCGGATATCTGAAGGCGTTTGTGAGTCAATGATGACAGTGAACAGTGACAGGAAAAATAAAGTGGCCTTAGGGTTAAGGCCATTGGTAAGAAACCCCTGAATGAACGCTTTTTTAGCACTGATAGCCGGCTGTTTAGCGGCGATTTCAGCACCTGCTTCATTGTTTGTCTGTGCTGGGCCGCTTCTTAGCGCTCCCGAGGCGAGATATAACAGGTAGGCTGCGGCAATATAGGTAAACGCGGTATAAAGCCAGGGTGTGGTTTTCAGAAGTACGCTAATCCCGACCAGTGAGTAAGCCACATGAACCAGAATTGCCACGCCAATCCCCACACTGGTAAACATGGCTGTCCTGCGACCATAAGCAACACTGTTACGCACCACTACAGCAAAATCAGGTCCCGGGCTGGCTACTGCCAGCAGGTGTACCAGAGCGATAGTAATAAATTCATCGAAATACGGCGACATTTACAACGTGGCGGTCAGTGATAACTCTTCAAGCAGACTGTCGACAAAGTTAGGAACAACTTTAGACGCCGGGCCGTGGTAAGACTCATCGAACATGTCGCAGCGATCACTGGGTTGAAGATTCAGCTCCACAGTTCTGGCTCCGCTGTCCTTCGCAACCTGCACAAAGCCGGCTGCCGGATAAACCTGACCTGATGTCCCCACTGAGATAAACAAATCCGCTTTAGTCAAAGCCAGGATTATATCATCCATTTGCAGCGGCATCTCACCAAACCACACAATGTCAGGACGAAGACCTGCAGAAGGTGTGCAACACGGGCAAGGGGTTTGATCATCAAAAGAATCATCCCAGGAGTGAGACTGGCCGGAACCAGTACAACGGGCTGAGAGTAACTTTCCGTGCATGTGAATCATGTGCTGACTGCCGGCTCGCTCGTGAAGGTCGTCCACGTTCTGGGTTACAAGCAGAAAGTCTTTACCAAGCTGCTTTTCAAGTCTGGCCAGTGCACTGTGTGCAGCATTAGGTAACACACCGGGTTCCTGCAATTGTGCCCGCCGTGCATTATAAAAGCGGTAAACCAGTTCAGGATTTGTAGCAAACGCCTCAGGTGTCGCAACATCCTCAACTTTATGGTTTTCCCATAAGCCATTGCTGTCGCGGAATGTCTTCAAACCGGATTCCGCTGAAATACCTGCCCCGGTTAACACGACGACACGTGGTTTATTGCTCATCATTTAACCTCCACAGGAAAGTGTGAATTAGCTCCCCACTCTGCCCATGCGCCATCATAAACGGATACGTCTGTGGCACCACATAAAAGAGCGGCCATGCCGGTAATACATGCTGTAACACCGGAGCCACAACTGCAGATGATTGGTTTATCAAGGTCGATCCCTTTGTCTGCAAAAATCTGTTTAAGTGCTTCCGGTGACTTAAAACGCCCGTTGTCTAATACACATTGAAAAGGCAAATTAAATGCGCCGGGCATGTGACCCCGACGTAGTCCTTGTCTGGGCTCTTCTACTTCGCCATAAAAGCGGGCTTCGCTTCTGGCGTCGATAATCTGGATATCTTGTGAAAGTGCGTTGCTGACTTCTTCAGCATTAACAAACCATTTGCGGGCAGGCGAAGACGGATTGTAAGGTGCATTCCCGCTTTGCGGGGCCGCTCCGGAATCAGGATAGCCCGCTGCTTGCCAGGCTGGCCAGCCGCCGTCTAATACAGTCACTTTATCATGGCCGGCTGCTTTTAGCATCCACCAAAGCCTTGGTGCCGTAAACATGCCACGATTATCATAAATCACAACATCACTATTTTCAGTAATGCCTAAGCTTCCCAGTAATACCGCCAGCGCATCAGAAGAAAGATTTGTATGCGGCAAATCTCCTGAATGGTCACTGCCTTCTTCATCAAGTTTAATATCAAGGGCGCCGGGTATAATTTGTGAACCGGTAATATCAGCAGTACCGTTTACAGGATCCGACATAATGGCACGGAGTACGCAAATGGCATTTTCATCAAGATTTTGCCGAAGTGTACCGGCTGAGATTAAGAATCGATTCATTACGTCCCTGCTTAGAGCGGCTGTAAATAAAACTGCACGATTCAATCACTATACGAAGATTCATCCTAAAAATACAGCCAATTATCGTCACAAATTTGAAAATTTAGGGATTTAAGCTAAGGATGATTGCTAAAAAATGAAGTCATTAAGAAATGGTGCCCGGGGCCGGACTTGAACCGGCACGCTGTTACCAGCGAGGGATTTTAAATCCCTTGTGTCTACCAATTTCACCACCCGGGCCTGGGTTGTCTTTCGACTGGTACAGGTTGGGACCTGCTATCGCTAATGCGATGATGGAGGCGGAACCCGGAGTCGAACCGAGATCCACGGATTTGCAATCCGCTGCATAGCCATTCTGCCATTCCGCCAATTTGGAGCGGGAAACGAGATTCGAACTCGCGACCCCGACCTTGGCAAGGTCGTGCTCTACCAACTGAGCTATTCCCGCATAAGCATTTCTGCCGCTGTTTCAGTTCGCTGCTGCTCTCTGAAACGTGGGGTGCATTCTACCTGCACGGACAAAACTGTCAACAGCAAAAACCATCAAAATACACCTAAATACTTAATTTGCTGTCTGTTTGCCTTTTTTTTATTCGTATTGCACAACATCCAGCCAACCCTTATGGCTTATGATGTCCGGAGAGATGCTTCCAGGCCGCGCCGGTATACACAAGCATAGACCAGACAGACAAAACTGCCGCTATATAAAGCAAAATATGCCCCAGTGTTACCCAATAAATGGGGAAGCCCATAAATGTTTCGAGGCCTGATAACAATCCGATTAATGCCAGCATCTGCGCCATGGTTTTCGCTTTACCGATAAAGCTGACTTTCACCGTATCGCTGTATCCCCGCTGTGCCATCCATTCACGTAGCGCAGAAATATAAATTTCGCGCACCATTAAAGCGATAGCCGGCAACGTGATCCACAATGAACCATAGGTATGGGTAATCATGATCAGTGCCGTTGCAACAATGAGTTTATCAGCCACAGGGTCAAGGAAAGCACCGAAGGGTGTAGACTGTTTCAGCTTTCTTGCCAGATAACCGTCAAACCAGTCAGTTATGGCTGCGAGCCAGAATACAAATGCACCGGCCTCTTTTGCCCAGCGCCAGTCTAGAAAATACACCACCACGAATACAGGAATAAGCACAACACGAAAAAGCGTGATGATATTTGGTACCGTCCACATATTATTACTTCTCAATTTTCATCAATGACATCACACAGGTAAGCATGGTAACACGTCCCTGATTATTCACCTGCTTAAAGATGCAGATGATCGTAAATGGTTTCCGCCAGCTCAGCACTGATCCCGGGGACGTTTGCAATCTCGTCTTTGCTGGCTTTTTTCAAACCTTGCAAACCGCCCATGTATTTAAGCAGGCTTTGTCTGCGCCTCGCTCCGATACCGGGAATCGATTCAAGACTGGAGGTCGTTTTAACTTTTTGCCGGCGGTTTCTGTGCCCCGTAATGGCGAAGCGGTGAGACTCATCCCTGATATGCTGGATAAGATGCAGCGCAGATGAGTGACTTTCCATAGGAATGGTTTCATGAGAACCGGCCAGGATAAGCGTCTCCAGTCCGGGTTTCCGGGTTGTGCCTTTCGCCACACCAATAAGCATGGGCTTTTTATCTTCCGGCCAGTCTTCAAAAAATGACTCAGCCTGTGCCAGTTGCCCTTTACCGCCATCAATGAAAAGGATGTCAGGAATTTTACTGACTTCTTTAACGTTCTTATAGCGGCGTCTCAGCGCCTGAGCCATCGCGGCGTAATCGTCACCCGGCGTTATACCTTCGATATTGTACCGGCGGTAATCGCTTTTATGAGGCCCTTCACGGTTAAACACTACGCAGGACGCCACGGTTTGCTGACCGGATGTATGACTGATGTCGAAACATTCCATACGCTGTACAGGCGTATCAAGTTCAAGAATATCTTCCAGGTCCAGGTATCTGGCATGCACAGATTTCTGCTGACTATACTGGGCATCCAGTGCATTTTCAGCATTGGTTTGAGCCAGTTTCAGATACCGGCGCTTTTCTTCCCGTGCACCTTTAAATATCTTAACTTTGCGTTTTGCTTCTTCGCATAACACATCAAGAATACTGTCTTCTTCGGTTAATGCGCGGGGCAACACAATTTGTTTCGGAATAATTTTATTACCTGAAAGATAAAACTGCAGAAAGAAGGACTCAAAGATTTCATCTTCACTGGCAGATGCAGGCACTTTAGGGAAATAGGCTTTCGAGCCCAGCAACTGACTGTCGCGGATAAACATAACCTGAATGCACGCCATACTCCCCCGCACTGCGAAGCCGAAAACATCCATTTCATCCTGTGTACCGGACACCCATTGCTGTTCCTGTACTTTACGCAGTACATTTATCTGGTCACGGTAACGTGCAGCAGCTTCGAAATTCAGTTGCTCACTGGCCTTTTCCATTTTATCAACCAGCGTGCCGATGACCTGCTGATTTTTCCCGTTCAGAAATAAGCGCGCAAGCTGGACCTGCTCCTGATATTCCTCATCACTGACATAGCCTTCCACACAAGGGGCGCTGCAACGCTTCATTTGATATTGCAGGCAGGGACGGCTGCGGGCACGGTAATAACTGTCTTCGCACTGTCTTACCGGGAAAATCTTTTGCATGGTACGCAGGCTTTCGCGAACAGCCCATGCACTGGGATAAGGGCCGAAATATTCACCTTTCTTTTTTTGCGGGCCCCGGTGAAAAGACAACCTGGGATGCTCGTGGGCAGAGAGGAAAATAAACGGGTAGGACTTATCATCCCGCATGACCACGTTATAACGGGGTTTGTACTTCTTAATGAAGTTATTTTCCAGCAGAAACGCTTCGGTTTCACTGTTCACCACAGTGACGTCCATTGAGGCAATGTTCGCCACCAGAGAACGGGTTTTAGCGTTATCTACGTTTTTGCGGAAATAACTGGATACGCGGTTTTTAAGATTCTTTGCTTTACCGACATAAATCACATCGCCCTGCTCGTTGTACATCCGGTAGACACCGGGCTGACTGGTCAGGTTTTTAAGAAACGCGTTGTGATCAAATGCCGGCATTGAAATTAAAGCAAATTAGAATCGATGAGTTTGTGTCGTAGCGCCAGGTGAGTCAGTTCCACATCAGTGGATACCCCCAGCTTTTCAAACATCCGGTAGCGGTAACTGTTAACAGTTTTCGGGTTAATACAAAGTTCGCTGGCGATTTCAGGTACCTTCTGACCTTTGGTCAGACGCATAGCAATATTCAGCTCACGGGTAGAAAGCGAATCGAAAGGGTTGTCGCTTTCCGGAGTAATACGCCGCATAGCAATACTTTCAGCGATGTCCGCAGGCAGATACTTCTGACCGGAATGTACCTTGTAGATAGCCCGGATCATCTCTTCCGGATCAGCGTCTTTGGTTAAAAATCCGAATGCACCAAGTTGCATAACCTGCGTGGGAATGGGGTGTTCTGTATGCATAGACAAACAAATCACCCGCGTATTCTCAGACATTCGTACAATTTTTTTAGTGGCTTCCAGTCCGCCCATGCCGGGCATATTGACGTCCATCAGGACAATGTCGGGCGCATCAGTTCTGCAATGTTTAACAGCGTCTTCCCCGTTTTTCGACTCGGCTACGACTTTGAAGTCGGATACATCGTCCAGAATACGTCGAATCCCTGTTCTGACCAGTTCATGGTCATCTGCCAGGATAATCTTAATCACGTTTTTTGCTCACTGAATCATCGTTATTATTGATTTGATTAGCGGTCTGTTTACCACCACGGGCATAATAACATGATATCTGCGGCTGTGAACATGCTGCCGTCAGAAAGGCGATCAAAGCTGTGGTAAATCAAACCACAATGCTTCTGAGTCAGTCCCGGCAGTGAGTTTAAGCATGTCGTCCTGATAGACGCCGATGCCGTCGCCGGCTGAAAATTTTTCACCTTCCAGTGTCAGGTCACCTTTCATCAGATGCAGATAGCCAAGCCGGCTGCCCGTTGACAATGTAATGCCCTCAGCTTCTTTTAATATTAAGCGGTGTAACGACATGTCCTGATGTACCTTTACTGTACCGTCAGCACCATCCGGTGTCACCAGAGCTGTGAGCGCTCCTTCCTGAGCGATTGTTTTCTGTTCATAACCCGGCGCGATACCTGTTTCTGAAGGCAGCACCCAAATTTGTAAAAAGTGTACCGGGTCAGTTTGCGACGCATTGTATTCGGAATGCCGGATCCCTGTACCGGCAGACATGCGTTGAATGTCTCCAGCCGGAATCGTATCACTGTTCCCTGTGCTGTCTTTATGTGCCAGCGCACCACGGGTTACATAAGAAATAATTTCCATATCGCGGTGACCATGCGTATCGAAACCACGTCCCGGCGCGACGTTATCGTCATTTATGACTCTGAGTACCGAAATTCCCATGTGCTCAGCATCATAGTAGCGGCCAAAGGAAAAGGTATGTTTTGATTGCAGCCAGCCAAAATCGGCTTTGCCTCTGGCATCTGCTCTGCGAATGTAACGCATACTAATACTCCGGAAAAATTGGACAGGCCTAGTGTAGTCCTGTTAACCGGGATTAATACTCCATTATCTACAACGAAATGTTCTATTTATTAGAACTAATAGTGAGCAGCAATTCGCCAACATGCTTTATCACCTCGGTTGAGGTGGCAAAATTAAGCCGGACAAAACCGGGAGCACGAAAGTCGGCCCCGTCATTGGCAGCAATGCCGGTACATTTGAACAGGTAGTCAGCGGCAACGCCCGGAGCAACATCATTCAGATAATCGCGAAGATCCAGCCAAAGAAAAAAGGTCGACTGAGGTATACAGGCGAGTAACGATGAGTTGTGCAGTAGTCCGGTCAGAAGAGCGCGGTTTTTACTGATCTTTTCGCCCATAGTCTGCAGCCATAAATCGTTAAGCTCGTCGTATGCCAGAATTAATGCCTGTCTTGCCAGTGCGCCTGCAAACAAGTGGGAACAAGTGATCGATGCGCGGACTGCATCCCGCCATTGCTGATTAACAATGATAGCGTAGGCTGCCGCTGGAACATGGGCGAGATTGTAGGATTTAGATGGCGATTGCAGCACAATGATATTGTTTTGATATGCTTCCCCGATACTGACCAGAGAAAAAAATTCGTTTCCTTCAGCAATAAAACCGCGGTGCACCTCGTCACAAATTAACGGAATGTTTCTCTGAGTACACCACTCAGCCAGCGCCTCCAGTTCGTCCCGTTGCCAGAGCTGGCCGGTTGGATTATGAGGATTACAGAGCAATACCGCAGATAAGTCATCCGGCAGTGACGATAAATCTATGTAAACATTGCCATCGCTGATATCCAACGTCAGCGGGCAAACTTTGCGTTGTGTTTTTTCTGTCACGGCGAAAAACGGCCCGTAAGAAGGTATGAATATCCCCACCTTATCGCCGGGCCGCGTCAGACTTTCAAGGGCAATGCCCATTGCAGCGATAATACTGCAGCAATCTACAATGGAAGATTCATCTATATATTCCCCTCTCCGCCAGTGCCACTGACTGACAGCGGCAGTAACAGCAAGTTGCTGATAACCAAAATGAGAAGATAGGAAGAGTGAAAGCCTCCGGTTGACCATTTCCGGTGGCGGAAAATCCGTATCCGCCACCCACATAGGAAATACTGGTTTATCAGACGCACCATAACGGTTTGTCACATCATCAAATTTAAGTGAACCTCTGTTAAAACGCTGCTGAAATTCCTGCACTAACTTATCCGTTCAAAGACATTAAATTCAGATAGTGAATGCTGGAATTTTCTCTTCGTTTCTCTTATCACAAAGGGAATATCCTGCGGGGCAGCCACACGACGGAAATCCTCACCTAAGGCTTGCTCCAGTGCCATCGTCGACGTGAGTGTTTCACCATTCGCGTCTTTATAGCCACCGAGCCAGTTTTCTCTGGCAGTATATTCTTCTAACCAGGTAAACGGTGATGCAATAATCAGCAATCCTCCCGGATTTAACCGTTCACGAATGCTTTCGAGTAACCGGGCGGGTTCGTAAACACGGTCAATCAGATTGCTCATAAGGATAAGATCATAACCGGTAAACTGGGGCTTCAGGTTACAGGCATCGCCCTGGGCAAAATGCACTCTGTCTTTATTTTCGCTTAGGCCAAGGTCTGCCAGTTTTGCTACTTTAAATTCGGTCAGCTCCCCTTCTTCAATCAGGTTGTAACGGATCTCACCGTGTTCCTGCATGGCAAAAGCGGTCTTAATAAAGCGTGCAGAAAAATCGATGCCGTCAACGTGATCGAAGTACTTAGCCAGCTCAAATGAAGCGCGGCCTGTTGCACAGCCCAAATCTAACGCTCTGGCTTTGGGTTTTGCACCGGTAAACTGCATGGCAAAAGCTACAGATGCGGCACCAAAATTTGGCACACCGTAATACGTACTGCCATAGTGGAATTCACTGTACTGTGATACCTGCGTGTCACTCTCATAATCGAGATCGTTCACTTTAATTACCTCGGTAGATTCAACATAACGGAAACCCGCATGCTGGAAAAAATGACGACGGAAGGCATAACGACTGTGCGCCATGGCTTCATTTCCCGTCGAAATCCATGAACCACCTTTAAATAAATTGTGCTTATTGTCAAAAGTCGGCGTGGTGAAATCATCATACAGAGGATGCACCTTGAAACCGTCGAAGGGATAGATGGGCGTTTCTGTCCACTGCCACACATTACCCGCCACATCGTAAAAGCCCCCCATTGAGAACAGGTTCACCGGTGTTGATGATGCACCATGATGCAGCCCTGTATTCCACTCTTCGTGCCACAATGTATCTTTCATCCCTGCGTGTTCACATAAACGCAACCACTCATCTTCTACCGGTAACTGAATATGCTTGCCTGTGCGCTTTGACAGCCAGTTACAAAAGGCCTTTGCTTCATGGTAATTGACGTCCACAGGCCAGTCCTCCGGCAGCGGAATTTCTGTTGCCAGCGTGCGGTAAACATAGCTACTTTCCTGCTCCCGCCAGAAAACAGGGTGCCTGGCGCCGGTATAGGACAACCATTGCCTGCCCTCCTCTTCCCACAAACGGGGCTGAGCGTAACCACCATCTTTCACAAACGCCAGAAATTCACCATTACTGACCAGGTACTGTGACGCAGAAAAAGGTTTTACTTCTGCAGTGTGCTCACCGTATTCGTTGTCCCAGCCATAGTAGCCTGCGTTGAATGGTTTACCTGCTGAGACTTTTCCGCCGGGCACGGGAAGCAAAGTATTCTCAGGGGCTTCACCGGACTCCGGATACGGTGCCCATTCTGGCTGGGGTTGTACAAATCGCAGAGGTAACTGGCGGATGAGAACAGAAGACGTTTCAAGGTGAATGCCTTCATGCTCAATGCCCATCAGTACAGGCCACATGGGGCTTTCCCAGTCTATGGGTAATGAAAAATCCATTGTCAGAATCAAGTCGGAAACCAGGCGTCTTACCTGAGCACGGTAGGCAGTGACTTCTTCAACAGCAGGCCAGTCATAGTGAGCGTCATTGAGGTCATCCCAGCTCATCTCATCTACACCAATGGCAAACAAAGATTCAAAATCAGGATTGATACGGTCATTAATAAGTTTCGCCAGTACCAGTTTATTAATAAAAAAAGTGGCAGTGTGACCGTAATAAAAAATAAGCGGATGACGTAATTTTTCCGGCCGCTGATAGTAAGCGTCATCTGATTTTAATAACGAGAAAAGACTTTCGTAACGGTCAAAAGACTGTTGAAAATAAGCCAAGATTTCTTTTCTTTTTTCTTCAACAGTTCCCTGTTTCAGATGTGGTGTATGAAGAGCGTTCATGAAAACCCCGGATGGTGAATTTTTGTTAGGTATTTCTCTGTTATGGATTTCTTTGTTACGAATCGAGGCCGGTACCTGACAATACTGGCGGGAGCCATCTGATCTTTTGTACAGAAAATAGTAGCAGAATTC
The DNA here is from genome assembly GCF_056160645.1 of Alteromonas sp. ABH4_456. Lineage (NCBI taxonomy): Bacteria > Pseudomonadati > Pseudomonadota > Gammaproteobacteria > Alteromonadales > Alteromonadaceae > Alteromonas > Alteromonas sp. ABH4_456. The sequence continues at coordinate 79,109 of NZ_JBSWXO010000001.1, forward strand.
CAGACCTTACCGTGGGAATACGGAAAGAGCACCACTGAGATCAATGAATTAAATGTAATGGAATTGTGTGACCGGAAAGTTTCAACCGTTTACACGGTGCGAAAAGTAAAAAGGCCCGCTTAAAATAAGCGGGCCTTTTTGGAATGTGGCGGAGAGAGAGGGATTCGAACCCCCGGAAGGTTTGACCCTTCGCCTGATTTCAAGTCAGGTGCATTCAGCCGGACTCTGCCATCTCTCCGAGAAGTGAAGCGTATCTTAATGATATTTTTTTGCCTGTAAAGCGTTAATTTTAAAAAAGCCTACAACCGGTTAGCTTTTAATCAACGTATTAATAAATAACAGGCAGTTGATGATTAATGCAGCACAGTGACATGTCTGTTTACAGTTTGAGTTTGAAAGCACTTGAAAAATGGAACCAAAACCCATACAAATGACCTAAGATAATGTTACCAGGCTTTTCTGGTGTTTATAGTCCTATTGGAGGAAACAATGGATCAACGTTCGATGTATGCAGGTGCATCTCAACAGTCAGTACTGCAAACAAATAAGGTATTGCGCAATACTTATATGTTGCTGGCTATGACACTGGCATTTAGTGCAGTGTGTGCCGGTATCGCTATGGCGGTTGGCATCTCTCCTATGATGTCGTTAGTCATGACCATCGGTGCGTTTATTACCTTATTCGTGGTTCAGCGTAAGGCTGAATCTGCATCCGGTATCTACTGGGTGTTTGCATTCACCGGTTTGATGGGTGCATCACTGGGTTATACCCTTAACTTTTATTTAGGTGTAGCGGGTCCCGGCCTTATTATGCAGGCATTAGGTGCAACAGCTCTGGTATTCTTTGCATTGTCAGGTTATGCGCTTACCACTAAGAAAGATTTCTCTTTCCTGGGCGGTTTCCTGCTGGTAGGTCTGGTGGTTGCAGTAGTCGCCGGTATTGCGAATATCTTCTTCATGGTACCTGCGGTATCACTGGCAATCAGTGCTGCTATCGTGTTCATCATGTCAGGTTTCATCCTGTTTGATACCAGCCGCATTGTTAACGGTGGTGAGACAAACTACATCCGTGCAACCGTTTCAATGTACCTGAACATCTATAACCTGTTCACTTCTATCCTGCACTTACTGGGTGCGTTTGGTGGTGATGATTAATTAAAAGGCTTACTGCCTGAGGAAAACACCCCGTAAGGGGTGTTTTTTTATTTCTATGTCCCGTTATTCTGTACTTGTCACATCATCACCCTACGACAACGACGGAGCCTCACGCGCTCTGGCCTTTTGCCATCAGTTACTTGCTGACGGTCAGGAAATTGAACAAGTATTTTTCTATCAGGCTGGCATTTACAATGCGCTGCCACAAATGAACCCGCCTAATGACGAAATGAATGTCTATCAGGCATGGTGTGAGCTGAAATCACAAGCACAAACTTCATTACGGGTTTGCATGACCGCGGGAGACAAGCGGGGTGTAAACGGCACCGGCGAAGAAGAGGTTTTCGAACATACCGGCCTCAGTGATTTTTTCACTTCGCTTCATCAGTGTGAACACCTGGTACAATTCTGATGGCACATTTACTTATTCGTTTTACTACCGCTCCCTACTCTGTCAGTCAGGCATCCGACGGGCTGGACTTTGCCATGGCAGCAACGAACTACGGCCACGAAGTATCAATACTGTTTGAAGGTGACGGCATCTACCAGTTAACAGAGCAGGCCCCGCAACAGCAAGGGGTGAAAAATCATTTTAAAAGGCTTAAAGCGCTGCCATTCTTTGACATTGAAGACTGTTACTACGTGCAGTCCGATTATGCTACCAGAAGAATTAGAGGGCGGGATGTATTAAAAACTGTTAAGGCGTTAACTGATGATGAGGTGCCAGCGCTGATTGAACGGGTTGATCATGTGGTGACGTTCTGATGATATTATTTATTACTACCTCAATAAGTAATGATATGCAGCAGCGCTATCTCCGGAATGCTGAAACCTTGAACATACCCGTTATTCTTCGTGGAAACGGCGTTTATCAATATGGTGAACTGCAAGAAAGTGATTTTCCGCTTTACGTACTCGCTGACGATGCTGAATGCCGCGGCGTGAACTGTGAAGAGGGTGACCTTATCTCACACAGCGACGTTATTCGTTTCACACAACAATATGGCAAGTGGATAGTACTATAATGGCCGGCAATACAAGCTTTGAATGGCAAGGCAAAGACATAGAAACTGATAAGAACGGTTACCTGCTGGATTACACGCAGTGGGACGAGAGCATGGTGCCTGTGCTGGCGGAGCAGGAGAACATTTCGTTGACAGAAGAACATTGGGAAGTGGTTCGTTTTGTCAGGAATTTTTATCTGGAATATGAAACCAGTCCTGCGGTACGTGCACTGGTGAAAGCAATGGCGGCCGAATATGGTCCGGAAAAAGGCAACAGCCGTTATATTCAGCGGTTATTTAAAAAAGGGCCGGCCAAACAGGCAACAAAGCTGGCGGGATTGCCTAAACCCGCCAAGTGTCTGTAATACAAAAATGGCGTCTTATAAAGACGCCATTTTAGTGTTTACCGGTGTGATTAAGCCGGTTTAATTTCAGTCACACCACCCATGTAACTTACCAGTGCTTCCGGCACTTTTACGCTGCCATCAGCCTGCTGATAATTTTCAAGAATAGCCACTAAAGTACGGCCTACAGCCAGACCTGAGCCATTCAGAGTGTGTAATAATTCAGGTTTGTTCGTTTCCGGGTTACGGTAACGGGCCTGCATCCGGCGCGCCTGGAAATCAAGCATGTTAGAACATGAAGAAATTTCCCGGTAAGTATTTTGCGCCGGTAACCAGACTTCCAAATCGTACGTTTTACAGGAACCAAAGCCCATATCACCGGTACATAGCAACATTTTGCGGTAAGGCAAGTTCAACTTCTGTAAAATCACTTCCGCATGACCAGTCAGTGCTTCCAGCGCATCAAAGGAATCTTCGGGTTTAACCAGCTGGACCAGCTCAACTTTATCAAACTGATGCTGACGGATAAGACCCCGTGTATCACGACCGTAAGAACCCGCTTCACTCCGGAAGCAAGGTGTATGGGCAGTCATCTTCACCGGCAGGGATTTGGCATCAAAAATCTCGTCACGTGCCAGGTTGGTCAGCGGAACTTCAGCAGTTGGGATCAGCGATAACCCCTGACCTTCTTCGGTGGCAGGCTGAGTATGGAACAGATCTTCACCGAACTTAGGCAACTGACCGGTACCATACAGGCTGTCATGATTGACCAGATAGGGTACGTACATTTCCTGGTAACCGTGTTCTGCAGTATGCACATCCAGCATGAACTGAGCGAGTGCACGGTGCATGCGGGCAATGTGGCCGCGCATTACAACGAAACGACTACCGGTTAACTTCGTCGCAGCAGCGAAATCCAGCCCTTTATCTAAAGCTTCAGCCACATCTACGTGATCTTTTACTTCGAAATCAAATTCTGCAGGTGTGCCCCACTTACTGATTTCCACATTCTGGTTTTCGTCTTCACCCACCGGCACAGATTCGTGGGGAAGATTCGGGATCCCCTGAGTCAGTGCAGTGATTTCAGCCAGCAATGCATCAAGTTCATTTTTTGCTGCGTCAAGATCGTCGCCCAGCTGGCCAACCTCGGCCAGTAATGGCGCAATGTCCTGGCCCTGCGCTTTTGCTTTACCAATGGACTTACTACGGACATTACGTTCATTCTGTAATTCCTGCGTTTTTGTCTGCAGGGATTTGCGCTTTTCTTCCAGCGCATTAAAAGCGTCTGCATCCAGTGTAAAGCCCCGGTCGGCAAGGCGTTTAGCAGTGTTCTCAATGTCTGCCCGAAGTAACTTTGGATCTAACATGTAATTCTTTTTATCCTTTCATCATTGCTATTGCTGCCCATCCTGCCAGCAGGCACAGGCACACATTTAATAACACATTGGCTATGGCTTTCATTATCAGGCCATTTTCCAGTAATGTCAGTGTTTCGATAGAGAACGTGGAAAAGGTGGTAAAAGCCCCTAAAAGGCCGACACCTATCAGAGCACGATAGGGAGAATCCATCAGTTCATGCCGCTCTATGAATCCGTATAACAGTGCAAGGCTGAACGAGCCTAATACGTTCACAGTCAGTGTACCAAAGGGCAGCGCTTTTCCAAACCAGGAATCGATATTAGATGTGACAAAAAAGCGCAGACACGCGCCTATTGCGCCGCCTGCTGCGATATAACAGTACAAGACAATTCCTGTTGGCATGACTATCCCTTTTTATCCGTAGCCTGTTGATTCAGTGTGTCGAGAAAATCCCGTTTTGCTTTGAGTTTCTGCTCCAGTCCGCGTTCTGTGGGCTCATAGAAACGGGTACCGGCAATCTCTGGCGGCAGATACACCTCGCCCGCTGCAAAAGCATGGGGCTCGTTATGCGCATAACGGTATTCATCGCCGTGCCCGAGCTCTTTAAGCAGTGCCGTCGGGGCGTTCCTTAAATGAACCGGAACGGGATAATCCGGCGCTTTAGCTGCCACCTGTTTTGCCAGACTGAAGGCCATATAAACGGCATTACTTTTTGGCGCAAGTGCACAATATACAGCCGCTTGCGCAATGGCCCTTTCCCCTTCTGCCGGACCGACACGATGATAACAATCCCAGGCGTTCACACTCAATTGCATGGCTCTTGGGTCGGCGTTGCCAATGTCTTCAGACGCGATGGCCAGCAGACGTCTGGCTACGTACAGCGCATCACCACCGCCGTTCAGTATTCTCGCATACCAATAAAGCGCCGCGTCAGGATCTGAACCACGTACTGACTTGTGAAAAGCGGAAATTAAATCGTAAAACGTATCGCCACGTTTGTCATAAGCAGCCACTTTTTCGCCGGTTGCCTGCTCGACATCGCTGAGTGTGATGACGTCGCCCTCAGCGAAATCCCCGGCCAGTTCAAGATAAGTCAGTAATCTGCGGGCATCACCGGCACACAAGCCGAGAAGCGCCTTTCTGGCATCATCTTTCAGCTCAAAACCCCGTTTGCCAAGCCCTTTAACTTTATCTGATAACGCCCTGTTCAGCACTCCGTTAAGCGCATTGTCGTCCAGCGACTGCAACACATAAACCCTGACCCGTGACAGCAATGCATTATTCAGCTCAAAAGAGGGGTTTTCTGTGGTGGCACCGATAAATGTAACCGTACCGGATTCCACAAAGGGTAAGAATGCATCCTGCTGACTTTTATTAAACCGGTGAACCTCATCAACAAACAATAATGTACGCTGACCATGACGCTGATCTATTTCAGCCTGCTCCATCGCAGCCCGGACGTCTTTTACACCGGCGGTGACTGCTGACAGACGCACTACCTTTGCCTGTGTATACGCAGCAATCATTTCTGCCAGTGTGGTTTTGCCTGTACCGGGAGGTCCCCACAAAATCATTGAATGGCAATGACCGGCTTCCAGCATTTTTCTTAAGGGCTTCCCTTCGCCCAGTAAATGGGTCTGACCGGCATAATCATCGATGCCGGCCGGCCGCATACGGGCAGCCAGCGGGGCGTAGTCGTCTTGCGAAAACAAACTCACCGCTGATCGTCTACCATAAATTGATCAGAAATATCTGCCTGAAATGTATCAGCAGCCATAGGAAAGCGGGTACTGCTTTGAGAAAACAGAATGGTGCTAGTTTGTTCCTGTGCATCCAGTGTAGACAAACCTGTAAGGCTGTTGTCGTCAAACAACAGAGTCAGTTTACGGATCTGACCTTCACCGTTTTTAGGGGTAACGATATATTCAGATGCATTGTCGTCAGCAGCGCGGATAACGAATTTCGACCAGACAGTATCATCATCAGAGGTTAGTAACATAAACGGGTTATCTTTTACCTGACCTTTTTGATCCATCACGGTAACCTGCATGGCAAAGGGGTCGATATTCCAGACCGTTTCGCCATCAGCAATAAGCACGTTGTCATCCGGTGCGTAAGTTTCCCAGCGCAGCTTGTCCGGACGTGCCAACACCACTTCGCCTTTGGTTTCGTGAACGATATTATTACCGCTATCAGTAATAACCTGCGCATACTGCGCTTTGAACTGATTAATACCGGACAACAAAGATTTTAACTTTGCACCGGCGGCGTCATCGGCCTGCGCGGAAAATGCGAAAATACCGGATAAAACGATGGTGTAAATAAAACGGTTCAATGTACTACTCCTTGGGTACAGGGGGCGCAAGCACTTCCCTGTTACCGTTATGACCTGGTGAAGATACGACACCGTTTGCTTCCATTTGTTCTACCAGTCTGGCCGCACGATTGTAACCAATTCTGAATTTACGCTGCACGGAAGACACACTGGCCCGCCGCGTTTCAGTTACAAATGCCACAGCCTCATCGAAGAAGGCATCATATTCCTCGTCACCGTTTTCTGCTGCTTCTCCCGGCAGTAAGACTTCCGCAGTGGCTTCACCGTTAAGAATTTCATCAATGTAATCAGGCTTGCCCCGTTTCTGCCAGTCACTGACTACCGCATGCACTTCATGGTCATCCACAAAGGCACCGTGTACACGCGTTGGTACCGGGCTGCCGGGCGGTAAATACAGCATGTCACCCATACCAAGCAGCGCTTCTGCACCCTGTTGATCCAATATTGTTCTGGAATCGATTTTACTGGATACCTGGAAAGCGATACGGGTGGGTATGTTGGCTTTGATCAGACCGGTGATAACATCTACAGACGGGCGCTGCGTGGCCAGAATAAGATGGATACCGGCGGCACGGGCCTTTTGCGCGATCCGTGCTATCAATTCTTCTACTTTCTTACCCACAATCATCATCATGTCGGCAAATTCGTCAACAACCACAACGATGGCCGGTAATTTTTGTAAGTCCGGCGCTTCTTCTTCCATGCTGTCTTCAGTGCGCCACAACGGATCTTTAATCGGCTCGCCGTCTTCGATGGCCTGTAACACCTTGGCATTATAGCCTTTCAGGTTTCTGACCCCGAGAGCAGACATTAATTTATAGCGGCGTTCCATTTCACCTACACACCAACGCAACGCGTTAGCGGCTTCCTTCATATCGGTGACCACTTCTGCCAGCAAATGAGGGATCCCTTCATATACTGAAAGTTCAAGCATTTTCGGGTCGATCATGATCATGCGGACATCTTCCGGCTTGGACTTATACAGCAAGCTCAAAATCATGACATTCACCCCGACGGATTTACCGGCACCGGTTGTACCGGCAACCAGTAAGTGAGGCATTTTCGCAAGATCGACCACAACCGGTTTACCGCTGATATCCGCACCTAACACCATGGTCAGAGCAGACTTATTGCTCTGGAAGGCGTCACAGGTGATCACTTCACTCAGACGAACCATTTCACGTTTTTTGTTAGGCAGCTCAAGACCTATCACAGACTTTCCGGGAATAACTTCCACAACACGCACTGACATAGCAGACATAGCACGGGCTAAATCTTTTGACAGACCGGTAATTTTGCTTACCTTCACGCCGGGCGCCAGATCAAGCTCAAAACGGGTGATAACAGGACCTGGATAGACGCCTACCACACTGGCCTCAATGTTAAAATCTGCCAGTTTGTCTTCCACCAGGCGGGACACCATATCCATCTCTTCCTGAGTGATGGGGTTTTCTTTACGGTCGGGGCGTTCCAGCAAGTCAAAGGACGGCATTGGGCCTAATGCTGCAATTTCGGCCTTCTCAGCCTCTTTTGCAGCCACCGCTTCAGCCAGAGTTGTCGGCGCTTTTGGTTTTGCAGCGGGTTGTGACAGCGGCTTCGCAGCCACAGGCTGTTCTGTAACCGTTGAAGTTTCAATGTTTTGTGGTTTGTCATCCGAATCATCTGATGCATCATCCGTACTGAACACCGGTTCAGATTTTTCAGCCGGAGCCGTATCTTTGTCTTTAGACGGCATCACTTTTTCTTTAAAACTACTGAAAGAGAACCCGGACTTCTTGTCCGCTTCGATGGTTAGCGGTTCATCAACTTCAAAAGGTGGTTCATCATCGTCATTGGCGAATACTTCATCAGGAATACCAAATGAAGGCTCGTCCCGCTGACTCCCTGACCAGGGAGAAGACGTTGTTTTATCACTCTTGCGCGGTGCATCCTCAGGTAGTGGCGCAGCTCTCAGTGTCGTTACCTCGACAGTATCGCCACTCCCCTGCCCTGCAGATTTTTCTGAAGATAAAGCCAGCTTTGGCATATCAAGACCGATAAGCTGTTGCGGGACCGAAATGGTCTTTCGGCCGAACCAGATGGTTGCACTGCCCATACTGTCGATAATATCCAGCCAGCTGATACCGGTAAGTAATGTAAAACCGGTGCAGGAAAAACAGAGCAACAACAGAATTGTGCCGGCAGTATTAAAATAAGGAATGAGTGCAGAACTGATTACATCACCGACAAAACCGCCAGCCGAAAAGTTATACAAATCGTTAAAATTGATACTTGCGATGCCGGTAACACCCAGCGCAATCAGTAATCCGCCAATGATTCTCAGGCCGATAGTCAGATAATCAAATTCATCGAGATCTTTGACGTGCTGAAATAAGAACCAGCCAATAAAGGCAAAGCAAAACGGTAAAAGATAGGCCAGCCAGCCAAAACTGAAAAGTAATAAGTCTGCAACCCAGGCGCCTGTTGCCCCCACCCAGTTATGCACATCAAGTTGTAAGCCTGCCTGACTCCATCCCGGATCGCCGGGATGAAAAGAAGCCAGTGCCAGTAAAATAAAGAATGCGAAAACGCAGGCGACCATCATGCCTGCTTCAAGTAATCGCTGGATACCTGTTAAACGCGCCATAAACCCTTAATCATCTTTATCCGTCACCGTAAGTGCAGAAGCCTTTCCATGCACACAGAAAACAACGGTGACTTGTTTTAACACACTTTTATTATTTTAATATTTCTTCAGCCGTGATGAATACTGGCTGAACAGCGACTGAAACTACAGTAACTGTAATATTACAGATTACCACAAAGGGAAAAAGGATACCTAGTTCAATATACAGTGGTTTTAACCGTTTCCACCCTTCTGCAGCACTGGCAACTACGCCACTTTTAGCCGTCATTTCATATTGATGCGTACTGCAGTGGTACTTTTTACTTCTTCCATCACCACGTAGGTTCTCGATTCACTCACACCGGGTAAACGAAGTAAGGTATCTCCCAGTAATTTCCGGTAACTGGACATATCCGCTACCCTTGCCTTCAGGAGAAAATCGAAATCTCCGGACACAAGGTGACATTCCTGAATATCTTCCTGATCCTGCACTGCAGCAGAAAATTCTGCGAAGATATCCACCGATGTTTTCGTTAAAGTGATTTCAACGAAAACCAGCATGGCAGCGCCCAGTTTCTCGGGGTCAAGTGTAGCATGATATCCGGTAACATAACCCTGAGCCTCAAGGCGCTTAACTCTTTCAAGACAGGGACTGGGACTCAGCCCCACTGCTTTAGCCAATTCAACATTCGATATCCGCCCGTCTTTTTGCAGCTGTGTAAGGATATTTCTGTCTATCCGGTCAAGGTGTTTTGGTGTTTTTACCAGCATATTAAATTCTGCACTTTCTTTGTTTTACAAAATATAGCACGGCATCCTGAAAATCTTCAGCACATACTTCGTTTTTTTCTCACGTATACTGCCGCCATCTGAAACAAACAAAAAACAACAATTTTTGAGGGTTCTATGTTAGTTGGTGTACCAAAAGAGATTAAAAACCATGAATACCGCGTTGGTCTGACGCCTGCAGCAGTTAAAGAATTTGTTACCCATGGTCACGATGTGGTTGTGGAAACTCATGCAGGTACTGCCATTGGCTTCACTGACGACATGTATGTGTCTGCAGGAGCCCGCATCTCACAGACGGCTGAGCAGATTTTTGCTGAAGCTGACATGATTGTTAAAGTGAAAGAGCCTCAGCCCAATGAATGCAAAATGCTGAGAAAGGGTCAGACACTGTACACGTATCTGCACCTTGCTCCGGACCCTGTTCAGACTGAATTACTTATCGCATCCGGCGCCACTTGTATTGCCTATGAAACGGTAACAGACGACCGTGGTGGATTACCCCTGCTGGCACCGATGAGCGAAGTTGCCGGACGCATGTCAGTTCAGGCCGGCGCACACTATCTTGAAAAAGCCCACGGCGGCAGCGGTACTCTGCTTGGTGGCGTACCGGGTGTAGCACCGGGTAAAGTACTGGTAATTGGTGGCGGTGTTGTAGGTATCAACGCGGCTAAAATGGCTGTTGGTATGGGTGCTGATGTAACCATTCTGGATCGCTCTCTGCCACGCCTCCGTCAGATTGATGATATCTTCAATGGTCAGGTTAAAACAGTATTCTCAACGGTAGATGCCATTGAACAATATTCATCAAAAGCAGATCTGGTTGTCGGTGCGGTCCTTATTCCCGGTGCAGCAGCGCCAAAACTGCTGAACGAAGACCATATTAAAGCGATGAAGCCGGGTTCAGTTGTGGTGGATGTGGCCATTGACCAGGGCGGTTGTTTTGCTACTTCAAAAGCGACAACACACCAGGATCCTGTTTATATTATTGACGACGTGGTTCACTACTGTGTTGCCAATATGCCGGGCGGTGTTGCACGCACCTCTACCATGGCACTGAACAATGCGACATTACCATTTGGTCTGGCGCTGGCTAATAAAGGCCCGAAACAGGCGATGCTTGATGACAAACACCTGCTGAACGGTCTCAACGTTCACGAAGGAAAAGTAACGTATAAAGCGGTAGTCGATGCACTTGGTGAAAAACTGGGTCTGACGTATACACCGGCTGAAGAAGCGCTGAAGTAATCAGTAAAGATAATAAAAAGCCCCGTTCTGTTCATACAGGACGGGGCTTTTTTGTATAACTTACCTCACAGAGAGGCATTCACTTCTTTGAGAACGCTGAGCGGATCAGCAGCCTGCGTAATGGGGCGTCCCATTACCAGATAGCTGACGCCGGCGTTCATCGCATCAACCGGTGTCATCACACGCTTCTGATCTCCAACGTCACTGCCTGCCGGACGAATACCAGGCGTTACCAGCAAGAATGGCGCCTTCATAGTTTTACGAAGCAATACCGCTTCCTGCGCTGAACACACAACACCGTCCAGACCAGCTTCAAAAGTCAGTGCAGCGAGCTTCTCTACCTGTTGTGCCGGCGTCACACCGGGAACAACCCGTTGTAACTGAGCTTCGTCCATACTGGTCAGCACGGTGACGGCAATCAGCTTTGTTTCGGGATGTGAACTGGACTCAATTGCCAGTTTCGCTGCTTTCATCATTTCTGCGCCGCCGGAAGCATGAACGTTCACCATCCACACACCCAGCTCAGCAGCAGCTTTACAGGCTTTCGCTACGGTATTGGGTATATCGTGAAACTTGAGGTCGAGAAAAATATCAAACCCCATATTAACCAGTGTTTTAACAAACTCAGGCCCGAACAGGGTGAACATTTCTTTTCCGACTTTCAGGCGGCATATTGCAGGGTCTAACTGCGAAACAAACGCCAGAGCGGTGTCTTTGTTATCATAATCCAGGGCAACAATGACTTTAGGATCTTGCATGAGGAATTTATTCTCCGTCTAAGCCTTTAATGGGTTTAACAACATTCCATTTTTTACAGGATGGACATAGCCAGTACAGTTTTCTTCCGGAAAACCCGCAACTGGTACAACGGTATTTCGGACGCTGCTTCATTTGCTCTTCAACAAGTCCTTTCAGTAACCGCAGACTGTTTGCAGATGCTTCATCGTTAAGCTGATCAATGTACAAGCCCATGAGCGTTTTAAAGCCTTTCATGGTCGGGCGTTTGCGTAACTGATCGAGCAGGTAATCGGCAGCCTCCGTGGTCTTTCCCTGATGAATTTTTATATCTACCATGGCGAGATACGATGTGGCGCACTCCTGCCAGTGAGAAGACAAAGCTTCTTCAAAGCCGTCCCAGTCTCCGGTTTCCTGTGCAATTGCTTCAAGTGCGGGGACCGCTTCACTGAACCAGTTAAGGTCGTGCTCTGCCACCTGTACAAAATACGCTTTCGCATCACCGAATCGCTTCTGGTCAAAAGCAATATGTCCAAGCATTAACCACGGGCGGACAGCATGCTCATCTGCATTAACCGCTTTCTGCAACAGAATAAGTGCTTCACCCTGCTGTCCGTTATCCTGTTCCAGTTGTGCCTGTTCACAATAAAAATGGGCCAGACGCTCGCTAACATCATCACTGTCACCATGACATTCAACCATCTTTTCAGCCAGTTCGATGGCCCGTTCCCACTCTTTCGTGGTTTGATAGATGCTGAACAACTGTTGCTGGGCAACGAGATAATGCCTGTCACTGTTCATCAATTGCAAATAGGCACCTTCAGCCCGCTCCAGAAACCCTGCCTGCATATAATCGTGCCCGAGTTCTTTTAAGGCGTTTTCCTGCTGGTTAGATTGAATTTCCTCTCTGGAAACCAGGTTCTGGTGAATCTTGATAGCGCGGTCAATTTCTCCCCGGTGGCGGAAAAAATTCCCCATGGCAATATGGGTTTCCACCGTATCACTGTTCAGATTGATCATCTTAATCAGTGTATCAACGGCTTTATCAGGTTGATCGCTTAACAGGAAGTTAAGGCCACGATAATAGTGCCTGGACAGAATACTCGATTGTTTCCGCTGTGCCTGACGCACACTGTTACGGCCCATTATCCAGCCGTACCCGGCTGCCACAGGCAAAAGTAGAAACAACAGTTCGAGCATAAATTATTCTTTGATGGCTTTGCGTAAACGACTGCGGGTTGCAACCAGCTGCACGCGCAGACTTAACCAGCTCAACAACATGATGAGCAATCCGATGATAATACCGATACAGAGCGTAACAGCAATCAGCGTAGACATGCGTATTTCTGCCTGTGCAATCAGGTAATTTACTGTCACTGATGCATCATTCTGCGACCCGATAGCAAATGCCAGTACGAGAAGAAACACAATAACAAGTAAGGTAACTATTCCTTTCAACACAAAGACCTTTGTTCTTTAACTCTCTGAGAGGATAGCAAATTGTGTGAAAACATGACATCAGAATCAGCAAAAAAGCCTTATCAGGCTGATTCGGCCTGGCTGGCCTTTGCTGTTTGTGGTTTTACCGGCCTGAGCCGGGCTCTCAGCACTGCCTGTTGCAGGACAGACTCACTGGTGAGATATAACACATGAGAATACGATGATTGCATGACATTAAAACGGTCATACATGGGTTTATCAATGCGCGATAGTTGTGCCAGACGCTTTTTCGTCATTGGTGATGACTCTGACTGACAACGGACAACATCAATTTTGGTTACGCATAACTCAACTTTATCTTCCTGAATATGGTTATGCACGTGCTTACGCATTGATCCGTATAAAAAATCCGTTTCCGGAAGGTAAACCAGTTTATTGTCTGACTTACGCACACAATGGACAACCGATACACCGGTAACTGCACCATGAAACATATCAACCAGCAATTTCGACTTAGGTTTTTGCGCATCTTTGTCGGCAAAGAACCCATGCATCGGGACCACATTTTCAATGACTGAAAATGGGTAAAGGTCATCACAGGCCGGGGTCTGATAAACTGTCTTTAACCGGTTAAGTAAATAACGGTTAGTAATACACAAAATACTCGCTGACGGATGATGTCGCACCGCGAGTTCCCATAAGAACCTGTGAGTATTACGGTGTAAAAGGTTGGTGTCTTTGTTTTTGAACCAGGCATAATTTTTATGCACAAATTGCAAAATGCCCGCCGCAATCGCATCCCGTTTTGAAGGCAACCGCAGTCTTACCTCTCTGGTCGCAGCAGAATATCCCACGATGTCATATTTCTGATTTTTAATCTTCAGCTCGGGGACGGAAACTTTAATTTCTTTTTCCGGCTTACTGAATGGCTCAGACAAAATTATACGCATCCCCCTGGAAGAAATATCTTTCACCAACACGGGACTTGAACTCAGCAAGCCACTTTTTACCGCCCCTTCTTTGTCGATAATATACCGTGCCTCGCTTCTGCGGTTCATGTCTTCATCAAATACCAGACTGAAGGGGTATTGAGCAGTATCTTCAAGTAATTCTTCAGGAATCGCCGGCATCGGACGTCTTTCCGTCACGGCAAGACCATGCAGTGAGGCGGACACATTCTTACAAAAAAGAATGTGAGAAATGGCATCGAGTTCTTCGTAATCAGTCTGGATGAGGTCGTGAATGGCATAGGCCTTTTGCCTGTCATCGCGGACGACATCTGACCATCGGCATTGCAGACAATGCAAACTTTCGTTTTTATTGAGCAAATGAATGGCCGGTGCCAGTAAATCGGCTGATTCAAGCTCTCTTAACGTGGCCAGAATTCTGAACTCGCCCTTTTTCGTTTCAATAACGCCCGAAACAACAAAGGTTTCTTTATATTTAAGCAATTCTTTTAATATGCGCGGAAACAGCTTCATGCTGGTCAACTGACGGATATTGGCAATACCGCCTGAGTTTGATTCATTTACAGCGGTGAACAGAGCTGAAAGTGGTTTAACGCCGTTATCAACCTTTTGAATAAACAAAGGTACCCAGGGGCTGTTATCAAGAACCCTGTCCCGTTCAAGATCCTGCATGGCTCTTTCACTTTCCAGTTCCCGCTGTAAAGGCTGCTGGAAAGATGCCATATCGATGTATTTCTGCAGGATTTTCTCTAAACGGGGATCAGTAGAAGGATGGAGCCTGAATTGTGTTTCATATTTTTCAGTTTGCTTGTTAAATTTGATGCCGCTGACAACGTATTTGATTGCCATGCCTTTGGGTAGCCCGGGCACTTCCGGAAACTGAAAATTAAACACTTCTTTTGCTGAGACTTTTGGGGGCCGCTTACTTTCCAGCGACATTGACTTATAACCCAAAGAAGAAATAGTACAGGTTTTGCCCTTTTCGAACTCCAGAGACGATACAGGGAAATTGGGTGCGATAGCTAAATCATTACCAAAATGAATATCGTCAAGAGACTGGGTTTCTACCGTAAATGCATCAACAATCTTTTTATAGTTTTCTTTCTTTAAATGGGCCTGGTAGAAATCAGAATTCGTGATGGTTTCAAATACACCAACAGTATATCTGTCCTGATAGAGTTGGGATTCGGTTTGCAGAATACGTGCGCCAACTTTATCCAGACGCATTTCAACACCGAAATGAGAAAATTTGAATACAGGGAATTCTGCGAAGGCGGAGTTATCAGCGGGCGCATCAGTGATGCACGTAAGCCTCATGACTTCGTCCTTTATGATCTTCCTGACATTGCCGGGCACCCTGCCCGTGAACTTATTTAACCCTTCAAGCAAGCGGTTATCCTGCTCGTAAGGTATCAAAGCCCGTATCAATGGTTGATATTGTTTTATTATTTGTTGTTCTGTCGAGGCTGACATGATCTCAGCACATAGTATTAGTTAGCGCTTCACTAATATATAGGATATGTAAAGATGGTCAAGAATTAATCTCAGTGATTGGACTTCTCAGGAAATATGGTCTACGGGCTGCAGATTTGAGGATGAAAAGGTAGTAAATGCTGGCAGAAAAAAAGCCGCTGATGCGGCTTTTTAAGATTAGCTTACGGCGCTGTCTACCCTTTCCCGTAATTCTTTACCGGGTTTAAAGTGAGGGACGTATTTACCGTCCAGCTTCACAGTATCACCTGTCTTGGGATTACGCCCGACACGTGGTGCTCGGTAGTGAAGAGAAAAGCTACCAAAACCCCGGATTTCAATACGCTCGCCCTTTTGAAGGGTTTGCGCCATCTGTTCCAGGATTTCCTTTATCGCCAGCTCAAGATCTTTTGCCGGGATATGTCGCGCCTGATCCGCGAGCCGTTCAATTAGTTCCGACTTGGTCATTTAAAACCTCTCTCGTAAAAACGTTATTTTACAGCTACTACGGAGCGGGTGTGGGTTTAGCACACCCGTATTTGCATTATTCGCCTTTAGCAGCTTTAAATGCTTCTGCCATCGCGTTAGCGAAGCCAGCGTCTTCCTGCTGGTTAACTTTGTCGATAGCTTCTTTTTCGTCAGCCTGATCTTTCGCTTTAACAGACAGGTTAACAGTGCGATTCTTACGGTCTACGCCCATAAATTTCGCTTCGATGCTTTCGCCTACGTTAACAACTTCAGAAGCGTCTTCTACGCGGTCACGTGACAAGTCAGCAACGCGGATGTAGCCTTCAACTTCTTCAGCCAGGTTAACTGTAACGCCTTTTGCGTCAACAGCAGTAACTGTACCGTTAACGATAGCACCTTTCTTGTTATCTGTCAGATACTTGTTGAAAGGATCTTCTTCGATTTGCTTAACGCCAAGAGAGATACGCTCACGCTCCGGGTCGACTTGCAGAACAACAGCAGAGATTTCGTCACCTTTTTTGTAGTCACGAACTGCGTCTTCGCCAGTTTTGTTCCAGCTGATGTCAGACAAGTGAACCAGACCGTCGATGCCACCGTCAAGGCCGATGAAGATACCGAAGTCAGTGATTGACTTGATCTTACCAGATACTTTGTCGCCTTTTTCGTGTGACTTCGCGAACTCTTCCCAAGGATTAGCAATGCACTGCTTCAGACCCAGAGAAATACGACGACGTTCTTCGTCAATTTCCAGAACCATAACTTCAACAGTGTCACCTAAGCTAACAACTTTAGATGGGTGGATGTTCTTGTTAGTCCAGTCCATTTCAGAAACGTGTACCAGACCTTCAACGCCGTCTTCAATTTCAACGAAGCAACCGTAGTCTGTCAGGTTAGTTACCTGACCAGAGATCTTAGTACCTTCAGGGTAACGCTGGGAAATGTCATGCCATGGATCGTTGCCCATTTGCTTCATGCCCAGAGAAACACGCTGCTTGTCTTTGTCGAACTTCAGAACTTTAACGTTGATTTCGTCACCAACATTAACGATTTCGCTTGGGTGCTTAACGCGCTTCCAGGCCATATCAGTAATGTGCAGAAGACCGTCTACGCCACCCAGATCAACGAACGCACCGTAATCAGTCAGGTTCTTAACGATACCCTTGATTTCGTGACCTTCTTCCAGGTTAGCCAGCAGAGTTTCACGTTCTGCACTGCTTTCTGCTTCGATAACCGCACGACGTGAAACAACAACGTTGTTACGCTTAGCATCCAGCTTGATTACTTTAAACTCAAGCTCTTTGCCTTCCAGGTGAGTAGTGTCGCGTACTGGACGTACGTCGACCAGAGAACCTGGCAGGAACGCGCGTACACTGTTAACTTCAACAGTGAAACCGCCTTTAACTTTACCGTTGATAACGCCTTTGATAGTGACTTTATCTTCGTAAGCTTTTTCCAGCTCAACCCATGCTTCGTGGCGCTTAGCTTTTTCACGTGACAGGATAGTTTCACCGAAACCATCTTCAACAGCGTCAAGTGCTACGTCTACAGAGTCGCCAACAGCGATTTCTAATTCGCCTTCAGCATTTTTGAATTGATCAGCTGGGATAGCACTTTCTGATTTCAAGCCTGCGTCAACAAGAACGATGTCTTTGTCGATAGAAACAACGGTACCTTTTACAATTGAACCAGGGCGTGTTTCCAGTTCTTGTAAGCTTTCTTCAAAAAGTTGTGCAAAATTTTCAGTCATATGCTCAGTAAATTTTAAAAGTTGACATCCACATTACAGTCCGGCTAACGTGGGGTTGCTAACAAAAGTCGTCACGTCCTGTGTCGACATATAAAATAATGGAACGAAAAAAAGAGGCTGCGCTTAAATCAGCGAACCTTCGATCTCACAACTTCCATCGCTTTTTCAAACACCTGCGTAATATCCAGGTGAGTAGAATCTATTACTACCGCATCTTCAGCCGGTACCAGAGGGGCAACTGCCCGCTGCGTATCACGTTCATCACGTGCTTTGATATCGGTTAAAAGGCGCGCAATATTAACATCCATGCCCTTCTCTTTCAACTGGGCATATCGCCGTTCAGCCCTGGCTTCAGCGCTGGCTGTTAAAAACAGTTTTACAACCGCATCAGGAAACACCACCGTGCCCATGTCGCGGCCGTCAGCAACCAGGCCGGGCTCCTGCTGAAAGGCACGCTGGCGACGTAATAATGCTTCACGGACTCTGGGTAACGCGGCTATCTGTGATGCTACAGCGCCTACCTGTTCAGTGCGGATATCATCAGTCACATCTTCACCTTCCAGAATAATGCGGTTAGCTTCGCCGTTTGTTTCAAAGCTGACATCCAGACCGGTTGCCAGCGGCACAACAGAAGCTTCATCATCCACGGGTAAATCGTGGTGTAATGCTGCAACAGCCAGAACGCGATATATTGCGCCACTATCCAGAAAATGCCATTGAAGTTCTTTTGCAAGTAAACTGCTCAGGGTTCCTTTACCAGCTCCACTTGGTCCGTCAACCGTGACGACGGGGATCAGTTGCATACCTGCTCCACTTGTTAAAAGGTTATTAAATCGCGCGCAATTATACGCACCTTGGCATCATAAGCAATGCTGCCTGTAAGAACAGGCAGCATTGTTTTAACTTAGAAAGCTGTCATTTTCCTGACAGTTAGCGACAAATTAGTGACAGATTGTCGCGAACCGGGTGAAGTAGTCCGGGAAGGTTTTGGCTGTACAGCGCGGATCGTTAATAGTGACCGGCGTATCGCTAAGTGCTACAAGGGAGAAGCACATTGCCACCCGGTGATCATTATATGTATTGATTTCAGCATGCTTCAGTGATTTCAAAGGTTGCACGGTGATGTAATCGTGTCCTTCGTCCACTTCGGCGCCCAATTTGCGTAACTCAGTAGCCATTGCATGCAGGCGATCCGTTTCTTTAACCCGCCAGTTGTAGATATTACGGATAGACGTCGGCCCTTCAGCAAACAGCGCTGTGGTAGCAATAGTCATGGCTGCATCAGGAATATGATTCATATCCATATCCACACCTTTTAACGGTGCACCGGTGACAGTCACTGACTCATCCGCCCATTCAACTTTCGCTCCCATCGCTTCAAGTACATCAGCAAAACGTACGTCACCCTGGATACTTTTACTACCAATGCCGGTAACTTTCACCGTACCGCCTTTAATTGCAGCAGCAGCCAGGAAGTAAGAGGCCGATGACGCATCACCCTCAACCATGAAACGACCCGGAGAAGTGTAAGTTTGATTTCCCTTGACCTCGAAGCAGGTGTAGTCATTGTTAGTGACGACAATACCGAATTTGGCCATGGTATCCAGCGTAATATCGATATAGGGTTTAGAAACCAGCTCACCCTTAATTTTTATCAGCGTATCAGAAGCGAATAACGGCGCAGCCATTAATATTGCGGTCAGGAACTGACTGGATACGCTCCCATCCACGTTAACTTCTTTGGCCGACAAGGGTTTACCGGCAATTTTAAGCGGCGGATAACCAGCATTTTTAAGATATGTGACATCAGCACCGGCTTCCAGCAATGCATCAACCAGATCGCCGATTGGACGCTCTTCCATACGCGGTTCGCCGGTCAGTGTAACCAGCACATCACTGGCAGCAAGGACAGCACACAACGGGCGCATTGCCGTTCCGGCATTGCCAAGAAATAATTCGGTTTCACCGGCAACATTGAATTTACCGCCAATACCGGTAACCGTACATTCAGTCTTGTCCTCACTCAGTGTGTAAGTCACACCCAGCTTTTCAAGGGCAACCAGCATGTGGCGGATATCATCACTGTCCAGCAAATTGGTCAGTGTTGTCTCACCTTTTGCCAGCGCTGCTAGTA
Source organism: Alteromonas sp. ABH4_456 (assembly GCF_056160645.1). Classification (NCBI taxonomy): domain Bacteria; kingdom Pseudomonadati; phylum Pseudomonadota; class Gammaproteobacteria; order Alteromonadales; family Alteromonadaceae; genus Alteromonas; species Alteromonas sp. ABH4_456. The sequence continues at coordinate 98,907 of NZ_JBSWXO010000001.1, forward strand.
ACAGAGCACGGTTAGATAAACTCTTAGAGCCGGGTACGTTTACTTCTCCGTCTACACGGGAAATTGGTTGTAATGTTAACTGCTCCACTGACTCACCCGTTTTGCTTTTCAAATTGCTGCATAAATTCAACCAGTGCTACAACACCTTCAACCGGCATTGCGTTATAGATACTGGCGCGCATCCCGCCCACAGAGCGGTGCCCTTTCAACGCTTTCAGTCCGGCCGCTTCAGCCTGTTCTAAAAATGCCTGATTCAATCCGTCATCTGCCAGATGGAAAGGCACATTCATTTTAGAACGGTTGTCAGGATGCACCGGGTTTGAGTAGAAATCACTGTTATCGATAGCATTATACAGTAACGCTGCTTTCTCATCGTTGCGTTTTTGCATGGCACTCAGGCCACCATTGTTCTTCAGCCACTTGAACACGAGGCCCGCCAGATACCATGAGAAAGTGGGCGGTGTGTTATACATTGAATCGTGATTAGCCATCAAATCAAAATCGAAAATGGACGGGGTTTCTTTACGCGCTTTACCGATAAGGTCGTCACGCACAATTAATACCGATAAACCGGAAGGACCGATATTTTTTTGTGCGCCGGCATAAATAATACCGTGTGCAGCCACATCCAGCGGTTGCGACAATATACAAGAAGACATATCAGATACCAGCGGTACCTTACCTGCCTCAGGTAACCAGTCAAAAGCAATACCATCAACGGTTTCATTGGGGCAAAAATGCAGGTAAGCCGCATTCTGGTCAACATCGCCGGCATTGACTCTTGCGACTGATTTCAGTCCGTCAATCTCGATGGTTTCACCAATCACTTTGGCATTGTTGTATTTAGATGCCTCAGCAACGGCCCCTTTCGACCAGGAGCCGGTAACCATGTGCAAAGATGTGTCACCGGTTTGAGAGATGTTCAGCGGCACAGAGGCAAACTGTCCGCGGCCGCCACCATGGGCAAAAAGTACTTTGTAATTGTCCGGTACGGCCAGTAAGTCGCGCACGTCCTGCTCTGCTGTAGCGGCAACTTCAATAAAATCTTTGCCTCGATGGCTGACTTCCATGACAGAGCAGCCTGAATCACGCCAGTTCAGAAATTCCGCCTGTGCCTGCTGCATGACCTCTGCAGGTAACATTGCGGGTCCAGCACTGAAGTTAAATACATTACTCATAGATTATTTCAACACCTGTAAACACAACAAGCGGCAAAAGCCGCTTGTTGAATAAGAGTTAAAACGCGCTGCAGTTAACAGCGCGCCGGCTTATTCTTCTGTCGTTGGCTTATCGCTGTCTGAGACAGCGGCATCATTGTTAGCAGATGCTTCTTCAGCGGTGTTTTCCCCGCCTTCTTCCAGTTCAAGTTCTTCGTCGATCACTTCTTCGATACGTTGAAGACCTACTACTTTCTCATCATCAGCAGTTCTGATCAGACGTACACCCTGGGTGTTACGGCCAACCGTAGACACTTCACCGACACGGGTACGTACCAGTGTGCCCATGTTGCTGATAAGCATGATTTCGTCGGTTTCATCAACCTGTACAGCGCCGACAACTTTACCGTTACGTTCTGACACTTTGATAGACACCACGCCCTGAGTCGCACGACTCTTAGCCGGGTAATCTTCAAGGGGCGTACGTTTACCATAACCGTTTTCAGTTGCAGTAAGGATGGCGCCGTCACCACGGGGAACAATCAGAGATACCACACGCTGACCTTCCTGCAGTTTAATACCGCGAACACCCGTTGCCGTTCTGCCCATAGGACGAAGAGCCTGCAACTCTTCACCGGTTTCCGGATCACGTTTCACTTCACCTGTTTCTGAGTCGCGCAGTTTTTCGTTAAAACGAACCACTTTACCTTCGTCAGAGAACAGCATGATGTCGTCATCACCGTGGGTGATTGATACGCCAATCAGTTCATCGCCTTCATTAAGGTTAACGGCAATAATACCACTGGAGCGCGGTCTGGAGTACAGACTCAAATCAGTCTTTTTCACCGTACCGTTGGCTGTCGCCATGAGTACAAACTTGCCTTCTTCAAATTCTTTAATAGGCAGAATGGCAGTGATCCGCTCGTCATTTTCCAGCGGCAGAATATTCACAATCGGTTTACCACGGGCGTTCCGGCTGGCAAATGGTAACTGATAAACCTTCAACCAGTACAGACGGCCACGGGTAGAGAAACACAGAATGTGGTCGTGGGTATTCGCAACCAGCAGACGCTCAATGAAATCTTCATCTTTCATCTTCGTCGCTGACTTACCCTTACCACCACGGCGCTGTGCTTCATATTCAGTCAGTTTCTGATATTTCACATAGCCTTCGCGGGACAGCGTCACAACAACGTCTTCCTGCTCAATCAAATCTTCAATATCAATGTCATGACTTGCAGCCGTGATCTCTGTGCGACGTTCATCACCAAATTCATCACGCACTTTTTCGAGCTCTTCACGAATCACTTCCATCAGACGCTCAGGACTGCGCAGAATGTGCAACAACTCAGCGATGATAGCCAGTAGCTCTTTGTACTCATCAAGGATCTTTTCGTGCTCAAGACCTGTCAGTTTATGAAGACGCAGATCAAGGATGGCCTGTGCCTGTTGTTCTGTCAGGTAGTACTTGCCGTCACGGATACCAAATTCCGGTGTCAGCCAGTCCGGACGGGCTGCATCATCACCGGCACGCTCAAGCATGTCAGCAACATCACCCAGGTGCCAGCCCTGTGCAACCAAAGCTTTCTTAGCTTCAGACGGACTCGGCGAAGCTTTGATAAGCTCAATGATAGGATCGATGTTGGTCAGTGCGATGGCAAGACCTTCAAGGATATGGGCACGATCCCGCGCTTTACGCAGTTCGTATACCGTACGGCGGGTAACCACTTCACGACGGTGAAGGATAAAAGCCTCAAGCATTTCTTTAAGGTTGAATACTTTAGGCTGACCGTTATCCAGTGCCACCATATTAATACCGAATACTGTTTGTAGCTGGGTATTGGCATACAGGTGGTTAAGCAGTACTTCCGCCGACTCGTTGCGTTTTACTTCAACAACAATGCGCATACCGTCTTTGTCAGACTCATCACGCAGGGCAGAAATACCTTCGATACGTTTTTCTTTTACCAGTTCAGCGATCTTTTCAATCAGGCGGGCTTTGTTTACCTGATAAGGGATCTCATTAACAATGATGGTTTCTTTACCATTACTGTCGGTTTCGATTTCCGCTTTGGCACGCAGATAGATTTTGCCTCGACCGGTACGGTAAGCATCATCAATACCCTTACGACCACTGATCATCGCCGCAGTAGGGAAATCCGGACCCGGAATATACTGCATCAGCTCTTCAATGGTAACGGCAGGATTCTCTATCATTGCGATACAGCCGTTCACCACTTCAGTGAGGTTGTGGGGCGGAATGTTTGTTGCCATACCAACGGCAATACCGGAGGAGCCGTTTACCAGCAGGTTTGGTACTTTAGTAGGTAAAACCTCTGGAATTTGCTCAGTACCGTCATAGTTAGGTACGAAATCTACGGTTTCTTTATCAAGATCCGCCAGTAACTCATGGGCAATTTTAGCCATACGTACTTCGGTATAACGCATGGCCGCGGCAGAGTCGCCGTCTACAGAACCGAAGTTACCCTGCCCGTCTACCAGCATGTAACGTAAAGAGAATGGCTGTGCCATACGTACGATGGTGTCGTATACCGCACTGTCACCATGAGGGTGATATTTACCGATAACATCACCCACCACACGGGCGGATTTCTTATACGGTTTATTGAAGTCGTTTTTGAGTTCGTTCATCGCGAAGAGTACGCGGCGGTGAACCGGCTTGAGGCCGTCCCTTACGTCAGGCAATGCTCGCCCGACAATAACGCTCATCGCATAATCAAGGTAGGAGTTTTTAAGCTCTTCCTCGATATTTATGGGGAGAATTTCTTTAGCGTTATCAGTCATAAACTGCTATGTCCCTTGATTCAAGTTCAAGCGTATCCAATGTCACGCACTTTTAAATGCAGCTAAGAACAGCGCTTTCTTATTATGGGTTTTACAAGTAATCATTGAGTGTATCACCGGATGACAGATTTATGTAGCGCTTAATACCCGCAAATGGGGCTGTTATTACCAACCGATTACTTTTCACGCAATTAATCCACTTTAATACACAAATCGTCCCTTTTACTGCTTTGATCATGTATCGTATTTATCAAAATCAATCTCCTCTATCTGATAATACGAGCACCAGTATGTCGAATGTCGATGAACAAGAAATTGCCAAATTCAGTGAACTGGCCTCCCGTTGGTGGGATACCGAAAGTGAATTCAAACCCCTGCACTTAATCAACCCGTTAAGACTTGATTTTGTGCAGCAGCACTGTGATGGTCTGTTTGAAAAGAAAGTGCTGGATATTGGTTGTGGCGGCGGCATTCTTGCAGAATCCACGGCTAAACTAGGTGCTGATGTTACCGGTATTGATTTGGCGTCTGCTTCTTTAGAGGTTGCTAAACTTCATGGTCTCGAATCCGGTGTAAAAGTCGATTATCAGTGTGTTTCTGCAGAAGACTTTGCAGAACAAAGACCCGGAGAGTTCGATGTGGTGACTTGTATGGAAATGCTCGAGCACGTTCCCGATCCGGCATCGATCATCGCTGCCTGCGCCAAGCTGGTTAAGCCCGGTGGCCATGTATTTCTGTCTACTTTAAACAGAAATGTGAAATCCTGGCTGATGGGCATCGTTGGTGCCGAATATATCCTCAAGCTGGTACCAAAAGGCACACATCAGCATGCCCGTTTCATTAAGCCTTCAGAATTAATGGCAATGACCGATAAGGTTGATCTTTTTGCCAGAAATACCACAGGTCTGCATATGGATCCGCTAAGCCGCCAGTTCTACTTATCGGACAAAAACATCGATGTGAACTATATCGTCCATACGCAAAAAAGCCTGCTGTAAACACTATATATAGTATATAAGAATAAATATTACGCTATATGTCGTATTTGTAACCAACCCGCTTTGAGCGATTAAAACTTTTTAACCGGCGATCAAAAAAAGTAAAAAATGGTTGCATCTGTCTGATTTGGCTTAGTCATGCCGCTCATAGGTGAGTTACCACTAACCTTTTTCAGGGACCGTTTTGATCGCTGGATAAACCACCAGATATTGGGTTGCAAAACCACGCAAACCTCACTATCTTGTGTCTTGTCCGACGGGTGTTTTAGAACAATAAAGTAGTACAAAAACACGGGATCCCGCCAGGCAGTAAGGGATCTCTGCTGGATCAAGCTTTCAAGGCTTAGCAAATTCAATTTTATAAAGATGAATAGGGTGCCAACCCTTGCTTCATGCGCTAACAAACTAACGGCCAGTACAAATGAACAACAACTTGTATGTCACTAAACGCAATGGCGAAAAAGAAGTCATTGAGTTAGATAAGATCCATAAAGTGATCACGTGGGCAGCAGAAGGGTTAAATAACGTTTCTGTTTCTCAGGTAGAAATCAAAGCTCAGATCCAATTTTACGATGGTATCAAGACCGGCGAAATCCACGAGACATTGATCAAGTCAGCAGCCGATCTTATTTCAACAGATGCGCCTGATTATCAGTATCTTGCAGCCCGTCTGGCGATCTTCCACCTGCGTAAAAAAGCATATGGTCAGTTTGAGCCGCCTAAATTGTTTGATCATGTTAAAAAGATGGTTGAACAGGGTAAGTATGACGAGCACCTGTTGTCTGACTACACGCAAGCTGAATTTGAGGCGATGGATGATTTCATCGATCACTGGCGTGATATGACCTTCAGTTATGCTGCTGTTAAGCAGCTTGAAGGTAAGTATCTGGTACAAAACCGTGTTACCGGCGACATCTATGAAAGTGCCCAGTTCCTGTATGTTCTGGTAGCCGCCTGCCTGTTCGCTGACTACCCGAAAGAAACCCGTCTTGATTATGTCCGCCGTTTTTACGATGCAACATCGACATTCAAGATTTCTCTGCCTACACCGATTATGTCCGGTGTGCGCACCCCTACCCGTCAGTTCAGCTCATGCGTACTGATTGAAACCGGTGATAGTCTGGATTCTATCAACGCCACCGCCAGCGCCATCGTAAAATACGTGAGTCAACGTGCCGGTATTGGTGTAAACGCTGGTCGCATTCGTGCACTGGGTAGTCCAATCCGTGGTGGTGAAGCTTTCCACACAGGTTGTATTCCTTTCTACAAGTACTTCCAGACTGCGGTAAAAAGCTGCTCTCAGGGCGGTGTTCGTGGTGGTGCAGCGACGTTGTTCTACCCGCTGTGGCACATGGAAGTTGAATCACTGCTGGTATTGAAAAATAACCGTGGTGTTGAAGAAAACCGCGTACGTCATCTCGACTACGGCGTGCAATTCAACAAGCTGATGTATCAGCGTATGATGAAAGACGGCTACATCACACTGTTCAGCCCGTCTGATGTACCCGGTCTGTACGATGCTTTCTTTGCTGATCAGAACAAGTTCGAAGAGCTGTATGTGAAATACGAACAGGATGACTCCATTCGTAAGAAGCAAATTAAAGCCATGGAACTGTTCAGTCTGTTTATGCAGGAACGTGCTTCAACCGGACGCATCTACCTGCAAAACGTTGACCACTGTAATACTCACAGCCCGTTTGACCCGGCTGTTGCCCCTGTCCGTCAGAGCAACCTGTGTCTTGAAATCGCGCTGCCGACCAAGCCGTTGGAGCACGTAAACGACGAAAACGGCGAAATCGCACTGTGTACGCTGTCAGCATTTAACTTAGGCGCGATTAAATCTCTGGATGAATTCGAAGAATTATCCGACCTAGCTGTGCGTGCACTGGACAGCCTGCTCGACTATCAGGATTACCCTGTTCCGGCGGCATACCATGCCACCATGAATCGTCGTACGCTGGGTATAGGTGTTATCAACTTCGCTTATTATCTTGCGAAGAACGGCGTGAAGTACTCTGACTTCAGCGCAAACCCGCTTATTCACCGTACGTTTGAAGCGATGCAGTATCATTTATTGAAAGCGTCTGTGAATCTGGCAAAAGAGAAAGGTGCCTGTCCTAAATTTAATGAGACCACCTACTCTAAAGGTATTCTGCCTATCGATACCTACAAAAAAGATTTGGACGCCATTTGTAATGAACCCTTACACATGGACTGGGAAGGCCTGCGCGCTGAAATGATGGAGCACGGACTACGTAATTCTACGCTGTCTGCGCTGATGCCGTCTGAAACGTCTTCGCAGATTTCCAATGCAACCAATGGTATCGAGCCGCCCCGAGGTCATATCAGCATTAAATCTAGTAAAGATGGTGTACTGAAGCAAGTTGTTCCTGAATATGAAAATCTGAAAGATGTCTATGAACTGCTGTGGGATATTCCGTCCAATGACGGTTACCTGCAACTGGTTGGTATTATGCAGAAATTCATTGACCAGACTATTTCTGCTAACACCAGTTACGATCCGGGCAAATATGAAAGCGGTAAGGTACCGATGAAGTTGCTGCTCAAAGATCTGCTGACCTCTTACAAGCTGGGTGTGAAAACACTGTATTATCATAACACCCGTGACGGCAACACCGACACCAGCTCAATGGAAGTCAAACAAGGCCAGGCGAAACCTCAACCACAGGCGCAAACCGCTGTGATTGAAGAAGACGACGACTGTGCCGGCGGTGCATGTAAAATTTAACGATAAACCAGGGCTTGCCCTGGTTTCTTCCGTTTTTAACTGATAAATCTGTTCTGAGTACTATCGCAGTTATGAAATACACAACGTTTAATCAACAAAGCGTCAATCCTCTCGTCGAGCCAATGTTTTTCGGTAACCCTGTTAACGTAGCCCGTTACGATCAGCAGAAGCACAGCATTTTCGAAAAACTCATTGAAAAACAAATCAGTTTCTTCTGGCGACCGGAAGAAGTTGACGTTACGCGTGACCGTGTAGACTTCCAGAAACTCACAGAGCCTGAGCAGCACATTTTTATTTCTAATCTGAAATATCAAACCTTGCTCGATTCCGTTCAGGGCCGCAGTCCGAATATTGCATTCCTGCCCATCGTGTCATTACCGGAGCTGGAAACCTGGATTGAAACCTGGTCTTTCTTTGAGACGATTCACTCCCGTTCTTACACTCATATTCTTCGTAACCTGTTTTCCGATCCGAGTGCAATTTTTGAAGACATCGTGGTTAACGAGCAAATCAAGCGCCGTGCTGCTGATATTTCTAAATACTACGATGATCTGATTTTCCACACACAGTTGTGGCAGACACAAGGTGAAGGCGTTCATACCGTCGACGGCGAAGTGTACGAAGTGAACATGCGTGTTCTGAAGAAGAAAATGTACTTGTGCATGAATTCAGTTAATGCCCTGGAAGCGGTTCGCTTCTATGTGTCCTTTGCCTGCACCTTCGCGTTTGCTGAGCGTGAGCTGATGGAAGGTAACGCAAAAATTATCCGTCTGATTGCCCGTGATGAAAACCTGCACCTGTCCTCTACTCAGCACGTGCTGAACCTGTGGGCCAGAGGCAAGGACGATCCTGAGATGGCAGAAATCGCCGCAGAGTGCCATGAAGAGGCACGCCAGATCTTCATCAGCGCTGTTGAGCAGGAGAAGGAATGGGCTGATTACCTGTTCAAGAACGGCTCAATGATCGGTATGAATAAGGAAATTCTGTGTCAGTACGTGGAATACATCGCGAATCAGCGTATGACCGCTATTGGCTTTGACGCACCATACGAAGTGAAAAGTAATCCGTTGCCGTGGATGAACAACTACCTGAACTCAGATAACGTACAGGTTGCGCCTCAGGAATCAGAGATCAGTTCCTATCTGGTAGGTCAGATTGACTCTTCAGTCAGCGAAGATGACTTCGCCGATTTTGAATTGTAATTCCTACCTTCCCCGTTAATGGGAAAACCTGAATCCACACTTCGTATCGATATTGTCGATACGGGGTGTGTTGATGCCGTACCGGATAAAACACTGCTGGAATCTTTGGAATCCGCAGGTCTGGCTTGTCATTATCATTGCCGCGACGGTTTCTGCGGAGCCTGCCGGACTAAATTGATAGAAGGGTCGGTGGAATATACCACAGACCCCCTCGCCTTTATTGACGATGATGAAATACTGCCCTGTTGCTGTAAGCCGGTAACAAACATCAAAATAGATGTTCCGCTTTAACTTACCTGACTCAACGCATTATCAGGAATGAATCTTTAGCAATCCTTATCTTCCAGATCCATTTTATCTTTCATTTTTTCACAGCCGTCTTCAATTGCATTACCGGCATCGTCGGCCCACTCTTCAGCTTTATCTTTGGCATCGTCTGTCCAGTCTTCCGCCTTATCTGCTGCATCTTCAGCAAATTCCTCTGTCTTATCTGCCAGATCAGATGCTGCATTTTTTGCATCATCAAATGCACTGTTGGCGGCACTTTTTGCTTTAGTCATTGAGTCTTCAGCCTGTTCCTGTTTTTCTTCGCTACATGCGCCAAGAACGCAGGTAAACAGACCAATGCATAGTAATGATGAGAGTTGTTTTGTCATTTTCATATGTCTTTCCTTTTACGCAGTTAAGTGTGTACTGATGTTAATCCTGCGGGCAATCAATACCTGCAGGGCTGGTTAAAAATAACACAATATTAAAAGGTAACAACAGCCACCTGAGTTTTATGGCTGCTGAACCGTATGCTGTCAGTGCTTATCGGCACGGCTCTGAAACTTACGTTCTTCGGTGTTGATTTTGATCCACTCGCCGGTACTGATGTACTCCGGCACCTGAACAACCAGACCGGTAGACAGAGTAGCGGGTTTGGTACGGGACGTCGCAGAGGCTCCCTTAATGGAAGGGTCAGTTTCTACCACTTCCAGTTCAACACTCATGGGTAAATCAAGCGCTACCGGCACTTCGCTTACAACCAGAACCTGAATACCGTCAGTTTCTTCGTTAATGAACAAAGCTTCATCAGCAATACTGTCTTTATTCAGATGGTAAGGCGTGTAATCTTCTTTATCCATGAATACATATTCATCGCCGTCGATGTAAGAGAACATTGCTGGACGGCGCACTAAATCAGCCATTTCCAGCATGTCAGAATCCTTAAATGTTTCATCATATTTTGCACCGCTTACCACATCGTACATACGCATACGATAAATGCTGCCGCCTGCACGGCCCTGTGGTACAGAACGGTCAATATCTCTGACAATACATGTCTTACCGTCAAAAATGATGGTGTTATTCTTTTTAATTTCACTTGCCTTAGGCATGGCGGTTCCCTGTATTAGTAAATCAGACCAACAGGCCCGATCAGGAGTGGAAAGCCTCTATTTTCCGCGATTTCTCGTCGGTAAGAAAGCGTTTTAAATGTCTGTTTTGCTGATTGAAACGGCGACGTCAGATTAAGGAAATGCTGTTTGGTTATAAGCACAGAATTTGTGCCACTTCACTTACCAACGCGGAGTAACTTTTCGTCTTTAATAATACCAAGCTGATACAGCGCCAGGGCAATGTCTTCAAGTTCCGCATCCTGCTCAGGAGTCCGGTCAGCAGTCTCTCTGAGAAGTTGATAATACGCTTGCATGGATTTAGTTCTTTTGGACACTTGCCGGCACTCAAAACACTCGCGGCAATGTGAGTCCACATAAAACTTTAAATGTTCAAACCAGTATTGTTGTTCTCTTGCGAAGAAGATGAAAAGCCTGCTGCAGACCGTACAGGTTTCCTCTATATCTACGTAGATGCGACGCGGGCACATCCGGAAATTTTGTAACGACGTGTCCGCCTTAATCGCTGTTTGGGGAAAAAACTGAAGTGACGAATATCTCCAGTGAGCATTGGTAATCTCTTCAAGTGAGTGTTCTTCATCTGAAGCTAACGGGACATTTCCATATTTTGGATGATTAACATATTCCATTACCGATCCTTTGACTTTCTGTAGCAAAAACACACAAAGTTCTTTCTCTATGCGAAGCGCATGTAGAGAAACCTGTTTGTTGAACCTGCCGGTCAGCGCCATTTTCTTATTACCAGTACAATGCCACCAATGATTGCAGCACTGGCAATAATGACTCTGACGTTAAGGCTTTCAGATAGAAATACCCAGCCCATCAAGATGGCAATTACCGGTACACTGAGTTGTAAAGTGGCGGCATTAGTCGCCGCTATTTTAGGGAGTACGGCGTACCACAAGGCATAACCCAAACCCGATGCGATGGCACCGGACAATACGCCATAGATGATACCGTAGCGGATAGTTGTTTCTGAAAGTGAAAGTGGCTCATCAACAAAGATAAACAGCGCGACAATAAACGGCGTCGTACGGACAAAGTTTCCTGCCGTCATTAAAAGTGGCGATGCTACGCCTTTGCCTAACAGTGAATACACTCCCCAACTGATACCGGCAGTAATCATCAGCAATGCAGCGGGCAGCGGCGGGGCTGTAACACCTGGCAGTACCAGATAAACTAAACCTGCAAAAGCGACTACAAAGCCGGCTGTCTGAATAAAACTGAACCGTTCCCCTCTGAAAAAGCCGATGCTGATCATTGAAATTTGTACAGCACCAAACAGTAACAGAGCGCCGGTGCCCGTAGTTACGCTTTGATAGGCAAAAGAGAAGCCTGCTGCATAGCAGAATAGTGCGACAGATCCTGCCCAGCTTCCCTGTTTTGCAGGATGATGCCCTTTCATTTGGATAAGCAAACTCAGCACCACAGCACCGCTGAGTAACCTTACGAGTGTGAAAGAAGCCGGCCCGATATCAGTCTCTACCAGCGCCATCCGGCACAAAAGGGAATTAGCAGCAAAAGCCACCATGGCTAAGCAGGCGTACAACAACGTAGATACAGGCATGAATCGCTCCTTTTATTTTGTTCACCTTCCCACGACAAAGGAGCAATTACAATGGTACTTGAGATCCGGTTACTCCGGTCCGGTAAACACCGGACACAAAAAAAGCACCCGCAGGTGCTTTTCAAAAAGGGACGACTTTAGAGCTTTAAGCCTAAACGGTCAGCCACTTCAATGTATGTTTCTACTACAGAACCTAAGCCCTGACGGAAACGGTCTTTATCCATTTTCTTACGGGTTTCTTTGTCCCACAGGCGACAACCATCAGGACTGAATTCATCACCCAGAATAATATTGCCATCACTGTCCAGACCAAATTCCAGTTTATAATCCACCAGAATCATACCGCCTTTATCGAACAGATCTTTGAGTACATCGTTAACGGCAAAAGTCAGACGTTTCATCTCTGCAATTTGCGCTTCAGTTGCCCAGCCAAATGCAGTGATGTGATAGTCATTAACCATAGGATCATGCAGCGCATCATTTTTGAGGAAGAATTCAAAAATGGGAGAATCGTTAAGCATCAAACCTTCTTCAACGCCCAGACGACGAACCAGTGAACCTGCAGCAACGTTACGAACGACGCACTCTACCGGAATCATATCCAACTTTTTCACCAGAGAATCGGTGTCTGACAGCAACGCCTCAACTTGTGTGGCAATGCCGGCTTCTTCCAGCTTTGTCATAATGAAATGATTGAACTTGTTATTCACTTCACCTTTACGGTCAAGCTGTTCAATTTTTTCACCGTCAAATGCAGACGTATCATTTCTGAACTCAAGGATGAGTTTTTCGCTGTCATCAGTGAGGTATACAGTTTTGGCTTTACCGCGGTAAAGTTCTTCGCGCTTTTCCATCATCAGTCTCAAAAATTAGATATCCAGATTGTCCTGAGTCATGACTCGGGCAAATTGCTCGTACATGTCGGCAACCTGATTAGGTTCAAACGGCTGACTCTCATTATCCATGAAAGTCACACTCGTTCTGTTTTCGCCGGCCGGCACCACTTTCAAACGATAATCACCTTTTTCAAGAAGGGATTCACCGTCAGAAAACAGGCTGCCCCACCAACCATTATCCTCACCATTATAGGTGACAAATAACAGGCCTGTGGTTCTGTCTAAATCTTTTACGTCAAAGCCAAGGTTGCGTAACACCAGCAGCATTCTTGGCCATACAATATCGTGTCTGGCGTCAACTACATAGGCTGCATCACCGTTAGCGTCAAATCCCATTTCCAAATTAAGACCACTGCGGATTTCAGCAATACGTTTACTCTCGTCGAGTCTGATTTGGTATTCGTAATGAGTCAGTACTTCGTTCAGGATGCCGATTTCTTCTCTGCGTTCTTTCATCGCATCAATGGAATCCATGGTGATGGTTTCACCATCTGCACCATTAAATTTGAAATCCTGCAATTTAGCGCGTAACGCTGCAGTCCGGCCGTGAGGCTTTAGTTCCATGGTGAAAACAAAGCGACGTGAAACCTCTGACGTTTCATCCTCAGTCCAGTCGTACCAGGCTGACTCTTCGGTCGTCTTTTCAACGGCCCAGTCAGTAACAAGTCGGCCATTTGCTTTATCGAAGCTGTCTACACCGATGTGATTTTGCTCAAGAAAGCTCAGCACCGTATCCCAGATAGCGGTATTCAGCGGCTTGCTGTCATCTACCTGATCGAACCAGACCATTGCTTCCTGTTTGCCTTCTTCAACATGTGAACCCGCCACAAGGGGCAGGACAAGCGCCGGAGACTGAATCGTCAGTTTGCGGCCGGTAAGACGGGTGTCTGCATTCTGACTTAATTCCGGAAGATCATAATCAGATGTAAATTCAGGCGAATCTAAACCTTCAGGCACTTTCACAGAGGCCCGCTGGGAAACTTCAAGGTAGTCATAACTGCCCGATGCAGTTTCATAATCCTGTTGGCTTGAACAACCTGTCAGGGCTATTACAGATAAGCCACTGAGCAAAGCCAGAGTGTTTTTCATCGGTGTTCCTTATTAACCAGAAATCAAAGCGTGTTTTTGTAATAGTTCTTCGAGTGCTTTTTGGCTCGCAAGTTCCGGTAAAACCATCGGTAATCGTAATTCGGCACTGTTGATCAGCCCCATACGGTATAACGCCCACTTTGGCATTACCGGATTTGGCTCAATAAACATGCCGTTATGCAGGGTTTCGATAGTAGCATTAATACGGCGACATTCCTCAGCGTTGCCTGCCAGGCCTGCTTCGCACATTTTGGAAATTGCGCCGGGAACCACGTTAGCCGTTACTGAAATAACGCCGTGTCCGCCCTGACATAAAAATTCTGCACTGGTACCGTCGTCACCGCTAAGCAACAGAAAATCTTCAGGCACCAGCTTCTGTGTGGCTTTGAGACGTTCAATACTGCCGGTTGCATCTTTCAGACCGACAATATTTTTGTGTGTGGCCAGTTCTGCCACTGTCTCAGGTAACATGTCCGCTACGGTTCTGCCGGGTACATTATAAAGCAGCACAGGTAAATCAGTCGCATCAGCGACTGCTTTAAAGTGTGCAACCATACCCCGTTGTTGCGGCTTGTTGTAATACGGTACAACGCTGAGAAAACCATCGATACCTAAACCGGCCATCTGTTCACTGAGGAAGATGGCTTCATCCGTTGCGTTTGCGCCGCTGCCGGCAATCACAGGAATACGCCCTGCTGTCAAAGCAACGGTCTGTTTGACCACTTCAATATGTTCTTCAAAAGGCAATGTGGCGGATTCACCGGTTGTTCCTACTGAAACAATACCGTGTGTGCCCTGCTCTATATGAAACTCAATAAGTTTCTCAAGTGCAGGGTAATCAATGTCACCCGCGTTGGTCATGGGTGTGACAAGTGCAACGTAACTGCCTTTAAACATATTATCTCCCGCGTTTTGTGAGCGCACATGGTAATGAGGTACAGCCCTAAAAACAAGTTATCGCAAGGGCTTTTTAGACGTTAATCGACAACCTTATTCTAAATAATCACTATTCCGTCAAAAATTGGGGATAAAACCCTTACATCAGACTGTTTTTCGAACTGACGCGGTGCTTAAGCTCACTTTATGATGCCGGAACGTGGCATCAAAAAATCCTGATGTGTTAGTATAAATGTGGCTCCGGTTTTATAAGTAACGACATGAATCATCAGTTAATAGTCACGATTTTGGGTACCGACAAGAGCGGCATGCTGAGCGAAATTGCCGGCACCGTGTCGGAAGCTCAATGTAATATTCTCGACAGCAGGCAGGCGATATACGGGAAAGAATTTTCCCTGACCATGATCATCGAAGGTTCCCATCAGGCAATCACACGGGCGGAGCTGGCTATTCCCCCCATGTGTCAGAAGTTCGGCCTGCTTTCTATGATGAAGCGAACCAGCCATCATGAGAAACAAAATTTAGATTATCTTTACGATGTGGAGTTCAGCGGCGAAGACAGTCATGGCCTGCTGAAGTCGGTAACCGGCTTTTTTGCGAAACGGCACGTCTCCATCAGTGCGTTTCGTCAGCGTACCTTCAAAGATAAAGAAACCGGTAAAGAAATGATGCGCTGCAAATTTGTTGTCAGTACGCCGGATTCCGTTGATATCACGCAGCTTCGTTCTGAGGCTGATGCCCTGTTCGGTTCCCTGAATCTGAGTGGCAAGATTATAGACAAAAATAAAGGAGAATTATGAACACCTTAAAAGCAGGTGATAAAGCACCGGCATTTACCCTGCCGGATCAAAATGGCGAAGCCGTTAATCTGGCAGATTTTGAAGGTAAGAAAGTACTGGTGTATTTTTACCCTAAAGCAATGACACCGGGCTGTACCGTGCAGGCTCAGAACCTTCGCGACAGCAAAACATCACTGGATGAACTCAATGTTGTGGTACTGGGGATCAGTCCGGACGCAGTTAAACGCCTGCCAAAGTTCATTGAGAAAGAAAACCTGAACTTCACCCTGCTCTCGGACGAAGACCACGCTGTGGCTGATGCTTTTGGCGTCTGGGGTCCAAAAAAATTCATGGGCAAAGAATACGACGGCATTCATCGTTTAAGCTTCCTTATCGATGAAAACGGTGCTGTTGAACACGTGTTTAATAAGTTTAAAACCAAAGACCATCATCAGGTTGTACTGGATTATCTGAATCAGGCTGGTTGATAACCCCGTTTACTCCGTCGTTCACAAAGCAAAAAGCCCTGTCAGAACAGGGCTTTTTTGTTCGGACGTACAGTCAATAAGTGTTTAAGTGTTACAGGGCGGCGGTTCATCCGGTCCGCCGGACCATGCTGTTATCAGCGCTTTGACTAGTGTTGCCAGCGGGATGGCGAAAAACACTCCCCAGAACCCCCACAATCCGCCGAAGAACAGAACCGCCACGATGATATAAAGAGGATGTAAGCTCACCGCCTCGGAGAACAAAAGTGGTACCAGTAAGTTACCGTCCAGTGCCTGGATAATGCCGTAGGCAATCATCAGATACCAGAAATCAGGGGTCAGACCCCACTGAAACAATGCCACAACAGCTACCGGAATGGTGACAACGGCTGCACCGATATAGGGGATAAGCACTGACAAGCCAACCAGTACGCCGAGCAGAATGGCATAGCGCAAGTCCATCAGAGCAAAGACAATGCAGGATACAGATCCCACAATCAGAATTTCGATAACTTTGCCGCGGATATAATTTGCTATCTGGGTATTCATTTCATGCCCGACCTGCGTAATCAACCGGCGCTCTTTCGGTAACAATGACGAAATGCCATCAAGAAAAAACAATTTGTCTTTCAGCATGAAGAACACCATCAACGGCACCAGAATCATATATACCAGTAACGCTGCAACATTACCGATTGAACTGACAGATGCTGACAAAAGTTGCTGTCCCAAATCCACCAGATGATCATTGAGACTCTCCATCATCTGCTGAATTTGATAAACCTGTACATAGTCAGGATACTTATCCGGTAACCGCAGGATCCAGTCCTGTGCGTTTTGCCAGATTAGCGGCGTTTCCTGAATCAGATTCACGCTCTGACGGCTCACAGTAGGTAACAAGCCGACAATCATCAGTATGGTGACAGCAACAAACGCCAGCATCACAACGCTGCAGGAAATGGTCCTGCTGACACCAATATTTACCAGCCGGTTCACCGGCCAGTCCAGCAGATAAGCAATCACCGCTGCCACCAGAACAGGCATGATAAGCCCACCCCAGAAGACGAACACAGTTGCCGTCAACAGGATTAAGATCAGCAACATGGCTGCATCGGGGTCAGAAAACTTCCGGCGGTACCAGCGGCCGAATACACTGATTAAACTCATAAATTCTGCTCAGTCGGAACGGAGAAAAAATGCATCATAGGAGAATCACTGACCGCTCTGCAACCCGGATTCCACGGTATTACAGGCTAAATGAAAACTTCCGGGCTACATTATGCATGAAGCAATATAGCAATCACCTGTATTGTACGGCACAATGCTAAAATAATGCGATGGAAAAATGAAACTAATCATGGAGTTTGCCACTCTATCTGTAAACGCTTCAGTGGTACTCAACAGTAACAGGTTCAATGAGATATTTAGCGCGAAACGGAATTAAAATAGGCTTGTGTTTGCTGGCAATGAGTTTTTCTGCCATCGCACAAACCAGTAAATACAGTGATCGTAATACGTTACCGGAAATAGGTGTGGTAGCGTCTGACGCCCTTTCCCTTGACAAAGAGATGCTGATTGGCGATGCCGTTATGCGGCAAATGCGCGGTGGGGCCCCGATTATCGGCGACCCGGTGCTGGATGAGTATTTGCAGGATCTGGGTAACCGCCTTGTTGTTCATGCCGACAACACCAAGTTTCCTTTTGAATTCTTCTGGGTCAACAACGATGCCATTAACGCCTTTGCTTTCTTTGGCGGCCACATTGGTGTGCATACCGGCCTTATTCATAATGCGAAAAACGAAAGTGAGCTTGCGTCAGTGCTGGCCCACGAAATCTCTCACGTTACCCAGCGTCACCTTGCCCGCCACATGCAGGCACAACAGCGTGCTACGCCACTGGCCATTGCCAGTATATTAGGCGGTGTTTTACTGGCGATGGCAGATCCTCAGGCCGGTATGGCAGCCATTTCCGCCGGTCAGGCCGCTTCAGCGCAAATGCAGATTGATTATACCCGTTCTAATGAACAGGAAGCTGACCGGATTGGGATAGGCATGTTATACCGTGCCGGATTTGATCCTGACGCGGCAGCCAGCTTCTTCTCAACCTTGCTGGAACAATACCGCATGGTATCCCGTCCGCCTGCAAGATTGCTTTCTCACCCGTTAACGGAAACGCGTGTTGCCGATGCCCGCGCCAGAGCCGGTGATTTTCCACCTGTGCGGTTAAGAGAAAGTATTTCTTTTCATCTGGCAAAGGCCAGAGTGATGTCCAGGTACACGTTCAATAAAAAATACAGCCTGGAATACTACCAGGATGCGGTGGACCGTAAGAACTATGTAGTCCGTGAAGCGGCAATGTATGGTCTAGCGCTGGCACTCATGCGCAATGAGAAGATTCCGGAAGCAGCGAAGGTGATCGATACATTACTCAATGAAGACCCGGATAATCTGTTTTACCTTGATGCAGCCACTGATCTTTCTCTGGCAATGGGTAAACCGCAGGAAGCAACAGAACGTCTGGCACCGCACCTGCAATTAACACCACGCAATCAGGTACTGGCATTGAATCAGGCCAATGCGCTTATTGCCGCCAATGAAAATGACAAAGCTGTTCAGTTACTGAAAGACTTGTTGCTGGTGCATCCTGACTATGAAATCGCCTGGCAGTTACTCACTGAAGCATATAAAAACAACAAAGATTTTCAGGGCATGCATCAAAGTAAAGCAGAAGTGATGGCACTGAACGGTGCTTACCGCCGCGCTGTGGATGAATTACAGTTTGCTTATAACTTTACTGCCGACAAGCACCTTGACAAGCAGCGGATCCGCGCAAGGATCAAACAACTGCGGGACGAGGAAGAGCGGCTGAAACGACTGTAAATGCCGCCCCTAAATTAGTGAGCGGAGGTACCCGCCTCCGCGTTTGTATACTGAATTAAACCGTCCAGGGAGTCATCGTCCTGCTCACCGTACAACGCTTTCACAACCTCCCCCTTAGGTGAAATCAGATACGTTGCCGGCAGATAGTCCGGATACGGCATGGGAAAAATGGTTTCTTTTGCGGTGTTTATCACAGCAAACTCAATATTTAGCTGTTGTGTTAAGGCACGCAGTTCCTGCTCATTTTTGTCATCAAAACTGACACCGGTTATCTTCACATGGTCAGGCAGGCGATTAATCAGCCTGTTCAGGGCCGGGATCTCCCGTAAACAGGGAGAACACCAGGGGGCGAAAAAGTTGATGATATGCCATTCTCCGCCATTGTCTGCCCAACGAACCGGCTGTCCCGAAAGTGTAACGCCATCTGCGCGGGTATATTGCTGAAGTTTCCAGCCGGCAATCAGTGCAACCACAGCCGCACTGACAATCATTAATGATTTTTTCATGATTAATTGCGTCCGGTCATATTATTCTTACATTAATACTTGTTAGAATTCATCTCAGTAAAATTTATAACACATTGAATAAAAAGCCTATGTCTTCAGTACAAATACTTCATAACCCCCGTTGCTCCAAAAGTCGCCAGACCCTCACTTTATTACAGGAAAAGGGTATTGATGTTGAAATCACCGAATACCTTAAACACCCGTTAACCCGGGAACAGCTTGAAGCCATTGCTACAAAGCTGGGTGTTTCGTCCCCCCGTGACATGATGCGGACAAAAGAAGCTGAATATAAAGAGCTGGCATTAGGTGAGAGCTCTGTTACCGACGAACAATTATTCGATGCCATGGTTTCTGTTCCGAAGTTAATTGAGCGTCCGGTGGTCATTAAAGGTGATAAGGCCCGCATAGGTCGTCCACCTGAAAGTGTTCTGGACATACTCTGATGTCGCCGGTACTGGTGTTGTATTACTCAAGAAACGGGACAACCCGACAACTGGCAACACATATCGCCAGAGGCATTGAAAGTACAGGAGCCGAAGCACGGGTGCGTACCGTGCCGGCTATCCCTGAATATATGACACCATGGCCGGATGTTCCCGAAGCAGGCGCGCCCTTCGTTACCCGTTCTGATCTGACAGAATGTTCCGGTCTGGCACTGGGGAGTCCGGTCAGGTTCGGAAATATGGCCGCCCCGCTTAAACATTTCCTCGACAGTACTTCTCAGGAATGGCTGAAAGGCGTACTGATTGATAAACCTGCCTGTGTATTCACCTCCGGCGGCAGCATGCATGGCGGACAGGAGTCTACCCTGCTCACCATGATGCTGCCCCTGCTCCACCATGGTATGGTGCTGTGTGGTATTCCTTACACTGAATCACAATTACACGATACTACTTCCGGTGGCTCGCCTTATGGTGCCGGACATGTGTCAGGCCACAGTGACGGTAAACTGACTGCTGATGAATCAGCGCTGGCTTTTGCTCAGGGAAAGCGTCTCGGGGAACTGGCACGGCAATTAGCACGGAAGACATCATGACAGAAATGGCACCGGCAACTAAAAAAGCACGCTGGCTGGCGTTACTCAGTTATCTCGGATTACTCGCCTGGGTAACCTTGTGGCAATTTGTATTGGTTGAAGAAAGGGTCTACGGCACGCTCTTCATCGCCATAATTTATATTTTGCCTTTACTCCTGCCACTTCGCGGCATCATTGCAGGCAAACCCTATACCCACGCCTGGGCAAACTTTGTGGTACTGTTTTACGTCATCCACGGCATTACAGCCGGTTACGCGGCACCGCAGGAACTGGGTTATGCCATAACGGAACTGATACTTGCCACGGGCATGTTTGCCGGTTGCAGCCTGTTTGCCAGATTACGGGGTCGGGAATTAGGTCTCGGACTTGAAAAACTGAAAGATGTCATGAAGGAAGAGAAGCAGCGCTTCGAAGAAACGGAATAAAGACACCATGACACACAGAAAGGTTATTCTTTTTCCAGTTCCCGCTTAATCATAGCCACAGACAGTTTCTTCTGTTCCTGCAAAGAGCGGGTGTCCAGCCGGTCGAGCATAGCAAGCAACGCCGGTAAATCACGGTCACAATGGGTGAGTAAAAACGCCAGAGCCTGTTCGGAAAAACGCATACCCCGTTGCGCCGCGCGCTTTTTCAGCACATTCAGACGTTCATTATCAGTCAGGCCTGCCAGTTGCCAGGTAATACCCCAGCTCAGACGTGAACGTAAGTCAGGTAATTTGAAAGCGGGATGGTTCGGGCCGATGGAAGAGGTCCAGATAAATATGGACGTATGATTGTCTACCACACGATTAATAAAATGAAAAAGCGCCTCTTCCCACTCATCAATGCCGGCAACGGCATCTATATTGTCCAGACACACATAAGGCAGGCGCTCCAGGCCATCAAAGATCACCGGTGTCCAGTCAGCATATTCCCGTAAGTTTAAATAAATATGCCGTGTCTGATGAAAGGCAAGTTGGTGGCATACGGCATAAAGTAAATGACTCTTGCCCCGCCCCGCAGCACCGGTAATACCGACACCCGCCAGCGGACTGTTGTCCAGAGAACTGAATGCCGTGTTATCCCGCCAGCGGCTGCCACTCTGGCTCAGTGCAGAGAGAAAGTCTGCAAGGCCGCTGTTTTCACCAGCCTCAAAGCTTGAGAAGGTTTCATTATCAGGTAACGATACCGCCAGAGGTAACTGCATAGGCGCTGTGTTATTCGTTCCAGTAAAAGTTCAGTCCGTCAAGGGGGTTACCTGACACGTCAGACACCGGCTTGAGTTTTGAATCCAGGCTCACCAGTTTGAAAAAGTCACTGGTTTGCGACAACAGCGACAGTGAGAACGTCGCCACAGACCCTTTCTGACTCACCAGCGACACATGACTCACCATGCTCATCTGTTCCATGTATTCTCTGGCATGCACGTACTTTTCCAGCGAGTCCACATTGGCAACAGAAATAGAAATGTTATTCACTTCTGTTTGTTCATCACCGCTACTGATTGAAAAATGCTGGCCAAGATAATCGCTGTATTCTTCAAAAAACAACGCGGTAAGGCTGTCTTCATCATCTGCATAAAGGCTACCGAACTGAATGTCGTTATTTTGGATCACTACCCAGTCAAGCGCCCAGTCACCTTGCGTATGCTTTTGTGACATTGCTTCGAATTCGCTGCGGGTGAACGCCGGAGAACGGGCTTCTTCCACAAGATCATCCACCAGGTAGGTATTCAAATCCTGTAAACCATTATTGGAAAAAGCAGGCCGGTAGGTGTCATAGCGAAATGCTGATGCCTGCTCCCGGGTTTGCTGTTCCTCTTCAATGTCAGGCACAGCATTCATCTTTACTTTGTATAACCGCGCGCCGACAATGTAATCAGGCTGATATCTGACCGAAGCAGTTTGCAACGTTCTGGCAAACCGTGCCCAAACATCAAAAACGGAAATATTCACGCTGTCATCTAAATCCATCAGCGGGAACACAACTGGCACGCCTCTTTCAACAGCCAGTTCACGCAGACGACTGCTTACCTGTCCTTTAGCACCGTCATCGATGATCTGGCGGTTTCCATTTTCATCTTCGGTGGCAAGCCACAATAAAGTATCCGGTCTGCGCTGCCCCCAGACGGGTAATCCGGCTTCCCTGATCACCTTTATAACTGCCCGGGAATCAAACTCAGCGACATAAGACAACTGACCGTTAACCACATCAAAGCGGTACGCCCGCAAATACCGTTCAGGTTGAGACAACATGGCCCTTACTGCACTGTTTGAAGTAGCTGCACGCTGACCGGTAATTTTTATGACTACCTGTTCCAGCGCCTGACGGGCCGCTTTCTTCTGGGTCGATGATGACTGATCGGACACAGCCACACTGGCCTCGTTAACTGATACCACTGTACTGGCCTGAACGGATCCTGAGAAAGCTCCGGCAAACAGAGAAACAACAATGAACACTAAAGAAAAGGAAGATAATTGAAAAAGCATGAAGAATTAACGCCGCTCCGTGAAACCCGTACCTGGACTATGCGAAAACATATTGTGTGTTATTTACCGGAATATTTCACCACTAAAATGTAAAAGATTAGCATCAGGACAGATCAGCAGCCGAATTCCCCCCTGCGCCCTGTTGGACTTACTGCAACTTACTGGTAGAATCCGCGTCTTTCCAATCACCGCACCAGGGCCATACTCGTGAGCGAAAACAAACAGTCACTTAGTTATAAAGATGCAGGCGTAGACATTGATGCCGGAAATCAGCTGGTTGAACGTATTAAATCTGTTACTAAAAAAACAACCCGTCCGGAAGTCCGTGGTGGCCTTGGTGGTTTTGGTGCGTTATGTGAACTGCCCGCGAAGTATAAACGCCCGTTACTGGTATCCGGCACCGACGGTGTAGGAACTAAACTGCGCGTAGCGATGGATGCCAACCGTCATGACAGCGTGGGTATCGATCTGGTTGCTATGTGTGTTAACGATCTGATTGTTCAGGGTGCAGAGCCGTTATTCTTCCTCGACTATTACGCTACAGGAAAACTGGACGTAGATGTGGCTGCAGACGTGGTCACCGGTATCGGTGAAGGCTGCGAACAGGCTGGCTGTGCACTCATTGGCGGTGAAACAGCAGAAATGCCCGGCATGTATCACGACGGCGATTACGATATTGCCGGATTCTGCGTAGGTGTTGTAGAAGCTGATAAAGTGATTGACGGCAGCGGCGTAAAAGCTGGTCAGAAAATTATTGCTCTGGCTTCGTCCGGCCCGCATTCAAACGGTTACTCACTGGTCCGTAAAATCGTTGAAGTCAGCAAAGCAGACGTGAATGCAGACCTTGATGGTAAGCCGCTTATCGATCATCTTCTTGCGCCAACCCGTATTTATGTGAAGCCGGTACTGGCACTGCTGGAAAAAGTAAAGGTAGAGGCCATCTCTCACATCACCGGTGGCGGTTTCTGGGAAAATATTCCCCGTGTGCTGCCTGAAAACGCCAAAGTTGTAGTAGATGAGTCAAGCTGGCAATGGCCTGTCGTATTTAACTGGTTGCAGGAAAACGGTAACGTTACGCAACATGAAATGTACCGTACCTTCAACTGTGGCGTTGGTTTGATCCTCGTTGTCGATGAAAACGATGCAGATGAAGCCGTCCGTATTCTGAATGAAGGCGGAGAACAAGCCTGGTTGCTGGGTCATATTGAAGATCGCAGCGGCGACGAAGAACAGGTAGAAATTAAGTAATGACTACCGCTAAACCCCGCTTATGCGTATTGATTTCCGGTAACGGGTCTAATCTGCAGGCTATGATCGACAGTATCGAAGCCGGTCAGTTGCAAGCTGAAATTGTGGCGGTGATCTCAAACCGCCCCGATGTATTTGGCCTTGAAAGAGCCGGAAAAGCCGGCATCCCGGCACATTGCCTGAATCATAAAGATTTTTCAGGCCGCGATGAGTTTGACGCAAAACTGCAATCTTTGATTGATAGTTTTAGCCCGGATGGCGTGGTACTGGCCGGATTCATGCGTATTCTTACGCCTGAATTTGTTGAACATTTTTCCGGTAAATTATTGAACATCCACCCGTCTTTGTTGCCAAAGTACAAAGGGTTACATACCCATCAACGTGCGATTGATAACGGCGACAAAGAACACGGTGTCAGTGTGCATTTTGTGACTCCTGAACTGGACGGTGGTCCGGTAATCATCCAGAGTCGTGTACCGGTATTTGAAGATGATACCGCAGATGAACTGGCTGAACGGGTTCAGGAACAGGAACGCCGGATTTATCCGTTGGTGTTGAAATGGTTTGTCGCCGGTCGTCTGACAATGAAAGATAATAAGGCTGTGCTTGATGATAAAATTCTTCCGCCGGAAGGTTACGCCAACGACTAAACCGGCAGGTTTTCTGCTGTCACTTTTGTTGATGCTGGTTTCTGTACCGGCATCAGCAGAAGACAAACCTGTTATTACTCCTTTTGAAGCGCAATATACCGCTTATAAATGGGGTGATGATGTGGGTGAAGCCAAAATCAAGCTTGAATATCTGAGCGACGATCAATACTCCCTCACCTATTCTTCAGATGTTTCCAAATTCTTTTTATCTGACGAACGTTTTGAACACTCCGTGTTTTTTGCCTCGGAAGATACAATTCTGCCTTTCTCCTACTACTATAAGCGCACGGGTACCGGACCCGATAAACAGCTTTCGGTTAAGTTTGCCAGTTTCCCTGACAAGCAGATAGAAATCGAAGGTGGTGAGACTCTGCCATGGCAGGGAGAAACCGATAATCAACTTTACCGTATTGATCTCGCCAGACAACTGGCCGCAGGCAAAACAACCCTGTCTTATGATTTCATTAACTACCGTGGCGAACGGAAAAATTATGGTATTGAAGTCACCGGTGAAGAAAAACTGTCACTGCCTTACGGCGAACTTGACACTGTTAAGGTAAAAATTCTTCGCGACAATAATAGCAGCCGGGAAACATTTGCCTGGTTTGCCCCCGCTCTGGATTATAATCTGGTCCGCCTGCAGCAATTTAAAGATGGTGATGAGCAGGGGGATATCAAGCTCAGTGCATACCGTCATCTTTAATCTACGTTAAGTTGTAAAATTTTTGTGTTCTCTTTCTTGACCTTTGATGTGACAGACATTAGTTTTAGCATCATACTCTGGTCTGACCTCAGTCCAACTTACTGATTCAGCATATTTCATACTGTTAAGGAGCAATGTATGGGTGAACTCGCGTGGTTTATCATATTCATGGTGGCCGTTTGCGTAGCCGCGTATAAGCGTATGAGCTTAACGTCTACCGTGTCTTTACTGGCGGGCATTATGGTGCTTGGCACAATCACCGGAAGCATCGGTTTCTTCAGCTGGCTACTCTTCCTCATCATTGCTGTTCCACTGTCTATGCCGGACGTACGCAGAAAATTCATTTCATCACGCCTGCTCGCTTTTTACAAAAAAGTTAGTCCGGAAATGTCCGCAACTGAACAGGAAGCCATTGATGCCGGTACAGTGTGGTGGGACGGTGAGTTGTTCTCCGGCAAACCTGACTGGAACAAACTCCATGCAATTCCTAAAGGCCGTCTGACCGCGGAAGAAAAGGCCTTTCTTGATGGCCCGGTAGACCGTGTATGCCATATGGTTGATGAGTGGCAAATTAATCATCAGAACGCTGATCTGCCGCCGGAAATCTGGGCCTATCTGAAAGAGCATAAATTCTTCGCCATGATCATTAAGAAAAAATATGGCGGTTTGCAATTTTCAGCCTATGCACAATCGAGAGTATTGCAGAAACTGGCAGGTTGCTCTGCAGTGTTATCCAGTACGGTAGGCGTTCCGAATTCTCTTGGTCCCGGCGAATTGCTGCAACATTACGGCACTAAAGAACAGCAGGATTATTATCTGCCCCGGCTGGCTAACGGTGAAGAAATTCCCTGTTTTGCACTTACCGGCCCTGAAGCAGGTTCCGATGCCGGCGCCATCCCAGATACCGGCGTCGTTTGCCGTGGTGAATGGGAAGGAAAAGAAATTCTGGGCATGCGTCTTAATTTTAATAAGCGCTATATCACTCTCGCACCGGTGGCAACGGTTATCGGACTGGCATTTAAGCTGGAAGATCCTGAAGGGCTGTTGGAAGGTCAGACAACCGCAGGCATAACCTGTGCTCTGATCCCAAGAGAAACGAAAGGACTGGAAATTGGCCGTCGTCATTTCCCGCTGAATACCCCCTTTCAGAACGGGCCGCTTAAAGGTGAAGATGTATTTGTGCCCCTGGACTTCATTATCGGTGGACCGAAAATGGCGGGCAAAGGCTGGCGCATGCTGATGGAGTGTTTATCAGTGGGTCGTTGCATTACCCTGCCCTCTACCGGCGCAGGCGGCGCAAAATCAGTGGCACTGGCAACCGGCGCCTATGCACGTATACGCCGTCAGTTCCGCATTCCCGTTGGTCATATGGAAGGCGTGGAGGAAATGCTTGCCCGTATCGGCGGTAATGCTTACCTGATGGATGCCGTCACCCGATTCTCCACGGTAGGTGTAGATTTAGGCGAAAAACCGTCCGTGATATCTGCCATCAGCAAATATCACCTGACGGAGAAAATGCGCCAGGTCATAAACGACGCTATGGATATTCACGGTGGTAAGGGCATTATGCTCGGGCCAAATAATTATCTTGGCCGCGGTTACCAGGGCGCGCCCATTTCCATTACCGTGGAAGGTGCCAATATTCTTACCCGCAATATGATGATTTTCGGTCAGGGCGCTATGCGTTGTCACCCGTATGTACTGTCTGAAATTCAGGCTGCGGCAATGACGGATAAATCTGAACAACTCCGGGAATTTGATAAAGCGGTATTTGGTCACTTGGGATTCGCCGCTGCAAATAAAGTAAGAAGCCTGTGGTTCTCACTCACAGGTGGTTTATTTCACCGCACGCCGTTTAATGACGACACCGGTCGCTATTACCAGTTACTCCAGGGTTACAGTGCTAACCTGGCATTTCTGACTGACGTGTCAATGGGTCTGCTTGGTGGTGAACTGAAACGTAAAGAGCGTTTATCTGCCCGACTGGGGGATATTCTCAGTGGCTTATATCTGGCAAGTGCAACGCTGAAACGTTTTGATGAAGAAGGCCGGTTACAGGAAGATGCTCCGCTGATGCACTGGGCACTGCAAAACACCTTGTTCGACATTGAAGAAGCACTGGATACCTTTATCAGTAACTTCCCTAACAAAGCAATGGCTGTGGCATTAAGAGTATTGATATTACCCTTTGGCAGACGTTGTAAACGTCCCGATGACAAACTGGAACACCAGATCGCAACCATTCTGCAAACGCCCGGCACAGTGCGTACCCGACTCGGTGACGGACAGTACCTCACACGGGAGGAAGGCAGTCTGTTTGGTGATCTGGAGCAAACACTGGATGACGTGCTGGCTGCTGAGCCGGTATTCGATAAAATTTGTAAGGCCAGAAAAGCCCGTCTTCCCTTTACCGGTCTGGATAAACTGGCTGATGCAGCATTATCAGAGGGTATTATTGACGAAGAAGAAGCTGAGTTACTTACCAGAGCCGAAGCCGGCCGCCTGCGTACTATCAATGTAGATGATTTCGACAACGAAGAACTCATTGCAAAAGTGAATACAATGGCTTAAATGCTGCCTGAAACTAAAAGGCCGCATCAAAATGATGCGGCCTTTTTTATTCTTCGGGAGAATTAACTGAACTGCAATTTGTCCATCAGCAGTACAGCCTGAGTCCGGGTGTTAATTTCAAGCTTGCGTAAAATTGCACTGATGTGTGCCTTGATAGTCGCTTCGGTCACATTCATTTCGTGGGCAATTTGCTTATTCATTAAACCTGCACGCAGGAAGCTCAGCACCTGAATTTGTTTCGGCGTCAGTTCACGGAATCGTTTCAACAGTTGAGTGAGTTCTTCATCAACGTTTTCCAGGTCCGCTTTCATCTCTTCCGGTACCCAGTTTTCACCACCTTTAATGGTCACGATTG
The DNA here is from genome assembly GCF_056160645.1 of Alteromonas sp. ABH4_456. Taxonomy (NCBI): domain Bacteria; kingdom Pseudomonadati; phylum Pseudomonadota; class Gammaproteobacteria; order Alteromonadales; family Alteromonadaceae; genus Alteromonas; species Alteromonas sp. ABH4_456. Next base: position 127,344 of record NZ_JBSWXO010000001.1, read on the forward strand.
CTTCAGCAATTTGCTTTGTGGGCGATGATTTGGGAATAAAGCCCTGTGCACCCAGTCCCATAACCTGAGCGACAACATCAATGCTTTCATTGGCAGAGATAACCGCGACGGGTAATTCCGGATAAACATCTTTAACGGAAATAAGACCGTTGAAGTATTCGCCTCCCGGCATATTTAAATCTAATAACAGTAAATCAATGTGGTGATTTTCAGTTAACACGGTCATCATGGATTCAAGACTGTCCGCTTCAAGAATTTCAGCGTCCTTGAAATACGGTTCCAGTGCAGCACTTAATGCTTCCCTGAACAGTGGATGATCATCTGCAACTAATATACGAGTCATATAATGCGGTGCCCGAATTATGTAATTTTTCCTGTTACTATAGGGTAATACTTTAGGCTAATGATATAAAGTCAAATTAACTTAAGGCGCTTTATAATCAAGAAATTTTTCCTTTTAAATGAAAAAAACGTGGCAATCCTTTAAAATCTGCCCCGTTTTTTAGCTAATCAGTAAGGTCTTTCAGTGCAAAAGCCGGATAATATTTTTGCCAGCCATATGACAACCGTCAGTGATTTCCGATTTGATGAACACGTAGCTGACGTATTTCCCGATATGATTCAACGTTCAGTACCGGGTTATCAGACGATTCTGCATACCATCGGAGAACTGGCCAGAGCCAGAGTTACTGATAGCAGCAATGTGTATGATCTCGGCTGTTCCCTGGGGGCTGCCAGTCTTTCTGTTGCACGCAACACGGATCATTTGTCCTGTCAGATCACCGGTATTGATAACTCCCCTGCAATGATTGAGCGTTGTGAACGGGTAATTTCCAGTTTTCATTTACCTAATCCTGTCATACTTCAATGTGAATCTGCTCTGGACACCAAAATAGAAAATGCATCTATGGTGATCATGAATTTCACCTTGCAATTTATTCCGCCGGAGCAAAGAGAAACGCTGCTGAGCAAAATTTTCAACGGCCTTAACCCGGGTGGGATCCTCGTTTTGTCAGAGAAAATTCAGCATCCCAGTGAACAGGGAAATCATCTACTTATCGACCTGCATCATCAGTTTAAGCGCAATAATGGTTACAGTGAACTGGAAGTCAGCCAGAAACGGGCAGCGCTTGAAAATGTGATGCTCACCGACAGCTATCAGACTCACGAAAACCGCTTGAAAAAGGTAGGGTTTGAAGATGTGGTGATGTGGTTCAAATGCTATAACTTTACCTCTATGGTGGCCATTAAGGCTGGTGGAGACAATGCCTGATGCGACGTATTTCTGATCCCTGGTTCACTGAATGTTACCGTCAGTTGCTGGACACGCCTCTGGCACACTGGCTTGAAACGCTGCCGGCACAAATCAGCGAATGGCAGCGGGAACACCTCCACGGAGAATTCAGTAAATGGTGTAAATTGCTGGAAAAACTTCCTGAGACCACTGTCAGTTCAAAAGAACTGAAACACAGTGTTACTGCGGGCAGCGCCGCTGACATCAGCGAATATCAGCAGAAACAGATAGAAGGTCTGCTGAAACAGTTTATGCCATGGCGAAAAGGTCCCTATCACATTCACGGTATTCATATTGATACAGAATGGCGGTCTGACTGGAAATGGGATCGGGTACTGCCTCATATCAGCCCGCTTGCCAACCGTCATGTTCTGGATGTGGGTTGTGGTAGCGGTTATCACATGTGGCGTATGCTGGGAGAAGATGCTGCCGGCGTTTATGGCATCGATCCGACTCAACTGTTTTTAATTCAGTTTCAGGCTATCAGGCATTTTATTCCTGCCGCCAATATCCATTTTTTACCGCTGGGCATTGAGCAGATGCCGGCACTAAAAGCATTTGATACCGTGTTCTCAATGGGTGTGCTATACCATAGAAAAGATCCGGTACAGTTTCTCACCCAACTGAAAGATCAGTTACGTAAAGGTGGTGAGCTGGTGCTTGAAACACTGGTAGTGGAAGGCGATGAGCAAACCGTACTGATAGCAGGCGAACGTTATGCACAGATGCGCAACGTCTGGTTTCTGCCAAGTGTAAAGGCACTCACAGTGTGGCTGAGCAGGCTGGGTTTTGAAAATGTTAAGGTCGCTGATATCAACACCACGTCTCTGGATGAGCAGCGCACCACAGAATGGATGACGTCTCAGTCTTTGAAAGATTTTCTGGATCCTGATGACATCAGCAAAACCATTGAAGGTTATCCTGCACCACAACGTGCAGTACTGATAGCCACGAAAAAGTAACTTTATGTCCTGTTCGTTTGCAGACTGTTGCCGGATCTGAGCACCGGTCTGCGAGCATTCCTGACCCGGATTGGCATAATTGTTGTAGTTACTACTTTATAAACTGTGCTGAAACAGCACGTAACACAGGTAGTAACATGGATATTACGGGCTTTCTGAACGAGCACCAGTTACCGGACACTTACCAGGCCATTGCACAAGAATGGTTCATACCGTTAGCAGACGAAATCCTTTTGCACAGAAATGGTGCGGAAGGGCCATTTTTCGTCGGTGTTAATGGCTGCCAGGGATCAGGGAAATCCACATTATGCGACTTTCTTATCCACTACTTCACCCACCAGCACGGGCTGTCAGCCGTCACGATCTCCCTTGACGATTTCTATCTCTCCCGTGCAAGACGACAAGAACTTGCTGCCAACGTACATCCCCTGCTTTGCACCAGAGGCGTACCCGGTACGCACAATACGGTTCTGGCTGATAGCACTTTCACAGCGTTAAAATCTGCAGGCAGCGTTGCTCTGCCCCGCTTCAATAAAGCCACCGATGATCCTTTTGAAGGATCTGCGTGGCCGGTAATCACCTCTCCACCTGATATTGTATTAATTGAAGGCTGGTGTTGGGGCGTGTCAGCGCAATCTGAGGACGCACTTAAAGAGCCGGTTAATGATTTAGAGCGCACCGAAGACCCGGATGGCACATGGCGGGGATACGTGAATGATAAAATTGCTGCAGATTATGAATCCTTATACGATGAAATGCAGTATTGGGTAATGTTAAAAGGTCCGTCTTTTGAGCATGTTTACAAATGGCGGTGTGAACAGGAACACAAACTGGCCGCAAAAACCGGTAAAACCGGAAGCGGTATTATGAGCGATGAACAAATCCTTCGTTTCATACAACATTATCAGAGACTCACAGAACATGCGTTTAATTCCCTGCCTGCAAAGTGTAATCAGGTATTTGAGTTAGATGAAAACAGAGTCATTAAAAACGTCATCAGGAAGTAGTCATGGACACAGCGAATACACTCATTTTCACTGACATGGACGGTACGTTACTTGACCACCATACATACAGTTTTGAAGCAGCAAAGCCTACGCTGACCTCACTGTCAGAGCGAAATATTCCCGTCATTCCTACCACCAGCAAAACCTTTGTTGAATTGCTTGAATTGCGGGAAACCATTGGCCTGACCGGCCCGTTTATCGTAGAAAACGGCGCTGCAGCATACATTCCTCATGGGTTTTTCGCGAAAAAGCCAGCCGGTACCGTGTGGCAGGATGGTTTCTGGTGCAAATCTTTCACCTCATCGAAAATGTACTGGCTGAAATTACTCGAAAAGGTCAAACCGGATTTTGCCGGTGAATTCACCCATTTCAGCGAGATGTCCAACGAGGACATCTGCGAAGCCACCGGGTTATCACCCGCAGAAGCTGCATTGGCTGCACAGCGACAATTCGGTGAGCCGGTCTTGTGGCAAGGCACAGAGGAGAGAAAAGAGGCGTTTATCCGGTCTGTGACAGACAGAGGCGCCTACCCGCTGGAAGGCGGCCGTTTTATTCATATCTCCGGCGACTGTAATAAAGGCGCAGCCCTCCAATGGTTTGTCGAAGAGTTTATCCGTCAACATGACGAACCGGTGACCAGTATTGCGCTGGGTGACGGTAAAAACGATATTGCAATGCTTGAGGCGGCGGATATTGCCGTTCGGATCGCCTCCCCGAGCCATCAACCCCCTACACTAAAAAAAGAAGAAAATGTATACACCAGTACCCTGCACGGCCCGCAAGGCTGGACTGAAGTACTGACCCGATTACTTTTTTAACAGGACATGGAGAACACATGGCTGATTTTTATCAAAATGGCGTAGTGACAACGTTACACAACTTATCAAGACGCCCTACAGAAGAGCTTGAAGCTGAACTGTTACGATTTTCTCAGAAACGTCCGATGGCGCTGATCCTGCCGTCTTTGTATTCAGAATTGGAAGGCGAAGCCCTGCCGCACATCGTCGACGAACTCACCCACGTCCCCTATCTGTCTGAAATCGTCATTGGCCTTGACCGTGCAGATAAAGAGCAATACAAATCTGCATTAAAATTTTTCGAAAAGCTGCCGCAACATCATCGCGTTTTGTGGAACGACGGCCCCCGTCTTAAAGCCATTGACGAAGAATTATCGGCTCTGAATCTCGCACCTAAGGAACTGGGTAAAGGCCGTAATGTATGGTACTGCATGGGGTATATTCTGGCATCAAACCGTGCAGAATCCGTCGCCCTCCACGATTGCGATATCGTTACCTATAACCGCGACCTGCTGGCCCGACTTATCTATCCGGTCGCGAATCCTCAGTTCAACTACGAGTTCTGTAAAGGTTATTACGCCCGCGTAGCCAACGGAAAAATCAATGGCCGGGTTTCCCGTTTGCTGGTTACCCCGTTGCTGCGCGCATTAAAACGCACGCTGGGTGATAACGAATATCTGGAATTCATGGACAGCTTCCGTTATCCGCTGGCCGGAGAATTCTCTTTCCGTCGTGATGTGCTGAACGATATCCGTATTCCCAGTGACTGGGGCCTTGAGGTGGGCGTGCTGTCTGAAATGCACCGCAACTACAATCACAACCGCCTGTGCCAGGCCGATATTGCAGATAATTACGATCATAAACACCAGGACTTGTCATTCAATAATGACCAGGGCGGTTTGTCGAAGATGTCTATCGACATCACCAAAGCACTGTTCAGAAAGCTGGCGACTCAGGGATTTACTTTCAGCAACGAAATGTTCCGTTCCATTAAAGCAACCTATTACCGTATTGCGCTGGATTTTGTTGAAACCTATCACAACGATGCAGTAATGAATGGCCTGACATTAGACATTCACAATGAAGAAAAAGCCGTTGAACTGTTTGCCAGCAATATTATGAAAGCGGGTAACAGCTTCCTCGACAATCCGATGGAAACACCGTTTATTCCAAGCTGGAACAGGGTCACCAGTGCAGTACCGGACATACTTGACCGCCTGCTGGAGGCCGTTGAAGCAGACACAGCAGAATTATTAGGGTAACGCATGACGAGTTGGGAACAATTACACGAAAAAGTCAGTCATCACTTGCAGTCGATTTATGCTGATGTGGTTCTGGATATCCCTGTGGGAGATCTTGCCACTCAGCTGATGCAGACGATGCGTCTTGAAGAAGATAAAGACGTTGTTCAACCAACGCCGCACTGCAATTACTGGGATGAAGAAGATATTATCATGATCACTTACGGCGACAGTGTGATCAGTGATGATGAGCAGCCATTGTTTACCCTTGACCGTTTTCTGCACACCTACTGTAAGAACACGATCAACAAAGTACACATGCTGCCCTTCTTTCCTTACAGTTCAGACGATGGCTTTTCCGTCATCGACTATTCCAGTGTGAATGAATCACTGGGAGACTGGCCTGATATTGAACGGCTGTCAAAGCACTACGGCCTGATGTTTGATCTTGTTATCAACCATTGTTCTGCCCGTAGTGCCTGGTTTGACAATTTTCAGAAAGGCGAAGGCACTGGCAGTGATTTCTTTTTTACTGCCGATCCGTCTGATGATTTATCTATGGTTACCCGCCCGCGGGTGTCTCCCCTGCTGCGGGAAACTGAAACCGCCAACGGCACGAAACATGTCTGGTGTACGTTCAGTCACGACCAGGTGGATTTTGATTTCCGCAATCCGAAGGTACTGCTGGCTTTTGTGGAAATTATCCGTCTGTATCTGGACAAAGGCGCTAAGTTGTTCCGTCTGGATGCAGTGGCGTTTTTATGGAAAATTATCGGTACCAGTTGTATCAATCTGGCACAGACCCACGAAGTTATCCGTTTGCTCCGTACACTGATTGAACACACTGATCCTACAGTCATTATTATTACTGAAACCAACATCCCTAACCGGGAGAACCTGACGTATTTCGGTAATGCCAATGAAGCCCATGCTATCTATAACTTCTCACTCCCCCCATTGCTGGTAAATACCCTCGTGACCGGCAACTGTGGTTATCTGAAGAACTGGATGATGAGTATGCCGCCTGCCCAAAACGGCACGACATATTTTAACTTCATTGCATCCCATGACGGGATCGGTCTGCGCCCTGCTGAAGGGTTACTTGACGATGAAGAAATTTCTACACTGGTGCATACCATGCAGAATTTCGGCGGAAAAGTCTCCTGGCGGGCGTCTGATCACGGTCAGCAGAAGCCGTATGAAATCAACATTACTTTGTTTGACGCACTGCAGGGAACCACAGCAGGCCCGGATAAGTATCAGGTAGACCGCTTTATTTGTGCTCATGCCATTATGCTGGGTATGGAAGGTATACCGGGTCTGTACATCCATAGTTTACTGGGTACCAGTAATGACTATGAAAAAGTGGCTAACACCGGTCAGAACCGCTCTATCAACCGGCACAGATGGAACTTTGAGGAACTGGCAGCCCTGCTGGACTCGCCGTTTTCTCAACACCATAAAGTGTTAACCCGGTTATCCCAGCTTATCCGTATCAGAAAAGCACAACCGGCTTTTCACCCCAATGCTACACAGTTTACCCTGCAACTGGGTGACACCTTGTTTGGCTACTGGCGGCAAAGTCTCGACAGACGTCAGAGCGTGTTCTGCGTCAGCAATGTCACGAATGAAGAACAGTCTATCCTGCTTTCCAGTATTAATCTGATTGGCACAGATAAATGGATGGACCTCATTACCCGTGATGAAATTGACGACGTGGGCGGATTCATGCAGTTAAAGCCGTACCAGACTGTGTGGATCAGCAATATGGAGTTTGAAGACTGACACGCTTATCAACACCTGCGGAATTCTGGCCGCAGGTGTTGGTTTTCTTATACCAATCAGTAATAATCCCCTTCTTAATTCGCCTGCGCTAATAAATATGACCAATTCTGCTTCCACTTCCTCCGGCTGGCTTCCACTGGACGAGGCCCTGAGCCGTGCTCTTGCCGCTGTTACTCCTGTTACAGAAACTGAAAACGTTGCTGTATCTGATGCGCTGTACCGTATTACCGGCGAAGACATTGTTTCACAGACAGATGTACCACCGGCAGATAATTCTGCGATGGACGGTTACGCCCTTTATGCAGCCGATACCGCCGGCGAACCCGTCACGGTTTTCGGTGCGCAGTTTGCGGGCATGGCTTTACCGGAACAAAAAATACAGCGGGGTACTGCAGTACGGATCATGACCGGTGCGCTTATCCCTCCCGGAGCAGAATGCGTGGTTATGCAGGAAAATACACGCAGGGAAGATGACATTATTACAGTGACCAAACCCGCTATTGCCGGTGAAAATATTCGCCGCGCCGGCGGAGATATCGCTAAAGGCGCACAGGTCATTAAACGGGGCACCCGCCTTGAACCTGGTCATCTGGTACTGCTTGCCTCAATGGGGATCAGTTCAGTGAGTGTTTTCCGCAAACTGAAAGTGGGGATCATGGCTACCGGCGATGAACTGGTTGAGGCGGGAGTACCTTTGCAGTCAGGTCAGATTTACGAATCAAACCGTACCGGCACACGGGCCTTACTCGCACATGAGCCGGTCACAATCACTGACTATGGCATTATTCCTGATGACAAAGCCGCTCTGGAAACGGTATTTAAAGAGGCGTCTGAATCTCAGGATGTCATTATATCCAGCGGCGGTGTATCTGTAGGTGATGCCGATTTTGTTAAAGAACTGGTTGCCAGGCTTGGTGAGATTGCGTTCTGGAAAATTGCCATTAAACCGGGCAAACCCTTCGCATTCGGTTCTCTGGGAAATGCACGCTTCTGTGGCGTACCGGGCAACCCGGTGTCAGCCTGGGTCACCACACAGCAACTGGTGTTACCCATGCTCAAACGGTTGAGCGGTATTGAAACTGACGGGGCAGGTAAGCCTCTTACCATTAATGCCACACTGACCGCCGGTATAAGACGTAAAGCCGGCAGACAAGAATTTCTGCGGGCGGTTATGGTTGTGCAGGATGATGGCAGCTATAACGTCACTCCGTCAGGTAAACAAAGTTCCGGTGTGATGACCACCGTGACACAGGCCAATTGTTACATTGTCGTTCCGTCTGACTGCAAAATGCTCAGTGCCGGTGACACGGTAAAAGTGCAGCCATTTTCAGTTAACGGAGCATAATTCACCCATGGCGGCATTCATTTCTCCGCGCTTTGCCGTGGAAAGTAAACGTTTGATCACCCTTGCCTGGCCTCTGTTGATTGCCCAGATAACGCAGATGATGATGGGTGTTATTGATACCATTATGGCCGGTCATTACAGCGCTACGGATATGGCCGCTGTGGCACTGGGTTTCAGTATCATTGTACCGTTGCAGTGTTTTATTCAGGGCCTGGGCCTTGCTATGCCCCCTATCCTGTCGAGATTACACGGAAAGGGAAATACATCTGACGTAGCCTCTGCGGCCTGGCAGGCCGGATACCTGCTACTGACAATCAGTTTACTCATTCTGGTTATCTGGCCGTTTACCGGCCACCTGGTCGCACTGTTTCCCATGGAGCCGGCACTCTACGATATTACCGTGGACTATGTGCAGTTTGTGTTGCTTTCCATGCCGGCATTTGCCGGTTACCAGTGGTTGCGTAACTTCTGTGAAGGCCTTGGCACTACCAAACCCACCATGGCCATTACGTTGATCGGATTAATGTGTAACGTTGCGGGAAACTACATATTCATTTATGGCGCAGGGCCGGTGCCGGCATTCGGTGGCGCGGGGTGTGGTATCGCCACGGCCATTGTTATATACACGATGTTTTTCGCTACCATGGCTTACGTTTTGTTGTCTGACAGACTGAAAAAGTACAACCTGTTCGGCCACATCTATCGCCCGGATTTGCGCATGATCCTGCGCACATTCAAACTCGGATTTCCGGTGGCCATGACGCTTCTGTTTGAGGTTACCCTGTTTGCCGTCGTTGCCCTGATGCTGGCCCCTTTCGGACCCGGCACCGTAGCGGCTCACCAGGTTGCACTCAATTTCAGTGCAATCATGTTCATGTTTCCCCTGAGCTTAGGCATGGCGCTGTCAATCCGGGTAGGTTACCGGATTGGCCAGAACAATCCTGCGCAGGCCCGCATGGTGGTAAAAAGCGGTATTACCATCGGTATGTGTATTGCCACGTTAACCGCCAGCTTCACGTTACTGGCTAAGGGTGCCATCATCAGCCTGTATACGCAGGATGAAACGGTATTTGCACTGGCTAACTCATTGCTGATTTACGCCGCGCTTTTCCAGTTCTCTGATGCAATCCAGGTGTTATCGGCCAATGCGTTACGGGGATACAAAGACACCACGGCTATGTTTATCATCACTTTCATTGCCTACTGGCTAATCGGTCTTCCCACCGGGCTTATTCTGGGTCGTACAGACTGGATAACCAGTGAGCCCATGTCCGCTGCCGGCTTCTGGATAGGTTTTATAGTGGGGTTAAGCAGTGCTGCCGTAATGTTAGGCAGCCGCGTTATGATTATTCAGCGCCGCCAGCGCGTTCACGCGGCTTAGGCGGCTCTTCCGGCCCGGTGGATTGCCACTGATCACCAATCACCGGGTCTTCTTCATCCTGCGATTCCCAGTAATAACGCTTCCTCAGCGGTTTGGGATCCTGTTTACCAAACAGCAGTGCAGCAATAACCCCCCCTGCTGCACCGAAAAAATGCGCCTCGTAAGAAATTTGCGGGTCGCGGGGAAAAATAGACATCATCATGCCGCCATACAGAAAGAACGCGATCATCATCAGGCCCGTTGAGCGGTTATCTCTGCGCAGAATGGCAATAACAAACAGATAAAAAAACAATCCGTGTGCAACACCGCTTGCCCCCAGATGCACAGACGGCCTGCCAAATAACCATACCCCAATACCTGAACCCAGCCATGCAAATGCCAGCGCTTTGCCTCTCGTAGCCGGATAGCCATAATACAGGGCGGAACCAAGAATGATCAGTGGCAATGTATTATGGAATAAATGCTCATAGGAACTGTGTACCAGAGGAGCGGTAATAATGCCGTGTAGTCCTGCTAAGGACAAAGGCACAATACCCAGTGTATTTAAGGGTAAATGGAACAATACACCAGCGGACTGGATGACCCAGAGCACTGTGACACACAGGACGCTGAGCCATACCGATCGCAGCAGGATATCGCGTTTATTTGAATGCTTCATAAAACCGATATTGGGACAATATCGGGAATTACCAGACAGCGGCTTAATTACGGTTTAATTTATGCCAGTCATCCGGCGTATCGATATCCAGCGCAGCTTGCGGGTGAGGTACGGCAAAACACTCAGGGGCAGCAACGTTGAGCAGTTTTGCCGCCCCCTTCTGACCACTCAGAGACATAAGCAATTCTTCATCAAGGTGAGGAAAGATAGCCGGTGACATGCGTTTTCCTTCAGCCAGGCTGGCAATCCGGCTGGCAGGAAAAATCCCTGCTTTTTCCGCGAGTGCGCGAAGGGAATCTGCAGTGACGGCCGGCGTGTCACCTAATCCGATAAAAAAATGATCCGGCGACAATGTGCCGGTTTCCTCACAATAATGCAGCACGGCTTTAACACCGGTAGAAATACTGCCGCCCATTCCCTGCTGCCAGGCGTCATTGTGGCTGAGAGAAATTTCTGGCAATACCGGACTACTTACCAGACATTCTGCAACTGCCTCACGGTAACAACCGGTCACCACAAATACGGGCAAATCCGTAAACGGCGCATATTGCCGTACAACATACTCCAGCAATGTGTCACCTTTCGGATGGGCAGTAAGTAATTTGTTGTCGCCATACCGGCTGGCCTCACCGGCAGCAAGTATAATTACCGCTATTCTGCCTGACATGGCTTACCCTTCAGTGAACGGGCTGACTTGCCATGTACCACAGCGTGTGCCTGCGCAAGCATGGATAATGCAATTGACTCAGGTAATTCACCTCCGATTGCGATACCGGCAGGTGCATGAAGTGGCAGCGGTAACAGAGATTCTTCAATGCCGGCTTCTTCCAGCACCCGCTCCGCCCGATGAGAGGGACCCAGCAAGGCAATATACTGTAAAGAATGCGGCGGTACAGAGACCATTGCTGCGAGCGCCTCACCGTCCATACGCACCTGATGATGCATAACAATGACTGCGTTCATCTGGTGATACCAGTCTGTGCCGCTAATGTCACCCGCTTCCTGTTCGTCTGTCACAGTAGCTGTGGTAAAGTCTGCAGGCCGCGCATATCGCGCTCTGCTGTCATTAACAATAACCCGCCAGCCGAGCCTTGAAGCCATATCGCATAACGGCAGTGCATCAACCCCGCCACCTAAAATGCTCAGCGTGGGAGGTGGTGTGAGTGTGGCTGTAAACAGAGCTTTGTCGCCGGGATCAGATGCCGCCGCAGACCCTGACGGAATACCCGGTGTGACCGGCTGTGAAAAATAAACGGTTTGCTGCCGGCTGAGCGCATCCAGCACATCTGTCAGCCCCAGCCAGTTATTTTGTGCACTCACAGGTTGTAAAAGAAGCGTCACTTCACCGCCGCAACCTATACCCAGCCGCCACGCAACATCACCTTCTTCCTGCATATCATAAGTCACAATACGACTTTTACCTGTTTCCCAGCACCGTCGTGACTGATGCAATAAATCACTTTCCAGACATCCGCCGGAAACAACACCCAGCTGACTGCCAAATTCACTGAACAGCATCATTGCACCGGCTTTGCGGTAAGAAGAGCCTTCGGTATTAATGATGGTTGCCAGCAACCAGTTACCTGCATCGCGCTGAGGGAACCAGTCCGACAACACATGGTAAATATGATGATTCATTTTTCCCCGCCTGAACGACCATGAACGGCCAGTACGCTAAACTCAGATACCAGTTCATGTTTTATATTTCTTAAGCCGGTATCACCGGCAAATTTACCGCTAATATATAACAAAGTAGTACCGCATCCGTGACGTCTGTCGTAAATCCTGTACCACTGCACCTGTCATCCCGGCTGAACGCTGTTTGTAATTACGGTGACTTTTACTGTAACGACCACCCGTTTGCCTGCTTTTTAACCCTCATCGCAAATCAAAATAAGTTATATCGAAAAAGCACTTTTCATTTTACAAAATGACACCAATTATATAACCGTACACAAATACCTGTGTGGTTCTGTTCATTTGACAGACTACATCATTGTCTGCAGGTATTTTTAACCAGGTAAGGAATAATAATGCAAGTATTTGACGACAACTCATTATCTATTGGCCGCACACCGCTGGTAAAACTCAACCGCGTTACCGGTGGCAATGTGTATGCAAAAATTGAATCACGCAACCCGAGCTTCAGTGTCAAATGCCGTATCGGCGCTAACATGATCTGGGATGCAGAAAAGCGTGGTGTTCTGGGCCCGGGTAAAGAGATTGTTGAACCGACCAGTGGTAATACAGGTATTGCACTGGCATTCGTTGCAGCTTCCCGTGGTTACAAGCTGACACTGACCATGCCAAGCAGCATGAGTCTTGAGCGCAGAAAATTACTCAAGGCGCTGGGCGCAAACCTGGTACTGACTGAAGCCCCTAAAGGCATGAAAGGTGCAGTTGCAGCCGCTCAGGAAATCGTTGCTTCAGATCCTGAAAAATTCGTTCTGCTGCAACAGTTTGATAACCCAGCTAACCCGGCAATCCACGAAAAAACAACCGGCCCTGAAATCTGGGAAGCCACTGACGGTAAGGTTGATGCCTTTGTTGCCGGTGTCGGTACCGGCGGTACGATTACCGGTGTTAGTCGTTATCTTAAGAATACCAAAGGTAGAGCAATTACTTCTGTCGCCGTAGAACCGACAGATTCACCTGTTATCACCCAGGCCAAGAACGGTGAAGAACTGACACCGGGTCCTCACAAAATCCAGGGGATTGGTGCCGGTTTCATTCCGGGTAACCTGGATCTGGATCTGGTAGATGAAGTAGAACAGGTAACTAACGACGAGAGTATGGAAATGACTCACCGTCTGATGAAGGAAGAAGGTATCCTTGCCGGTATTTCTTCCGGTGCGGCGGTTGTCGCAGCCAAGCGTTTTGCCGAGCGTCCGGAAAACAAAGACAAAATCGTTGTTGTTCTGCTTGCAAGTGGAACAGAGCGTTACCTGAGCAGTCCGCTGTTTGCCGGTGAATTTGGTGAACAGGAAGAAGTTCAGTAAGCGTTAAAGATATAAAATCAGAAAGCGGGGTATGATTACTCCGCTTTTTTTTTGCCTGTAAAATCTGCTATTTTTATAACAGTTTAGCCGTCCGGAATAAATATTATGCATTACCCTTCCCGCCACCTCAGTTCCCTGTTCATCGCTTTATGTCTGATTTTGATATCCGGTTGTAAAGAAAAGGAAGAAGGGCTCGGGCGATACGGGATGATGGATGAAAATACGCCGGACTACGCTGCTGTGGCATTTATGAAAAGTATTTATGAAGACAAGAATATAAACCGTGCAGTAGAACTGAGTTCTGACAGCATGGCAAGAATGCTTAAGCGCTACCATACAAACCGCAACGTTCAGAGACACATTGTTAATCTGCGTTACGATACAGTAACCGTTACACCTCAGGGATCTAACCGTGTGGGACGTAATGAGTTTGCAGAAAATGCCACCGTCACTTTATTTTTCAGCGGCCAGTATAATGATGACAAAGTGGAAGATTTAAGAACGGTACAAATGATCCGCGACGACGGGCTGTGGAAAGTTGACCGCATCGACCCGGACCATTTTATGTAAACCGGTAAGCGGGGCTTTTACTGCCCCACTGCTACCCCTTCACGGCGGGGATCGGCACCGCCAATCAATTTACCGTTTTTCACTTGTACGCCATGTAAACCTGAGTTCAGATCCATCACTTTGACATCATGACCCAGTGCTTCAAGTGCGGGTTTCAGCGCCTCAGCGGACGTACCGGCCTCCAGCGCAGTATAATCATTTCTGTTGGTCATTCTGGGCAGATTAATGGCCTGCTGCACATCAAGGTTAAAGTCGAGAACACCAAACAGGGTCTGCGCGACATAATCGATAATACGACTGCCACCCGGTGAGCCGATGACCAGTTCAAGATCACCTTTATCATCAAACACCATGGTCGGGCTCATGGCACTGCGCGGGCGCTTACCCGGTTCCACACGGTTAACCACAGGCCAGCCGTTAATATCCGGATTAAATGAGAAGTCCGTAAGCTGGTTATTCAGCAGGAAACCGTCGACCATTAAGCCGGAACCGAACATAAACTCAATGCTGGTCGTGATAGACACCGCGTTCCCTTCTTTATCCACAATTGAGAAGTGGCTGGTGTTAGGCTGCTCCAAATTCATCCCAAGGTGAACTTTAGCATCGGTGTAAGGCTTGCCGGCCTTTGCTTTATGCCATTTTTCATTGATGCCAATCGTCTCTGCACGGCGTTTCAGATAAGGCGCGTTGATCAATGCCGCAAAGGGTAAATCGGTAAAGTCGCTGTCGGCAATATACATTTCCCGGTCAGCAAAACTGAGGGCACTGGCCTGTGCAAATAAATGGGCAAATTCAGCACTGTCAGGCTGCAATGAAGCAATGTCCTGACCTTCCAGCAGTTTCATTATCTGGAATACATTGATCCCGCCGGAACTGGGTGGTGCCATGCCACAAATTTTATGTTCGCGGTAATCGCCGCACACAGGCTTTTTCTTTAATGCTTTGTATCCGGCAATATCAGCCATGGTAATTTGTCCCGGGTTGATGGATGCCCCGTTCACTGCCTTAACAATTTTCTCAGCCACAGGGCCTTTGTAGAAATAGTCTGTACCGTCACTGGCAATATGGCGCAGGGTATCTGCAAGCGCTTTATTCTTTTTAACCGTTCCTTCCTTCAGCGGTGCACCGGCAGGATAAAAATAGGTAGCGCTGGATGGAAACTCTTTCAGACCAGGGTGTTTATTCAGCGAGACCAGGTGCGCCAGACGGGCTGATACCCGGAACCCTTCAGCGCTAGTGTTGATAGCATCGTCAAACAGGTCTTCCCATTTCAGCTTGCCGAATTCCTGCTGCACAGTTTCCAGTGCTTTTAATGCGCCGGGAACACCCACAGATTTACCACCAACCACAGCTTCAAGCCAGTTCATCTGGTTTTTACCTTTGAAGAACCAGTAAGGTGTTACGGCAGCCGGTGCGGTTTCCCGCCCGTCAAATGTATGCAGGGTCTTAGTTTTATTATCCCAGTAAAGAATAAAGGCACCGCCACCGATCCCCGATGACTGGGGCTCAACCAGTGTCAGCATTGCCTGAACAGCCACAGCGGCATCAATAGCTGAACCACCTTTTTCGATAATGTTTTTACCCGCCCATGAGGCGTAGGGATTTGCAGCCACAACCATATAATCTTTGGCTACACGGGCTTTTTTATTTTCAAATCCGGTAGCCGCTTCAGGCTCAAAACGTTCAACAGCTTGAGTGGCGGACACCAGTGTGACCGATAAACAAACGACTTTAACAGCCGTTGCCAGAATTCCCTGACTGAACTTCAATGTATCGCTTCCTCTGAATTACTTAAATTTATCCCGGTTTAACGGGCGCTTGTTAATGAATGCATCGAATGCTTCTTTAGCTGCCGGCGTAGACAGCGCTTCAAGAAAGATATCCAGTTCAGCACTGATTTGTTGTTGTATGGCATCCTGCTCATTATTCATCAATGCTTTTGTCTGGTTCAGCGCGAATGAAGGCTTCTGTGCCAGTTTACGGCACACAGCCTCAACATGTTCGCTTAGATTTTCTGCCGGAATGATAGCGGTAACGACACCAAACTGCTGTGCTTCCTCTGCGCCAAAGGTTTCGCCCAACATCAGCCATTCGCTGGCCTTTCTGCGGCCGGCCAGTCTGGGTAACAGATAGCTTGACGCATACTCGGGCACCAGGCCCAGGTTAATGAAAGGCATACAAAAAACGCTGTCCGGTGCACAGTATACCAGATCACAATGTAACAATAAGGTCGTCCCGATGCCAACGGCAACGCCATGAATCTGCGCTACAACAGGACAAGTACACTGAGTCAGAGCATTCATGAAGGCAACAATCTCAGCTACGTTGTCGCCCTCCTCCCTGTGTGCAAAGTCTGCAATATCATTTCCGGCCGTGAACGCACTGCCTTCCCCCCTGAGCAGAATAACCTTCACTTCCGGATCAAGGCTCGCAGTATTAATTGCATCCGCCATTAACTGATACATTTCACGGGTTAACGCATTTTTCTTATCCGCGCGGTTCAGGCTGATGGTCAGAACGTGGTTTTCTATCTGTGTAGTCACAGTGCTCATGACAAAATCCTCACAAAATTACAGGCAAATTCTTATCAGTTTTCTGTATCATAGCGATTTAACAGCAAAAACTACAAAAATTCATGTCATCTGATTTCACCAAATTTGCCGGACCTTATGGCGGGCCCCTGCTACTGACACTCTGTGTGTTACTGGCCTGCGTCTTCGAACCCGTGTCAGGGGAATGGCTGGCTTATGACCGTTATGCCATAGAGGGCTTTGAAACCTGGCGTTTACTTACAGCCAATATTGTTCACACCAACGGCTGGCACGCTTTACTGAATCTGGCCGGACTGACTTTGCTCACATTTCTGCATAGCGACCATTATCGTTTCATTCGGTTTATTAAATTATTTCTCTGGTGCAGTTTACTGACCAGTGCAGGTATTTATTACTTTTCACCGCAACTCATATGGTATGCGGGTTTGTCCGGCGCATTACATGGCGTGTTTTTGTGGGGCGCCTGTATGGATATCCGTTCAGGTTTAAAGTCGGGCTGGTTACTGGCCTGCGGTGTTGTCGCTAAAATTGTATATGAACAAATCAATGGCGGTTCTGCTGATGTGGAGGCACTGATTGGCGCTGCGGTTGCAACAGATGCCCACCTTTACGGCGCGGTAGCGGGTCTTTTAATGTTTCTGCTGATGATTATTCCGGTGAACAAACGCCGTCCGGCAGTGCAGCACTGACAGACGGCTTTATTCAATTATCAGCTTTTAAGCGCGTACTCCGACAAACCTAACTCACTGATAACACGGTTAATGTGCGTCATAGCCTCATCCGTGGGTCCGGGATAGTCTCCGGCAATGGCAACGTTCCCCTGATAGCCAATATCTCTGGTGCCTTCCGGCGAACTGAAATAGGCAGCCAGAACCAAACCACGAAGACGGGAAAAAGCCTCAGCCGGACGCAGATATGCATCACCGGTATTATCGTCCACCGTCGCTATATCATCCAGGATGGCTTTCTGCCGGGCTTCTGTCAGGTCCGTGAACGTCATGTCATGACGCAATGCAGCTTCGTCATCCAGCCATACCAGAAGTGGCATGATGAATTTACGGTCGTTTTGCTGCCGCTCATAGGGTGCACTTATCCACTCGTCAATGACATCCGGTACATTAACTCCGGTCGCAGATGGGTATTCCCCTTCCTGAGGAACAATAAGATCGCTGATGTCAGCAACCAGTTGCAGTTCTTTTTGTGACAGGAGCCGCGGCCAGGGTGATTCAGGCGGCATGATAAGATCAGGATCTTTCCCGTAACCGGCGGCATTCACCGGCTTCAGTGTGAGTTCAGGCCAGTGCCCCTCACCCGCTCCTGCTGTGGCCTTCGCGCTTTTATCCGGCTCGCCTGAACACGCTGTTAATGCAGGAAATGCCGCTGTGGCTGCCAGAGCACTCAGCCATTTTAACGATTCGCGGCGTGTTAACCGTGGCACATAAACGGAAGATTTTACATCTCTCATGGCTACAGGCTCCCTTGTTGAATTTGTCCTGCCAGCCAGCTTGAATTACGCATGGCCAGGGTCAGTATAGTCAGAGTACAGTTTTTATGAGGATTAGAGGCGAACACGCCGCCATCCATGATAAACAGATTTTTACAATCCCAGGTTTGTCCCCATTCATTGGTCACAGAGGTGCCGGGATCGTCTCCCATCCTGGTTGTGCCCACCTCATGAATAATTTCGCCGCCTTTGAGGATAGCCTCTTCAGGAGAAGGTAATTCCCCCGGGTCAGCGCCCATATTGGCAAAAATTTTCTTCGCGGTTTCAAGGCCGTGCCTGACCTGGTTGAGTTCATTTTCCGACCACTTCCAGTGAAACTTCGCAACAGGTATACCCCATTTGTCTTTCACGTCTTTATCAATTTCCATATAACAATGTTCATTCGGCACCATTTCCCCACGCAGCGCGAAGCCAATGTAACTGCCATAGGCAGAACGGGCCTCAGCTTTTACAGCTTCACCGTATCCCTGAAAATCACCGGCTACCCAACTGCCGGGCTCACGGAAACCACTGCCGATTTCAAAGTGATAACCTCTCGGAAAGTCCAGCTCCCCTTTTTCCTGCGCCTCATGGCCCCACCAGGGAATGAACAAATGGTTCGATGTATGGCCATCTTCGTTATACCGTGGCCGGTCCCGCAGTGCCGGCACGTAGGCACCGATGTTCGCCCCGGTGGAATCCATCAGATTGCGACCTACCTGTCCGCTGGAATTAGCCAGTCCGGCAGGATGTTGTTCTGATGCTGAATTTAGCAGGATCCGCGCCGACTCACAGGCACTGGCGGCCAGAATAACCACGGGAGCATCAAGGTCGGTATCCTTACCTGTTTTCTTATCCACGTAGGTCACCCCCGTGGCTTTACCGTTCACATCTGTACGGACAGCTTTAACCATTGCATCGGTAATCACAGTCAGGTTTCCGGTAGCTCTGGCCATAGGAATCAATGATGTGGTGGTCTGAAAAGCCGCACCGATGGAGCAGCCATGGCCACAGGGCGTGGCATAAAAACACTTCTGGCGGATATCCTGCGAGCGTGTCAGCACTGCACGGTGCATAGGCGCGGTTCGTATACCTTCTTTACCGGCAGCAGCAGCCACCAGTAATTCAGTGACTCTCGGGGCCGGAGGTGGCTGTAATACACCTTCAGAAGAGTCAGGCATATCTTCATGACCGGTATTCTCCCCGCACACGCCGACAAGGGTTTCTGTTTTATCATACCAGGGCGCAATGTCATCATATTCAAATGGCCAGTCAGCGCCATGGCCGTCACGGGTCTTACCTTTAAAATCATGATGAGAAAAACGCAGGGAATAACGGCCCCAGTGATTAGTCCGGCCACCCAGCATCCGCGCCCGCCACCAGAGAAATTCGGTATCATCTGCAGTCGTGTACGGCTCGTCAGGTACGGTCCAGCCACCGTCTACGGTAGCGTCGTAGTAGCCAAAATCTTTATCCACATTCCCCGAGCCCATCAAAGGCGCATCACCGGGTCTTTTAAACATGGGGGTTTCTGTACGGGGGTCATAATCACGGCCAGCCTCAAGCAGCAACACTTTGATGCCCTGCCGGGTTAATTCGTAAGCAGCCATGGCACCGCCGGCACCGGAGCCGACTACCAGTACCTGAAAATCAGTGTTATCCATTTCACAGTTCCTTTATTTTTATATTTTTGAACCACACCGTGTTGCCATGATCCTGCAATCCAAGATGACCGGAAGAGTTAGCCGCAAAGCCTTCCCAGTCAGCAAATTTGCTCGCCGCCACCAGACTCTTCCAGGTTGATGTACCGATAACCACGTTGGTCGTCATCACACCGTTCTGCCACACCTGTAACAAATTATCGTTCAGTTTTATGCGGGTTGTATTCCACTCTCCGGCGGGTTTTGAAGCAGAGGAATGCACAGCCACCATGTCATATAGTGAACCGGCAAGGTGAGTATCTGTTTTGTTGTCGTGCGCTTTTTCGTTGTCGAGGATCTGAATCTCAGGTGCATGGGAATAAATATATTTTCCGGTCTCATCGGCGAGAATAAAAATGCCGCTGTTTCCTGCTTCTGAGATCTTCCAGTCAATGAGAAAATCAAAGTTCTCCCAGGTCTTGTCAGAAATCAGATCGCCACCACCAGCTTCAGCCAGCTTCATGGCCCCCTCTTCGATAGTCCAGCCGTCACCTACCTGTTTTTCACGATAGTTACGCCAGCCTGTAAAAGATTGCCCGTCAAAGAGTAACTGCCATCCGGCGGCAGATTCCTCTGCAGTAAGTGTATTGTCCTGTGCCGCCTGTACTGTGGTGGTACCGGCCAGATAAATCGTTGCGGCGATTGCCGTAAGCGCTTTCATCATATTTCCTGCCTGTTGTTGGTGTTATCGTTCTTGTTGTATGCCGTCTCCGGCGGATAAAAAAAGGCAGTGATGGTCAGTCACTGCCTGCTTTATTAAAGGTTTGTATCAAACAATTTGTAGATCCTGCGGTACTCATCCAGCCAGGAACTGGGCTGAACAAATCCGTGAGGTTCAACCGGATATATCGCCGTTTCGAAATCGGTTTTCTCAAGTTCGATGAGGCGCTGAACCAGTCTCACTGAGTCCTGGAAGAACACGTTATCGTCGACCATAGGAGCAATGATAAGTAGTGGTTTTTCCAGCCCTTCTGCGAAGTAAATAGGAGAACTGCGCTCAAATGCGATGGGATCCACATCCGGCGTATTCAGAATATTAGATGTGTAAGGCGCATTGTAATGCGCCCAGTCAGTTACCGGACGTAATGCTGCGCCGGCTGCGAACAGATCCGGTGCGGTAAACATAGACATAAAAGTCAGGAAACCACCGTATGAGCCACCGTAGGTACCGATTCGCGCCGGATCAACATTCGCATTTTCTGTCAGCCAGTTCACTCCGTCCCGTAAATCTTCCACTTCAGGTGTGCCCATCTGACGGTAAATGGCAGTACGCCAGTCGCGGCCGTAGCCTTTTGATGCGCGGTAATCCATGTCCATCACCACATAACCCTGCTGCACCAGCATACTGTTGAACATGTATTCACGGAAATACCCTGACCAGCCAAGGTGCGCATTCTGCAAATATCCGGCGCCGTGGTTAAAGACCACCGCTTTACGCTTTTCACCCTCGTTGTAGCTTTCAGGTAAATACACACGGGCATAAACAGGCTGACTGGTATGAGATGATGGCATCGCTACCACCTGAGGTACGGCCCAGGGCATTGACAGGAATGCATCACTGACAGTATCTGTGATCTTCTGTGCTGCGCCACTGTCACCGGCTTTTTTAATGTAAAGCTCAGGCGGACGGTTTACTTTGCTGTGAGTTAACAGCAGTGTGTTGTTGTCAGGACTGAGTACAAAGTCCGTTATGCCGTTCAAATCGGTCATGGCTTCACTGGCACCGGTAGCGGTATTCACCCGGTAAACTTCATA
The DNA here is from genome assembly GCF_056160645.1 of Alteromonas sp. ABH4_456. Taxonomy (NCBI): domain Bacteria; kingdom Pseudomonadati; phylum Pseudomonadota; class Gammaproteobacteria; order Alteromonadales; family Alteromonadaceae; genus Alteromonas; species Alteromonas sp. ABH4_456. The sequence goes on from NZ_JBSWXO010000001.1 coordinate 148,873, forward strand.
AATGCCGGGGTGCTTTTTATTGGCCTGATAGTAAATGAACTTATCATCGCTGGTGAGTGCCGGCTCTTCAGTGACAAACTGACCACGTGTAAGTTGTTGAGGACTCTCACCGGGTACCTGCAGATAAAGATGGGAGTAACCGTCTTTTTCTGACTGATAGAAAAGTGTTTCACTGTTATTCAGCCAGCCAAATTGATTATGGCTGTAATTCACCCATGCATCATCGTGTAATCGCTCCTGAGTTTCAAACCGGCCTTTTTCAAAGTCAACAGTTACAATCCAGCGATCTTTGTTGTCCCACGCTTCCAGCATCAGGGCAAGAGCCCCGCCATTTTTGTGCCAGCGAACAGACGGATTGTTCCGGTCCCAGCTGCTGAACAGGGTAATGTCTCTGGGCAGGCGGTTAACCACATACTTGTCGCCGCGGGCAGCAGCATTTTCAGATTTCACGTCTGCAAGTACATCGTCGTTGTAGCCTGGCAAGCTCATGTAGGATAATTTTGATTTCTCACCGGTTTGCAGATTAACCAGCCAGGCATCGTGATTCACCGGCTCTGCATCAGCAACACGGCTTCTCACCCGCATTGGCAAGATCCGCGCATCTTCCTGAATGAAATGCGGCATGATGTCAGAGTCGTCTCTGGACTTCACATCAGCGGTAGTCACGACAAGTGCAAATTTACCATTCGGAGATACCGAAGCGGTGACCAGTCTGTCACCCTTATCGAACCAGACCTTATCCTGAACGTAGGCCGGACTTACCGTTTTCAGTTTTTCATTACGGTCAGCACTTTGCTGGCTCTGTCTGCGTTTTTTGTCGATATATTTGATTAATTTTATCTGTTCACCGGCAATATAGTCTTCCGGTTCGCTTACTGCTTCAGGTTTGTCCCCGAATGCCCAACTGAACAGTTGCTCACGTCTGCCATTATTCACGTCGATAGCAACGATACGGTTACCTGTGGTCACCATCAGCCTGCCGTCGGTCATAAAAGACAATCCGTGTACCGGAGCTCCGCCACGGATGAGTTGTTCAGCCGGCTGACCTTTATGTTTTATAAAAACACTCTCTCCGGCGAGAAATGCCATTGTCTGGCCATCAACACTTTGTGCTTTTTCGCTGTAGCGGTACAGGTACTGTTCGGATAGCGGGATACGCTCTGCATTGGCAGGCATGTTGACCGGAGCGGCAAATACATCCCGGAGATGACTGTTCTCCCGTTCCTGCTCATACACCAGCTTGCTGCCGTCAAGGCTCCAGCCGGGGCGTACCGGAGAACGACCCATCCACTGTGGATCGGCCATAATTTGTTTCAGTGTAATCGTGTCTGACGACACCGGTTGAGTGGCTGTTTCCGGTGTTACCACTGCAGGTGGCGCATTGACCGGTACCGGCGTTGAGGAAGTAGCGGGATCAGCAGCTGTAGAGACACAAGCGGAAAGTGACGTGCCTAACGCAGCAGCAATAACGAGGCTTAACATTTTTTTCATTATGGTTCTGTCTTAAGTGTGTTATTTATAAGCATGTTAATTATACGCAACAAGGTAATTCCGACAGCCGTTTTCATCGGGTTAACTTGTCGGATTATCCCAGCCTAACGGTGACTGACGGGTATCGTCAACCGCGCAACTGTTTCTCTGCGCAGATTACTGTTAAGGTTGAGACAAACTCTTCCACATCTTGAGGCCATTATGAAAAAAACGCTTTTGCTTGCGACACTTACTCTGTTCAGCAGTGCTACTTTCGCTGCTGAAAACTGCCCTTCTGTCCTGAAATTTGTTAAACGTAAACTGAATTCCCAGGAAACAGTGAACCTGTGCGAAGCATACCAGGGAAAGGCTCTGCTGATCGTGAATACAGCAAGCTATTGCGGATTCACGCCGCAATTTGAAGGACTGGAAGCCATGTATGAAGAATACAAAGATCAAAACTTCACCATTCTTGGTTTTCCTGCCCACGACTTTAATCAGGAAGCAAAAGATGAAGGTAAAACGGCGGAATTATGTGAGCTGACCTACGGCGTAAAATTCCCGATGTTTGAACCTACTGTGGTTACCGGTGATGATCAGGACCCTCTGTACCGCATGCTCACCCGCGCCACCGGCGAAGAGCCTTCATGGAACTTCAATAAATACCTGGTAGATAAAGACGGTAACATCGTCAAGCACTACGGAAGCCGCGTTAAGCCCTCAGATGAAGACCTGCGCGCAGATATTAAAGCAGCCATGTAACTGGCTTTTCTGCCACACTCTCAGTTATAAACAGACATAAAAAAGCCCCGCACATGGCGGGGCAATCAAGCACACTCAACTTGGAACACACTTTAGCGGTAACGATTAAGCACAAGTCCTGGCTTAAACCGTTAATTGCTAACTGCATAGATTTAGTCATTACTAACAGTCTTTAGTTCAAATTATTTTTGATAAATTATCTGAATGTTAAAAAGTGAGAAAAATCTGTAACTTCAGATAGAAAAATAGTGGGAAAAATTTGAGATAAAGGTGAGGAAAATGGAGCAAGTAGCGGAAATTCAAGCATCACCCGGTTCGAAGTTCGCCAAAACACCCTACGAGAAAAGAAAGCCCGCTTACTTGCTGAAAATTATCATAACAGGGTTGTTGCAGAATTGCTTCTAAAATAACCCTGTCTTTACAAAAATTCTAAACGGTGTCAGTTAAACTGTCCGAAAGCCTGCGTAAAATCAGCTACCAGGTCGTCAGTATCTTCAATACCTACTGATAATCTGATCATACCTTCAGAAATTCCCATTTTCTGTCTTTCTTCCAGTCCGTTTTCAAAGAAAATGGTTGAGGCAACAGGAAGCGCCAGGGTGCGGTTGTCACCAAGATGAGTTGCACAAATCACCAGCTCCAAGGCATTTAAAAAGTTCCGCGGACTAATGCGGTCTACCAGGTCAAGACTCAAAATGGCACCATAGCCACCTGACAGCATTTCTCTGGCAGTATAATGCTGAGGGTGCTCAGCAAGACCCGGATAATACACCTTTTCTACCAGCGGATGACTGTCCAGCCAGGTAGCCAGTTTCATCGCATTCTCACAATTACGCTGCATACGAAGGGAAAGGGTTTCAAGACCGGTAGCAATTGCATGGGCAGAACCCGGGGCTAATGTTGCCCCCATGTCACGTAGCCCCTTCTTCTTGACCTGAGTAATTCCCCACTGCCCCTTGTCAGCGACCTGGTAGCCGGGTTTGATATTCGGGTAAGTTGACCAGTCGAACGTACCAAGATCTACCATCACACCACCCAGCACATTGCCGTGACCGGACACGTATTTGGTCAGCGAGGAAATAACAATCGAAGCACCGGCAGCTTTAGCATCGAAAAGCGGCGGCGGTGTCATTGTGTTGTCGATGATAAATAATAATGATTTTTCACGGCAGAACTGGCTTATAGCCTGCACATCTGCGACCTGAGTAGCCGGATTCGCCACGGTTTCAGAAAACACAATGCGGGTATTCGGCTGATAAAGTGCCTGTACATCCTCTATTGACGTCACATCAGCGAAACTGACCTGAATACCCAGATCTGCCAGCGTATCCACGAAGCAACGGGTATTACCGAATAAATACTGACTGACAATAATGTGGTCGCCCGCTTTAAGCAGTGACAACAGCGTGCTGCTGATTGCTGCCATACCTGTAGCAAAGCACAGAGCCCCTGCGCCACCTTCAAGTTCGTTAAGAATATTTTGCAACGCGGCAATTGAGCCTGACGAAGAGCGTGAATATACATGACCGGCTTTCTTACCCTGGAAGACATCGATAATACCTTGTGCATCCTCAAAGGCATAAAGCACAGAATTGGTCGTCCCTGTATGCACAGCGCCGTGCTCAGGTTGATTCAAAAGGCGGTCTGCATGTACCTGACGGGTAGTGAATCCCTTGTTATTCACGCTGAAACTCCACGTTTGATAGAAAATGTAGGAAGCAAAATCAGGCCGCACAGAGAGTGCCGGCTGTCTGTAACGCTAAAATAAAGCAGATTTGAGTTTGCCTGTGGAAGCGGATATTACCGCAATCCAGCGTTTACGCCCAGCCCCAATTGCCGGTGAGGTGACAAATCATTCGTTCGGATCCGGTTTAAAACCCCATGATGAACTATGTATTTTACAACCCGCAGCATCCGGCAATGATTTATTCCAATTTAACCTGAAGAAAATTGCATTTTAAGTCTCGTAATTTGCGTGAGCAGTGGCATAATGCCGTCCTCGCTTAATTATCACGCAACGTGAGGAAAAATCGTGTTTGAAGTATTACCACAACTGGCTCCGGATCCAATTCTGGGATTGTCTGCATCATTTCGGGAAGATACCAATCCGGCTAAAATTGATTTAGGTGTTGGTGTTTATAAAGATGAGCAGGGTAATACGCCGATCATGACGTCGGTGGCTAAAGCTCAGCAAATTTTGCTGGAAAGAGAAACCTCAAAAACTTATATCACCCCGCAGGGTCATCAGGGTTATATTGATGGCATGCTGACATTATTGCTGGGTGAAAACAGCAAAGTCATGCTGGCTGATCGCGTCGCTGCGGTTCAGGCGCCGGGTGGCTGCGGTGCGCTGCGTATTTTATCTGAATTACTTGCACGTTGCGGCGACAACCTGAAAGTGTGGGTAAGCGACCCTACGTGGGCGAACCACATCCCGTTAATCGGTTCTGCCGGTCTGCAAATCGAAACGTATCCGTACTTCGATAAAGCTGCTGCTGGCATTAATTTCGATGCGATGATGGAAACGCTTAAGCAAACCGGTAAAGGCGACATCGTGTTGCTGCACGGTTGTTGTCACAACCCTACCGGTGCAGATTTAACCAACGCCCAGTGGGATGAAGTACTTAAGCTGGCTCAGGAAAAAGGTTTCCTGCCATTTATCGATGTGGCCTATCTGGGTTTCGGTGACGGTCTGGAAGAAGATGCTTACGGCATACGTTTACTGGCTGAAAATCTACCTGAAGTGATTATTGCTGCTTCCTGTTCAAAGAACTTTGGTCTGTACCGTGAGCGCACCGGTCTGGCTGCAATTGTCACTAATGACAGTGCTACCCGTAAAATTGCTCAGGGGCAGATTCAGTCTGTTGCTCGCGGTATTTACTCTATGCCACCAAGCTGGGGCGGCGCCTTAGTTGATATCATTTTGTCCGACACCGCGCTGAAAGACGAATGGACAACTGAAGTGAATGAAATGCGTAACCGCATGTCTGATTTGCGTACAATGTTAGTTAACAAACTGGCAGAGAATGGCGCCCAGAAAGATTTCAGCTTCCTGAACACCCAAAAAGGGATGTTTTCGTTCCTGTGTATTACACCGGAGCAGGTTCGTGAAGTGCGTGCAAAACACAGCGTATACTTCGTGGATTCAAGCCGCGTTAACGTTGCCGGTATCAACCAGCAGAACGTTGATGCGCTGGCTAAGGCCCTGGTTTCAGTGCTTTAACCTTTGTAAGACAAACGATAAAAGGTGGCTGATTGCCACCTTTTTTGTTTCAGAAATATTCCAGCCCTCTCAATTCGTCATCCAGATCGTCATCCTCTCCGGAGATTTCCCTGACAGATAAATCCACCAGCCGACTATGCATCCTGGCGGCAATGCCTGCAAGTAACGCATCTGCATTAATCAGTTCCTCGTCATTTAACGTGCTGTCTGTCGCCTGTTGTAACAGCCGGATCAGAGCTTCTTTGTCATTGTCTTTCAGAGACCCTGTGCTTATGTCCTCCATGACCACATTACGCACCCTGGATGAGAATTTATGTTTTTGATCCCGGCGGTCAATAAGCACATCGTGAAGCTTGTTCACCAACTTGTTGACATCGTTATCGGCATCATACAAGGCCTGCTCCTGCAATAATGCGACGTAACGCATATTTAGCAGAGGCATAAATTTCGTGCCTAAATCTGTGAGAACTGATTGCAAGGGAATGGTGAGATTATCAGTTTGTTTCACCAGCATAGAGACGTGCTCAGCATTTAACATTAGCCGATGTCCGAAGGAAAAATACTCTCCCTGTTTGCGAAGGGTTGTAAACACTTTAACCGTAGTTTCATCACAGGAGTCTGTTTTACCGTCAAAATAAAGAGGCCTGTTACTGTGCCGGAATTCCAGAACAGCATGGATCCCCTGCTCTCTTAATGCCGTGAGAGTGATACGGGCGATATCGGCAACACTTTTGGCATCATTCAGTTTGCCCAGGGTTTCCAACCCTAAACGGTATATAGCTGCTCTGTTTACTGCCTGTTCAGAGACAATCACGGATTGCTTTTTATCGTGTTCAAGTTGCTGCAGCGCTTCAATCTGATCCTGAATGGCCAGTAAAGTTTCATAGAACGGTACAATGGTATAAGGCTTGGTGAAATAATAAGAAATCCCGCCATTGTATGCCTCAACCATGGTTTCTTCTTCAGCATGATGACTGACAACAACGATAACCGGTGACGCCGCATAATCCGGCTTATAACTGGCGTGGGTAAGGCAGGATGCCTTCTCTCCCTCAATTTCCCATTCACACACTACCAGATGATAATATTTGTCTCTCATCATGATGCGGGCATTTTCAAAAGAGTCAGCTACATCGACAAAAAAAGCTTCAGCAAGAGACAACTGATAAATTTCAGCCTGAATATCATCCGGCTCGACGACCAGTAAATTCAAAATTACCTCCAATGTAAGAAACTTAGCAGTGACTGCCTGACCATAAGCATTATCCGGCGCAGAGATACACGTCAGACAGCACGTGACCGGGCAGGATCACAATTACTAAGTTATAGACACTGTCAGCACATCTTGCACGGATTCCACCTGAATTTAGAATTAAAACAGTGTGTTCTTACACTAAGCAGCCATTTTCGCCGTCATTTCATGTTGACTACGGTGTGCCTGTTCAACCATTTGTTGAAGCTTTCTCGCTGCATTCACGTGTTTTGCATCGCGCTGAAAATAGACCTGCTCCACAATACGGCCTTCTTCGTCTATGAGAAAACAGGCAAGCTTTGCCCCTTTATGGGGTAAATACCACTGGTGAAAACGCAGAGAACGGTTTTGCGGTAATGACAGTATTTTCTGCATCATACAAAAAGGAATTCGCATAGAGGCCAGACGTTCATCAGCAGATGACAGTGTGACCAGAGATTGTGATTTATCAGCGCCATTTCTGGTGCGTATACCAAACGTGCGGATTAAATTATCAACTGTTTTCAGACCTGTATTCATAAGTCCTCCATATACTGTACACATAAACAGTACTGTATATTTGAACACTTATCAAGCATATTGGTCAAAAAAGCCCCGCAAGCGGGGCTGCTGAATTAATCAGTGGTAGATTCTGCTTCTCCGTAAATCCGGATTTTCTCATCACGCCGGCTTCTGAACAGTTTGCGTACATCGTGCATCATCAGGTACAGACAAGGCACCAGCAGAAGGGTGATCACCGTGGCGAAAAGAATACCGAAAGCCAGTGATACAGCCATGGGTATCACAATCTGAGCTTGCAAACTCTTTTCTGCTACGATGGGCATCAGCCCCATAAAGGTTGTCAGTGAGGTCAGAATGATGGCTCTGAAGCGTTGGGTACCGGCGAGAATAGCGGCATCAATTAACTTGTGTCCTTCCTGTCTGGCACGGTTAACGAAATCCACCATGATTAAGCTGTCATTTACCACCACCCCGGATAACGCAATGATGCCGCAAATTGACAGCACGCTCACAGCAAGTCCCAGCACAAGATGGCCAAATATTGCCCCGACTACACCAAACGGGATCACAGACATAATGATCAGCGGTTGACTGTATGAGCGAAGCGGAATGGCCAGTAGTGCATAGATGGCGAATAAAGCAAAGAGCAGCCCTTTAACCAGTCCCATCATTGCATCGGCTTCTTCTTTGGAGTTGCCCTGCAGTTTAAAGTGCACCTCCGGATACTGTTTGAGTAATTCAGGCACGATTTTCATGACCACTTCTTTGGTAATTTCACCGGGATCCAACATATCCTTGTCGACTTTAGCGGTTACCGTCACCGAACGGCTGCCGTCTACACGGATAATAGAGTCATAGCCTTTGCCTAATGTGATTTCACCCACTTCTTCAAACGGAATATCATCGCCATTAGGCGCCCGTACCCGCATTTCCTGCAAATGAGAAACCGATGAGCGTTCCTCTTTGGGATATCGCACCATGACTTTGACTTCTTCATCGTCACGCTGCACCCGTTGTACTTCCGCACCATAGAAACCATACCGTACCTGTTGGCCGAGCTGCTGAAGTGAGATCCCCAGCGCCTCTGCCTGCGTGGTCAGAGAAAGCTGAATTTCATCGCTGCCACCGGCAAACGTATCATTGATATCTGTCACCCCGTCAAAAGACGATAATCTGGTTTTCAATGCTTCACTGACAGATTGCAGGGCGGCAATATCTGATGAACTGAATTCAAAACTGAGATCAGCCCCACTCCCCATTCCCCCCGGCGCGCCGATATTGAAGGATTTTACGCCGGGAATTTCAGGCATTTCATCCCGCCAGCGCTGGTGGATCTCAAAGTCTTTCATTTCACGGCTTTCGCCTTTGGTCATTTCCACGAAGACTTCACCGCCCGTGGTACCGCTGTCAAAAGCAATGGCGTGTTTAATGATGCCGGCACCGGTTTCATCTGTGACATTTTTATCCATGCGGTACATGGCATCCAGCATTGTCGCCAGGGTCTGATCCCGCTGTTGCAGCGAAGAACCCGGCTCAAGTTCGAAAGATGCCATCATGAAGTCACTGGGAATATTCGGAAAGAACACGAAGCGTACTATACCGCCCATAAACAGTCCGATAGTCAGGATCATCATGGCCAGAAATATCGACAAAGTCAGATAACGCATGTGAATGGCTTTGCGTAAAAACGGGGCGTACACCTTATCGATAAAGGTTTTGATACCTTCACTGAAAAAATCCCGGAAGCGCTGGAAGCGATTGGCTTTTGCCGGGTCATAGGGCTTTAATTTCATATGAGCCAGGTGGGCAGGCAGAATGAGCTTTGACTCCAGCAGGGAGAAAAGCAGGCAGATGATTACAACCCAGCCGATTGTCTTCCAGATCACACCGAAGGGCCCGGAAACCATTAGCATAGGTGTAAAGGCAGCAACGGTAGTCAGCACACCAAAGGTAGCCGGCATTGCCACTTTCTTAACACCAATAATGACATTTTCTGTACTGTGCCCTTTTTTATCGATTTCTGAGTATGCCGACTCGCCCATAATGATGGCGTCATCCACCACGATGCCCAGCACCAGAATAAAGGCAAACAGGCTTAGCATGTTGACTGACACATCAACCGCTTCCATGGGCATTACCAGTAACGTGCCCAGAAAACACACCGGTAACCCCCAGATAACCCAGAAAGCGAGTTTAATTTTCAGGAACAGAGACAGAACAATAAATACCAGTAGTGCACCGAAAAACATGTTTGAAAGCATCATGTTCAGGCGATCGGCCAGGTAAAATGAGCTGTCTCCCCAGGTATCGGCAGTAATATTACCCGGGAAATCTTCTTTGTTTTTCTCAATGTACTGATTAACCTGATCAGAAATATCCAGTGCATTCTGATCACCTACAGCGCGGACCCGCAGGTTTACAGCAGGTTTACCGTCGAATTCTGAAAACTGATTATCTTCAACAAAGCCGTCTTTAATGGCCGCCACATCACCCAGCGTAACACGGGTGCCGTTGCTGTCTGTCAGCAGTACAATGCGGGCAAAATCATCTCCCCGGTATGCCTGACCTTTGGTACGTAAAAGAATATCGCCGTTTTCCGTTTTTATCGCACCGCCAGGTAAATCCACACTGGACTGGCGGACAACATTCACCACTTCTGAAAAAGTCAGGTTGTATTTCTGTAGCGCCATTTCAGACAGTTCTATGGCGACTTCATAGTCTCTTGCACCCACAACGGAAACACTGGAAATACCGGGCAGATTGGCAATCTCATCGCGCATGTTTTTGGCGAATTCTTTCAGTTCCCGTTCGGTGGCCTCGCCATAGACAGAGATCCAGATAACATCCTGCTGAATTTTCTGGCGGTAAACCACCGGCTTCTCGGTGTTACCGGGAAATGTCGGAATGGCATCAACCTGCACTTTTACTTCATCAAGTACTTCCTGCACATCGTAGTCTTCATCGACTTTAATGCTGACGGTGCCCATGCCTTCTACAGCGGTTGAGGTTATTTGTTTAATACCGTCGAGATCTTTTACCGCCTCTTCAATTTTCAGTATAACGCCCTCTTCCACCTCCTGAGGTGCAGCACCCAGATAAGGCACCCTCACGTTAATAACGTCAATTTCAAAAGCAGGAAATACCTGTTTCTGAATCGAGAATGCAGAGAACAGACCGCCAGCAAGTAAGATTATCATCAGCAGGTTGGCAGCCACACTGTTACGGGCAAACCAGGCAATAATGCCCTTATGAGTATCGATTTTACTCATTGTCTGCTCCCGGGATTTTCAGCTCGTCGCTGTCACTTTCAGTAGCATCTTCCGTTATTAACTCTTCACCGGAAATCCGTACCTTCATTCCTTCATAGGGATTGGGCACGACACTGAAGACTACCTTAGGATTTTCCGGTAAGCCTGAGCGCACATACACCTGCTTTGCGGTAGCCCGCGCCACATCAACCGGGTTAATTTGCAAGGTATTGTCTTTTGATACAGTAAGAATGGTGTTATCCAGCCGTAATACACTGCGTGGTAACACATACAGTTCTTCGAGATCCGAGCCGGTGATATCAGCTTCTGCAAACTGACCAAACCGTAAAACGGCTCCGTCCCTTGTGCCATTCAGGTTGTAAGGGTCTTCCACTCTGGCTACGGCATATAATACGCGGCTACCGGCATCCATTACCCCTTCGGTTCTGACAAGCTCAGCATCCCAGTATTGAAGTGTTCCGGCGACTTTAGCTTTCAGCCGTACCGACGTTTTACTTTTCAGATCACCCTGCAGGTCAATATAAGCCAGTTCAGATTCAGTGACGGGCAAGCGGATTTCTGCTGTATCAGTTGAGTAGATCGTGCCTGTTTCACTGCCCGCTGAAACGTACTGCCCGAGATCAATATTCCGGTTTATCACAATGCCATTATAAGGGGCTTTGATCTCAGTTCTGGCGAGGTTGCGCTTAGCTCTTTCCAGTTTCGCTTCTGCCGCTTTCACATTGGCCTGCTCACGGGCAAGCTGTGGTTTTCGTAATCCCAGTTCAGGTGGCACGACTGAGTTCACGGAACGCCATTCCTTTTCTGCCACTTTTCCTCTGGCAATTTCTTCCTGTAATGTTGCCTGTGCCTGCGCCAGTTCAGCCTCTGCCAGTTTCACTTCAGTCTGATAGTCCTGCTGCTCCAGTACAGCAAGTACGTCACCTTTTCTGAATGTGCCCCCTACTTCAAACTGTTCCGATATAGCCATCACCTGACCATTAACCTGAACACTGATACGGGTTTGATTTTTAGGCACCACATTACCCTGAGAATGCACCACAAAAGCGGTTTGTTGTTTCTCAGCGAGCCTTGCTTCAACCAGAAAATCTTTAGATTCAGGTACTTTTTGTTCAGGCGGTGTTTTTGATGAAATGAGAATGATTGCCAGCACAAGCGCAATGACAATGACGATGACAGGACCGAGTGTTTTGACCCAACCACTTTTAGACATGAATATTCCTTTAAGGCGCAATGTAATAACAGCTGCCGTGGAAAACTGCCCCTGATGGATTAACGGGTACAGGCATTCTGGGCGCCGTTTTAACGGTATTATTATTTTTACATCTTTAGTGTAAACCTGTTGCCTGATGCTGGCTGCTTTTAGATTGTTAAATTTTATTTCTGTTTGTTTATATTTTTACTAAAGCAGCAACAGCTCACTGGCTGATTTTTAACACGAAATCCCTTGAACTGATTGAAAATTAGTCTTAACTTGGTGATGAATCATACGCATTTTGCACGAGGGATCTCATGAGTCTTAAAAAACAGTATTTAAAAACTAAACCTGCCTGTAAGGTCACATTCCGTTTAAATGCCAACGAGGCTGGTGAAGCTGCCACAGCAAAACTGGTGGGCGACTTTAATGCCTGGGATACGGATGTCACACCAATGAAAAAGCTTAAGAATGGTGATTTCACACAAACTGTAACGCTGGATGCTGATGCCGAATACCAGTTCCGTTATTTATTGAATGACGATGTGTGGGAGAATGACTGGGAAGCTGACGGTTATATGCCTTCGCCGGTGAGTCTGGAAGATAACTCGGTTGTAAGGGTATAGAAATTGAAAGAAGGCGCTGGTAAAGCGCCTTCTTTGCTTTATAGCTACAGGGCCTTTTCAAGTTCCGGCAGGATATCAAATAAGTCACCCACCAGACCATAATCCGCCACCTGAAAAATCGGCGCTTCTTCGTCTTTATTAATCGCGACAATCACTTTTGAATCTTTCATGCCGGCAAGATGCTGAATTGCACCGGAAATCCCTACTGCTATATACAAATCAGGTGCAACAATTTTACCTGTCTGACCTACCTGCATATCATTGGGTACAAATCCGGCATCCACTGCCGCCCTGGAGGCACCAATTGCGGCCCCCAGTTTATCGGCTATGCCCTCAAGCAAACTGAAGTTTTCACCGTTTTGCATGCCACGTCCACCGGAGATCACCACGTTTGCCGCAGTCAGCTCAGGACGTTCAGACTCAGTGAGCTGTGCACGGGTAAAGGATGATTTTTCCGACGGAAATTCTGCATCGATGTATTCAACCGTCGCGTTACTACCATCAGAGACACTGTCAAAGGCGGACGTTCGTACAGTAATAACGTGTACTGTCTCTTCAGATTCGACAGTGGCAATAGCATTACCCGCATAGACCGGTCTGATAAAACGGTTATCAGCCTCAATGCCGGTTATGTCAGAGATTTGCGCGACATCCAGTAAGGCCGCTACACGAGGCATAAAATTTTTACCTGTGGTTGTGGCAGCGGTAAGAATATGAGAATAGTCCGTGGCCAGAGATACCACCAGCGCTGACACACTTTCTGCCATCTGATATGCATAATGGGTACTGTCAGCACATTTGACCAGCGACACACCGCTTAACGCTGCGGCCTGCTCTGCTACGGCTTTGCAACCTTCCCCCACAACCAGTACGTGAATGTCTCCACTCAGTTGTGACGCCGCCTGTACCACTTTCGCCGTCTCCGGTTTCAACTGGTTATTGTCATGTTCTGCGATTACAAGAATACTCATGATATTACTTTCGCCTCGCTTTTCAGTTTTTCGACAAGTTCAGCCACATCTGCCACTTTCACGCCTCCGCTTCGCTGAGCCGGTGCAGTGACTTTGATCACCTTCACTTTTGAGGTCATATCTACGCCGAAATCCGCAGCTGTCTTTACATCAAGAGGCTTACGTTTTGCTTTCATAATGTTAGGCAACGACGCATAGCGGGGTTCATTCAGTCGTAAGTCTGTAGTTACTACAGCAGGTAAGCTTAGTGACACAGTTTGCAGACCGCCGTCTACCTCTCTGGTGACCTCCACCGTGCCGTCTTTCACATCAACGGCTGAAGCAAAGGTACCCTGTGGCATGGCGGTCAATGCTGACAACATTTGTCCGGTTTGATTATTATCGGAGTCGATACTCTGTTTGCCCAGAATCACAAGCCCGGGTTGCTCCAGCTCAACGACTTTACTCAACAGCTTCGCTACGTGCAAAGAGTCCGGTGAACTATCTGCTTCAATGTGCAAACCGCGGTCAGCCCCCAGTGCCAGTGCCGTACGGATTTGTTCCTGACAGGCTTTATCGCCGACAGACACAACGACAACTTCTGTCGCGACACCTTTTTCTTTCAGGCGGATCGCCTCTTCTACTGCAATTTCACAAAAAGGATTTAACGCCATTTTTGCATTAGTCAGATCCACACCTGACTCATCAGCTTTCACGCGTACCTTTACGTTGTAATCGATAACGCGTTTTACCGGGACAAGTACTTTCATTCTTTACCTCAGTTGGCCGGGAATAAGAGTTTGATTAATTACAGATAACGTCTAAACATTCATTGCCGGTGTTAAAAACAAAAAACCGGAGACGATGCTCCTGTTAAATAAAGCACCAGACTTCTCAGTTTACAAAGATGTTACAATTAATACCTGACTTTATCTTTACGTTAACGTAAACTTACCATGCAATTTACTTACTGTTGACGTAAACGTCAACCTGATTGGCAAAACTTACCGGAGGCATTCATGGAACGTGAATCGATGGAATTTGATGTAGTGATTGTCGGTGCAGGCCCTGCCGGGCTGTCAGCGGCATGCAGGCTAATGCAACAGGCTCAGGCCGCTTCCCTCGAGTTGATGGTCTGTGTTGTTGAAAAAGGTTCTGAAGTAGGTGCACATATTTTATCCGGCGCAGTATTCGAAACTACTGCGCTGGATGAGTTGTTTCCGGACTGGAAAAATGAAGGCGCACCGCTGAATACCCCTGTGCTGAGGGACGACATTTATTACCTGACTGACGGTCAGCATGCCCGTAAACTTCCTCAAGCTCTGGTTCCCGATACCATGCACAACGATGGCAATTATATTGTCAGTATGGGCAATGTTTGCCGCTGGCTGGCTGAAAAAGCGGAGAGCCTTGGTGTTGAGATTTTTCCCGGATTTGCAGCCTCTGAAGTTTATTATAACGAAGACGGCTCAGCCGGTGGTGTCATTACCGGCGACATGGGCGTAGCAGAAGACGGCAGCCAGAAAGACGGCTACATGCCGGGCATGATTTTAAAAGCCCGTTACACAATATTCGCCGAAGGTTGTCGCGGACATCTGGGTAAACAACTAATTTCCAAATTTAATCTGGATGAAAATAGCGCTCCTCAACACTATGCCATCGGATTTAAAGAAATCTGGGATATTGATCCTGCCCTGCATGAACCCGGTCTGGTGGTTCACACAGCCGGCTGGCCGCTGACAGATTCAACGGGTGGTGGTTTTCTTTACCATGCAGAAAACAATCAGGTATTTGCAGGTCTAATTGTCGATTTAAATTACGACAACCCGTACTTAAGTCCATTTGATGAATTTCAGCAAATGAAACATCATCCGGTTTTCAGGCAATATCTGGAAAATGGAAAAAGAGTCTCCTACGGTGCCAGAGCAATAGCAAAAGGCGGACTGAATTCATTACCTGACATGACTTTTCCCGGAGGCATTCTCATAGGATGCAATGCGGGTACACTGAATTTCGCTAAAATTAAAGGTAATCACACAGCGATGAAGTCTGGCATTTTAGCGGCAGACAGCATTATTAATGAAATAAAATCAGAAACACCTGATTCTGCATTAACGAATTTTAATCAGGCTTTTAAAACATCCTGGTTATATTCTGAACTGAACAGCAGTAAAAATTTTGGTGCCGCTATTCACCAGTTCGGCACGTTTTGGGGCGGCGTTTACAATACTGTTGACCAAAAAATATTCAAACGTAAATTACCCTTCTCCATTAAAGACGATCGTAAAGATTATTTACAATTAAAAGATAAGAAAGATGCTACTAAAAAGGTGTATCCAAAACCCGATGGTATTTTGAGTTTCGACAAACTCTCTTCTGTCTTTTTGTCGAACACCAATCATGAAGAAAATCAGCCTTGCCACCTGAAGTTAAAAGACCCTGAGATACCACTGAAGGTTAATCTGTCGAAGTACGATGAGCCCGCACAGCGTTACTGTCCGGCCGGTGTATACGAAATTATAGAAGAACACAACACGTTACGATTTCAAATCAATGCGCAAAATTGTATTCACTGTAAAACCTGCGACATTAAAGATCCGTCACAGAATATTCAATGGGTTGTCCCTGAAGGTGCAGGCGGGCCGAATTATCCGAATATGTGATCCAAATCCTGTAAATTAGCTATTTATTACAATTTTAAGAAAAAGCAGTGTTAAGCTGCTTTTTTTTAGATTAAAATTTGACTATCCTTTTTAAATACACAGTTTTTTAACTAACACAAGGTTGATGAATGAACGACTTTTTAGAAATACTGACGCATGGAAGACGTTTGCAAGGTGCCGTAAAGGATTTAAGCACAGCTGAATTAGAATCTGTACAAGAAAAGTTAGCCAACATCATCGAGAAAAGAAAAGAAAAAGATCTCGAAGAAGAAAAAGCTAAACAGGAAAAGCTGCAGAAAATTGCTGATATCCAAAAGCAACTTGAAGAAGCCGGTCTTGATGTCAGTGATCTGGAGTCGACGACTGTTGAAAAGAAATCTACCGGTAAAAAACGTCCGGTAAAATACGAATTGAAAGATGGTGAAGGTAAAGTACACCAGTGGACAGGTATCGGAAGAATGCCTCGGGTCTACAAAGATGCGTTAGACAGCGGCAAATCGCTGGAAGATTTCGCAATTTAAAAAATTCCATGCAAAGGCGACATCAGTCGCCTTTTTTCAGGTCAATCATGCAATCCACGTTACATTATTCTTTTTCGGAATATGCTGATTCTGATTATTTACTTGTAATAATTCACGGTTTATTCGGAACAGCTGACAATTTATCTGTCGTAAAGCGGCATTTCGCGCCCAAAGTCAATGTGCTCAGTGTAGATTTACCGGACCACGGTCAATCAGCCCATCTGGAGCATTTTTCCATAGAGGCAGCAGCAGAACAGTTATACGCATTAATCAATCAGTTTAAGAAAGCCCGCACAGGCATACTCGGGCATTCGCTGGGTGGAAAGGTAGCGATGCGCCTCGCACTCACCCACCCACAATTTCTTGACGACCTCATCGTTGCAGATATTGCACCGGTAAGTTATCCGTCCCGCCATGATGCGATAATCAGTGCATTAAAGTCGGTAGACCTGAATTCCATCAACAGCCGTTCTGATGCGGATAAAAGTTTACAAAGTGGTATTCCGGAAGCCGGAGTACGCCAGTTTCTGTTAAAAAGTTTATATCAGGATACCGGTAAACAATGGCACTGGCGCTTTAATCTGGATGGTCTGGCAAACAGTTACGAAGCGATTAAAGGATGGCAAAGCAGCGATGCTCAATTCTCTGAGCCTGTACTTTTCATCAAAGGTGGTAATTCCGATTACATCACGGCGTCCATGCAGAGCGAAATATTGCAGTATTTTCCTGCTGCCCGCGCCCATGTTATTGAAGGAGCCGGTCACTGGTTACATGCAGAAAAGCCGGACGCCTTCAACCGCGTGGTTGAAAAACACATATTTCGCCCTCATCAGGCATGATATAGCACAAAAAATTACGTGGTTTTCACTGCGAGGCAGCTGATTTCTGTGCTATAGTTTGCGCCGATTTTGGACTAAGTAAAACTATGCTTGCTGAAAATTACGAAACCATTGAATCCATCATGTTTTATCTTGGGCTTACCGGCCTGTTTGTCCTGATGGGCTATGCCGTACATGATGTTCTCAAAAGTAACGATGTACCACTTATCGGACGGGTAGTTGCCTATGGCGTACTCGGAATGGGAGCGCTGGGTTTTATTGCCAAAGGATTGATAGAACTTATTTGGTTAAGTACCGGCGTGTAATTTCAGAAGATGTATCGAACAGAGGGTTATTATGGCAAGTGTTGGCTTGTTTTTCGGTAGTGACACAGGAAATACCGAACATGTTGCAAAGATGATTCAAAAGGAATTAGGCAAAAACCTGATTGATGTACAGGACATTGCCAAGAGTACCAAAGAACAGATCGCTGAATTTGATCTTCTGATATTCGGGATTCCTACCTGGTACTACGGTGAAGCACAATGTGACTGGGATGACTTCTTCCCTGAACTGGAAGAAATTGATTTCAATGACAAGCTGGTTGCAATTTTCGGTTGCGGCGATCAGGAAGATTACGCTGAATACTTCCTGGATGCCATGGGCATGGTTCGCGATATCGTAGAACCCCGCGGTGCAATTCTTGTTGGTCAGTGGTCTACAGACGGCTACGACTTTGAAGCCTCTAAAGGCATGGCTGATGATAACCACTTTGTTGGTCTGGGCATTGACGAAGACCGCCAGCCGGAATTAACTGAAGAGCGTGTACGTGCCTGGTGTAAGCAGTTACACGAAGAGTTGTGTCTGGCAGAACTTGCCTGATATTGAATTAAAGAAAACGGGCGCACAGCCCGTTTTTTATAATCTGAAGCGCTCAACCACTTTGCGCAATCCTTCCATTTGCTCATCCACCCTGGCACTGGATTCATTCGCCAGACGGGTACTCTCTGCACTTGCATCAGCCAGTGTCACGATTGCGTTAAGATTATCATCAATACCTGCAAGTACATTATCCTGAGCTTTAGTGTCTTTCACAAAGCCGGCATTAAACGCCTGCAGCTTCACAATGACCTCACTGATCCCATTGACCTGCTCATAGACTTTTTCACTGATAACAACACCCTGCTCCGCCTTTTCCATACTCAGGTTGATGGCTTCCACAGCTTGCTGTGCATCTCGTTGCAAACTGCCAATCATCGATTCAATTTCTTCAGTGGAGTTATGCGTGCGGTTAGCCAGCGTTCTGACCTCGTCGGCGACAACGGCAAATCCGCGGCCCTGATCACCGGCACGGGCAGCTTCTATTGCAGCATTGAGCGCCAGCAAGTTTGTTTGTTCCGCGATGGTTTTAATGACGTCAAGGATACTGCCGATGCTGCGGCTGTTCTCATCCAGCCGGTTTATGATGTTGGCGGATGCCGATGCCTGGCCAGATTGTTCTGCAACCTGTTGCCGGTTTTGTGCAACCAGTTCAGATGTTTGCTGCGTCTGACTGGCGACCCGGTCAAGTTCATCCACCGATTGCTGAATCATTGCAAGGTTTTTTTCGCTGGTGCTTCTTACACTGGCAGTATCTGAGGAGGTTTTACGGACCCGGTCACGTTGTTGGGCCACCTGCTCCAGACTGCGTTCACCCATTTCCACACTTTCTCTGGCCACATCCAGCAGCGTTCGTTCCTGTTGCTGAATGTTACCGATAAGATCTCTGAGAGCTTCAGTTAAACTGTTTACCTTTACCGACAAATCGGCAAATTCATCATTGCCCTGTGTATTCAGACGATACGATAAATCCCCTTCACTGATCCGGCCGAGACCACGGGTGATATTTTGCAGCGGCCCGGCAATGCTTTTACGCACAGTGAGAGTGAGTGCAACTGCAGCCACCAGACCAATAAACGACACCACCAGCGTATCAACAAGGCTGTCCTGGACAGTGTCCAGGATCAGGTTTTGCCCTTTCAGGGTTTCTTCAGTGACTTCTTCGTAAAGGTTATTGATTGTCGAGGTAGCCTGCGCCAGCGATGTGTTGGCACGCTGACGGCTTTCTGTTGCATGGGCGATGTGAGATAACTTCTGTTTCTGGCCGGCCATCAGACCGGATTCACCGGTGAGAATAGCCAGCATGGCATCATACTGCTGCTGAAAATTGCTGATGATACCGTCGGTATTCAGGCCACTGGCAGACCGGAACAGATATTCGGTGTCTACCGCCAGATTGCTCAACTGATAGTCCAGGTCATCCAGGATCACCAGTGAATCTTCAGGATCTTCAGACTTAACCAGTTCGGTGACGACCGAACTCAAAGTGAGCAATTTATTGTCAATATTCGCACCGAGGCCGGCCAGCGCATCGATACCGGGCTGTCCGTTATCCAGAAAGCTTAAATCCATCATCAGCGCTCCGGCTTCATCAATATGAGAGATAGCTTCTTCCCGCTGCTTTGCCAGAGACAATTGTATTTGCTTGCTGCTGATAAGCGCTTCGTACACCGTCGCGCTCTCACGAATAAATGTATTACCCGCCTCTACGGCCTGTTTTGATTCTGTGTGATTACCAAAGGTGGTATCGAAAATAGCGAGATCTTCAGAAAAGACTTCACTCAGTGCCTCAAACTCAGATTTGTTTTTATTCAGTGCTGAAAGCTCATCCATGTAGTAACCGTTTGCCGTTACGGTCGCCAGAGACAATGCATCTGACTTCAGGGACATCATTTTTGTCTGAACCGGCATTTTCTCGGTGGCCACCGTTTCAGCAGAACGGCGGATGTCGCTGAGTCCCAGATAAGCAAGTAAACTGGTGATCAGCAATAAACAGCCGAACAGGGCAAAACCAAGGGTTATTTTTTGTACAACAGTCAGGCGCATCTTCTTATCCCAATCTTCGGTTTTAATTCCGTAACATGGTTATCATTGATTTTAATATAAGTTTTCCGGCCTTGCCGTTTTTTGGCCAGGAAATATGTCTGCGCACAGTGTTCCGTAATTGCCGGCAAAGTAAATAATGTTCAAAACATCCCGGAAAAGTCGCTATTTTGCAGCGAAAAAGGCATAGCTTTCATTGAACTTATCGGTAGAAACTTCACAATGCTTTAGTTCGTTAAATGGGTAAATCCTGAATAACTCTCTGCATACCGCCTGCAGGGTCCGGTTAGCTGCACAAAGTCCTTAAAAATCGTATGGATAAATGACAGGGATCAATGATTTAATCTGCAGATTAATGTTGAAGATATCCGCGCTTTTACTTTTAAAACCTGGCAAAGTACCTATAATGAGCGTTAAATCAGAAGAGCTTCCAGAAGTGATTATTTATGGATCAAAATAAAGAACTAAAAAAAGCGGGTTTAAAAGTTACACTTCCCCGTTTAAAAATTCTGCAGATCCTGCAGGAACCTGCCAACCAGCATATCAGTGCTGAAGATGTGTATAAAATTCTGATCGATCAGGGTGAGGAAATTGGTCTTGCGACGGTATACCGTGTGCTTAACCAGTTCGATGACGCTGGTATTTTGAACCGACACCATTTTGAAGGTGGCAAGTCAGTATTTGAAATCAGTCATAAAGAGCACCACGACCATCTGGTGTGTCTGAAATGTGGCAAAGTCATCGAGTTTGAAGATGATGTGATTGAACAACGTCAAATTGAAATTGCCGAACGCAATAACATCAAACTGACACATCACAGCCTGTATCTTTACGGTGAATGTAAAGACGGTACCTGTGATAAAACCGACGACTGAGTCGCCGGTCGTTAAGATTAAATAAACCTGCACAGCGTGCAGGTTTTTTTATAACGTAAACTTGTGTTTGTTGAAAGCTGTGATGGCTTTAAGCCATACATCACCGGCCTGCCCGTTCCCCACGGGTTTATCATCCACCGAGGTAACAGGGCTGATTTCCTTACTGGAGCTGGTTAGCCACACTTCATCAGCACTGAACAATACTTCTGCTGTAACCGGTACTTCCTGCACCTCAACGCCTTCTGCTGCAAGACTTTCAATGACCAGCTTCCGGGTAATTCCCGGCAAAATTTGATGATCCAGCGGTGGTGTCATGATAATACCCTCTTTCACAACGAATACGTTGCATGAACTGGCCTCAGTCACTTCCCCGTGGCTGTTCAACAAAATGATTTCCTGTTTACCGGCCTGCCGGCCTTGCTGATAATGCATCACATTGCCGAGCAGCGATGTGGATTTGATGTTACAACGCTGCCAGCGCTTATCTTCACCACTGGCGACATCAAAGGTTACCACTGCGGCTTTATCCGGCACTGGCGGCGCGGCGGTAGCAAACGCAAAAGCGAACACAGTGGGAGGAATATTGTCAGGATAACCATGGGCACGTTTCATCTCAGTACCCCGTGATACCTGAATATACACACCCACTGACGCAGAATTCAGAGCTTGTGTATTTTTCGTCACCAGTTCACTGACCAGCTCTGTCCATTGTGCCTTTGTTTTCGGATTTGCAATTGCCAGCTCATCGAGCCCGTTTTGTAACCGGTCGAGGTGGGCGTTCATACCAACAGCTTTACCGTGCAAGGTAGGGATCACCTCGTAAATACCGTCGCCGAACAGAAAACCTCTGTCCATCGGTGAAATACGTGCTTCTTCAAGGGGTAAAAAGTGGTCATTTAAAAACGCGATTGTCATCAGATATCAATTGTTCCTGAAAAAATTGTCAATACGGGCTTGCCTTAACAGCCATGTTCCACGGGCATTTTCCGGCTCCACCGGATTAAACGTTAACGTTGTGCCGGGAACAGACTGCGCTACCCTCGGAAGATCATATGGCGCTATTACGCCGATTTTGGGATAGCCGCCCAGAGTTTGTCTGTCAGCCAGCATTATAATCGGCTGACCGTCTGCAGGCACCTGCACAGAACCGCAATTAATCCCTTCTGAGCGCATAGCTTCAAACCCCGACGATATGACAGGACCACTCAGGCGATAACCCATACGGTCACTTTGCGGTGTCACACTGTAGGCTGAGGAATAAAAAGTTGCCCGGACTCTGCTGCTGAACACGTCATGCTGATAAGCCGGAATAATATCAACCGGTGCATCACTGGCATAGGGAGCAAGCATAGAAGCAGGCAATATGCGGCTTATGTTTTCCTGTGCTGCAGGGACGACTTGAATTGTGTCACCAGCCTGAAGAGGCTTTCCGTCACCGGCAAGTCCGCCCAGCTTTTCCCGCATCACGGTGCACACAGAACCGGCTATTTCAGGTATCTGCCAGGCGCCCTGAACGGCTAAATAGCAACGTTGACCTGCAAGCTGCTGCGAAACCTGAAGCTCATCTCCGGCGCTGAGGTTAACTGTGGCCAGTTCAGAAGCAGGTTCACCGTTCACGGCAAGTGAAACAGCAGGGCCGCAAACACCGATAGTGGCTGAATGCTCAAATCTGATGTGCACATCACCGGCAATTTCAATGCAAGGATTACCTTCAGGGTTGCCACAAAGCCAGTTTGCAAAGTTAAAAGCTTCGACGTCTAAAGGCCCTGAGCCGCTAAAACCCTGCTCCTGCATCCCTGTTCTGCCGGCATCAACGATTAAACTGATGAAACCCGGATTAATGATAGTAAAGGATATTGTCATGCCTTCACCTGTTCCAGGTATTCCCGCTCATCAATTTCATAGAACTCTACTTCGTCGCCGGCCTGCAACAGGGCCGGCTGCGCACTGGCAGGATCAAATAAAGTTAACGGACTGAGTCCCAGTAACTGCCAGCCGCCGGGCGATACTTGCGGATACACTGCAGCCTGACGGTCGGCCAGTGCAACCGCACCGGCGGGCACTTTTGTCCTCGGTGTTTTGCGGCGCGGTACAGACAGACATTCCGGACTTTCCCCCAGATAAGCGAAACCGGGCGCAAACCCTACTGCAAACACGCGGTACACGGTTGCTGTATGCAATGCAATTATCTCACTGACCGCCAGGCCGGTGTGAGAAGCGACTTCATCAAGATCATTCGCTTCCGGAGCACCATACCAGACAGGGATCCGGTGTCGTCGAAGGCTTTTTCCGGCTGACATCTGCGGTTGCAGTTGACGCAATAAACGATATACACCATGGTTGTCAGTTATCTTTGCATCGAACAAAATTAGCAGGGAGTCATAGGACGGGATGGCTTCTTTTAACCAGATTGGCGGATTCGCCTTCAACGCAAGATGATAAGCGGAAACCGCAGCGTTCATTTGCGTGATATCTTTACCACCGAAGTACAATATGAGACCGTCCATACCGGCAAAGGCAATGTGACGGACATTGTCAAAGGGTTGCATGATTCAGCATTTCTCTGAATGATTTTGCCATCGCCACTGCGCTGGGCGAATCGCCGTGCACACAAAGGGTGTCTACCTGCAACGACAGCGTTTTACCGCCACTGGTTATAATCGTACCGTGTTCCAGTAATCCCTGAACCTGCGCGGTGGCCTGATCATGATTCAGCACCGCACCGGCGTGTTGCCTCGACATTAAATAGCCGTCATCGGTGTACCGGCGATCAGCAAAGGCTTCAAATTGAAGCCGGAGCCCGTAAACCTCAGCTTCTGCAATAAGTTTGTCGCTGTCAGGATGAGCCTGAATCATCAGACTTAATGCTCCCTGCCCCGCTTCTGCCACGGCTTTCATGACGGTCTGGCGCAGCGCCCTGTCCTGCATTAAATCGTTATACAGCGCACCGTGAGGTTTAACGTAGGACACTTCTACCTGCTGAATACGGGCAACACCGCTCAGTGCTGCAATCTGGTATTGCAGGCAGGCTGTCAGCTCATCATCCGCCATTTTCATTGAGCGCCGGCCGAAGCCCTGCAGATCCGGATAAGAAGGATGAGCCCCCGTGGCCACACCCGCTGCTTTAGCCAGTGCGACAGCTTTACGCATTACCAGCGGATCACCGGCGTGAAAGCCACAGGCAATGTTCGCCTGATCGATATACTGCATAATGTCGCCGTCGACAGGCATATGCCAGGCACCGAAACTTTCACCAAGATCGCAATTCAACTTCATAATGGTTTAGCTCATTCTAACAATTGGTTATCATGTTACCTGTATTTACTTTCACAGTCAGTCCTGATGATACACATTGGCAAAATCAATACCCTTCAAGTCGGTGAATCACTGCCTTTTGGCTTTCACCTCTCCAGTGGCGATGATAACGATCCGCTGGTACTGCTAACTCATGAAAATATGGCCGCGCTGCCGGAAAAAGTGAAAACCGGAGATACGCTGGATATTTTTGTCGGCATTGATGAAACCGGAAATCTTGAAGCCTGGCCGCAAACACCGGTAGCGCAGGCTGGTGATACCGTGGTGCTTAAAGCAACCGGCGCGACAAACTTCGGTGCGTTTTTTGACTGGGGCGGTCAACGGGATCTGCTTGTCCCTGCGGGCATGCAGGACGGACCGGTCAATGAAGGCATGCGTTATGTTGTCCATATTTATCACGATGAAAGTACCGGCCGCATCCTGGGCGCCACCCGGCTCCACCGTTTCATTAAGGAATCGTCAGATACATTGAAAGCCGGCGACGGGGTTGAATGCCTGGTGTATTCAAAAACGGAACTGGGTTTTAAAGTCGTCATTAATGGTGAGGCACTGGGACTGATTTTTCACAGTGATGCATTTAAGCCATTAAAAACCGGTCAGCGACTGGATGCTGTCATTAAGACCATCCGCGAGGACGGCAAAATTGATGTCGCCCTTCAACGTACCGACAAAACCGGCAGGAAAACACTGGAAGAAGCTATTCTGGAAGATCTGGAAGCGCATGGCGGTGTTTCTATCTTAACCGATAAAAGCAAACCGGAAGATATTTACGCCCACTTTAATGTCAGTAAAGCGGCATATAAAAAAGCATTGGGTGCGTTATATAAACAACGCAAAATTACCATCACGAAAGATGCAGTAAAACTGAATTAACAGGAATAACATGAAAGCAAAAGTTGTATGGGATAACGATCTCACTTTTACCGGTACCACAGATTCCGGTTACAAAACCGTGATGGACGGCAACGGACAGGCCATCTCTCCCATGGAATCCGTGCTGATTGCAGCCGGAAGTTGCTCCAGTATCGATGTGGTGGATATTTTGAAAAAAGGCCGGTTCGACATTTCCCATTGTGAATGTGAACTGGTAGCAGAGCGCGCAGAAAACCCGCCCAGAGTTTTCACTAAAATTGTTGCCTGTTATAAAGTAAAAGGCGAAGGTTTATCTGAAAAAGCCGTTGCCAGAGCCGTACAACTGTCAGCAGAAAAATACTGTTCAGTGATGTTAATGCTGGCAGGTAATGTAGAGATCGAAACCCGCTTCGAAATTCTGTGACCTGGATATTCTTTACCGTTGGCGCGGTAATCCTGCAAACATTCAGAAACGCCTTTCAAAGTAAACTCAGCCAGCACGTCAACACCTCAGGTGTGACGCTGGCCCGTTTTCTTTTTGCTCCGCCAATCGCCCTCGCCTATCTGATTACGCTTTATCAGTTTTATCCTGTGGGCATACCGGCATTTGACAACACTTTTATCGCCTATATTCTGGTGTCCGCAGTCATGCAAATTGTGGCCACATCCCTTATGGTGGTGTTGTTTAAGCAAAAAAATTTCGCTGTGGGTGCAGGACTGGCAAAAAGCGAGGCGCTGGTTGCCGCGGTTTTAGGCACGCTTTTCTTCGGTAGTCAGCTTACCTCTTTTGGCTGGCTGGGGATCATTATCGGGGCGGTTGCGGTATTTGTTCTCAGTGGTGCAACGCGCAAAGGCGAACTCAGCCTGAAAACCATACTGACCGGACTCGCCTGCGGAGGCAGTTTTGCACTGACCTCGCTGTTTATCCGCGAGGCGGCCAATCAGCTTTCTGTTCCCTTCCCGGTGAATACTGCCTGGGGACTGCTGTGGGTTCTGTGCATTCAGACACTGATCCTCTGTGTTTATATTTCTATAAAAGAGCCCTACGTGTTCCGGCAACTTCGCCGTCAGCCGGCACTGACGCTGGCTGCCAGTACCACCAGCTGTTTTGGTTCAGTTTGCTGGTTCAGTGCTATGACTATTCAGTATGTGGCCTATGTAAAAACACTGGGACAGATAGAAGTGCTGACCACCATGGTCATTTCGGCGGTGATGCTGAAAACACCGGTCAAAGGTCACGAAGTGACTGGCCTGGTGCTTATTGCTATAGCTGCAATATGTGTGATGTGGAGCTGACGACCGGCTTCATTCTTCCCTTTTTGAAGCCCTGATGTCAGTCCGCTCAGAAGCCTCTCAATTATTTTGCTTAACACTGATTTTAACACCAGTAATTAGTGGTTTTGACTAATACTTGTGTATCTCGCCAACTCCCCTCCTCTCACCAAAAACACTAACCTGTTGAAAATAATGAGAATTATACAATAGTTGTAGAGTGGCATGGTCAATGCTGTTACGGGGTATAACTTATAACAGTACTCACTACGGGCTTTGACCATGGAAACCAGAACACCTTTATTACTCGCAGCAACCTTTTCACTTGGCTTACTCAGCACGACCCTTGCCGGTTGCGGCAATGCCGGCGCCACGGATGAAGAAAAGGAAGAGGCCGTTATCATTACTATTCCTGTTGAGGCGACGACTATTCAGCGAGGTGAAATTTCGTCAAATTATGCAACCACCGCTATTTTAGAAGCGCAGGAAGAAGCGTTCGTTGTCGCCAGAGCATCCGGCATAATCGAACATATCCTGGTTGAAGAAGGTGACTATGTTGAAAAAGGTCAGATCCTGGCGCAACTTGATAAACGACGTTATGAACTGAACCTGCAAAAAGCCAGAGCTGACTTAGCCGGCATTGAGCAGGAACTGGCGAAAATGAATAAGGTGTATTCCCGCAAACTGATCAGTGACGATGCGTTTGAGAAGCTGACCGCTCAGTTTGAATCAGTACAGGCGAATGTTGAACTGGCCGAACTGGATCTGAAAGAAACCACCATCACCGCCCCTATCAGTGGCTATATTGCAGAGCGTAATGCCAAAGTCGGTAACCTGACTGAATCCTTCCAGCGCGAACGTATGTTTCATATTGTCCAGCAGAAATCCCTGCAAGGTATTGTCTATCTGCCCGAGAGTGAACTTTCTCAAATCCGCAATAATCAGCAGGCTACACTGACTATCCCCGCACTGAACCACCGCAAAATTACTGCCCGCGTAGCACGTATAAGCCCTGTCATTGATGCCACAACCGGCACATTTAAAGTGACTCTGAACGTACCCAATGATGAAGAAAGACTGAAAGCCGGTATGTTCAGTGAAGTTGCCCTGAATTATGACACTCACAGTGATACGCCGCTTCTGCCTCGCTCTGCACTGGTGAGTATTGATAACGAGAGCAATGTATTTGTTGTCCGTGACGGAAAAGCATTAAAAGTGCCTGTGACGCTGGGCTTTGAAGATGCCGGCATGGTGGAAATTATCAGCGGCCTCACCGGCAACGAAACCGTTGTCACCGTTGGCCACCAGAATCTTAAAGATCAAACCCCTGTAGACGTTGTTAACAGCTGATTTTACGCGCAAAGGAACTGACAATGAGTATTGTAAAATTAGCGGTTAAACGTCCGGTCGCCATCGCCATGTTTACTGCTGCCATTCTGCTTTTTGGTATGGTGTCACTGAGCAGACTGTCGGTGAATCTGTTACCTGAACTGTCCTACCCGACACTTACAATCCGCACTGACTACGAAGGTGCTGCGCCTGCGGAACTCGAACAACTGGTGAGTAAGCCGGTAGAGGAAGCGGTAGGTGTGGTAAAAGGCGTCAAAAGCGTTAAATCAATTTCCAGAGCTGGTCAGTCTGATGTGGTACTGCAGTTTGCCTGGGGTACTGACATGGACTTTGCCAGCCTGGAAGTACGGGAAAAGCTGGATATTCTGCAACTGCCTCTGGATGTGGACAAACCCCGGCTTTTAAAGTTTAACCCCTCTATGGATCCGGTGATGAAACTGGGCCTGTCGCTGACACTGGATGCCCTTTCAAGTGATCCCCGCCTGGCAGCGGAACAAATGAAGACACTGCGCTTATTTGCAGAAGAGCAGATAAAGCGCAAACTGGAGTCTGTTGAAGGTGTTGCCTCGGTGCGGCTGGGCGGCGGACTTGAAAACGAAATTCAGGTACTGGTTGATCCCCGGAAAGCCAGTCAGCTGGGTGTCAGTATGAGCACCATTATCACCCGCTTACAGGAAGAGAATGTCAATGCCGCAGGAGGCCGGCTGGATGACGGCACGCAGGCATTTTTGGTGCGCACACTCAACGAATTTGAATCCCTGAAAGATATCGAAAATGTGTATATCAGCCGGTTTGAAGGCAAAAATGTTCAGTTAAAAGACGTGGCCAGCGTCAGTAATCTGTACAAAGAAAGAGATGCTGTCACCCGTTTTAACGGCACGGAAGGCACAGAGATAGCCATCTATAAAGAAGGCGATGCGAACTCTGTGGATGTGGCTACACGGGTTCTGACCGAAATTGAAGCGTTGTCCGGAGCGCTGCCCGCACAATATCATCTTGAAACCATTTACAACCAGAGCACCTTTATTAAGCAGGCCATCGACGATGTTAAAACGTCAGCGATGATCGGCGGCTTGCTGGCAATGCTGGTGATTTACCTGTTTCTGCGGGATTTCCGCACTACGCTAATCATCTCGGTTTCCATTCCGGTTTCCGTCATAGCCACCTTTAATCTGATGTATGGTAATGACATCAGCCTGAATATCATGAGTTTAGGTGGTATTGCGCTGGCAGTAGGTCTGCTTGTGGATAACAGCATTGTAGTGCTGGAGAATATCGACAGACACCGCAAACTCACGAACGGTAACAAAGCCCTGGCGGCAGAGCGCGGTACAGAAGAAGTGACCGGTGCGATTATTGCCTCCACGCTCACCACGATGGCGGTGTTTGTGCCTCTGATATTTGTTGAAGGTATCGCCGGGCAGTTGTTCCGTGATCAGGCGATGACCGTGTCATTTGCCCTCGCGGCTTCTCTGGTCGTGGCTCTGACACTGATCCCTGCTCTTGCAGCACGCAGCCGCCGCACAGAACCTGCTCACACGGAGACTTTCAGCCAGCCCGTCGTGCCCTCATCAGCACATCCTGCCCTGCGCGGCCTTAAAGCAATTCTCACATTTCCGTTCCGGTTGCTGTTTATTTACTTACCTCAGGCATTATTCACTGTTATTTTTGCTCTGTGGAAGGCTTTATCAGTATGCTTTGGCGTGCTGTTCCGTCCGCTCACCGCACTGGTAGCAGCAGGCTTCAGTTTGCTGGAAAAAGGCTATGATAAAGCAATACGCGGTGCCCTCTCACAACGGGCCATTGTCCTTGTTATTGCCCTTGCCATTACTGCCAGTTCTGTACTGTTATTGCCACGCCTTGGAATGGAACTTATTCCGAAACTCACTCAGGGAGAGTTTTACGTCGAAGTCACCCTGCCGGCGGGTACCCGGGTTCAGCATACCGACGCCTTACTGGCCAGGCTGGCTGAGGTCACCAATGCCCGGGCCGGCGTGGAACGAAGCTATTCACTGGCCGGAACCGGCAGTTTACTCAGCGCAGCCCCGGGACAGGGAGGTGATCACTGGGGTCAGTTAAATGTTGTTATGAAGCCCGGAGCAGGCACTGATGACATGGAAGAAGTAAAAACAGCCATGCGGCAATTTCTGTCATCGCAGGCCGGCGTACAAAGTCAGTTTGGCGAACCTGAGTTATTCAGTTTTGCAGCCCCGTTGCAGATCCAGTTGCAGGGCTACGATTTAAACCAGTTACAACAATACAGCCGTGCGATTATGTCAAAGCTTGAACAAAACCGGCGCTTTACTGACATCACCACAACACTGCAGGCCGGTAATCCCGAGCTTAAAATAGCCTTTAATAATGCCGCTCTTGCCAGACTGGACCTGGACGCAAAGCAGGTTTCGGATGTTGTTGCAGCACAAGTTGGCGGTAAGGTGGCAACTCAATACTCTATGGATGACAGAAAGGTCGACATTCTGGTACGTAATCAGTTGCAACAACGGGATAATGTTAACGACGTCAGACAAATTATCGTCAATCCGGACAGTGATTTCCCTGTACCACTATCCGCTGTTGCTGATGTGTTTATGAGTACGGGACCGTCTGAGATTACCCGCGAAGACCAGCAACGTGTGGTGCTTATTAACGCTAACCTTGCATACGGCGATCTGGCTGAGGCCGTGGAAGAAGCGCAGGCAGTACTGGCATCAATCCGTTTCCCCCTGTCATTAAAAGCGGTAGTGGCCGGGCAGAGCGAGGATATGCAGGAAAGCTTTGCGTCACTGCAGTTTGCTTTAGCCCTTGCTGTTTTTATGGTCTATCTGGTCATGGCGTCTCAGTTTGAATCACTGTTACATCCCCTGCTTATTTTGTTTGCCGTGCCACTTGCCGGTGCAGGCTCTGTGTTCGGGCTCTGGCTCACTGACACACATATCTCTGTAGTGGTA
This sequence comes from Alteromonas sp. ABH4_456, assembly GCF_056160645.1. Classification (NCBI taxonomy): domain Bacteria; kingdom Pseudomonadati; phylum Pseudomonadota; class Gammaproteobacteria; order Alteromonadales; family Alteromonadaceae; genus Alteromonas; species Alteromonas sp. ABH4_456. The sequence goes on from NZ_JBSWXO010000001.1 coordinate 179,657, forward strand.
TTTATCGGTCTTATCATGTTGTGCGGGATTGTTGTGAATAATGCCATTGTGCTTATCGACCGCATTAATCAGCTCAGGGCTGCCGGCATGGAAAAAAATGCAGCGATTATCGATGCAGGGAAAAGCCGTCTACGCCCGATTGTGATGACAACCCTTACCACTATTCTCGGCCTGTTACCCATGGCAATTGGTTTCGGCGATGGTGCAGAAGTGCGTACGCCCATGGCGGTCACTGTGATATCAGGATTAACCTTTGCCACTCTGCTGACACTGGTACTTATCCCGGTACTGTACAGCTTATTTGATACGAAAGAATTTGCGGCACGTCCGGCACTTTCAGAGGAAGAAAACGGAGAACGCACTTATGGATAATCACGCTTCTGCCGGTGCTGCCCGTCTGGCACGGTTTGCTTTGACCCACCCGGTTACCGTTTGCATGTGCTTTTTGTCCATGTTGCTTTTCGGCGTTATGGCATCCCGGCTATTGCCCCTAGAGAAATTTCCCGGAATCGATATTCCTGAGATAGTGGTTGAAGTGCCATACCGTGACGCCACGCCATCTGAAGTTGAGCGCATGATAACTCGCCCAGTAGAAGAAGTACTCGCTACCATGTCAGGAATCAAACGCCTGCAGGCCACATCCATGGAAGACCGGGCGCAAATTTTCATCGAGTTTGACTGGGATGAAAATATCAAAGCCAAGAGTATTGAGGCCAGGGAAAAAATCGACGCTATCCGCCACGAATTACCGGATGATGTTGAACGGGTACTGGTTTACAAATTCAATACCAACGACATGCCGGTATTTCAGTTAAGGGTATCCAGTGCACGGGATTTAAGTAACGCTTATGACTTACTGGAAAGAAACCTTAAGCGCCCGCTGGAACGGGTACCGGGCGTCTCGAAAGTGGAACTTTACGGCGTGTTGAAAAAGCAGATTGTCATCCGCTTAGATCCGCAACAACTCAGTGCACTTAAAATCGATACAGCCAAACTGAGTCAGCGGCTGAGACAAGCTAATTTTTCAGCGTCGGCGGGAGCACTTGGTACTGAAAATAAAATAATCATCAATCCGGCCGGAGAATTCACTGATATTACCGACTTTGAAAATCTGATTGTAAGACCTGGGATCCGGCTGAAAGACATTGCTAGCGTAAGCTGGGAAAGTCCGGAACGCAATGAAGGCCGTCATCTGGACCGGACTTACGCGGTTGGCTTCAATGTATTTCGTGAATCAGGCAGTAATCTGGTTGAAGTAGCAGACAAAGTCATGGCGGTAATTAAAAAAGCAGAGTCAGACCCTGAGTTTAACGGAATCAACCTTTTTGTGATGGATGACACCGCAAAAAGTGTCAGTTCGTCGCTGGGCGATCTGATAATGGCAGGTTTACTGGGGGCGCTGTTGTCTGTGGCTGTGCTTTATGTATTTTTACGACAATTATCCACCACTTTCATTGTTGTCCTCTCGGTGCCCTTCTCTATCTGTATTACCCTTGGCGTCATGTACCTGATGGGCTATTCCCTGAATATCCTGTCCCTGATGGGCCTGATGCTGGCGGTAGGCATGCTGGTGGATAACGCGGTGGTTGTCACAGAAAGTATTTTTCAGGCCCGTCAGAGTGACAGCAACGCGGTGCGGGCCACACAGACTGGCATCAATAAAGTAAGCCTTGCGGTTATAGCCGGCACGGCCACGACAGCTATCGTGTTTCTGCCTAACATTGTGGGCGTCAAAATTGATATCACGGTATTTCTGGAGCACGTGGCCATTGCCATCTGTATTTCACTGTTTGCCTCTTTGCTGCTGTCGCAGACGTTGATCCCCTTGCTGGTTTCAAAAGTGAAAGTACCGGTGGAAAAGAAGTTAATCCAACCCGGCTATATTACCCGCTACGGACGGTTGCTTAACTGGTCACTGGCACATCAGAAAACAACCGGTTTTCTGGCGTTACTGATATTACTCAGCGCAGCCATACCACTGAGCCAGATCAGCGGAGATGATGAAGGGAATAATGATAATGAGCGTATCTGGCTTGAATACCACATCACGCAAAATTACAGCCTTGAAGAGGTGGAATCTACCGTTAATAAAATGGAAGCATTTCTGTATGAAAATCAGCAGGCTTTTCATATTAAACAGGTTTATACCTATTTCGAAGCCGGTCATGCGGTATCAGGGATCACATTGAATGATGAACTACCTGTACCGGTATCAGAAATTAAAGAGGCTATCCGCGAAAAAATGCCACAATTTGCCAGAGCCCGTCCTTCGTTCCAGTGGGACAGCGGCAACGGTGGCGGTGTCCGTCTGACATTACTGGGAGAGTCTTCTACCCGCCTTCGGGAACTCGCTGATGCACTCGTGCCGGTTCTGGCCAGCATCGACGGACTGGAGGACGTAAAAGCCGACGTGGGCAGTGAAAAACAGGAATTTCAGATCACTATTGATCGTGAAAAGGCCTGGCGGGCCGGAGTCAAGCCTGACGACATTGCCGGCCTGGTAGGCACTGCGCTGCGGGGCATAAATCTGCGCACGTTCCGCTACGGTGATTCCGGCGAAACCGGTGTGAGACTGCTGTATGGCGAAACGGAACAGGCATCACTGCAAACCCTCAAAAGTCTGGTTGTGAGTCATGTTGATAACCGCCCTGTTACCTTAGATATGATTGCCGGTATTACGGTAAAACCTCAGTTGTCCGAAATTCGCCGGTTCTACCGCCAGACCGCACTGTCTGTGGGAGCTAACCTTGCTGAAGATGTGACCGTGGAGCAGGCAAGAGAACGGATAGAAAATGCCATGGCGTATGTTGCTTTACCAGAAGGCTACCAGTGGACTCTGGATGGCAGTTTCCGCCGGCAGGATGAAGCATTCGCGGTCATGCAGATGAACATGTTGCTGGCTGTCTGTATGATTTATATCGTCATGGCTGCTCTGTTTGAATCACTGTTATTGCCTGCCGCAGTGATCACATCACTCTTATTCTCGTTCACCGGCGTATTCTGGGCGTTTTTTGTGACCGGTACGTCGATGTCGGTAATGGGCATGATAGGCATGCTGATCCTGATGGGTATAGTGGTCAACAATGGCATTGTACTGGTCGACAGGATCAATCAGCTTGTAAATGAAAATGTCCCGTTGTTCCGTGCAGTAACAGAAGGGTGTATGTCACGCATCAGGCCGGTGCTTATGACCGTGGCAACAACCGTACTGGGGTTGGTGCCTCTGGCTGCAGGCAGTACAAAAATAGGCGGAGACGGGCCGGCATATTCACCTATGGCCATTGCGATAATCGGAGGACTGCTATTCTCAACACTGACCAGCCTGGTACTGGTACCTATGGCTTACGTGGCGTTACTGAGATTGCGGTTTAACGTGGTAAAAATGATGACGAAAAGCAGGGAATCAGTGAATCGTCGTTTTCAGGCGGGAAGAGAATAACGGTAGCCATTGATCAGGGTGGGAGCATCCATAATTGCTATGGCGTCCACCCTGCTCTTTAGCCAACCCACGCTTAGCTGCGTGAAGTCAGGAATTCATGTACGTCTGATGCTTCACGTTGTACAGAGAAGTCAACCAGAGTAGAACCGTTGCAAGTCAAACCGTCTTCAGCAGTCAGCATACGCAGAACTTCACGCTCAGTAGCAGCGATACGACCAACGTTACGGCTCAGGTTAACACGCAGTGCACGTACATCGTCAGTAGCAACAGCTTTACAGAAACCGGCGAATTGAGTGTCACCGATAAAACGGTATTCTTTATCAGCAGCAAAAGCAGGTGCAGAAACAGCAGCAACGCTCAGTACAGCAGCAAGAGTTTTAGTGATAGCTTTCATAATTCATTTCCTCAAAGTTTGGCGAACTTATTGTTTTTGTCTTCAGAACCCTGTGCCCTGTCGACGTATATATTTATCCTACAAAATCCGCGTAAATGCTGTTGTATTATTGTTTCAGGTGGGTAACAGTTTGGTAAAAGGCAATGAATCAGCTTTGTTACATTTGCAAACCATTGTTTTTATATGATTATTCCTGAAAGCATATTTCAAAATAGAATAACAAATAAGAATATAATGAGATATAAGTCTAAAAATTGAGCTTAGAACAGCGAAATTTAAAGCACTTTTTCTGAAAGTTTAACAAAATTTCACATGTAAAAGACGATTTCCCGGACCAAAAAAGTCTAAATTCTGTAATTAAATTACATTTCAACCCCTACTTTTGACTACATACGCCAGCAGAAATGCTCATTATTTACGCATAAAAATGTATAAAGCCGGCACTAAAAATACAGTAGCAACATGTGCTTTTAAAAAAATACTCATCATAAGATGAGCCAAAAGCATGCAACGGATCACGAAGAAACCATTCATTTAATAGTGAATACCGGAATAACTTCCTCCCCTATCACCATAAAATGATGATAAAGATAACAAAATACTCTTAACAGACACCCAGCCGATGCGATACTCTGTCAGCCCTTTTACGCTGATAGATTAGAAGACCTGATGAAACCTGTAGAACGCTCTCACAAACTGGATAATGTATGTTACGACATCCGGGGTCCTATTGCGGCGCAAGCACGCAAGATGGAAGATGAGGGACATCGAATTCTGAAACTGAATATCGGGAATCCGGCGCCTTTCGGCTTTGAAGCGCCTGACGATATTCTGAAAGATGTTATTTATAATCTGCCCACTTCCCAGGGGTATTCAGAATCTGCAGGTATCTATGCGGCCCGTGTTGCCGTGATGCAGTACTACCAGCAAATGAACATTCCGGACATCCGCATTAATGACATCTTTATTGGCAATGGCGTCAGTGAAATGATCATGATGGCAATGCAGGCATTACTGAATACCGGCGACGAAGTGTTGATTCCAAGTCCTGATTATCCATTGTGGACAGCCGCAGTAAGCCTGTCTTCAGGAACACCTGTGCATTATCGTTGTGACGAAGAGGCAGACTGGTTTCCGGATATTGACGATATTAAAAGTAAAATCACCAGCCGAACACGGGCAATCGTCTTAATTAATCCGAACAATCCTACCGGTGCGGTTTACGACAAAACCTTATTGCAACAGGTGGTTGATGTAGCCAAAGAACACGGCCTCGTTATTTTCTCTGATGAGATCTATGACAAAATTCTCTACGACGGTCACAAGCATACCTGCATTGCTTCCCTGACTGATGAAGTGTTCTGTGTAACGCTGGGCGGTTTGTCTAAAAATTACCGTGTGGCAGGTTTCCGTGCCGGCTGGCTGGTAGTCAGCGGTAACAAGCGTATTGCTAAAGACTATATAGAAGGGATCAACATGCTTGCATCCATGCGGATGTGTGCCAATGTGCCTTGCCAGAGCGCGATTCAGACAGCGCTGGGTGGATATCAGAGCATTAACGATCTGGTTCACGATGGTGGTCGCCTCAAAATCCAGCGGGATGTGGCTGCAGATATGCTGAATAGTATTCCCGGCATCCACTGTGTAAAACCTAAAGGCGCAATGTATTGCTTCGCCCGGGTCGACGCGAAAAAATTCAATATCACCAATGACGAGCAGATGATTTTTGATTTGCTGAGTGAAGAGAAAATTCTTCTTGTCCACGGCCGGGCATTTAACCTTCAGGAAGGCTGTTATTTCAGACTGGTATTTTTACCCCATGCTGACATCCTTAAACCTGCACTTACCCGCATCGGTTCGTTCTTCAAACATTACCGTCAGCACGGACCGGAAGTAATCTAATGTCAAAGCAAAGCACGTTTTTAGCCTGGATCCTGCGTATGCCCCTGATCAAACGCTGGTCTCTGATGCATACCGTCAAAAGGGAAAATATTGCTGAGCATTCCCATCAGGTTGCGGTCATTGCTCACCTGCTTGCAGTCATCCGTAAAGAACATTTTGGCGGTACGCTCAGCCCTGAACGTGCCGCGACTATTGCGCTTTACCATGAGGTTTCTGAAACGAAACTGTCAGATATTAATCATGTCACCAAATACCATAATCCCCGCATCACACGGGAATTTAAGAAATTAGAAGACGCTTCTGAAAAAGAATGTGTCGCTTCTTTGCCTCTGGCATTACAAAAGCATTTCTCAGATTTGGTGGTACAGGCCAGTGTGGATCCTGAATATAAAACGCTGGTGAAAGCCGCCGATCTTATCTCCGCCTGGTTAAAAGCCTGCGATGAAATTGCTTTCGGTAACCGCGAGTTTATTCCCGTCCGTGACCGCCTCGACGGCATGCTTGCCCATTTTAAAGAAAAGCTGCCGGAAGTCCGTTATCTGTTCGACACCTTCACAGACAATTGTCTGGTAAGCGTTGATGAACTGTCACAACAGGATATCTGACTCCCTCAGCCCTTTGTAATTCAAGGGTTTGATGCTATGTTGAACACTGAATCAACACGCATAAATGTGAGAGAGTAACTGCAGTATGCCGGATTTTTCGTCAAAGTGGTGTGAGAGACGTTTGCCACGCAGTCAATCCCGGGACGGTGATCACAGAAACCCGTGGCAACGGGACAAAGCCAGAGTGCTGCATTCCGCCGCTTTCAGGCGGTTACAGTCGAAAACACAGGTGCTAGGGGCCGGACTCAGTGACTTTTACCGCACCCGTCTTACCCATTCACTGGAAGCCGCTCAAATCGGCACCGGCATTACCGCTCAGTTACAGGGCAAGTTTCCCGGCGAAACCCGCGAGTTGCATCTCGACAGCAGCCTGATTGAAACCCTCTGTCTGGCTCATGACATCGGTCACCCTCCTTTCGGGCATGGTGGTGAAATTGCACTAAATTATATGATGCATGATCACGGCGGCTTTGAAGGAAACGGACAGACCTTCCGCATTATATGCCAGCTGGAACCCTATACTGAAGAGCACGGCATGAACCTTTGCCGCCGCAGTATTCTGGGACTGGTAAAATACCCCAATTTTATCGACACCCTTACAAACCCAGCCTGTCTCGGTACCCGGCCGGGTTCATTGAGGCAGCTTCAGGCCTCGCACTGGCACCCTCCCAAAGGGCTTTACCGTTGTGATGAAGCATTGTTTGACTGGCTGCTCGACCCTCTGGGCGATGACGAAAAAGACCGGTTCATGGCATATGAGCACAATGAAGACAGACACGGGAAAACCCGTTACAAATCTTTTGATTGTTCCATTATGGAACTGGCCGATGATATCGCATACGGGATCCATGATCTCGAAGATGCCATCGTGATGAAAATGGTCTCGGTCAGCGCCTTTACTGAAGCCGTAACCAAACCTCTTGCAGAAATGGATGTCCCGTGGCTGTCTGCAGAGATCACATCACTCACAAAACGCTTGTTCAGTGAGCGTCATCACGAACGGAAAAATGCCATCGGTGCACTGGTAAATAGCTTTATTACCGCGATTGTCATTGAAGAAAATCCTGTATTCAGCCATCCCCTGCTCCGGTATCAGGCCGTTATGCCCAAGCGGCACTTCAACGCCCTGGCTTTATTTAAGGATTTTGTATTTCAGAAGGTCATCAGGAAAACCGAAGTTCAGTTACTGGAGTACAAAGGTCAGCAAACAGTGATGGAACTTTTTGAAGCATTCAGTTCAGAACCGGAACGGCTGTTACCGGATAATACACGCAGCCGCTGGCTGAAAGCGCAGGAACAGGATAACGGTCACAGAGTCATTTCTGATTACATATCAGGCATGACAGATGAATTTGCCGCAAGGCTGTATGCCAGTTTGTTTTTACCCAAACAAACTGCACAATTCGACGGCTTCAGTTGAAATCCCGTAATTGCAGCAGCTTATAACCTGTAAATGAACAATATTTAATTGAAATAAAATCACTGTGACACCGGTCTTACAGATGTGTTTTTATAAAAAGGGTAGTTATGGCTCACCGCTTCAAACCATCTCAGACATTCAAAGATTGTGACGTTACTGATGAATCTGTTTACCGCGACCGCCGCAATGTGATCAAATCATTAGGCTTTGCCGGGCTGGGTGCGCTCATGTCGCAGCCTGCATCAGCCTTTGGCTGGTTTACTGATGATGAAGAGAAAAAAGATACGTTCCGGACACGGCCTCTCGATTTTTCCGTGAATGATAACTTTAAACCTGATGAGGCGCTCACACCGGAAGCAAAAGTAACGTCCTACAATAATTTTTACGAATTCGGCACAGACAAAAGCGATCCTGTAAATAACGCGCAGCAATTCATCACCGAACCCTGGACGTTGAAAGTAGATGGTCTGGTCGAAAAGCCTCTTACTCTCAATTACGATGATTTATTTACCCGGCTTGCGCTTGAAGAGAGAATTTACCGTTTACGCTGTGTCGAAGCCTGGTCGATGGTAATTCCCTGGACGGGATTTCAGCTAAGTCACTTGCTTGCAGAGGCGAAACCATTATCGTCGGCTAAATATGTAGCGTTCAAAACACTTTATGCTCCTGAGCAGATGCCCGGCCAGCGAAGCCGCTTCACCGGAGGCGGCATTGACTACCCGTACGTAGAAGGCTTGCGTATTGACGAGGCGACGCACCCGTTAACTATGCTGGCAACCGGTGTCTATGGTAAAAGCCTGCCTCCACAAAACGGCGCGCCGGTAAGACTTGTCGTGCCCTGGAAGTACGGGTTCAAAAGTATCAAATCCATCGTCAGTATCACGTTAACAGACAAAGAGCCGCCAACAACCTGGAAACGTCTGGCCCACCGGGAATACGGCTTCTATGCGAATGTAAACCCGGCGGTTGATCATCCCAGGTGGAGTCAGGCTTCTGAAAGACGGATCACCAGTGGTGGTTTGTTTAATCAGAACCGCATCCCTACCCGCCCGTTTAACGGATACGAAGAAGTTCCATCACTGTATGCAGGTATGGATTTATCTAAGTTTTATTAGGTTTCAATGAAGAAAACGTTGTTTTCACGCCCTGTCAGGCTGACATCATTTCAGATCAACAGTATTAAGTTTGTGATCCATGGCCTGGCATCGGGTTACCTGGCGTTGTTATTTTATGCCGGCATCAATGATCAGCTGGGTGCCGATCCGGTAAAAGCGCTACTCCATTCCAGCGGGATTATGGCGGTGAACCTGTTACTTTTTACCCTCGCGTTGTCACAGATGGCAAGGCGTATGCCCTGCGCTGATATCATTAAACTCAGAAGAATGGCAGGGGTTTATGTGTTTGTATACGCACTGGCGCATTTTCTTACCTGGCTGGCGTTTGAACTGCAGTTTGCCTGGCAGATGGCCGGCGCAGAGATCGTTGAAAGGCCTTACATACTTGTTGGTTTCGCCGCCTTATTGATCCTGCTTGCACTGACGGTCACGTCTCCATTGTTCATCAGGAAAAAAATGAGACGGCGCTGGCAACCCCTTCACAACACCGTATGGGTGGCATTGTTTCTGGCCATTTTGCATTACACCTGGTCACTTAAAACAGGCTGGCAGGAACCGGTATTTTACTGGCTTGTTGCCGGTATATTGTTTAGTTTACGCTATGTCAGGTAGACAGTTACTGGCGGGATGAAAGAAAAGCTGAGAATAACATACCCTGTATTTAGTAAAATACCGGCGAAAGCATAGTATCGCCGGCACAAGATTCTTTGAGAATTACTCAGGACGAACCGCAGTCACTTCAATCTCTACCAGATAGTTAGGGTTCGCCAGACCGGCAACCTGTAAAGCTGACCGTGAAGGCAAGTTAGGCTGTTCATCTGTTCCGAAAAACTGAGTATAGCCTCGCATAAAGCCGGCAAAGTCCATTTTCCCGTCCATTTCAGGATCCCCGACCAGAAATGCCTGCATCTTGATGACATCGCCCATAGTGAGCCCCAGACTTTTCAAGTTTTCGTCGATACGTTTCATGACGCTCACGGTTTGCATTTCTGTATCACCGTAGGCCTCCCTGCTGCCTTCCGGTGCGTCAGGGTTGCTTACGCCGGGTACAGACCCGCTTAAAAATACAATGGTACTGGTTGCCGGCACTTCAGAGGCGCGCAGTATGGGGAAATCTGAACCAATTAAACCGTGACGTATAACAGTTTCTTTCGGGGTGGAGGTTGCTTCTGCTTCACTGCAACCTGTATTTGCAAGTACAGCACTCAGTAGTAACGGGGCAACTAATAACTTTTTCATTTACTTTTTTCCTTTTTATCTTCGGGCAATGGTTTTAACGTCTTCTGCACTCACGGTGTCAGTAAAATGGTTACCAAAGTGGGTACGTGTATAATTCACCACTTCGGCGATTTGTTCATCGGATAAATATTGTTTTAATGCGGGCATACCACCCATACCGTTACTGACCATAAATGTGACATAGGGAGCAGCACTCAGTTTGGGATTGTTTGCCAGTGCAGGATAGGCTCCGGCACCTTTGGCACCCTGTGCATCAGGCATATGGCATCCCTGACAAATAGCGTGATAAAGCTCATCTCCGGACACTTCTTCAAATTTCTTACCCTGAGAAAAACCGGCATCATCAGTAGCAAATGCACAGCTGCTCAGAAGCAGTAAACCGGTACCGGCAACGTTAATTAATGATTTCATTGTTCTGTCCTCTCTTTCATGCAGCCGTTGTCAGTGCTTTGGCATGTAACCGTTCAATAGCGTCCCGCGCCGAAGCTATAGCCCCTTCCTGCCATGCAGGCAGATTTGAAGCGTGCTCACCGGCCAGTACCAGACGACCATCTACCTGACACAGGTTTTCATAGTGTTCTTCCCGCTTTTCTTCAGTCCACACGCCGTAGCATCCTTGTGTCCAGGGCACCCTGTGCCAGCCTACGGCAATGCCGTTGTCAAACTCCTGCTCGTATTGCGGATGGATCTGTTTGCCGTACTGAACGGCTTTTTTGACTCTCTCCTCCGGTGACAACGAGGTAAATTCGAAAGCGTTCGGCCCCCATACATAGCCGCCCAGCAACACCCCTTTGCCTTTGTCACAAAACTTTGTACTGGGATAACTGATATTAGTAATGGGCAGATTGGTGTATGAAACACCGCCATAAATTGCATCGTCCTGCTCCCAGAAGCGGCGCTTAAATTCCAGGCCCACTTTCACTGACGCTGCGTAAGGCACCGAGCGGATAGCGGTTTTCATTGCATTGCTTGCTGTGACGGGGGTCTGTGAAAGAATCGAGAGAGGAATTGTGCACACACACCAGTCAGCCTGTGCCTCTTTGGCAGTGCCCTGCTGGTCGTATTTCACTGTTACACCGGAATCGCTCTGATCAACAGATGTGACTCTGGCGTTGTATTCGATAAGATCACCAACCCGTTTCTCAAAGGCTTTCGCAACACTGTCCATACCACCAACAGGCTGAAAAATACTGCTCTGGAATTCGATGTCCTGGCCATTCACTATGTATTTCCACAGTTCAGACTGCAGTAAAGCACTTTGGTCAAACAATTCGGAGGGTTCAGGTTTGGGTGACAGTCCGCCGCCCGCTGGTACTTTAAAACCACGGCGTAAACTTGTCTCATAGGACTTTTTATAGGCAGAAGATTTATCCAGTGCTCCCCAGTGACGAAGAGACTCAAAAAGCTTCTCTCTGTCTTCACCGCTCAATTCAGCATCAAGTGCATTCTGGTTAATGACTTTATTCAATAACTCAGCAGCATATCCCTGGTAATCAGCCTGCACTTCGCGGTAACGCTGAGGTTTACCGTTGAACGCTTTAGTTGAATGCACGTAAGCGTTATAGTTGACCTGAATAAAAGGCTCAATAGGTACGTTAAACTCATTGATGTAAGACATCACATGATGGTGATGATAGGGCACACGCCAGGGACCCGGATTGATGTAATTCCCCTCAGCGAACTGACATTGCTGGGTCGCACCTCCCAGTTCTGTATAAGTATCGCCACCACGAAGTGTCCAGCAACGACCACCGGCTCTGCCATTAAACTCAAGGATTTTCACCTTGTAGCCGGCTTTGCGCAGCTCATAAGCCGCTGTCATACCCGCAACACCGGCACCCAACACCAGTACAGATGCCCCTTTCTTCGTACCGCTTAATTTCAATGTACCGGGCTTTGTAGATTCGGCCGCAAAACCAAGTGAACTCATGGCCTGATACATCGCGCCGGCGCCCGCGGTTTTACCAATCCACCCTAATAATGCACGGCGGCTCATACTATGACTGCTCAACGACTGCCCTCCTTGTACTTAATGAAATATCGACAGATACGCATATATTGCACTGTAAGTACCACATTGAGCTGAGCAGGGTTAAACGGTCAAAAAATACGATAATCCGCTGAACCGGCCACAACATGTTATTTATATGTGAATTCTAATTCATTTATCACTCAAACTCAGGACACCTGTTGCCCTATTAAGATGCATTCGATGCACCAATGTTAAAAGTGTTAACGACTTCAGCCCACGCCACTGCTGGCTTGCTGTCCAAATCTGTTGTGTTGCGCTGCTTTTTTATGCAAAAAAATACTTGCACAAGTCTTCATCCTGAAATACTGTATACACATACACTGTATAAACAAACAGGGATTACCATGACTCATTCAAACAACGTCGTTCAACTCAGCTTTGCCTTTGATGGCGCGCCCCGTGAAGTTTCACGTCCCCGTGGCTGGTCGTACTTACTTGCAGAATCGGTAGCCTTTAAAAAAGATGTGCCACACAGTATCCGTATGCAGAAACCTTCGGAAGAAGATGTACCAGGATGGATTTCAAGGCTCATCATGTCTGGTCAGTGCAAAACGATATATGTAGAGAATCTGGCTCTGGACGATCAGCAACGGGTGGTAATTCAACAATTATGTCGCCGTTATGCCGTTTCACTTGTGAATCTGCGGGTTACCAACGATGAACAAAACAGCGAAATGAAGAATGTGGTTACCGGACCTTGGTGATAGCCCAGTACAAAGGTACACTGCCCCGAAAAAGTTAAACGGGCAAAATAATGCAGTGTTATTGCAATAGCGGTAAAGACAGAAATCAATGTTGCGGGCCATTGCTGGCTGACCAGCAAGAGGCGACTTCACCGGAACAACTGATGCGTTCGAGATACTCCGCGTATGTCAGCAAAAATTATGAATACGTACTCAAAACCTATACAGCACCAAAGCGGGCAGATTTGACAGTCAGTGCTCTTGAAGAAAGTGCATCCGGCACGACCTGGCTCCATCTTGATGTATTGCAAACAAATACAAACCATGTGGAATTCAGAGCGTGGTATGCTGAGAGGCGGAAAACCGGTGTTCTCCATGAAACATCACTGTTCCTGAAAGAAAACAATTGCTGGCGCTATGACAGCGGAAAACTGCATGATGATACCGGCACCGTAAAAATTAGCAGAAACGATCCCTGTTTCTGTCAGAGCGGTAAAAAATTCAAACTTTGCTGCCAGCGAAAGACAGGTTCCTGACGGAAGTACAGCTCAGGACAATTATCAAACCATCCTGAACGACCCCACGGTTGTCACCATAAAAATGTTGTCGCCAGTTTTCCTGCAATGTGCGTTTGAAAGACGTGCTTTGCCGGTTTCCCTGCCAGTCCGTAACATACGTGTAAGGGCAATAAATGTTCTTCACGGGGATGGCAAAATCTGGCATTCGGCGCCGTTGTTTCCCAGTTGATGAGTTGATGTGAGCGCTCTCCTTCCCTGATACCGACATCAGTCATCAGTGTTTTCAGCCAGAGCTGAAAAGCATCATTCATCTCATCTGCACCGGCAACCGGTTTGAAGAACGCTTTCATATTGTGGAAGGAAAACCCTGAACCTATCACCAGCGTTTTAGATAAATCACATTTTGCCAGCGCCTCACCCATACGTACATGCATAGCAGCGTCGAGATGCTTACTTAACGATAACTGAACGACAGGAATATCAGCCTGAGGAAACATGATTTTCAGCGGCACGAACATACCGTGATCAAACCCTCTTTCCGGTGACACTGATAATTTTATGCCAGCCGCTCTCACCGAATCTTGTAATGCCCCGGCAAATTGAGGATTCCCGGGGGCCGGATAGGCAATACTGTAAGCTTCTTCCGGAAAGCCGTAATAATCATAAATTAAACCGGGTGACGGATGCCCTGTTACGCTAAAGGTACTTTCTTCCCAGTGTGCACTGATCAGAAGAATGCGTTCCGGAACCGGCAATGTGGCAGCGATCCCGCTTAGTTGATCCACCATCCCCTGATGAGAAGGCTCACCAAGAAGCGGAAATGGTCCGCCACCGTGAGAAAGATAAATAATATTCTGAGCAAGATTTTGCATAAATACTCCGGGAAACAGAAACTGCTATCGTGTTGACGCTTATTTTCCTATTGATCCCGCGTACTGTCTGTATGCTTAAATGAAACGGTGAAGACGATTTAATGAAATGGTGATTACCGGTTTTCAGGGAATAACAGCCCGGATTTGCCAGTCGTTATCACATCGTGTCTGGAATTCCCGATATTGAGGGTTACCTTTCAGGTTCAGGTAATCAACTGAGTCTGCCCTGAAAGCCAGCTTGCAGAAATGCGGCGGGGGTGTATTCATATCGCCTTCCGCCTTGAGAGGCTTTGCCGGTTGTCTGACAGTACCGGGTACACCCCACAGAAATTGCTTTTTGCCCTGTACCGACATTTCACACCATGCGCGGTGAATATCTTTCGGTGCGTTATCCGTAGTGATAATTGTGGTAGTGCAATTTAAACGGTATTGCTCTCTGCTGCCGGTAAAGTACCAGCAAATAGCAGCATTGGCATTCGCTTTAAGCGCGTCAGCTTTTGCGGTTCTCAGATCAGACACCGCGTAAATAATCCCTTCATCACTATCGAGCTGCCGGAAAACCAGCGTGCGGTTTTCAGGAAAGCCGTCCTTATTGCAGGTGGCAACCTGCATGAAGCGGCTTTCAGGTGAATCTTTACCGGCCTGTAAGCTTTTCAAAAGCCGCTCAGTCCAGATAAGGGGGTTATTGTCTGACATGACTGAATAAGGTGTAAAAGTTTTCAGTGGTCTGTCTGGCCAGTTCTTCCACGGTTACCCCTTTTACGGATGCAATAAATTCAGCCACTTCGACCACAAAGCCAGGCTGATTTTGTTTTCCCCTGTGAGGAACCGGTGCCAGCCATGGAGAATCTGTTTCTATCAGCAAGCGCTCAAGGGGTAACGCTTTTACTACTTCACGGAGTTCATCCGCCGAGTTAAACGTCACAATGCCCGAAATGGAAACATAAAAGCCCATATCGATAGCAGCCAGGGCCATATCTAGACTTTCGGTAAAACAATGTAATACCCCTTTTGTCTCGGGATTTTTATGTTCCTTAAGCAAAGACAGAGTGTCTTCGCGGGCATCGCGGGTATGAATGATCAGCGGTTTTTTAAGGGCATTCGCAACCTTGATATGATCCACAAATGAAGCGAGCTGCACTTCTTTCGTGTCAGCACTGTAAAAATAATCCAGACCCGTTTCACCAATTGCAACAACTTCAGGATTAGACGCTTTCGCCAGTAATGTGTCGTAATCACAGGCATCTTCCTGATGTAAGGGATGAACCCCGCATGAAACAGACACATCAGGAAAGTCTTTTACCGCTTCATACATGTCATCGTAGTCTTTAACAGAAACAGAGACGCACAGGAAATGCTCAACTCCCCGCTGACGGGCAAACTTCAGGGTTTCTTCCAGTCCGGCCTTGTCCATTTTTAAACGGTCCAGATGGCAATGGGAATCTACGAACAAAATTCAGTACCTTATTTATAACGGGTTAACAGAAAAAACGGCCAGTACGCCGGTGAGGATCACCGCTTTATTTACGCCGGGATGCTGCAGTTGTGCAGACGCCTGCTGACATTTTAACGACGCCCGGTAATCGTCGGAATGCAATGTGCGGATATATTTTTCATGGGCATCGCTTTGTAACCATTTTACTACCTGAACAGCATGCTCCTGCCATTTCAAAGCCAGACTGCGGGGAGTTTCTTTATTCCCCATCAAATCAGCAATCCCCTGCTGATAGCCGGTGAACGACAACCCTTCGGCACCTTCCTGCAAACTGTCCAGTACAGTATAGGGCGCATAGCCATAGGCTTTTAAGGTTGCCGGGGTAACGTCAGGTATGCCCCGGGCGCCAAGCCAGTCGATAACGGTCTGCTCAGCCGGCAAAGGAATATCATGTTTTTCGCACCGGCTCAGAATAGTGGGTAACAGCGCCGTTTTGCGACTCGTAAGTAACAATAAATAAGTATTTACCGTCGGTTCTTCCAGCGTTTTGAGTAACGCATTAGAGGCCGCTTCTGTCATGGTATCCGCGTCGGGGATCACCAGTACCTTATTATTACCCAGCTGAGCAGTCCCTGCTAACTTTTGTATGCCACCCCGTACAGCATCAACGCCGAGTTGCTTTTCACTGACAAGCTGGTGATAGTCCGGATGGTTACCGGCTTCAAAAAGCTGACAACTCTGGCATTGACCACAACTGCCTTCATCTGATACCTGTTTGCACAGTATGGTTTTTGCCAGTGCTGTAGCCAGTACACGTTTGCCGGTACCAGCAATACCTGATAGCAATAATGCGTGATGCAGACTACGCAACCGGAGTCTGTCTGTAAACTTCAACAACAGAGGTCGCAGCCATCCGGGCGTCATGGCAGGTTAGCCTCCAGCGTACTTAACACATCCTGATGTACGTTTTCCATAGGCTGCATGGCATCAATGAGAAACGCCGTTGGCGATTCATTTGTCAATGACAGATATTTTTCACGGGTGCGCTCAAAAAAAGCCAGCCCCGAACGTTCGATCCGATCTAACTCTCCACGGCCCCGCGCCCGTTGCAATCCGGTTTCCGGCTCAACATCAAGATACAAGGTAAGATCGGGACCAAAGCCCTGCAGACACAAGTCCCGAAGCGCCATCAATTTATCTTCAGGGATTTGTCTGCCGCCGCCCTGGTAGGCAAGTGAGCTCATATCGTGACGGTCACCCAGCACCCACTCTCCTCTCTCAAGGGCCGGATGGATGACGTTAACCAGCAACTGACGGCGGGCAGCATACATCAGCATTAATTCCGTTTCTTCGGCTACTGTTTCCTGCCAGTCACCTTTAACACATTCACGGATGGCCTCAGCCATCGGCGTACCACCCGGCTCACGGGTACAAACACAGGAATGCCCGCGGCTTTCAATAAACTGTTTCACTACCTCTATAACAGAGCTTTTACCTGCCCCTTCAAGGCCCTCTATAACAATGAATTTTCCTGACATATTATTCTTTTTTGATATTCCGCTGATACTGGTTAACGGCCTCGTTGTGGGCTTCCAGCGTAGATGAAAAAACATGTGTCCCGTCACCGCGGGACACAAAATAAAGCGCATCCGTCAGCGACGGATTCAGAGCCGCATCGATGGCCGCTTTACCCGGCATAGCAATAGGTGTGGGCGGTAGACCGTTAATAGTATACGTATTGTACGGTGTTTTACCCCGCAGGTGCTGACGGGTCAGATTACCGTCAAACTCATCGCCAAGACCATAAATAACGGTGGGATCGGTTTGCAGGCGCATGCCACTGTCCAGCCTGTTAACGAATACACCGGCAATGAGGGGCCGCTCGCTGGCGACGGCGGTTTCTTTCTCAATAATTGACGCCATGATCAGCACATCATAAGGCGTTTTATAGGGTAATGCCCCCGGGCGGCTATCCCATTGTGGCTGAAGATACCGGCTCAATGCCTCAGCGGCGCGTCTGAGGATATCAGAAACAGATGTACCGGCAGTATAATGATAGGTATCTGCCAGGAATAAACCCTCCGGCCAGGCCTGTGAATCATAACCTTCAACGGCGGCTGCCAGCCCGGACAATGCATCATCTCCGGTAACATCCTGAACCAGATTCATATCGGTTCTGAGTAAAATCAGCCACTGGCTGAGCGTCAACCCTTCCACAAGACTTATCTGGAACTGATATTCATCACCACTGGCAAACAGATACAAGGCGTCCACTGCAGACATCCCGGGCGTTAACTGATAGGTACCCGCTCTGACAGCACTGGCCTGCTGATCCAGTTTCAACCACACTTTTGCAGTAAGGAGAGGAAAAGACGCCAGGCCGTTATCGAGTAAATCGCGGACAACAGAAGTCGCAGAACTGCCCTGGGGTACGGTATACAAAACGTCATCTTCTAACGAAAGTGGTGCTGTGAGTTGTTTAACAGACCAGAAATAAGCGATGGCCAGGAAAGCAAAGCCGGCAAAAAGCACTGCAAGGATACTAATCAGGCGTTTCATGTTCCCTCTCATAAGCCTCATTCATTTGCTGCTGCAACGTCCAAACCGGCCCGCAATCGAAGTGAACCTCTGCATCATCAAACTGAATACGGTTCAGCGGTACAATGTGCATCAACGCATTACATAAAAAAACCGCGCTGGCTTCTTTAAGATCTGAAATCGTAAATTTTCCTGTTATCACAGGCTTGCCGGCCTGCTCAAGGGTAGAAAGAATAAACGCCCGGTAAACACCGGCCACGCCGGCGTTATCCAGTGAGGGCGTATACCACTGACCGTCTGCATACCAGAACACATTGCTGGCACTCGCCTCTGTCACGTAGCCCTGCATATCACACACGATGGCATCATCGAGGGTAATCTGTTCTTTCACCAGCACCTGTTCGAGCCGGTTTATATGCTTGATACCTGCGAGCAAAGGTTGCAAACCCAGCGTCACCGGGCTGATGTCAGCAGCAATTCCCTGCTTCTGCCAGCAAGCATACTGAGCCGGCACAGTGAAGTCAGATAACCGCCAGACAGCAGATTGCCCTGCCGGACGCTGATAACCACGACCGCCGCAACCTGAAGAAATGTGCACTTTCAGCACGCCATCAGCCAGTTTTTCCGCTGCCGCATGCACTTGTTCAGTCAGCAAGGCCAAATCTACAGTTAATCCCAACCGGGCACTGTCGTTTTGTAACCGCTGTTTATGAAGAGACCACAGAGCAACACGGCCACAAGCCACATGCATAGTGGTAAACATGCCATCACCGTATTGAAATGCGCGGTCCTGATGTATGTCTTCAGACATAAAGAGTGTGAGTCATTGATAAAATTCAGTGCGGAAGTATACCAGCAGATGCAGGGATTTACAGTGTGCAGACGCGGCTTACAAAAACCGGAAGCGAGTTACGCATAACCAGTCACTATACTTCAGATACAAAAAAGGCAGCGTGATGCTGCCTTTTCGCAATCAAGTACATTAACCTTCAATACGTTTGAAGATTAATGAACCGTTAGTACCACCGAAGCCGAATGAATTACATAAGGCGTAAGGCGTATCAAATGATTTCGCTTTGTGTGCAACAAAATCAAGATCACAGCCTTCACCCGGATTGTCCAGGTTGATAGTAGGCGGCGCCATTTTGTCACGCAGTGCAAGCACGGTGAAAATAGCTTCTACCGAACCGGCAGCACCCAACAGGTGACCGGTCATTGACTTAGTCGAGCTGACCAGTAAATGATGAGCATGCTCACCGAATACCCGCTTTACTGCTGCAACTTCTGCAATGTCTCCAGCTGGTGTGGACGTACCATGAGCATTGATATAACCGATATCTTCACGGTTAACACCGCCATCCAGTAAGGCGTTTTCCATAGAACGGGCTGCGCCTTCACCATCTGCAGGAGGTGAAGTCATGTGATATGCATCACCGCTCATTCCGAAGCCTGTCAGTTCAGCATAGATTTTAGCACCACGGGCAACTGCAGATTCATAAGATTCCAGCATCATCACACCGGCACCTTCACCCATAACAAAGCCATCACGGTCTTTATCCCAAGGACGGCTGGCTTGCTGCGGCGCATCGTTGTTTGAGGACAGCGCTCTGGCTGCCGCAAAACCTGCGATACCCAGCGGGGTAATAGAAGCTTCAGCACCACCTGCAAGCATGGCGTCAGCATCACCGTAAGCGATGGTACGCGCTGCCACACCAATATTGTGCACACCGGTTGTACAGGCCGTCACGATATTCAGGTTCGGCCCTTTCAGGCCTTCCATGATAGACAGGAAGCCGGAAATCATGTTGGTGATAGTAGAAGGCACAAAAAACGGTGAAACGCGCTTAGGACCGCTGTTCATCAGTTTAACGTGGTTCTGCTCGATTTGTTCAAGACCGCCGATACCTGAACCGATAGCCACACCTACACGGTGAGCATTCTCATCAGAAATCGCCAGACCGGAATCAGCAAGAGCCTGCTTACCCGCGGCAATGCCGAGCTGGATAAACCGGTCCATCTTTTTTGCTTCTTTCTTTTCGATGTAATCTTGCGGGTCGAAATCATCGACTTGACCGGCAAAACGAGTGGAATAGTTACTGCAATCGAATAAGGTGATGTCACCGATACCACTTTCACCTTTTAACAGGCGGCTCCACGTGTCTTCAACATTAGAAGCCAGTGGTGAAAGCATACCCATACCAGTAACTACTACGCGACGTTTTGTCACAAAAAGCCCTCGTATTGGAACTAACGTTAGATACGAAAACGGCTCTTAACAGAGCCGTTTTCGCAAAACTCAGGAACGCTTACGCGTCTTTATTTGCGTTGATGTAGTCGATAGCAGACTGAACGGTAGTGATCTTCTCTGCTTCTTCATCAGGAATTTCAGTATCGAACTCTTCTTCTAAAGCCATAACCAGCTCAACAGTGTCGAGTGAATCTGCGCCCAAATCATCAACGAAGGAAGCTTCAGCTTTTACTTCTTCTTCTTTAACGCCCAGCTGTTCTACGATGATCTTTTTTACGCGCTCTTCGATGTTACTCATAATTCTAGGTTTCCCTTAACGTCACTAGATAAAAAAGTGCCGCTAGTTTATTTTGCAAGGGCTATCCTTGCAAGTACCAAGTGATGTAAATATCCTGGTCAAACCAGCAACCAACCAATTAATTCTACAATTTTTTAACACCAACACCCAAGCAAAACAAGGCTCAGGCACGAAATTGCTGCCAGACGGCAACATTAATTCATATACATTCCACCATTCACATGGATGGTTTCACCAGTGATGTACGCAGCGCCATCACTGACTAAGAAAGCAACAGTTGAAGCAATTTCTTCCGGTGCACCCAGTCTGTTTGCCGGGATGTCCTTAAAGATCGCTTCTCGCTGGTCGTCTGTCAATGCTTTCGTCATGTCAGTATCGATAAAGCCCGGAGCGACCACATTGATGGTAATACCGCGGGATGCCACTTCACGTGCCATAGATTTTGAAAATCCAATCACACCGGCTTTTGCAGCAGCATAGTTTGCCTGTCCGGCATTACCGGCACTGCCCACTACTGAACCAACATTGACGATACGACCATAACGCTTCTTCATCATACCGCGTAACACGGCTTTAGACAGCGTAAAGATAGATGACAGATTGGTATCGATAATGTCCTGCCACTCGTCATCTTTCATTCGCATTAACAGATTATCACGGGTGATACCGGCATTATTGATCAGAATATCAATAGCACCAAATTCATCAGTAACGTTCTTCAGCACGGCTTCCACCGATGCTTTGTCTGTCACATTTAACGCCAGGCCTTTACCGCCTGATGCCGCTAAATATTCAGAAATAGCAGCAGCGCCATTTTCGCTGGTTGCAGTACCAACTACGGTTGCGCCCTGCGCAGACAGTGCTTCAGCAATGGCTTTACCGATACCGCGACTTGCGCCTGTTACTAAGGCGACTTTACCTGATAACTGACTCATAATTTTCCTGATTCTGAGTAATTAAAGATCAGCCAGTGTGTCCGGCGTATTTACCACAACACTGGTTAATGCTTTATCAATTCGCTTTGTCAGACCGGTTAATACTTTACCCGGCCCCACTTCAACAATTTTCTCTACGCCTTGTGCTGCAAGGAACTCGACGGTACGGGTCCACTGCACCGGACAATATAACTGACGCACGAGCGCATCTTTAATCGCTTCAGCCGAAGACTCTACGCTCACATCAACGTTGTTCACCACGTTAATCGCAGGTGCAGTAATGTTGATTGCAGCCAGTGCATCATCTAACTGGTCAGCAGCAGGACGCATCAGTTCGCAGTGAGACGGCACACTGACTGCCAGTGGTAACGCACGTTTTGCACCGGCGTCTTTACATGCCGTTGCAGCTTGTTCTGCGGCAGCCTTTTCTCCGGCAATGACCACTTGGCCCGGCGAATTGAAGTTAACCGGAGACACAACTTCACCGGTTGCAATAGCTGTTTGCTGACAACACTCAGCAATGGTTTCATCATCCAGCCCGATAATGGCGTACATTGCCCCTGCTCCGGCCGGTACGGCCTGTTGCATGAACTGACCACGGGCTTCTACCAGCTTCACAGCGTCTTTAAATTCAATGGCACCGGCACAAACCAGCGCTGAATATTCACCCAGACTGTGACCGGCCAGGTAATCTACCTGAATCTGCTTTTCCTGAAGAATACGCCAGATGGCAACGCTGGCTGTCAGCAGTGCAGGCTGCGTGATGTGAGTCTCATTTAACTTGCCGTCGGCATCATTCTGCACCAGATCCCACAAGTCATATCCCAACGCGTCTGACGCTTCTTTAAATGTATCAATTACAACAGGGTGGCTTTCAGCCAGCTCTTTAAGCATGCCGACAGACTGGGAACCTTGTCCCGGAAATACACAAGCTGTACGAGTCATTATTGTTCCTTATTGTTATCTTTATCGTGCCGGTCTGCAGACCGGACTTAATATCTTACCAGAGCTGAAGCCCAGGCGAAGCCTCCGCCGAATGCTTCAAGAAGAAGATTCTGACCACGTTTAATACGGCCATCTCTGATAGCAGTATCCAGTGCTGTAGGCACGGTTGCAGCAGACGTGTTACCGTATTTTTCCAGGGTCAGCACAACCTGATCTAACGACATGTCCAGCTTTCTGGCAGTCGCTTTAATAATGCGGAAGTTTGCCTGGTGCGGTACCAGCCAGTCAAGATCAGATTTTGCCATATTATTGGCTGCAAGGGTTTGTTCTACAGTCTCAGACAATTTAGTGACGGCCACTTTGAAAGTCTCATTGCCTTTCATAGCACACCAGTTTTCTTCAACGGAAGATGCTACACCCCGTTGAGGATTACCGGCATAGAGTAATTCACCGTAAGAACCGTCTGCGTGAATATGGGTAGACAAAATGCCCGGTTCCTCACTGGCTTCAATGACCGTTGCACCTGCACCGTCGCCAAACAGAATAATTGTACCGCGGTCGGTCGGATCCATCATGCGGGTCAGACAGTCTGTACCAATAACCAGCACCCGTTTAGCCATACCAGACTTGATGTACTGATCGGCAATACTCAGGGCATAACAATAACCGGCACAGGCAGCGGCGACATCAAACGCAGGAATGCCGTTAATGTCGAGCATCGCCTGAATTTCACACGCTGTGCTGGGGAATGCATGGGCACCACTGGTGGTTGCACACACAATCATGTCGATGGACTTCGGGTCGATACCGGCAGCTTCTATAGCATGCTTACTAGCTTCAAATCCCATGGTGGCGGCTGTTTCGTCAGCACCGATAATTCGTCTTTCTTTAATCCCGGTACGTTCAGTGATCCATTCGTCACTGGTATCGACCATTTTTTCCAGGTCGGCATTAGTACGCACTTCACTGGGATAATAACTTCCGGTCCCGATAATTCGTGAATAATTGCTCAAAGCTGCTCCAACAAAACCGTTTCTATTTTACTTTTTATTTTCTCAGGAATGCCCATTTTGGCTTCTTGCATTGCCTGATAAATCGCATAGTAAAAAGCGTCAGCGGAAGCGTTTCCGTGACTCTTGATGACAATGCCGCGCAATCCTATCAGACTCGCCCCGTTATACTGGTCGGGGTTCACCCTGTTGTAGATGCTTTTCAGCAGCGGCAACGCTATTCTGGCCATCAAACGGCTTAAAAGGTTCATTTGGGATTGTCGTTTTACTTCATTAATAACCAGTTTGGCTAAACCTTCGGTAGATTTAAGGGCAATATTGCCGGTAAATCCGTCGGTCACCACTACATCGGCATAATCAGTAAAAATGTCATCCCCTTCCACATAACCTATGTAATTCAGTGCGCTGGCATTTCTGAACAACTGATCGGCAATCTTTACCTGCGCATTTCCTTTTATATCTTCTTCGCCTACGTTCAGTAGCGCCACTCTCGGCTTTTCAATACCGGACACTTCCTGGGCAAGTACACTGGCCATCACACCATATTGAAACAGTATTTCTGACGTACAGTTTACGTTTGCGCCAAGATCCAGCAGAAACACTTTATGGTGACTGGCTGTCGGCATTGCTGATACAAGGGCTGGCCGGTCAATACCGGGCAATGTTTTCAGAAGATAATAAGCCATTGCCAGCAACGCGCCGGTATTTCCGGCACTGACACAGGCATCGGCCTCCCCGGATTCCACCAGTTCAATAATGCGGCGCATAGAAGATTGCTTTTTATTGCGCAATGCAAAGGCAGGCGCGTCGCCCATATCAACGACATCGTCGCAATGCTCGATGGTGACTCTTGCACGTTGTTCTGGCAATAAATCAGCGACAGCAGGTTCAATGACGGACTGCTGGCCACATAAGATAAATTTGAAATCTGGATGTTGCCGGATGGCTTTGAGGGTAGCGGAAAGGATAACAGGGGGACCATGATCGCCCCCCATGATATCTAACGCAATGGTTAGCTTAGACAAAAGTTGTCACCTACTGATTAGCGGGCGATTACTTTTTTGCCTTTATAGTAACCATCTGCGGTTACGTGATGACGACGGTGTGTTTCACCCGACGTTGAATCGACAGACAAAGTCGCGCCTGTCAATGCATCGTGTGAACGACGCATACCACGCTTAGAGCGTGTTTTACGATTTTGTTGTACTGCCATAACTTACTCCTGGTCTCGCTTAAGTTCTTTCAAAACCGCGAAAGGGTTAGGTCGCTCATGTTCCGGACTGATTTTACCAAATGTCATATCATCTTTACCAAGGCCGCAATCCTCCTCTGCATGAAGGGCTACGATAGGTAATGAAATAATCAACTCGTCTTCAAATAATTGAAGTAAATCGACTTCTCCGTGGTCGTTGACCTCTACCGGTTCATAGGCTTCGGGTAATGCATCTGCCTCATCCTGATCTTGTCCCTGCACCGGACTAAAACAGAATTCGGTATGAAGTGAGTGTGGAAACTCGCCATTACACCTCTGACAGATAAGTGTTACCTGTGCGCTTAAGTGACCGTGAAAGACAGTAAGACCCTGCGCGTCTTTTTCAAACTGTACTTCTGCGTTCACCCATTCATCACAGCTGACAACAGCTTCATTCAATCGTTCCAGATCTTTACTTGCGATAACACCCCGGTAATCGGAACGTTTCACAGCGCTTTTCACCGGATCGACGGTATGGGGTAATTTCACTTTCTGCATAGGGCGCGCATATTATAGATTTGGTATCTCAGTGTCAAAAGATTAATCGCCTTTTAGCACGGATTCGACCGGTTGGCGGACAGATTGTCAGGTATTCGGGATAAAAACAGCCGGCGACTCGAAAATATCGCGGATTTATGGCTTACTTCCGCTACTATCCGGCACGCTATGTAACCGAAAGAGGAATTCATGTATCCATCTCCCCGCTTTATTCTGGCCACGTCTTCTGTTTACCGCCAGGCACAATTTGCTTCTCTCGGTGTTAATGCCACAATTATTGCACCGGATATAGATGAAAGCCCCTTAGCGGATGAACATCCGGGAGCGCTGGCAGAACGGCTGGCGGCAGCAAAAGCCGGTAAGGTCGCGGCAGAGACGGAAAACGGTATTGTGATTGCCGGCGATCAGGTGGCTTCCCTGACTACCGGTTCTGGCACCACAATTATACTCGGCAAGCCAGGAACTCATGAGGCTGCAACGGAGCAGCTTTTACTTAGCAGCGACCGCTGCGTGACATTCTATTCTGCCCTGAGCATTATTGACGCTGCCACAAAAGAGCAGACAACAGCCACCGAAATAACAAAAGTGCATTTCCATTCTCTCAGCAAAACACACATTGAACAGTACCTGCGGGACGAAAAACCCTATGACTGCGCCGGCAGCTTTAAGTCTGAAGGTAAAGGTACCTTGCTGTTTGAACGAATTGAATCCCGTGATCCGAATGCCCTCATCGGCTTACCGGTTATGCTTTTGCGGGATATGCTTGCCGGTTACGGAATTGATTTATTGTTACTCGCCACTTCAATGACTGAGTAATAATGATTCCAGTTCTGCAATACTGTGTACAACAGCCAGCGGTGCAAACCGTTCCAGGTGAACCTGTGCATGCACCCCATAAGATACACCAATACGTGCAATACCTGCGTCCTGCGCCATTTGCATATCAAAGGTGGTATCCCCGATCATCACCGCATCCGACTTGTCTACTCCGGCTTCGGCGAGCAGTTGCAGGATCATATCCGGCGACGGTTTGGACTCTGCGTCATCAGCACAACGTGAAAAGCTGAAATAGTGACCGGTATCTGTGTTCTTCCAGGCACGGTCAAGTCCCCTTCTCGCTTTACCGGTAGCAACAGCAAGCGTTCGTCCACTATTTTTTAATGAAGTGAGCATCTGCTCAGTGCCGTTAAACATAGGGCTTGGTGTCTGGTCCTGTTCAATAAACGCATTTTTATAGGCTTCAAACAGCCGGTCTGTCAGTGCTTCATCAGTGATGTTAAACAGCTTTTGAATTGCCGGACGCAGACTGATACCGATAATTCCCCCGACAGCTTCAGCCGGTGGGATCGCTACTTCGCATTGACGTGCAGCAAGCTGCATGCAATTTACAATTTTGGCCGCTGAATCCATCAACGTGCCGTCCCAGTCGAAAATAACAAATTTATACTTCATTTAACTGCTTTAGCGCTCTGGTTAGTTGTTCATCAAGGGGCGCCTGAAAACGAACTGTCTCTCCGCTGCCAGGATGTATGAACTGAATGCTGGCAGCATGCAGAAACAGACGCTTTAAATCACGGCTACGCATAGTGTCATCGAACTGTTCATCGCCATATTTGGGATCGCAGGCAATAGGATGACCGGCATGCAAACAGTGCACACGTATTTGATGCGTTCTGCCTGTAATAGGAGATGCTTCTACCAGGGTAGCATCTTCATAGCGGGTCAGAATGCGATAGCGGGTTTCTGACGGCTTACCATTTTCATTCACGCTCACCAGCCTTTCGCCGGATTGCAGTACGTTTTTCAACAACGGCGCTTTTACTTTAAACCGGTTTTCAGGCCATTGACCGGCGACCAGTGCCTGATAGCGCTTGTCCATTTGTCCGTCACGAAGCTGGGCATGCAGATGGCGCAGTGCTGAACGTTTTTTAGCAATGATAATGCAGCCGGAAGTGTCCCGGTCGAGACGGTGCACCAGTTCCATAAACTGAGCATCGGGCCGTAGTGCCCTAAGGCCCTCAATCAAACCGAAATTCAGGCCGCTGCCACCATGCACCGCAGTGCCGGAAGGTTTGTTAATGACCAGAATGCGGTCATCCTCGAACAATATACAATGCTCAAGTTCTGCCACCTTATCCAGTTTCGGATTCGGCGTATCTTTGGGTTCTGATACCCGCACCGGCGGAATGCGGATAACATCATCAGCCTGAAGCTTATATTCCGGCTTTACTCTGCCTTTATTTACCCGCACTTCACCTTTACGCAAAATCCGGTAAATCATACTTTTCGGCACACCCTTTAACTGGGTACGCAAATAATTGTCGATGCGCTGCCCTTCGAGATCTGGCTCGATGGTAACGAAACGAACTTGTTGGGGGGTATCTTCTTTCATGGGCGGGAGTATACCTGAGCAAGTATGGATACGCTAAAGCTAAATAGCGCAAACCGAGACCATTTCAACAGACAATTGAGGGTCCTCCCGTTCTGCCGGATTGGTTAAAGAACAGCCATTCTTACGCTCGGGCCTGTCTTTTATGTAATTAATTTCTGAATATGACGTTTTTTAGTACAAAAGGGAGTTAACTTTGCTTGCTAAACCCGAAACGTTGGTGAGATAATCGCGTGTGATTTTGCAGTAAACATGCTTAAGCAAAATCCGGTTCGAACTTAATTAATGAACCATAATATTGTGCGGACAACTGAATAAACGCATTCGTCCGGTTTATAAAGGCAGCACAAAAGCCTTTAGAACGTTGCACAAACTGATGAAAATAAAGTTCGCCGTTTAGCAAACAGAATTAAATTGACCTTTGCCCCTGTAATGACGGGGGTGAAAATGAAAAAAGATAGTAAGGGCCGTCGTTCCCGACACCCCGCATTTAATTGTCCGGCTAACTGAAATGCCGGTATTTATGGGTAATACGACTAAACAACAAATCCCGCACACAGCCGTGAGGCTGGGTGACGCGTATTTGCACGTGTCATTTTGATTTTGTGTCTAAGCGGCTGTACAAAACAGAGTTAGATACAATGAAAAGAATGTTGATTAACGCAACTCAACAAGAAGAGTTGCGCGTTGCCCTGGTTGACGGGCAACGGCTGTATGATCTTGATATTGAAAGCCCGGGTCACGAACAAAAAAAGGCGAATATATACAAAGGTAAGATTACCCGCGTAGAACCCAGCCTTGAAGCTGCTTTCGTAGACTACGGCGCAGACCGTCATGGCTTCCTGCCTCTGAAAGAAATTGCCCGCACTTACTTCCCGAAAGGTTATAAATTCGAAGGCCGCCCGAACATCAAAGATGTGATTAAAGAAGGCCAGGAAGTTATTGTTCAGATTGATAAAGAAGAGCGTGGCCAGAAAGGCGCAGCCCTCACTACTTTCCTGTCACTGGCTGGTAGTTACCTGGTACTGATGCCGAATAACCCCCGCGCAGGTGGTATTTCCCGCCGCATCGAAGGTGATGAGCGAACGGATCTGAAAGATGCCCTGTCCCGCCTGGATTTACCGGACGGCATGGGTCTGATTGTCCGTACTGCTGGTGTAGGTAAATCTTACGAAGAACTGGAATGGGATTTAAAAGTACTCCTGAAGCACTGGGAAGCCATTTCAGAAGTCGCTGAAAGCCGTGCGGCGCCATTCCTTATCCATCAGGAAAGTAACGTTATTGTTCGTGCCATCCGCGACTATCTGCGCCGTGATATCGGTGAGATCCTGATTGATAAAACCAGTATCTATGAAGAAGCCCTGCAGCACATTGAACTGGTGCGTCCGGACTTTGCAAACCGTGTAAAACTGTACAAGGGTGACGTACCTCTGTTCAGTCACTACCAGATTGAAAGTCAAATCGAATCAGCTTTCCAGCGTGAAGTCCGTCTGCCTTCCGGCGGTTCAATTGTTATCGATCCTACGGAAGCATTGACATCCATCGACATTAACTCTGCCCGCGCAACAAAAGGCGGAGATATTGAAGAAACAGCCCTGAATACCAACCTTGAAGCCGCCGACGAGATTGCCCGTCAGTTGCGTCTTCGCGACTTAGGTGGTCTGGTAGTCATCGACTTTATCGATATGACACCGGTCCGTCACCAGCGCGAAGTTGAAAAACGTATGCAGGATGCTGTGCGCTCTGACCGTGCACGTGTTCAGCTGGGTCGTATCTCACGTTTCGGCTTGCTGGAAATGTCACGTCAGCGTTTACGTCCTTCTCTTGGCGAGTCAGCTCACCATGTATGTCCGCGCTGTTCCGGTCACGGTACGATACGTGGTACAGAATCCCTTGCGCTGTCGATTCTGCGGATTATCGAAGAAGAAAGCATCAAAGATAATACCGGTCAGATTGAAGCTCAGTTGCCGGTACCGGTAGCTACCTATCTGCTGAATGAAAAGCGTAAATCAATCAATGTGATCGAGAAGCGTCATAACGTTTCCCTGCTGTTGATCCCTAACCCTCACCTGGACACGCCGCATTACGAAGTTATTCGCCACCGTCCGGATGAAGTCATTTCTGATGCAAGCTATAACGTTGCCCTGAAAGAGCAGGACGAGACAGAGGCCTATCAGCCTGCTGCAGCACCGGTAAAACGTGAAGAACCTGCATTGAAAGGTCTCGTTGCGCCGACTCAGGCTCCGCCTGCTCCTGTAGCAGCGCCTGCAGCTAAAGAAGCAACTGCACCGGCAGCCACTGAAACCCTGTTCACCAAACTGGGCAAATGGATTTCTTCTGTACTTGGCGGTGAAGACAAGAAAGAAGAAGAAACAAAGACTGAAGAGAAGACGCGTAGTCCGCGTAATAATCGCAATAATGACAACCGCAACAGAAAACCACGCAACAACCGTAACCGTCGTGGTAAGCAGTCTGAGAACAGCAATGAGCGTGATGAGAGTAAGCAGACTCAGAAACGCCAGGATGATAAGCGTAACAGTCGTCCTAAGTCCCGCCGTAAGCCGCAGGAAGATAAAAAGGCCAAGCCGGAACAGCAAAATCAAAACCGTGAGGCCGAAGCGCAAACTGACAATCAGGAAGCACAGCCAGCCCGTAAGAAGCAGGTTGCCGAGCGTCGTAAGCGTCGTGACAACCGCCGCAGCGTTCGTGTAAATAAAGACGCAGCGGATAAGTCAGCGACACAACAGCCTCAGGCAGACAAATCTGACACTAAACATTCTGTGGTTGAAGTGAAAGAAGCCGTTACTGAGACTGTACAGACTGTAGCACCTTCGGATACTCAGTTTGCTACAGAAGCACCGGCCAGCAGCCCTGAGCAAAGTCAAAAAGGCTCTGGTCTGACTCAAGACAGCACGGAGCGAACTCAGGCTGACGCTGAGCAGAGCAACACCAGTAAAGCTCAGAACATTGATGTGCCTGCTTCTGCGGAAGCGGCAGAGCAAGCTGACAGTACTGCGTCTGAACAGGATGCTTCCGGCGATGAAAATGGTCAGAAGCGAGAAAGCCGTGGCCGCTCACGTCGTTCTCCGCGTCATGTACGGGCAGCGGGTCAACGCCGTAAGAAGGAGCAGTCTCCCGCCGGTGACGCAGCAGAGGACAACGCACCACAGCAAGTCAGTGATGCTTCTGAAGTTGCGGATTCTGGTGCAGCTACCGGCGCAGTGCAGGATGAACTGCAATTTGATATTGCACATCCTGAAGAAGATACACAGGCTAAAAAGCCAAAATCAGCGAAGCCCCGTGTACGTGTTGACGGTGATCAGCTGACCGCTGTGCCGGCTTCTCCTGAGCAGGTTGAGATTAATCTAGCTGCCCATGCAGAATCAGAAACTGAACAGCAGAATCCTGCTCAGGAAACGGAAAATGCGACTCAGGAAGCACAGAGTTCAACTGAATCTGTAGCTGAACAGAGTACAACTGAAACAAAATCTACGGAAACGGTAGCTGAAGTTGCTGAAAAAGCAGCACCGGTATCTGAAAACTCTGTAGCTGCCACGGCAGAGAAAGAGGTGAAATCAGAAGCCGTAGCACCTGTTGCCAAACCTGCGGTTGCGAAAGCCACTTTCAGAGCAACAAGCAGCACCGGACAAAAATCAGCATCACATCCGATGGCATTGCCACCGGTTGTAGAAGCAGTGTTCAGTGATGTAACAGCAGGCGCGATGAAAGATGAAAGCCGCCCTGCACTGCTGGTGTCAGGTAAAGCAGCATCGGTATCACAGGCGACTTCATCCGCATCTGCGGCTATGACGTTACCTGCCAGTGCATCTGAAGCAGCAGTTGCTGAAGAGGCCTGAGGCTGACAGCCCTGTTGAGGCTGTCAATCCCTGCACGTGATAACAAAGCCGTACCTTGAGTACGGCTTTTTTAATGGTAAAAATAATGACTGTTCTTTCACTAAACCAATATCTCAACTGGCTGAACACTGTGTCCGGAACACAGTACACCGAAGCTTCACTCATCCAGTCATTATGGAGTGGTTACGGCGCCTGTTTCAGAGCGGTGAACAAAAATACGGGCAAACCTGTAGTGGTGAAATGTATCCGGCCCGCGAACAGCACAGCGCATCCCCGTGGCTGGCAATCAGATCACAGTCATCAGCGAAAACTCCGCTCATTTGAAGTTGAACATTATTTTTATCAGGCACTGGCTCCGCTTACGGGTTCAGCATGTAAAGTACCTGACTATCTGGGCGGTAGTGCTGAAGGCGATAACAGAATGATTATCATGGAGGACTTATCTGCCAGCGGATTCCCGTTGACAACATACTCACTGACGCTGGCGCAGGCAAAATGCGTATTGCGCTGGCTGGGCGAATTCCACGGACGTTTTATGCATTGTTCTGATGGAAAAGTATGGAAGGAAGGCACTTACTGGCATCTGGGAACAAGACAAAACGAATGGGCAGCCATGCCCGACTCTCCGTTAAAGTCTGCTGCCGTGCAGATTGACGATGCCCTTAAAAATGCCCGTTTTTCTACCCTTCTTCACGGTGACGCGAAAGTGGCCAACTTCTGTTTTGATGAACAATTTGTCGATTGTGCCGCAGTTGATTTCCAGTACTGTGGTCACGGGGCGGGTATCAAAGACGTAGTGTATTTCATGGGAAGTGCACTGAGTGATGAGGATCAGAGAAACGGTAAAGAAACCTGTCTCCGGCATTATTTCTCAGCGTTAAAAGGTTCTCTTGCTAAACACTGTCCGCAAACGGATGCAGAAGCTGCGGAGGCAGAATGGCGGGGGCTTTATGATTTGGCAAATGCCGACTTCCACCGCTTTCTTGCAGGCTGGAGCCCTGAACACGTGAAAATTAACCGCGCGTTGCAAGACTCCACTAATAATGCACTGGCGGGACTACAAAGCTGAAGTCCTGCCGGCGCACTACTGAACCGGTAAAATTACCAGGTCAAGTCGTCCGGGATCTCGTAGTCGGCGTACCAGTCCTCTTCGTCTTCCTGTTGACCTTCGTTGTTGCTGGTATCCAGGTCGGCACGGTAAACCACTACAGATTCATCACGCTGAGCAATTTTATCAGCAACCGGTGACGGCACCAGTTCATACGCTCCGTCGAGAGTAACCACAGCCAGACGGCCTTTCGTCACCTGCTTATGGACAGCGGCTGAAACATACATACGTTTAACCACATTTTCGTGGGTAAAGTTCAGTAAGGTATCACCGTCACGGCTTTGTTTATTCACCGTGATAAGTTGCTTGATTTGCGCAGCAACAGAGCGCTTTTCACGCTCCTGTTGCTGTTCAGCATTTAACTGACGGTCCCGCTCTTTTTTCTCAGCAGCGGCCTGTTCAGCAGCGATTTTGGCAGCATCAGCTTCTACCTGCTGATTCTTATTTTTCAGCTTTTGCTTTTTGCGCTTTTCCGCCCGGGCATTCTTTGCCGAATTTTTATCGGCCAGACCTGCCTTTAAGAGTTGATCCTGTAATGAAGCCACCTGACACCTATTTCTTTTTCTTGTCCTGGGTTACCCATTTGCCATCCTGATACCAGGACGACCACCCTGTTGATTTACCGCTGTCATTTTCAGACATAACGTATTGCTGCTTAGTTTTTCTGCTGTAACGCACAATGGCCGGATTACCTTCCGGATCCTTTTGCGGCGCATCCGCCAGATAGTAAAACTTAGGCGAAATACGATCTCTGAAACGGGCCAGTTCCTCAACCTTTGGTGCACGGGTTTCCCTTGATTTAGGGAAATTATGTGCTGCGAGGAATATACCGGAGGCACCGTCACGCAATACAAAGTGCGCATCAGACTTCTCACAGGGCAATTCAGGTAAATCCACCGGATCTTCTTTTGGTGGCGCAGCTTCGCCGTTACGCAGCAGCTTACGGGTATTCTTACATTCTTCGCTGGTGCAACCGAAGTATTTACCAAACCGGCCGTTCTTCAGCTCCATATCACTGCCGCACTTATCACATTCGATAACCGGACCGTCGTACCCTTTAATCTTAAATGTACCGGCTTCTACGTAAGTCCCCGGACAGGTCGGCGTGTTACCACACACATGCAGTTTACGCTTTTCATCTACCAGATAGCTGTCCATTGCCGTACCACATACGTCACAACGGCGCTTAGCCCGCAAGGCTTCGGTTTCCAGCTCTTCTTCGTTATCGACTTTCACCACTTCGTCACCCGGTGTCAGGTTCATGGTGTTGGTGCAACGCTCTTTCGGAGGCAGGTTGTAACCTGAGCATCCTAAGAATACACCGGTAGATGCGGTACGGACGTTCATTTCACGGCCACACTTGTCGCATTCAATACCAGCCGGGACCGCCTGATTGGTACGCATTCCACCTTCTTCAGCGTCCTTTTCTGCTTTCAGTAACTTGGCGTAGAAATCGTTGTAGAAACTGTCGAGAACCTGCTTCCAGTTTTTCTTACCTTCTGCAATGTCATCGAGATGCTGTTCCATATTGGCAGTGAAATCATAACTCATCAGGTCGTCGAAGTTTTCCATCAGACGATCATTAACAATTTCACCCATTTTTTCAGCATAGAAACGTTTATTTTCCAGCCGGACATAACCACGATCCTGAATCGTGGATATAATGCTGGCGTAGGTAGAAGGCCGGCCAATGCCACGTTTCTCAAGCTCTTTTACCAGTGAAGCTTCGTTAAACCGGGCCACCGGTTTAGTAAAGTGCTGTTTAGGATCCAGGGCCTGCAAATCGAGGGCTTCGCCCTGCTTCACGTCCGGCAGTAACAGTTCTTCATCACCCTTCTTACGGATTTGTGGCTGTACCTTAGTCCAACCGTCAAATTTCAGTACCCGGCCCTTCGCCACCAGTTCATAATCACCGGCAGTTACACGGATCGTAGTGGCATCATATTTTGCGTTTGTCATCTGACATGCAACAAACTGACGCCAGATCAGCTCATACAGGCGCTGTGCGTCTCTCTCCATCTCTTTAAGCGACGCTGCCTGCACATTTACGTTTGAAGGACGAATCGCTTCGTGGGCTTCCTGAGCGCCTTCTTTGCTACCGTAACGGATAGGTGAATCCGGCAGATACTTGCCACCAAAATTATCGTCAATGTAAGCACGGCAATTATCCAGCGCTTCCTGACTCAGATTCGTTGAGTCTGTACGCATATAGGTAATGTGACCAGCTTCGTACAATCGCTGAGCCAGCATCATAGTTTTCTTAACACCAAAACCAAGACGGGTACTGGCCGCCTGCTGCAGAGTAGATGTAATAAACGGTGCTGACGGTTTACTTTGCGTGGGTTTAGACTCACGGCTTTCAACCACGTATTGCGCTTTTTCCAGTTCGGCCAGCGCTGCATCGGTTTCTTTCTTATTAACCGGTTTAAACGCTTTATCCCGATAACGGTTAACCAGCATACGCAGTTGCTGTTTCGCGCCTGATGTTACATCTGCATGTACGTCCCAGAATTCTTCCGGTACAAAAGCCTTAATTTCCCGCTCACGCTCGACAACCAGACGTACAGCCACTGACTGCACACGACCGGCAGACAACCCGCGGGCAATTTTCTTCCACAACAGCGGTGACACCATGAAACCCACAACGCGGTCAAGGAAACGTCTTGCCTGCTGGGCATTCACGCGATCAGTGTTAACCTCACCGGGATGAGAGAAAGCTTCCTGAATGGCGTTTTTGGTGATTTCGTTAAACACCACGCGCTGATAAGTTTTATTCTTCTCGCCAAGGAGTTCCCGCAGGTGCCATGCAATGGCTTCCCCTTCGCGGTCCAAATCCGTTGCGAGATAAACGGTGTCAGCGTCTTTTGCGAGCTTCTTCAGCTCATTGACAACTTTTTCTTTGCCCTGAAGCACCTGATAATGTGCTTTCCAGTCTGCTTCAGGGTCGACGCCCATGCGATCTACCAGTTTACGGTATTCATATTTGCGCAGATATTCTTCCCGCGCATCATCGCTTAACGTTTTCAGTTCTTTTGCCGGTTTTTTGGGCTCAACATTGCCGACCGCCTTCGTAGGCAAGTCGCGCACGTGGCCAACAGAAGATTTTACGATAAAATTTTTACCGAGATATTTATTTATCGTTTTTGCTTTTGCTGGTGACTCGACAATAACCAGTGATTTTGCCATAAAAATTGATTAAACCTGTTCGTAATCAGAGATTTAGATCATCTCATTGAATAATAAAGGGTATAAAGAAGTGATGGTGCACTACCCTTTCTTTTTTTAACATATATCTACAAAGTGAATGGAAAACAAGATCTTCTTAATAGTTATTCTGTCGCCTGCTTCAAATACCGCCACAAACCGTTCACTTTTTAACCACTCACGTTGGCAAGGCCATTAAAAACCGTATAATGCCGCCAATTCAGTGAGCAAAAAAGACGGTTTATTTGCTGCCTTCCCCTGCTTTATTTGGGTTCTTACGCTAAATTCAAGCAACGGCCGGCAGTCATTCATGATCCATTTCCAAGAGGCAATCCCATGCAGCAATTTGAAGTAAATTTTGACGGACTCGTTGGCCCTACCCATAACTATGCAGGGTTATCAACCGGAAACGTTGCATCTCAAAATAATGCCAATGCTGTCAGCAATCCTAAAGAGGCAGCAAAACAAGGTCTGGCGAAGATGAAAGCGCTGGCTGATATGGGAATGAAACAAGGTGTTTTAGCGCCGCAGGAGCGTCCTGACATCGCCATGCTGAGACGTCTGGGCTTTTCCGGTTCAGATGCACAGGTTCTTGATAAAGCTGCAAAGCAGGCGCCTCAGGTCTTTCTTGCCTGTTGCTCCGCCTCAAGCATGTGGACAGCCAATGCAGCAACGGTTTCACCCGGTGCTGACACACTGGACGGCAGAATTCATTTTACCCCGGCCAATCTGACCAATAAGTTCCACCGTTCACTTGAACCGGCGGTAACCGGTGCCATTTTGCAGGCAACCTTCGATGATGACAAATACTTCGCTCACCATACTCACCTGCCCGATAACGAGCATTTCGGCGACGAAGGTGCGGCAAACCATACCAGGCTGTGTACTGAATACGGCAAAGCCGGTGTAGAGTTGTTCGTTTACGGCCGGTATGCGTTTAACCACAGTAGACCTGCACCGGTGCGTTACCCTGCAAGACAAACGTTTGAAGCCTCACAGGCTATTTCCCGCCTGCACGGTCTGAAAGATGAAAAAGTGGTGTATATCCAGCAGAATCCGGATGTGATTGATCAGGGAGTCTTCCACAACGACGTGATTTCAGTAGGTAACCAGAACGTCCTTTTCTATCATGAGCAAGCCTTTTTGAATACCGGCTCCGTACTGAAAGAAATTCGCCGCAAATTTGGTGAAAGTCCGCTGCACTTCATTGAAGTACCTACCAGTGCTGTTTCTGTAATGGACGCGGTCAGTACCTATTTGTTTAATACTCAAATCATCACCCTGCCGCAGGGTCACATGGCAATTATTGCACCGGCAGAATGTCAGGAAAACCCGGCAGTTTCTGATTATTTAAACACTCTCACAGCCATGGATACGCCGGTAAAAGAAGTGAAATACTTTGATGTTAAGCAGAGCATGCGAAACGGCGGTGGCCCGGCTTGTCTACGGTTACGCGTAGCCATGAATGAGAGAGAATTAAAGGCCGCAAATCCGCATACGCTGATGAATGACATCCTGTTTGCCCGTCTGAATCAGTGGGTGGAAAAACACTACCGTGACCGCTTGTCTGAACAGGATTTACGGGATCCCCAGTTACTCACAGAAAGCCGTACCGCACTGGATGAACTGACACAAATAATGAAACTCGGTTCGGTCTACCCCTTCCAGCAGGTTTAATTAATCTTACGGACAGGCAGATATGAAAAAGCCGTCACTTCAGGTGACGGCTTTTTTGTCAGAGAGCTGAATCACTCAGCATCTGTACATTGGTTACTCACTCCGAACGGACTGGAAGGTGGTTGAATATTTTCATTCGAAGCATCATCTGCAGCGATTGCGAACAGATACTTCATACTCGCACTGGCTTCACTACCTGTAGACTGTGCAAATACAGAAATCTCAGCTTCGTAAAATCCGGCATATTCTCTGGGATAACGGAGTTCCAGCGTTGCCTGCCCATTTTCATCAGTTTCGTTGATACCATCCTTGAATGTCAGTGAACCAACAATACCGGGAGTCAGGAAAGTATCGCGGTTAATGTCTTCACCATTGGAAAAGTCTGTAGTATCCGAAGCCAGGCGCTGAGCATTAAAATTACCTGAATCTAAAATACCGTTTCCGTTAATGTCTTCGTTCACACATTCAGCAGTATAGGTACCCAGAATATTCCCGTCAGAATCTACATCACGGATAACCCATACAGGGTCAACCCATACCCAGTATCCCTTGTAGAATTCACCACCATCGGCATATTTTACAGGTGTAGACGATGCTGTCAGCGACACCCCTTCAATTGGCTGTCCCACCGAATCCGTTACAAACACAGCAAACTCTTTCAGGTATGTTGTGCTATCGGGTTTTTCAATTTCATTACCGGTACCGATTGATACGTCAAATGCCCGGTTTCCTACAGTCAGTGTTACATCGCCGGTTACAGCGACATCATCAACCACTGTTGCTGTTACCATCACCGCATCTTCGCTGGTTACTGCGCCGGATGTGAATACTGTTGAAGCAATACCGTTACTGTCAGTGGTTGCCTGTGACGGTGAAATGGAACCGGTACTGGTGTCGTTCACTGTAAAGCTGACAACTTTGCCTTTCACAAGGTTGCCCGCAGGGTCACGGACTATCGCAGTAATGGTACTGGTTTGTCCGTCAGGGCCAATCTGATCAGGAGACGCATCCACATAAAGGCTGTCAGCATCGGTGGCAATAAACTCTATATCAACTGTCGCACTCACTTCATTACCGTCACCGTCCACGCCGGTTGCAGTTACAGAAGATAAGCCGGCATTGGTTGACGCGATATCAAAGGACAACT
Source organism: Alteromonas sp. ABH4_456 (assembly GCF_056160645.1). Lineage (NCBI taxonomy): Bacteria > Pseudomonadati > Pseudomonadota > Gammaproteobacteria > Alteromonadales > Alteromonadaceae > Alteromonas > Alteromonas sp. ABH4_456. The sequence goes on from NZ_JBSWXO010000001.1 coordinate 218,417, forward strand.
CACCGTTAGCGTCGGTAGTACCGCTTTCATCGCCCGGGCGAATATCACCACGGGATGCAGTAAAAGTTACTGTTCCGCCGGCAAAAGGGGCATTGTCTTTGTTCCAGCTTACTGTCAGTGTGGTGTAATTCGCTTCTTCATAGCTGTCATCCGGTGCAACAGCCACTTCTTCCGCAGGCACAGTGGTAAAGGAAAAGTCATCTTCCTGTACGGCGACTGTGAAACTGCCAATGGCATTCAACGCAGACGCTGTGACCGTGGACGAACCTGATACAGTACCGGTAAATTGGACGGTAGCCTGACCATTCGCGCCAGTTGTGACAGATGACGCTGATAATTCGCCGGATGTTGCAGCCAGTTCGATGGCCTGATTAGGAATATTTGTGCCATCCGAGTCCTGAACCCGCAACGTCAGAGTGGTGGAATCATTAATAGTAATTGAGCGGGCACCGTTAATAGTGACCTCAGTGCCTGAAATCTCAATGTCGATGGTTTGCGTCAGGTCGCCGGCGGCGGCAGTCACGGTGACAATGCGGTTAGCTGCATTATTCTGGCTGGTCAGTCTGGCTGTTGCCGTACCGTTTTCCAGTGTCTGGCTGTCAACCTGCTGAATTTCTACACCGGCTGAAGAAGGTGCAGAGAATGACACATCAACCCCTTCCATTAATACGCTCTGAGCATTTTTAACCAGTGCAATTAATTCAATGTCATCTGAACCGCTGGAAGCCAGTTGTACTGAAGTGGTGTACAACTCAAGAACAGCCGGCACTTCCGTGATCACAGAAGCGCCTTCAGAGGAAAAAGTGGTAGAAGCAGTAGTCCCGTCAGGTAATGTAGCGGTGACTTCACCGTCACCTGAGGCACTGCCAACAGCAAGGCCGATAGTCGCCGCGCCGGTATCATCAGTGCGGGCGGTAGCCGTGTCGTTTGAGAAAGTGGCAATATTTTCATCAGATAACGTGAAATCAATCAGAGTATCGGTAAGAGGATTATCGAACTGGTCGGTAACACTGACATTGAGGGTCAGTGCATTGTCTGATGCAAGATTACGGTCGGCCTCACCTGCCTGGTTTACCAGAGTCAGCGAAATTGTGTAGACCGCGTTTTCATCCGAACTGCTGCCGGACGAAGTAAATGTCGTTGTGCCTTCAGTACCATCAGGTAAAGTGGCTGTGATCTGACCATCACCGGCCGCTGTGCCAACGGTAAGATCAATAGTAGCGACACCGGCATCATCTGTACGCGCCGTACCGGTATCATTACCGAAAACAGCCAGTTCTTCATTAGATAATGTGAAGGTAATTAAGGTGTCTGCGAGCGGCGCCCCGTCATTGTCAGTCACTGTCGCGTTCAGTGTGAGCGGGTTATCTGTCGCAAGATTACGGTCAGTCTCATCATTCTGGTTTACGAGAGCAAGGGAAACCGTGTAAGTTGAGTCGGTGTCGCCAGAGTCTCCTGAGCCGCTACTGCTGTCGGATTCACGCTCTAACGAGCCGCCGCCTCCGCAGGCAAATAATAAGAACAGCATACTGAACAGCGTCAGAGACTGGGAAAGTGTTTTCATAGTTGTCTTCCTGGACCTCTAGTAAATGACAATACTGAAATATTTTTCATTTCAATCTGATAAGATTCTGGCACACTAAAGCTATAACAAAATCAATAACATTGTTGTTAGGGAACCCACATGTCTCAATCTGCTAATAAGCTTAGCCTCACTGCCAGAATCTTTATCGGCATGGGCGCCGGAATCATTACCGGTTGGTTACTTCAGCTTCTTTTCGATAATAGCGGAGATTTTCGCTTTTCGATATTCGGCTTTGAGTTTTCCACGTATACCTTTTTGGTAGAAGGTATATTCTCCACAATCGGTGCTATCTTCATCGCCAGCCTGAAAATGTTGGTTGTCCCGCTAGTGTTTATCTCACTTGTATGCGGTACGTGCAGTTTATCTGACCCGGGAAAACTGGGTCGTCTGGGCCTCAAATCCGTATCGTTATATATACTCACAACAGCTATCGCAATTACACTGGCCATCAGTCTGGGATTAGTTGTCAGCCCCGGCAGTAACGTATTAATGCCTACAGATGCAAGCTATGTGGCTAAAGAAGCCCCCTCCTTCTCTCAAGTTATTATTAACATGTTCCCTACCAACCCCATCAAATCCATGGCGGAAGGAAACATGCTGCAAATTATTATCTTCGCCGTGTTGTTCGGTGTAGCTATGGCGATGACCGGCGATGCCGGCAAACGTCTGGGCGCGGTATTTGAAGATTTAAACACGATTATCATGAAGCTGGTCACCATTATTATGAATCTGGCGCCATACGGTGTGTTCGTATTAATGGCTAAACTGTTCAGCACCATCGGTGGTGATATGCTTGGCAGTCTCGCGAAATACTTTTTTCTCGTATTAGTCGTGCTTATTCTGCATGGTACGATTGTGTATTCAGTGCTTCTTAAAACCATGACCGGTCTGAGCCCGTTTACCATGATTAAGAAAATGCGCGACGCCGCCCTGTTTGCCTTCACCACATCCAGCAGCAGCGCCACCTTACCGGTGACCATGGAAACTGCACGTAACAAACTGGGCGTGGGCAAGTCGGTTTCTTCTTTCACGCTTCCACTGGGATCAACCATCAACATGGATGGTACTGCCATTATGCAGGGTGTAGCCACCGTGTTTATCGCACAGGTTTATGGTGTGGATCTGACACTTGGTGATTACATCATGGTGGTCTTCACCGCCACACTGGCTTCAGTAGGTACGGCAGGTGTGCCGGGCGTAGGCCTTATAATGCTTGCTATGGTACTGCAACAGGTGAATCTGCCTGTGGAAGGTATCGGTTTGATTATCGGTGTCGACCGTTTACTGGATATGACCCGTACTGCCGTTAATATCACCGGTGACTGTATGGTTTCCTGTGTGGTGGCAAAGAGTGAAGGCGAACTGGATGAAGCGGTTTATAATGACCCGGATGCCGGCATAAAAGAAGAAACGGTGGACTTCGAACACTTCGATAAAAATGCTTAAAAAAAAAGGTGGCCCCGGCCACCTTTTTTTATATTCACAGAGCACGCATAATTATTGTTATCCGTTCAGTGCTCTTGCCGGATCAACCTTTACTGCCCTTGAAGCCGGATACCATGTTGCCAGCAAACACAATACAAAGGCAGTCGATACAGTAATAACCACGTCCTGCCACTGCAATTCTGACGGCAGAAAATCGATAAAGTAAATATCTCCGGACAACACCGTTATGCCTGTCAGCTTTTCAATAAAAGCGACAATGGCAGAAAGATTAGGCGCCACGAATACCGCTGCCACGGTGCCGCAAACAATACCTGTCACACCGTTGATAAGGCCCTGAATCATGAATGTGCGGCGGATAAGACTGTCTCCTGCCCCCATGGTTTTCAGGATTGCTATTGCTCCCTGTTTTTCTCTGACGGCCATCACCAGAGTGGACACAATGTTAAAACAGGCTACGGCAATCACCAGGGTCAGTGAAATCATCACAACAACACGCACCAGTTGAATGTCGTTATAGAGGTGTCCCTGGGTACGCATCCAGTAGGAAATATAAACCGCCTGGCTGAAATCGTAACCAATACTGCGCATGGTATCATAGGCATCGTAAGGGTCTTTCAGCATAAAACGCAGGCCCTGGGCACCGGTGGTTACGCCGGATTCTTTTGATGCGGTGTTCAGGTGCATCATCGCCAGGTAGTTATCCATTTCACCGCCCACGTTCAGACTGCCTGCCACAGTAAGATGCATCAGATGGGGGGCTTTGAATGCCATATTATCTGTCGCTGTCGGGATCAGAACACCAATGCGGTCACCAGCCGATAACGACAGTTTCTGCATCAGTCCCTGCCCCAGCAAAATTTGATCATCGCCCGAGGTAAACTGTTGCCAGCCGGCTTTCGTCACCTGATCCCGCCAGCGGTCATGACTGGCGCGGCTGATATCAAGACCGGTAATTTCGACGGCTTTCAGGCTACCCTTATGCTGCAACATGCCGGTGATTTTTGTATAAGGCTCAATGCTCTCCACTCTGGGATCCTGCTCAAGGCGGGCTATCTCTTCTTCCCAGTTTTCAATGCCTTCACTGTTAACGGCGTAGAGTTCGCCATGAGGGATAACAGCAAGAATACGGTTCAGCAATTCCCGTTCGAAACCGTTCATCACCGACAGCAAAACAATGAGCACAAAACAACCCAAGCCAATCCCCACCGTCGAAGAGAAGGAGATAAAAGAAATGTAGCCATTTTTTTGCTTGCCGCGCCGGAAACGCGAAGCAAGCTGCCATGCCAGATTCAACCTGCCGCCTCCCCGTGAAGCAATCCGTCCTTAATATGCAAAGTACGGTTCATTCGTGCAGCCAGCGCATTATCGTGGGTCACGACAACAAAACTGGTGCCCAGGCTTTCACTTAGAGATGTCAGTAAACCGTAGACCTGCTCGCCGGTTTTGTTGTCCAGATTCCCGGTTGGCTCATCGGCCAGAACCAGAGCGGGACGATTTACCAGCGCACGGGCAATTGCCACCCTTTGACGTTCACCACCTGATAACGCGGATGGCTTATGCATCAACCGGTGCGTTAACCCCACCTGTTCCAGCATGTCAGTTGCCGCCTGTTTTGCCTTTTTTTCCGGCATACCGCCAATCAGTAAGGGCATGGCTGCATTTTCCAATGCTGAAAACTCAGGGAGAAGATGATGGAACTGGTAAATAAAACCAATTTTCTGATTGCGCAGTGCCGCCAGCTGAGACGGTTTCATACCTGTCATAGACTCGCCATGAAACCAGACTTCACCTTCATCAGGTTTGTCCAGGCCGCCGAGAATATGCAGTAAGGTACTTTTGCCTGAACCCGAACTGCCTAGTATAGCGACATGCTCAGAGGTCTGTACGGTAAGTGACACATCAGAGAGAACCGGCGTATCGGTTTCGCCATCATGATAAGTTTTTGAAATCCCGCGACACGCGAGTAGTGCATCCATATGAAATCTAGCTTCCGGAAGTAATTCTACCTGAGCGAATACTAACGTGAGGGATGCAAATGACCAACAGAAAGCGTTGAAAAACAGATAACTTTAGAGGAAAGTGGCGGAGCGGACGGGACTCGAACCCGCGACCCCCGGCGTGACAGGCCGGTATTCTAACCAACTGAACTACCGCTCCACTGGGAAATTGTGTCTCTTGAATGGCGGAGCGGACGGGACTCGAACCCGCGACCCCCGGCGTGACAGGCCGGTATTCTAACCAACTGAACTACCGCTCCACACAAGAGAAGGCGCGAAACTAAATGGCGGAGCGGACGGGACTCGAACCCGCGACCCCCGGCGTGACAGGCCGGTATTCTAACCAACTGAACTACCGCTCCGAAGAACCATATTAGTTTTGCTATTGAAAGTGGCGGAGCGGACGGGACTCGAACCCGCGACCCCCGGCGTGACAGGCCGGTATTCTAACCAACTGAACTACCGCTCCACTTTTTTCAATTTTTTCAGCAGCTTGCAGATTCTTTATTGAAGTCTCTGCCCTGACTGCGGCGCAGATAATACGTATTCCCTATGGTCGAGTCAACGGTTTTTTTAGATAAAATGTGCCAACATGCATCGTTTGCCTGATTATTCGCCATAATGATGTAATAACCACCGTATAGCATGCTGGCAGGGCCTGCAAACCGTGTTTCTGCCATATAAGTCACCTGGTGAAAACCACACTGCCCGACTACTTTTCTTCGCTGTCAGGCTTCTTCTTTTTAAATTTCGACAGTAAACCAGCCAGCATACCCGGCTTTTTCTCTTTATCTTCTGCGCCTGTAGTAGCCTGAGGCGCTGCCGGAGCAACCGCAGGTTTTGCAGCCTTTTTCCGCTTCCATACAATAAAGCCTACAATGAGCACACCAATCAGGATTATCGAGCCGTTTACCACTGCAATAAGCATGATCATTGTGCCGTCATCCATTCCGGGTTCTTCCGGTGGCAGTTGTACAGACGGTATGGATGGCGTATCTTTTAATAATGCCGCTTCAAGATCCCCTGCTCCCCCTGTCACAGGCGCTTCGTCACTCTCTTCGCCGCCGGTTTCGCCTAAAAATGTATATTCCGGCACATCGAGGATCACGTCCCTGCCATCGGTGGTGCTCGCGTAAGCAGTGATCTTTACTCTGAACAAACCGTCTTCATAGGCAAGGATCCGGTGTAGGCGGGCTTCAGATGAAGGTTCAGTAATGGAAAAGTTCTGAATATCGCCATTGGGAAATCTGACCTTTCCGTCTATCAATAACGATTCAATATCAATCTGGTCACGGACCACATCAATATGTAAATCGTGGTAACCCTGTTGTCCGTCATCCAATGTTTCACTCAATACCACAGGGTTCGGGTGTAACATGATAACCGGATCAATTTGTTCACGGGAAAACATGGGAGTGTCCACGGTGAAAACAGGACGCCACTCACCGGAAGGGATTGCCAGATTAAACTGACCGGTGAACACGCCATCTTCCGGCGCTTCGTCCATGCCCCTGCCATTGTCTTCAAAGGTGGCGATAAGTTCGTCTTTCGCGCCAAAGTTATCAAAATTCGGATTATTGGTACTTTTGAGCTCGATGGACAAGTCAACCACTTCACGGAAAGCCGAATAATCAATGGGCTTGCCACCATTAGTCAGATAGGCGGTTTGTTTGAGCACTTCACCGGAGAATATAACTGCCGGCAGAGGATCGGCATGAAGCTCAATGCCTGAAAGTACCATCACCCGGCTTTCCGGTAACACCTGCCCTACAGCCTGCCACGGTCCCGGCACCGGATTTTTTATCTTAATCATGTCGAAGGTATCATCGTCATACCATTCCACATTATTTTTTTCAGCCTGAGAGGAAAATATCTTAGAGCCGTCTGGACGCACCAGTACCACCGGTGCTGAGCCAAATTCACGGAAGAAAACCATTGTCACTTCGTCCACTTCATGATCGATGCGGAAGCGGTTACGAAGCAAAAGAATAGAATTTTGATAATCATCACCCAGTGCGGTTAACGCACTGGTATCGACAACCGGTTCATCACCGGCCTGCTGCGCTGACAGCGAAAAGCTGCCGGCAATAAAAAATAGCCAGACAGAAGTTAAAAAAGAAATTAACTTTCGGGAGTTGCTCGCCACAAACACTTTCCACCGCTCTTTTGCACAATATCCAGTCGTGCCTCATGTTGTTCTAATTCATCGGCGGAGGCGCGGATAACCTTTAATTTATTTCCGTTTCTCTGAATACGCCGGATCCCCTGAGTATCACCGCTTCCTTCACTGTTCTGGCCGGCCAGATTCAATTTTGTCTGGCCACCGGTCATCAGCAGATAGACATCAGCAAGAATTTCGGCATCCAGCAAAGCGCCGTGAAGTTCACGGTGACTGTTGTCTATTCCATAGCGCCGGCACAATGCATCGAGGTTATTTTTCTGCCCCGGATGCATCTTTCTGGCCAGAGATAAGCTGTCGAGCACAGAGCAGATATCGTGAGTTTTGACCCCGGCAGTGGGAGCATTCATACCGAATTCGTGATCCATAAAGCCGACGTCGAAGGCCGCGTTATGAATTACCAGCTGAGCACCGGTGATAAAGTCGATAAAGTCCTGCGCCACGTCTGCAAACGAAGGTTTGTCTGCCAGAAATTCATTGGTAATCCCGTGAACTTCAATCGCTTCCTGTTCAACAATTCGCTGAGGGTTAATGTACACATGAAAATGATTGCCGGTGAGTTTGCGGTTAACAACCTCAACACAGCCAATTTCAATGATACGGTGACCTTCTTTAGGTTCGATACCCGTGGTTTCTGTATCGAGCACGATTTGACGCATGTCTGCAACACCTTGTTTTATCTTATAGTTGCCGGGTGCCCCGCGAATTTCAGATTTTCGCTGGCACAGGCGGTTTCAGTTCTTTAGTATACCAGGACATTATCCCGGAAACACATTTCTGACGTAAAAAAGGCCCTTCATGGCAAAGAAAAAAATCGCGATATATACCGATGGTTCCTGTTTAGGCAACCCCGGACCAGGCGGGTATGGCGCTCTGTTGATATTCGGAAAACACAAAAAAGAAATCAGTGAAGGTTTTAATCAAACCACCAATAACCGCATGGAACTGATGGCCCCCGCTGCCGCACTGGAATGTCTGACAGAACCCTGCATTGTAGACATTACCACCGACAGTCAGTACGTTAAAAACGGCATAAACCAGTGGATCAAGAACTGGCGCAAAAACGGCTGGCGTACTGCCGATAAAAAGCCGGTAAAAAATGCAGATTTGTGGAAGCGTCTGGACGAAGCAGTGAAGAAGCACGATGTGGACTGGCACTGGGTTAAGGGCCACTCCGGCCATCCGGAAAATGAGCGGGTTGATGATTTAGCCCGTGAAGCTGCAGGCAATCCTACGCAGGACGATACCGGTTTTTCCGGTTAATTCACCGGTGCAAAGAAAACCTCGCGGATACAGAGATGATTATCCTTTTGAACGCAACACCTCAGGCATGTATTTTGAGTAACGCAGGGTAAATTCATGGATGATTCAAAAATCGTTTTAGTCACTGGTGGTAGCCGCGGTATTGAGGCTGCTACTTACAGAATGTTTGCCGTAAAGCAATATAGGGTTTTATTTAAAGCAGTGTTCAACCCAATCGAGCCCTTATGCTGCATTACTTACGCCCGACTCAGACTTAAAAAAGCGATGGCAGCGGGTGAGCGGGGACGGGTGTTATGGGTCATGCAAAACAGAGAACGCGGCTCCGGCTGATGCAGCGCCTTAACAGGTAAGCGCTGAACGCTGTTGAGCGCCAGCAATGGCGCAGCCACCACATCGGGCAGCAGCGCGATACCCATCCCGGCGGCAACAGCATGAATAATGGCTTCGTTACTGCCCAGCGTTATGGTCTGAAACGGCGCAATCTGATGTGCGAGAAAATACTGTTCATTCACACTACGCGTCCCTGAACCGGGTTCCCTGACTAGCCAGGTCGCCTGCTCAAGTGCCGGTATATTTTTCTCGGGGGATGCGCCGGTGCTAACGCAGAACAGACTTAACGGCTCGCTTTTCCAATGTTCACAATGAATAAGTGGATGAACAATTTCACCTTCCACATAACCCAGTTCAATATCATTTTGCAGAAGCGCCTGTTCAATGTGCGAAGAGTTAGCCACGTTCAATGATATATCGATATCAGGATGGTCACGGTGAAACCGGGCCAGAAAGTCGGTTAACCAGTAACTGGCCACGGTTGTACTGGCACCGATATTGAGCTGTCCGCGGGTGAGTCCGGCGCGGGCTTTTAAGTCCTGCTCGGCGGCTGCTTCAATCGCAAAAATTCCCGTAGCGTGTTCCAGCAAGGCAAGGCCTGCTTCGGTCAGGCGAATCGTTTTGCCTTTACTGGCGCGTTCAAGCAATGGCAGGCCTGCAATGTGCTCAAGCTCTCTGATCGCTTTTGACACCGCCGGCTGACTAATAAAAAGCGCCTCTGCTGCCAGTGAAAAGCTACGCTGAGTAGCCACTGTATAAAATACCCGCAAACCATGCAAATTCATTGTATAACCTAAAGTTACTCAAAAATGAAAATAGTGTATTTGAGTAATAGTAATGCCGGGCGTAGATTAAATGCAACTTCAGCTATTGCAGGAAAGCGCCATGCCATCACCAATACACCCAGACAATCCGAACACGGACAATTCTCGCCATCTTGCGGGCGGCCTGATCATTGTGTTGCTCATCGCTGTTGGCGCGACAGGCCTGGCCCGGCTGGAGTGGTTTTCCCAGGCCGGTATCAGCCCGCTCACGCTGGGCATAGTGATAGGTATGCTGGCGGGCAACCTGATTACGCCGGGCCTGTTAAAGCACATTGATACCGGAGTAGAGTTTGCCAAAAGCCGGATTCTTAAAACCGGTATTGTGCTATTTGGATTTCACTTTACGTTCAGCGAGGTTATTGATTTAGGGTGGATTGGCTTATTGATCGACCTGGTTATTATGTCGGGTGTATTCACGGTGGCCTACATTACTGGTCGGAGACTACTTAAACTGGACAGTCACACCAGCCTGCTGATAGGTGCAGGTTCGGCTATTTGTGGTGCTGCAGCCATACTGGCGACAGCCCCTGTGATTAAGGCAAAAGCTGATAACGTTATTATTGCCGTGGCCACTGTGGTTATCTTTGGTACCACCAGTATGTTCATTTACCCGTTTATCGGTGCGTATCTGGGGTTATCTGACCATGCTTTTGGTATATATGCCGGCTCTACCATTCATGAGGTCGCGCAAGTGGTTGCCGCCGCCAGTGCGGTCAGCCCCGACGCAGCACAGGTAGCGGTGCTGGAAAAAATGATCCGGGTGATGTTGCTGGCGCCTTTTCTTATTGTACTGGCAGTGCTGCCTGCACAACGCGCGCAGGCAACCAACGACTCTAAACAGAACTTGTCAGCAGGCAGACACAATTTTCCACTGGCCCAGATGCCCTGGTTTGCCATTGTTTTTTTACTGGTCATTGCCCTGAATTCTCTGGGCAAGCCGGACACAAACGTAATTGCCCCACTATTAGAACTGGATAATGTATTACTGACAATGGCGATGGTGGCATTAGGATTAAAGACCCATCTCAAAGTAGTGCGGCAGGCCGGCATGAAACCACTAATACTGGGGCTGGTGTTATTTATCTTCCTGATTGGCGGGGGAGCGCTTATTAATAAGTTTTTATTTTTTGTGTAAGCGTTTCTATACGTTACGGCTTTTTGAACACTTTACCAGTCACTGCCTGGCAGAGTAGTGTATAAAATTATAACAAACAGGCACGTATAAGCGCTCCTGAATAAGGAAAATAAAGGTCTGTGAATTTTATTCAAAAATAACGTCCGAAATTTATACAAGTTCATAATCATTCAAAACCACGCCTAAAGGTTGTGGTTTTGAAACGTAAAAACCTTGAAGAAAATCGCATCCCATTTCAAACAGTAGATCGGCCTGTGCTTTAGATTCTACGCCTTCTGCGACAACCTTTATTCCCAAATTTTGGCTGAGCTGTATCATTGCTTCACACATTAAATACGACGACTTATTTGATGTAATGTGTTGCACAAAGCTCCTGTCTATTTTTAGTAAATCGATGCGATGATCCAGAATGTACGACATAGAGGAATAGCCGGTTCCGAAATCGTCTAAAGCGATATCTATGCCATGTTCCTGAATTTTGCGCAACGCTTCTTTTGTGGCATCCTCAGAAGACATTAACAGGTTTTCAGTAATTTCAATAACTATTCCATGTCTAGCACTTTGATCCCGGCGGTGATTTTCTAAAAGTTGCTGCAACAAATCATTAGATGCTCCCCGATGACCTGATAACTGTAACGGCGATACATTGACACTCACCTGTATATCATTCCCAAACCGCAGTTGAAGGCTCGGAAGTGCAGCCAATGCTTGTTCAATAACCCAATACCCAATATCAAAAATCAAACCTGAATGCTCAGCCAACGGAATAAATTCCGCCGGAGATACCTTAACGCCATTATGCTGCGTCCATCTCAATAATGCTTCAAACTTCACAACACGATTTTGCTTATTAACAATAGGTTGAAAGTGCAGAGTGAGTTCATCTCTTTCAATTGCCAGCCCCAGAGCTTCAGTTAGCGAAGTACGCCGTAGCAAAGCGTTTTTTAATTCGAGATCAAATCGGCAAACCCTGTTCTTACCTTGACATTTAGCTGCATACATTGCCTGGTCTGCCGCAGACATAATATCGGAAACAGAATCAGCATCTTCCGGATAAAATGCTAATCCAATACTAGCCATTATCGACATCGAAAAATGCGAGACTTGAATGGGCTCACTAATCAGTTTAAGCAATGATTGACAATCAGTAACAACACGTTCGCTTTTTTGATATTGGTCAACAATAATTGTGAATTCATCACCTCCTTGTCGAGCAATAAACCAGTTCGCAGGTAGCTGCTTGCTTAACCTATCCGCCAATATATGCAAAACTCTATCGCCGACCTCATGCCCCCGGGTGTCATTAATTTCTTTGAAATTATCTAAGTCGATATAAATTACAGAAAATTTAGGTGAATATGATGCATAGCCTTTTTCAACAATCCGCTGCGCAAACGCATTGAATGCCGATCGGTTTGCCAAGCCAGTTAGAGAATCCCGCGATGCCTGATTACGTAACTTTTGTTCGGCAGAATGCTTTTTGTCAGCCATGTTGAACAACGACTGTCGAAGGGAATCCATTTCCTCTATCCCAATACCTTCGTCACTTTGGATCTCTTTACCTTCACCCAGAGCATCAGCGAAGCTTGAAAGGTTGTCTAGTGGACGTTGAATATTACTTCTGAAAAAAAGCCACAAAATAATAAGTACAATTGCCACAAACGCAGTAAACAACAATAGCTCATAATAAAATGAGCGAAGTATTGAGTTAAAACCTCTATCAATACTAATCCCCGTCACAAATGTTAACGATATATCTTGATCTTCAACACTTAAATGATGGCTGAAAAATATTCGACGAACTCCATTTGGCCCTATTCGCGTTTCACCATTTTTAATCTGTGAATACCCTTCAAAGCTAAGATCATCATTTAAACTGAATACCGCTTTATAATTACGATCCAAAATATATGCGACGCTATTTTTTGGTAACACCATTGACCTGACAAAATGTCCCCACCATTCCACTGATGCAACAACAACCGCAATACCAGTCACCTCATTTGTGTTACTTTCACTAACAATTGGGTAAGCAAACGCCATAACAAATTCGCCCGTAGATGAGTCAACTTGTATTTCACTGGTTACATAGGTCTTAGTATTTATAGCTTTTGAAAAAAAAGGCTGTTGAGCCAATCCTGAGACAAACTCGCTATCAGATGCCGCACATGCTAAATGACCGTCTATAGAAAAAGCCACTATATTCGTAACGTGCATGTTCAACCGGTTTTGTTCTTTTACAAACTCAACACAGCGGTTTGAGAAAACATCTTTTACGGCTTCTGATTCAGCTAACCGCCGCAAATAGATATTGGTACCGTTTACAATGTTCTGCTGATTCCGCACCGATTGCTCAGTAACGAATTCTGCCCTGCCACGCAATTTTTCAATTTCATTATTTATCGCAGTGTTAAAATGAACAAGGATCAAGCCGTAGCAAGGTAAAATTGCCAAAAAAATAAGTGAAAACAAACGCCCTTTTAATGATCCAAATATTTTTTTAATCATTACCTTTGCACTTAAACATAAATCAAATGAATATTTTATCCATCCTACACTATTAATTTTCATTCATAAAGACGTTGCTTCTTTTGTGAAAAATCGCAGTTCATATTCTCTACGAAGCTTACCAAGTTCCTTTTCGATCTTGTTCCATCTTCTTTCCTGATATCAGAAAGATCTCATTTGTCATCGTAAAACCAGGATTGTTATAGCTGAGCCAGGAAGGTTAAATAGCATGGCGAACTGTGAATTTTTATCAGTCCTTTGTCGCGTGCAGTGATGAAGCCGGACTAACACTCGATAATGCGAAACGGGTCATACAATTTTGCCGGGGTGTCTGCCATCGGCAATTGACTAAAAGACACCAGTCAGGTGAACCTCGCCTTCATCACCACTCAACAATGATTTTGCCGCGACTGTCATTGGCTTCAAGGCGGGCATGGGCAGTAGCGACATCTTCAACTGGCAACACGGTATCTACGTTCACTGTGAGCGTGCCGTCGTCGAAGCCCGGCAAGCCGTGTTCGCAGAAATCACGGATCAAATCAGCCTTGTAAGCGTCGCTGCGGTTTCTGAGCGTTGACCCCTGAATGCGGGCGCGTTTGCCCAACATCAATGCCATGTCTAACTTGTCGGCGAAACGCCCTGCCAGCATGGCTAAATAAACGATGAGTCCGTCTTGCGCGAGTACTTTCAGGTTACGGTTGAGGTAATCCCCTGCAACAAAATCGAGCACAAAGTTCACACCGTCGGGCCAGGTGTCTTTCAAAACGGCAGCAAAATCCTGTTCTTTATAATTAATGGTCAGGTTTGCCCCCATATCACGGCACTGGGCTAACTTATCTTCAGAAGACGCGGTGGTGGCGGTGGCAATGCCTTTCAGTTTGCAAAGTTGCAGTGCAGCCAAACCTACGCCGCTGGCACCGGCGTGAATAAGGGCTTTATCCTGAGGTTTCAGGTTACCGATTGTGAACAACGCCTGCCAGGCGGTAAGAAACACCTCTGTGAGCCCTGCAGCATCTGTCAGCGACATGTTCTGCGGCACCGGCATGAGATGACGTGCATTTACCGCTACATATTCAGCGTAGCCGCCACCCGCTACCAAACCACACACCTTATCACCCGTTTTCCATTGAGTGACATCATCTGCAACCTCAGTCACTATCCCGGAAACTTCGAGTCCGAGAATGTCGCTTTCACCCGGCGGTGGCGGATATTTTCCCTGACGTTGCAGGGTGTCGGCGCGGTTTACACCAAATGCATGCACGTTAACGAGCACCTGGCCACTGGCGATAGCAGGCGTGTCCGTTTCACTAATCTTCAAAGATTCCGGCCCCGCGCCCTTGTCAAAATCGATATATCGCATCGCTGTACTCCCTCGTTTGACGATCTGAATTCACACATACGTATGGTCGTCATAAATATTCGGTTCAAAAGTCGCGCCGGATAATGAGAAAAGCTATACTGCGCGCCACTTTCATCTAAGGGTTATCATAACAATGTCTGCCACCGTCGTCTTACAACCTCAACGTGATAAATCACTGCGCCGTCGTCATCCCTGGGTTTTTGCCAGTGCCGTTGCTACGGTTAACGGACGTTGCCGCAGCGGAGACACTGTTGATGTAATAAGTGCAGAAGGCGACTGGCTGGGCCGCGGTGCATGGTCCCCTGAATCCCAGTTACGGGTTCGCATGTGGACGTTTAACAAAGATGAACCGGTAGACAATGGTTTTTTTGTTCGTCGCCTTACTACTGCCCTCACCCTCCGTGAAAACCTGGTGATTAACGAAAACACCAACAGCTATCGCCTCATCGCTTCAGAGTCTGACGGATTGCCCGGCGTGACTATAGATGTGTACAACACGGTGATTGTTGTGCAATTGTTGAGTGCCGGTGCTGATAAGCAACGTGACAAAATTGTGTGGGCGCTGAAAAAAGTGCTGCCGGGGAAAGACATTTTTGAACGCAGCGATGTGGATGTGCGTGCCAAAGAAGGACTGGACCCACTGGTGCAGACGCTTCATGGCGATCCGGAACCGGTGGTTACAATCCTGGAAAATGGTATTCAGATTCAGGTAGATATTCGCAATGGCCATAAAACCGGTTTTTACCTTGATCAGCGTGATGCCCGCGCAGCTGCCGGCCGCTATGCCAAAGAAAAAGAGGTACTGAACTGTTTCAGCTATACCGGCACGTTTTCATGCTATGCGCTGCAAGGCGGCGCAAAACATGTCACCAATGTGGATGTGTCTGATCCGGCGCTTGAGCTCGCGGCAAAGCATCTTGAAATCAATAATCTCGACAGTGCCCGTTGCGACATGGTGAACTGTGATGTGTTTCAGGTTCTGCGTAAGTATCACGAAGAACAACGACAGTTCGATATGGTGATCCTCGATCCGCCCAAGTTCGTCGACAGCAAAGCATCACTGGGCCGCGCATCACGAGGCTACAAAGACATTAATATGTACGGTATTCACGCGGTGAAATCCGGCGGTTTGCTGCTGACATTCAGTTGCTCAGGCCTGATGCCGGCGGATTTATTTCAGAAGATTGTGGCCGATGCCGCACTGGATGCCGGCAAGACCATTAAGATTGTTGAACGCCTGACTCAGGCCAAAGACCACCCTGTTATTGGCACGTATCCGGAAGGTTATTACCTGAAAGGTCTGGTGTGTGAAGTAACTGATCTTTAATCAGTTACTTCATTTCTGAAATTTCTACACCAATAATACAGCTGGCGTCTGTCTCAGGCACACAGCGAACCACTGTTGCAATGGCAGACAAGGACGGGATCTGGGAGCTGTTGGAGTCGATAGAAACGTTAACCTGCGTACCCACTTCAATGGATGGCTCTTCAACTTCCAGAGACATGCCTGTGGCACTGATATCTTTACATACTGCCTGATGAGTACGGCTGGATTCTTCGTCGTTAATCTGTACCTGGCAAGGCGAGTTAACCATCATCCTGAAAAAATTACGTTTATCGTCGTATCCTAACATGTCTTACTTCTCCCAACCTCTGGTAGCAACCTCGTAATATACTTCATCACTTATAGGACGACACCCCGGCGATGTCAACTGAGATCGCCGGAGAGTCACCGAAAGTTTGATATGTAGTGTAATATCAGCGTATATCCATCACGCTTTTTTGCGATATCACATACCTTTACGCGACTTTTTTATTAAAAGTTTTCCAGCGCAGTTAAAACTCTTTTTGCTGATACCGGGTAGGCGGTGCCAAGTTGCTGGGCAAACAAAGAAACACGCAGTTCCTCAATCATCCAGCGGATCTCAAGCAGTTCAGCAGGCGCCTTATTCTGCGGGTATTTATTGCAGGCTTTATTAAACGCAGTCACCGCTTTTTCAATGGTTTGCTGATGCATGCGGTCTTTATTCGGATCAATGGGCAGCTTTTCCAGGCGTCGCGCTAGTCCCTTAATATAGCGGTTCCAGTCCGGTAGTCTTCCGCGCCCTAAATCAGAGACAAAACCGGGATAAACCAGTGTAGAAAGATGCTGTTTCACATCGCCAAGGGCACTGACCATGTTGAGCGGTACATTGCCCTTCATTTGCTTTTGACACTGGTGCGCGAGAGTGAGCCCCTCTTCCACCTGACCGGCTATGTCCAGCACCACATCATTAATTTCAGCTCTGACAAAATCGACGCACTGTTTAAAGGTTTCAGCGTCACGTATTTCAACACCTTGTGATTGTTTAAAGGTGTTGGCCAAATCATCAATACCGGCCAGTATACAGTCGTCAATGAGCGCTTTGATCTGGCCGAAAGGATTAAAATACAAACCCAGTTTTGCTTTGTTCGGCAATTTACTTTGCAGATAGCTGAGTGGCGACGGCATAGCATTACGGATCAGCACGTTGACGCCGTCCTGATGTTGTTGTTGCGCTTTTTCAGGCTCGTCCACCAGCACAATATCAACTTTGTCACCACGGCGGACCAAAGCAGGAAACGCCTGTACTTCAAAGCCCCCCATCTTTTGCGTAAAGGTTTCCGGCAGCTGTTCAAAATCCCAGCTTTCCAGCCCTTTGCGCTCAAGTTCCGGCGTTGCGGCCTTTTCAAAGGTGGCTTTCACCTGCCCCTGACATTGCTTCTTCAATGCTTCCAGATCATCACCACGGGCAATCACCTCACCTTTGTCGTTAACCACAGCAAAGTGCATTTTGAGATGCCGTTCAAGCTGAGACAACTGCCACTCTTCTTCTTCCACAATAACACCGGTCATACGGCGCAGTTTATCAGACAACGCCTGTAAAAGCGGCACAGGCTGACCGTGCTTGTCAAAGGCGCTGATATCTTCAAGGCAGGCTTCTGCATAATTCGGTGCAGGCACAAAATTTTTGCGTAAACGTTTAGGCAGGCTTTTAATCAGGCTGACAATCAGTTCGTGTTGTAAACCCGGCACCAGCCAGTCAAAGCCCTTATCTGCCACCTGATTTAATATGGGTAACGGAATGGTTGCCGTTACCCCGTCATCTTCAGCATTGGGCTCGAAATGGTACCATAAAGGCAGCGTAATATTGCCTTGCTTCCAGACATCGGGAAAAGCATTGGCGGTCTTCGCACCCGGCTGCTGGCGGTACACATCGTCTTCGGTGAAGGCGAGAATGTTCTTGTCAGATTGTTTTTGCCACCATTTTTTAAATGCAGCTTCGTTATTGACTTCCACCGGTAAACGCTGGGCATAAAAGGCCACCAGCGCTTCTTCGTCCACCATGATGTCCCGGCGCCGGGTTTTCTGCTCGAGTTCATCCACCTGATCAAGCAAGGCCTGGTTATCTGCCAGCACGCTGTTGGTCAGTCTGGTATCACCTTCAATTAACGCGTGACGGATAAACAAATCCTGCGACACGTGCGGATCGATTTGACTGTAAACCACAGCCCGCTTCGGGATAATGGGCAAGCCAAACAGGGTGACCTTCTCAAAAGCCACCACAGCGCCGCGCTTTTTAGACCAGTGAGGCTCTGAATAGCTGGACTGGGTCACATGCTTTGCCAGAGGCTCTACCCATGCCGGATCAATCTTCGCATTCATGCGGGCAAACAGGCGGGACGTTTCCACCAGCTCTGCCGCCATGATCCACTTGGGTTGTGATTTTGCCGGGCCTGAGCCCGGGAAAATCATAAATTTAGAATTACGGGAGCCGAGATACTCCCGCTCTTTGTCTTTCATGCCCAGGTGCGACAACAAACCGCTGCAAAGCGCCTGATGCACAGACTGAAAATCAGCATCCTGTTTACTGATCCCCAAACCGATTTCCGCTACAGATTTTTTAAGCTGGCTGACAATGTCCTGCCATTCACGCATACGCAGATAATTAATGAACTGCGTTTTACACCACTTACGTAACTGATTATTAGACAATGCAGTTTGCTGTTCTCTGAACGACTGCCACAAATTAAACAGACTGATAAAGTCTGAGTCTTTGTCACGGTATTCGTTATGTTTTTCATCTGCCTGCTGACGTTTTTCCTGTGGCCGCTCACGGGGATCCTGAATAGATAAACCGGCAGCAATCACCATGACTTCCCGCACCGCATTCGTGCGCCCAGCTTCGATGACCATACGGGCATAGCGGGGATCAACCGGTAAGCGGGCTATTTTGCGGCCCATTTCCGTTAGCTTTGGCTGGCCTTTACCCCGCTTAATCGCCTGAATTTCTTCAAGCAATCTGAAGCCATCGGTGATATTGCGACTGTCCGGTGGCTGAACAAACGGAAATGCGCCGATATCACCCAACCCCAGTGCCAGCATCTGCAGAATGACGGACGCAAGATTAGTACGCAGAATTTCCGGATCGGTAAACGCAGGACGTCCAAGATAATCTTCTTCACTGTATAAACGGATACAGATCCCGTCTGATACCCGTCCGCATCGTCCGGCCCGCTGATCAGCAGACGCCTGAGATACAGGTTCAATGGGTAAGCGCTGCACTTTGCTGCGGGCGCTGTAACGTGAAATACGCGCGGTACCCGGGTCAATAACGTATTTAATGCCCGGCACCGTTAACGAGGTTTCCGCTACGTTTGTGGCCAGCACTATGCGCTGGCCACTGTGAGACTGGAAAATACGGTTTTGTTCTGCTGCCGACAATCTGGCGTACAACGGGACGATTTCAGTGTTCCGGTATTGCTGCTTCTGCAGAGCATCCTGGGTATCGCGGATATCCCGCTCACCACTTAAAAACACCAGAATGTCACCGGGCGCTTCCCGTTTAAGCTCATCAACAGCCCGTACAATGGCATCAGTCTGATCGTTGTCATCTTCCCGTTCTTCAGGATCGTGATAACGAATTTCCACCGGATAGGTTCTGCCGCTCACTTCAACAATCGGCGCGTCATTAAAATGTCTGCTGAAACGTTCAGGATCGATGGTCGCAGATGTAATTATAAGCTTAAGTTCGGGGCGCTTATCCAATAGCTGACGCAAATACCCGAGGAGGAAGTCGATATTAAGACTGCGTTCGTGAGCCTCATCAATAATGATGGTGTCGTACTGATTTAAGAAGCGATCCTGCTGCATCTCCGCCAGCAACATACCGTCGGTCATAAGCTTGACATAGCTGCTGTCGCTGACCTGATCTGAAAAGCGGATTTTGAAACCCACCTTTTCACCTAACGGCGTATTCAGTTCTTCAGCAATACGGCTTGCCACGCTGCGGGCAGCCAGTCGTCTTGGCTGGGTATGGGCAATCATGCCGTCCACGCCCCTGCCCAGTTCAAGGCAAATCTTCGGAAGCTGGGTGGTTTTTCCTGAGCCTGTTTCCCCCGCCACAATGACCACCTGGTGAGAAGCGATGGCCTGTTTGATGTCGTCTTTTTTATCACTGACGGGTAACGGCGGATATTCAATGGCCGGCAAATTCTCCGCCCGCAAAGCACGTTTAGCTTTTGACGCGTCAATGCGCTGCATAACATCACTGATGGCGTCAGCCGCCTGTTCAGACTGAGATTTAATCAACCCGCTGAGTTTTTGAATGCGACGGCGTAAAGGAAAACGATCGGCCAGCATACACAATGACAACTGGTCGTATAATGAAGAAACAGAAGGCGCGGCTGGCTCAGAAGACAAGACTCTTTCCTTACTACTCTGGGACATCGAAAAAGAGGAAGAGTCTACCATAAAGCCGTTATGTTGTTTAACGGCTTCGCAACTCGCCGGGCGTTAAACCTGTCCAGCGTTTTACTGCGCGCCGGAAGTTTGTAAGGTCGGAAATGGCAAGTCGCAAGGCACTCTCTTCGTTAGATAACCGGCAAATTTGTAACAGAAATATAGCCTGTTCCCGCCGTACATCATCAACCAGCGCTGAAAACGTGCAGTGACAAGCTTTTAGTCTTCGCTTCAGTGTGGCCGGGCTGATATCCAGCGCTGAAGCCAGGTCTGTGGCGCAAAGACGATGGTTACGCGTAACTGCATTGCGGATAAAATCCGGCAGCTGTACACCGCTGATTAAGTGCTTTTTATAGTGAGAAACCGATGCTTTCAGCAAATAGGTATCGTAATGCAAAAAAAGCTTCTGTAAGGAGGCGTTATCTACCGCAATGTAAAAACAGGGAGAATCGAAATGCAGGCGCCGTCCGAGGTGCATTTCAAATTCAGCGATATGTCGGGGGCGGGAAAACGGAAAATGAAAACTAAGAGGCAGTCTCTGACCGCACCATTGCTTCGTTAACGCGATGAAGGCGGAACAGACCATGAGTGATGCAGCATCGAACGCTTTATGTTTGCCGGCACTGTCCCGCAGCGTGATCACTATACCCTGCGGCCTTGGGTATACGCCAAACGACACTAACGGCGATATGTGAGATGTAAAGCGACGCAAAATCAGTAAAGCCTGCCTCAGGTTTTTACTGTATGCCATGGCTTTGAGGACACCACTATATTGTGATGTAGCCAGTGCCTGCCCGGCCTGAAAGGCAAAATCCCGCACGCCGGCGTATTTATCCGCATTCAGCACCAGGGCAGCTATCTGTAACGGCGAAAAAGCACGCTCGTGCGTGAGGTCTGTATCGAAAATACCGGTTCCCCGAAGCACCTTGTTTTTATCTGCCCCTTTGGCACACGCCACATTAAGCAGCGTCTGGCAAAACGGCGATGCGCTGATACACCGGGTTTCCGGATTCAACAAAGGCTCTGAAGATAAATGATGACCCGGCTGTTTCATGCTGCCTGCGTATCCTGATGATTTAACTGGTCCTGCAGATCTGACAACAACCTGTCGCTGTTATGGTGCGCATCAAACTCTCCAACAGCCGTACGGACAGACTGAAACAAGGCCGTTGTATTGGCGCCACTTTTAAATGCCAGACAATGTACCGACGTTTGAATATCGCCGGCAATCCGGCGGGCATCCGGATGTGCTGTATCAGGCATTAAAATCACGAACCGGTCTCCTGCATAACGGCAAACGAGATCTGACTCACGTACATGCATGACCAGTAAGCGGGCAATTTCCTGCAAAAAACGGTCACCTTCGGCATAACCGTGGGCCTCGTTAAACCGTGAGAAGCCGTTTATGTCTATCATGATTGCACTGCCTCTGCCGCCCTGGTGCTTCAGGTCTGTGAGACGTTCCTGCCAGTAATCCGCCAGATAGAGTTGCGTGACGCTGTCTATCTGCCCATGATTACGTAAAGCCCACTCTCTGCGCTGCAATTGCCTGTTAAGTGCTTTTTGCTCTTCGTGCCAGCCCAGCAATCCGGCTGTCATGATCACCATACCAAAGGCAGCCGGCATAGACTCCAGCATGCTTAACCAGTCTGAAGCTGCGGAGTAAGTGAACATTTCATCCAGAAAATCGAGCAATGCGGTAAATGCAAAACAGTTCAGGCCAGCCACCAGCAAGGTGGTTACCCTTCCGGGTGGCCGGCTGGCAATAGCAGCAATAATCCAGGCAAATGCGAACAGCATAACGCTGCCCTCGCCGGTGACATCCAGCCAGGCAATCTCATCAAATGGCTTTAACTGTCCATGGGAAAAACTTAAATATAATGCAATGCACTGAGCGCCAATACTGGCACCAATGAGATGACTTTGCCGGTAACGATAAACCGCATTCATAACCTGTAAAAACCTTAAATCAGACGGGTGAAATGATGATTTACCCGTTTTATATCTGTGATAACAGGGTCATTTTGGCTCACCAATGTGACAATCCGGTGATCATTTGCTGCGTCAAACTCCCCGCAATTGCGATAACTTTATTAACTTCAATGAGTTAGCTTCGGGTCAAAATGGCTCACCATTTTATTTTTTACAATAATAAATAATAAAATCAGGTATTTATGACAGTCGCTGTCATCATGCGGTCACAAAATTGTCATTAACTCTTTCTAGCGTAGCGGCCAGTCACTTAACACAACGTTATAAATTCAGGAATGCACTCATGCTTCGTCTTTCAAAATTGACCACTCATTGTTTAGCTGCGCTCAGCCTTTCTTCTGCTGCGTTGTCAGTGAATGCCGGAGAAATTGCCGGACAACTAACAAACGAAGACAACTCCCGTGTTTTTGCGGGTGCTCAAATCACACTTAAAGAATTGAATCTTGTTACCGAATCACGCAGAGACGGTACCTTCCGCTTTCCTTCCCTGCCCGCAGGTGCTTACACACTTCAGGTTAGCTATCTGGGCGCGCAACCTGTCACAGAAGTGGTTAATGTAACGGAAACAGGCATTGTTTCTCCTGTTATTGCACTGTCTGATAATGGCAAAGCCATCGCCGATATTCTGGTGAAAGGACAACGCAGCGGCCAGGCAAGTGCCATTAACCAGCAGAGGGTTTCTGATCGCATTTCATCCATTGTCTCTGCCGACGCCATTGGTCAGTTCCCGGATCAGAATGCCGCTGAAGCATTACAACGCTTACCGGGTTTGTCGATTGAGCGGGATCAGGGTGAAGGCCGCTTTGTTGGGATCCGCGGTATCGATCCTAACTTAAATAACGTTACCATTAACGGACTTAACATTCCTTCGCCGGAAGCCGGTGTGCGCTCTGTAGCACTGGATGTTATCCCGTCAGAACTAATTCAGACTCTTGAAGTGTCAAAATCGGTCACAGCAGATATGGATGGTGACGCTATCGGTGGTGCCATCGAAGTGAAAAGTGTCAGTGCCTTTGATTACCAGCAGGACACGGCCAAACTTACCATGCAGGCCAGCCACAATGAGCTGGTAGATAAAACGAGCCCGAAATTGTCTGGCAGCCTGACCCACAAGTTTAATGAATCCTTTGGTGTTGCCGCAGCGCTTTCATGGTTTGAACGTGATTTTGGTTCCGACAATATTGAAAGCAACGGCGACGATGAACTGGAACAGCGTGACTATACCATCACCCGTGAGCGTTTAGGTGCTGCGGTCAATTTCGATTTCCGTCCTGACTTCAACAATCAGTATTTCCTGCGAACCCTTTACAGCGAGTTTTCTGACAACGAGTATCGTCAGGCGAATATTTTTACCTTTGATGGCGAAGACTCTGAAATTGCCAGAGAAAGCAAAGACAGATACGAGAAGCAAACGATTATGACCGTTGCGGCCGGCGGTGAACATCAACTGGATACCTGGGATATCAACTGGCAGTTGGGTTATGCAAAGTCTGAGGAAGACGAACCTGATGCCCTTTACTACACATTTGTTCAGGATAACGCCAGCATCAGTGCTGACCTCGACACCCGCATTCCGCAGCTCACACAGAATGCAGAAGCCATGCAACTGGCCAACTATGATTTAGACGAAATCAGTTTTGAAGATAACTATACGAAGGATACCGAGACGAGTGCAAAAATTGACTTTGTCCGCGGTATTACCTTAGGCGATTATCAGGGCGAGTTTAAATTTGGTAGCAAATACCGCAGCCGTGAAAAAGTAAATACAAGCCAGATATCCATTTATGATGGTGACTTTGATGGCATCACAGGTGAAGGATTTGCAACTGCTGCTCCGGATTGGAATATAGGTGATTTTGGCGACGGACTGGACAGAAACGCATTGCGAAATAATTATAACAGTAACCGCAATAGTCTTGAACTGGCCGAACTGGACTCTGAGGTAGAGTCTAACGGGGCGTCTTATGTAAACAATGAAGATATCTTTGCGGCCTACGCTATGGTAACAGCCAACATTGATGCCCTTCGTGTGGTTGCCGGTTTACGTTATGAGCGCACGGACTTCAGCACTGACGGTATGCGGGTTGAACTGGTTGAAAATGAAGAAACGGACGTTGAAGAAGTGATCAATACCGCCTGGAACGCGGACCGTGACTACGACAACTGGCTTCCAAGTGTGAACCTCAGATACGACCTCAATGATAAAGTCGTGTTGCGCGGCGCATTTACACAAACTATCGCAAGACCTAAGTTTGAAGATGTGGCGGCTTACCAGATCATCGAGAGTAAAACAGAAGAAGACGGCGACAGCTTTGTCACTGAACGGGAAGCCGAAGTGGGTAACCCGCAACTTAAACCGTATGAATCTACCAACATTGATCTGTCTGTTGAGTATTATCCCGGCGCAATCGGTGTGCTCTCTGCCGGTTACTTCTATAAAGACATAGATAATTTTGTCGTATATGCAGACGTAGCCGGTACAGAAGACTGGCAGGGCTATGACGAAGTGGTACAGCCTGTGAATGGTGAGTCTGCCAGCTTACACGGCCTTGAGCTGTCATGGGTGAAAGCTTTTGATAACGGCTTTTTAATGTCAGCGAACGGTACGTTCTCGTCCTCTGATGCCACGACCCTGCTTGACGGTGAAACATTTGAAACCAGCCTGCCCAACCAGTCAGACACGGTGGGTAACCTTACGTTAGGCTACGAAAACAACCTGGTCAGCCTGCGTCTTACTATGACGTACAAGAGCGAGAACCTGGAAGAAATCGATGGCGATATGCTTCGTATGGAAGACGATCACCACCAGCTTGATTTCTCAGGCAAGTATTACATCAATGATGACATGTTGATTTATTTCAACGGCATTAACCTGAGCGACGAGCCTTACTACCACTATTTCGACCAGCGAAACCGCAATGCGCAGTACGAAGAATACGGTCGTACATTTGAACTTGGATTTACCTGGCAAATGTAACCTGCAGGCACCGTGGTGTGGCTGATGCTGCACCACGCTTTTCTTCCCTCACACTGCTAACGATTTCAATGAGATTTAATGTGAAAAAACAACATACTCCCCTGGCCTTTCTGTTTGCCTCTCTGCTTTTTGCGCCGGGAAAGGTAATGGCCGACCCTGTCACCATCGATGCAACAGCCTTTTCAATTGAAGGTAATCAGTTAACCCCGCTGGTCATCAACAATCAGTTGCATTATCTGGTTACCAGCGAAACCCGGGGCCTGATTCTGACCGGTAAAGATCAGAAAATAATCAGCACACTACCCGGTCACTTCAGTCAATCCGATATTCTGCAGCATAACGGCACCCTGACCGTTGCGGCGCTTAACAACGATACCTATGGTGTTGAACTGTACCGCTACAACACCGGTACTGAAGAGTTTAAAAAACAGCAATCACTACAGGCAGATCTGGCTGATATTGAAGCGCTGTGTTTATCTGTTTCCGGTGAATATCTGACACTGACCACCGCAGACGCCACAGGACAAATGAAGCAGCACTGGCTGGCAGACGACCACTTTGTAGAAATACGAACCGTTAACACCGGCCCGGGCATTAAAAGTTGCCAGGCCGATGTGCAAAACGGCTATGTCTATCTGGCTGATGAAAATACCGGATTGTGGCAATACGACCATCACGCCGAAGCCGGTGATGGCCGCTCCCTAATTCTGACGCAACAGCACGGCGTAAACAGCGAAGGCGTTGAAGGTGTCGGCCAGGCAGCCGGACTGACAGTGTTCGTTTCCCCTGACGCCCCGGTGGTGAATGTTTTCCGCAATGACAGCATCAGTGAATTTAAAATAAACGGAGAGCATAAGTGGGAAGCAGTCAGGGCTGCCCCGTTTAACAACAAGACTGTTATTGGCCTGTATGACGATGACAGCGAAACTCTGTTTACCGCTGTATTACCTGTATCAGCACCGCAAACGGCAACCCGCCGCACACAACCGGCAGACCGGCATTTAACCGCATTCGCAGAAACCGATCCTGTTGCCCGCTTTGGTGATGCCGCTGACGATCCGGCCATCTGGTACAACGACGAAGCACCGGAATCCTCTGTGATAATCGGTACAGACAAAAAGTCCGGGCTGGATTTGTTTGATCTGTCAGGCAAGCGACTTCAACATCTGAATGCAGGCAGGCTAAATAACGTTGATGTGCGGTCCCGCTGGCAGGTAGCTGGACATGAACTTGCCATTGCCGCAGCGTCAAACCGCACTACCCGCACGGTCGATATATTCCTGCTGGACCCGGCAACCAGAAACGCTGTGCCTGCCGGTAAGCTGCCCTCGCAATTAAACGATCTTTATGGTCTGTGTTTGTATCAACACGCAAACGGTGTTGATGTGCTGGTGAACGATACGGATGGCAGTTACGAGCGGCATCGCCTGTCATTTGAAGACGACAAAGTAACGGGCAAGATAATCGACCGGTTTACTGTTCCTTCACAGCCCGAGGGCTGTGTGGCAGATGATGAAAATGCCATGCTGTATTACGGCGAAGAAGATGCCGGCGTGTGGAAGCGCAGTCTGGATATCAGTAACCCTGAGCCGTCACTGATTGCAAAAGCAGAAGGTGCGGTAAAAGACGATATTGAAGGTATGGGCCTGTTTGATGTGGACGGGGAACGTTATCTGATAGTGTCCAGTCAGGGCAATCACCGCTACGCCGTTTACGCCACAACGAATAACCATTTGCTGGGCACGTTTGATATTGTGCCTGATCTTAAAAAAGGCATCGACGGGGTTTCAGAAACAGACGGGCTGGAAACCATGTCGCAGCCCTTCGGCGAAAACCTGCCGGATGGCTTGCTGGTTGTCCAGGATGGACACAACGTGATGCCCTCACAGCAACAAAACTTCAAGCTGGTTTCCGGTTCACTGCTTGCAGAATTTATCCGCCAGCACCGCCGGAAATAACAGCTCACTGCAAAACGGAGAACGAGCCCTTGCTATGGTTAATAACAAGGGTTTCTTCTTTTGGATGTCTGCCGTTGTTAGCGGTAATTTAAACAGCCATTTTGTCGTAACCCGACTGAAGCTGCTTATCAATGGCTTTTAGCACAGCGGCACGGTTTATCACGCCAACGAGTACACCGTCATCGTCGATAACAGGAAAAACCCTCGGGCGTTCGTTAATCAGTCGCTGTGCCACTTCCAGTACAGAATTCCAGGGTTTCACTGCACTGACGGTAGTTTGCATAATGTCTTTCACACGACACACTTGCTCACGATAATAACTCGACTCAATCATCATCTTCAGACAATCCTGTTCGGATAAGAACCCCGTCACCTGCCCCCGCGCATTTTGAACAGCGCCACCGGTCTGGTTATTTGCCAGCAGTCTTTCAACGGCTTCGGCAACGGTCATGTCTTCGGATAATTTCACCGGATGATGATTCATATAATCGCTTACTTGCAAAGATTCCATGTTTAGCCTCCAGTACGTCACCATGACGTGTCGTTACTTTCAGCCTAGACCCTCCGTGGCCCGGACGCGAATAATTTCAGCAGGATTTGTACATAATTTTTACAATGTTTCCCACTGCTCAAAAATGCCCACGGAAAGGACCCCTTTACCGTCAATTTTCGCTCTGTACATGCCCGCTGAGTTAAACGGTGCTGCAATGTTGCCTTCTTTATCAATGGCAATAATGCCGCCGTCACCGCCCACCGGTTTGAGCACATCAAAAATAACTGTATCAGACGCCTCTTTTAACGTTGTGCCCCGATATTTCATACGGGTACAAATATCTGCTGCAACATGATAACGGATGAAAAACTCACCATGCCCCGTCGCCGACACCGCACAACTGTCGTTGTCAGCCCAGGTTCCGGCACCAATCACGGGCGAATCGCCGATGCGGCCGTATCGCTTGGCAGTCATCCCGCCGGTTGAAGTCCCTGCTACCAGATTACCTTCACTGTCGAGCACAACCGCGCCCACTGTACCGAAACGTTCATTGCCTTTTTGATCGCCGTACAAACCTGCACTTTCCATACGGGATTTCACCTTTTTGAGTGATTCAAGGCGTCTTTCAGTGTCAAAGATATGGTTATCCACCAGCGTCAGTCCCTGCTCTTCTGCAAAAGCTTCTGCCCCTTCACCGGATAGCATGACATGGGGCGATAAGTGCATGACGGCCGATGCTGCAGCGATAGGACTCCGGATGGTTTTTACTCCGGCCACCGCACCGGCGTTATGAGTGCCGCCGTGCATTATTGAGGCATCCAGTTCGTGTTCACCTTTCCATGTATACACAGCCCCGATGCCGGCATTAAACAACGGTGAGGTTTCCAGAATTTGGATGGCTGCAATCACTGCCTTTTCACCGGGTTCGCCCTGCTCAAGCAAAGCGTAGCCTGCTTTTGCCGCCTCGCTGAGGGTATCTTTGTAGGCTTTTTCCAGTTCCGGCGTGAAATTCTTCTGTAAAATGGTTCCGGCGCCGCCGTGGATAACGATTGCCACCGGTTTTTCTTCAGCCGCCACTACCTGCGAACTTAATGTCAAAGCGCTGCACATCACAGCCGCGAGAAACTTTTTCATTCCTTTTCCTTGTTGTTGTTCATGTTTTACATCGTCCGGAGGATCAGTTCATAAGCCGCAAACTGGCTTGCACCCTGCTGCGCTGGTATAGTGCCCCGCGTAACGTTTTTCTAATGGATTTTATTTACCAATGACACAATATGCGCCATCAATGCTATGGCACGATTACGAGACCTGGGGCGCTAACCCGCTCAAAGATACCCCTTCTCAATTTGCTGCCATCCGTACCGATGCAGAATTAAATGTTATTGGAAAGCCCGTTAATATCATGGCGCAAATTGCCAATGATGTGTTGCCCCACCCTCAGGCTTGCCTGATCACCGGCATCACACCACAGCAATCACTACGTGACGGTATGATTGAGGCTGATTTCGCCAGACGTATCCATGAAGAAATGAGCCAGCCCAACACCTGCGTGGTTGGTTATAACAGCATTCGCTTTGATGATGAAGTCAGCCGCACCCTCTTTTATCGCAACTTTTATGACCCTTATGGCAGAGAGTGGCGAAACGGCAATTCCCGCTGGGATATTATTGATCTTGCCAGGGCCTGCTATGCCCTGCGTCCTGAGGGTATTAACTGGCCGTTGAGAGACGATGGCACACCGGTATTCAAATTAGAAGAACTGGCTAAAGCCAACGAACTGGAACATGGTCAGGCTCACGATGCACTTTCGGATGTCCGCGCAACTATCGCACTGGCAAAATTGATCCGGCAGCATCAACCAAAACTTTATGACTATGCGTTTTCATTGCGCAGTAAACATGCCGTATTAAAGCAGATTAATCTGCAGCAACCTTCTGTGCTGTTGCATATTTCGTCTAAAATTCCCGCCAGTCAGGGTTGTTGTACCTGGGTAATGCCAATTGCCATGCACCCCGTTAACAGTAATGCCATTATCGCCGTCGATTTGTCTCAGCCCATAGAACCGCTGTTAAACGATGATGCAGATACCATCCGGGAAAAGCTGTATACACCAGCGTCAGAGCTGGGGGATGAACCCCATCCCGGTCTAAAGCTTATTCACATCAACCGGTCGCCTTTTGTCACAACGGCAAAAGCCATGACGGAAGAAAATGCTGAACGGCTGGGGCTGAACAGAGAGCAGTGCCTGGAAAATTACAAGCGGTTAGCGGCCAGCGATATCACACAAAAGTTGTCTGATGTGTATAACACGCCTCATGATGACGTTGATAATGACGCTGATCATTCCCTTTACAGTGGTGGATTTTTGTCAGACGAAGAACGCCGCTGGTGTGAGCAGGTGCATGCCAGCGCACCGGAAGCGCTTGACCGGCTGGCATCACAAACACAGAACCAGACCTTAAAAACCCTGCTGTTCCGTTATCGTGCACGTAATTATCCTTACACGCTGAATGCTGATGAAATGCAACGCTGGCAGGCACACAGACAATACAGGCTGACTGATAAAGATTCGCCCGCCACAGTTACCCTCGAACTGTTTATGATGGAACTGGAAACGCTGGCGCATGAGCATCAGAACGATCCGAACAGACAAGCTATACTCAGGGCGCTTTATCAATACGCTCAAAACCTTTGACCTCATCGCAACTGTCACTATAAAGTAGACTAAAGACGTAGTAGCAGTTTGCCGATATGGTATTGGCGTAGTCTCATGGAACAGAAGATGAAAGGTATTTCTTTCAGTTACAACAGCGATACTCAGTTTGTCACCCTTAGCTTACTTCCTGCCGAAATGGAAAAGGAAGCAGATCTGAGCACCATTAAATCTGAGTTAGCCAGTGGTGCTTACAGCGATTTTTATCTGTCAGAAAAAGCCCTGAAATCAGCCTGTGACAAAGTAAACCTTTATCATAAAACCGGCGACAAGACGCCGGTTACCGCAGACATTGCTGAATTGCGTCATGCAGAAGTCGACTTTGTTATCAGTGAAGACAACATGCACGCCACTTTGCGGCTTACCGCTCCCTACGGCGGCAGAATGCCTAATGCCATTACTATCCGTAACCTCGCCTGGAAACAGCGCATACGCCGTGGCGTGGGCATGCGCCACATCAATATGCTATTGAAAGAAGCGGAAAAAGCAGAACCCGGCCAGATGCTCAATGCTGTAGTGGCCAGGGGACTCCCTCCCAGAAACGGAAAGGGTTCAAGATTTATTCCGCTGGTCCCGAATGCACTTGAGCGGGTCCTCAAGCCTCAGACCAGTGACGGCGAAAAAGCGGATCTCCGGAATCTTGGCGACGTCGTCTGTGTGAAAACCGGCACACCGGTAGTGCGCAGAACAGCACCGACTCAAGGCCGTAAAGGCTATGACGTTAAAGACACGGTACTTTACCCCAAGCCCGGTGAATGGCTGGAATTTAAAATGGGTTCCGGTACCGCCGTCAGTAATGAAGATGAGAACATGCTGGTGGCGACGATTTCCGGGATGCCGAAATACCATGAACATCGCATGAATATTGACGACACCTTTATTTGCAATGGTGTCAATGTGGGCAGCGGACATGTCACCTATGACGGTGCTGTTCTGGTGAATGGTGATGTTGCAGAGAAAATGAAAATCAAAGCAACCAAAGACATCACGATTAACGGCTTTGTTGAATCTGCAATCATTGAAGCCGGCGGCGATATCATCATCACTGAAGGTGCAATGGGTAAGGTTACCGATAACGCTGAAGGTTATGCATGCACGCTTATCGCAGGCGGCAGCATTCACGTTCAGCATGGCCAGGGGCTGGATATTATTGCCGGTAAGAATATTACCGTGGGCAGACAAATGGCCTACAGCCGCCTGAAGGCCGGTGGTTCTGTCACTGTAGGAAACATATCCAAACCAATGGGTAATCTGTTTGCCTGTGAAATTGTGTGCGAAGACAAAGTTGAAGCCGGCACACTGGGCGCGATTTCAGGCAGTACGCTGAAAGTTGATTTTACTGGGGGGATGAGTGCATTGATGGAGCGTAAAGAAACCATTGATGAACTGCTACGCCAGCTACGGGAGAATAACTCCCGCCACCGCGAGAAACTGGAGGTCATCTCCGGTCGTACCATCCATAAAGATTTAAAGCACAAAATAACCGAAGCAAAATCTCTTCTGAATAATGAAACAGCGTTATTAAACTGGCTGGAACTGAAAGCGTCGGAATTGAAAAAGCTGAAAACGCAATATGAAAACCGTATTCAGTTAAAGGCCAACAAACGAATTTACGCCGGCGTATCAGCCAAACTGAATAACCGTAACTGGCGCTCAGAACGGGAATACGAACGCTGCAAAATCCGCTATGAAGGCCATCAGTGGCACTATGAGCCGGATACCTCCGGCTAAGCCTCTGCCGGCCTTACTCTACCAAAACCTACTCTGCCAACGCGACTACGTTGCCGCCCTGACGACGGGAAGCACTGAGAGCTCTGTTAAGGTCGTCGTTCCATTCGGAATAACGTTGGCCGCTCTGCAGTTCAGCCACTCCGGTGATAAAAATGATTGTAGGATCTGCTTCTGCTTTCAGACACTCAAGTAAACGGTTCGCCAGGCTGTCGCCTGCCGCAAGGTTCGTTTGCGGTGATAAAATCATAAACTTATCAGGTTCGCACCTTGCCGTAATATCCACATCTCTTACTGTGGTTAAGCAAGCACTGGTGAGTCGTTTACATAGACTGTCTGTGTGTGCTCCTGCCCTGAGTTTATTACCGTTCTCAGTAATTTCAATTGCAATCAGTGTGCAGGGAGTCTGGAAACGCAAATGCCTTGAGATCTCTTCTTCAGCCTTTTGCATGAAATAATTGCGGTTGTATAAGCCGGTTACTTCATCCCGCGTGGATAAAAACTCCAGTGTACGGTTCTTTTCTAGTAACGAGGACTGCAAGCTTTCAATTTCATCGTTTTTCTGGCTGATTTGGCGCTGGTAACTGCTAATTACCCGTTTTCTCCAGGCGGCTACAGCAACCAGCGCAATAGCGATAAACACGATACCGAGCACAAACCCATACCGGCTCTGCTTTACCTGACGAACAGCATTCCAGCGTTTATAAATATCAACTTTACGGGATTCAGGTATAGACGAAATCGCCTTATTCAGTAAAGGAACCAGTTCGGCATGATTCTTATTCACACCGAAAGAAAGCATATCAAAGGGCTCGGCAAAACCGACTATTTGCAGATCTGAAAAATCGTGAGCATTAATTGCAGAATAAACGCCCATCAGTGAACCCACCATTAAATCGATGTCACCTTTAGATAGCTTCTGTAACCCGCTCACCTCAGAATCAACATATTCCGTAAGCAAATCAGGATAGTAGCGGGCAAGGTATTCCGCATGCCTGAAACCGCTGACCACACCGACGATACGATTGCCGACACCTTCAAACCCCTGAACCATAGGCGTACCGTTACGGCCTACCAGTACGTTAGGTACTTCTATATACGGGGTAGAAAAGTCCAAAAAATGGCTTCTTGAAGGTGTTCGGTTAATCATTGTCGTCACCATACATGCGCCGGACTCTACAGCCGCAAGCGAATCCTGCCAGCTCTCCGTTGGGATGAGTTCAAACTTAAGATGAGAGAGCTTACTGATAACATCCAGATAATCTGCGGAGATGCCTATATGTTTGCCGTTACGCATGGCTTCATAAGGCATCCAGTTCGGATCGATACAGTACGTGACGACCTGCTCTCCGGCAGCAACGGCCACCGGCACTTTGCCGGCTAAAAAGGCCAGCGCAAGAAACAGGAATAAATACCGTTTTGGCAAACAAACAACCTCGGGGAAATGAAAACTATCGGTGGCAAACTCACTGAAAGCCAACGGTTAAAGGTTAACGACTTATTCTTAATAAGGAAAGTGCCGGTACAAAGATCATAGTATCTCCCGGCATTTACAAGTGATGCAACGGTTGCGCCGGACCGACCTGTTTATCTGACTGAGCAGATAAAATGGATGTAATTCATGAGGAATAAAAAAGGCCTTCATCGGGAAGGCCTTAATCATAACGGTAAACTGCTTACGCGCGACGACGGCGCACAATCATGCCACCGAATGCCAGAGCAAACAGTGCCAGCACAGAAGGTTCAGACAGACTTACTGAGTTAACAACCATTACGTCATCTTCAAATGCTTCTAATTGATAATCGCCGGCAAAGAAGATAGATACGTAATTATCAATTGTGGAGAATGCATCGTAAAAAACGTTGTAAAACCAGGGGAAGTCATCCTCTGCATCTACATATAAAAATTCAACACCCGCGAAGATGTTATCTACATCTATAACAGCTTCGAAATCGTTCATAACCGGGTTCCAGCCGTCTGCCAAAGGGATATAGAAATCAACCAGGTTAAACGCCAGGCCATCATAAGTGCTGATTGCACCCATGCCTGAATTGATCAGGCTGTTATCCAGTTCGAGGTCATAAGAAATGATTTCAAGACCACCAACATATACAGACTGAGAGATAATTGCAGCCTGACTTTGTGCTGCAAACATCATTGAACAACAAGCCAGTACGGCTGCGCTAAAGAGTGCTTTTAGTTTTTTCATGTTACTTCTGCCTTTTTAATGTGTGGGTACAGTGAAAATCACTGTACCCGTTTCCTCTGATTATTGTTTTACAGCTTCAACGATTGTGGTGCCCTGTTCCTGGCCATCACCATCGAAGAACGTCACGGTACCCATGTAAGGTACGCCAGACGCAAGACCGCGGGTAATGATACGAACGTCATTAAGGCGTCCGTCAACCGCACGGGATGACATGCTGAAACGGCTGCTGCTGTCTTTACCACCGGCTACCCATACAGGCATCTGGAAGTCAGTTTCCGTTGCGCCATTCAGATCCCAACCGTGAACCCA
The DNA here is from genome assembly GCF_056160645.1 of Alteromonas sp. ABH4_456. Taxonomy (NCBI): domain Bacteria; kingdom Pseudomonadati; phylum Pseudomonadota; class Gammaproteobacteria; order Alteromonadales; family Alteromonadaceae; genus Alteromonas; species Alteromonas sp. ABH4_456. The sequence goes on from NZ_JBSWXO010000001.1 coordinate 253,185, forward strand.
AACGATATAGACATCACCAACGCCAACATTAGCTGCCGGCTCAGGATTCATCAGAACAACATCTTCATCAGAACCACCGAATGCAGACACACCAACTTCTGAACATAACCAGCCTTCACAGCGGTAAACGTAAAGGTCAAGGTCAGTACCGCTTTGTTCTACCAGTTCGTCACGTAAGCTGAAACGGGCCATGGTGGTCCCTTCAGGGATGTGGAACAAGGTAGTAGACAAACCGTCTTCGTTGAATGCGAACGAGCTGTCAGGGTCTTGCTCAACGGTGCTTGTAACTACTTCAGGTGCAACCAGACTTGCGTAGTCGATACTTGCACGACCGGTATAGTTCATTCCCACTGAGAAGAAACCACGGCCACGGGAGTTCAGACCTACAGAAACGCTCTCAGGTGCAGAAATGTTCTCATCCGCTGCCGGCATAATTGCTACCGGGCTGCGAACAACTTTACCGTTATCACCCTCAAGTACCACTGCACCGAAGATCCATTCATCAAGAACAGTTTCTTCTGTTTTCGCTACTGTCAGTGCGAATGCTGAGGTGCCGTTTGCTGCAACTTCTACCACACCGCCCTGAACCGGCGTAAGGTCGCTGTTATAGCCCTGAACAGAAACATCCAGTGAATCCAGACCTTCAATTGAAATGGTGTAAGTGCTGTCTGCACCAGTTACGTCAGAAACGTAACGGTAGATAGTTTCAGCACCGGACAATTCACCGATAGCAATTGACGGATAGTTCAGTTGGCTTGGGTCAGTCGGGAAGTAATTGGCCTCATAAGTGGCACAATCATAACCTGACTCGCTGATAACAAATGATTCTTCGTCCAGACCACACATAAAGCCCATGTAATCGAAGAAAGAAGCATCAAAGGTTAAGCCGGGTTCCATAGCAGAAACCGGTGCAGCATGACCAGCACCAAAATCAAACGGATCAGCCGGTGTGCTGCCGTCTTCTTTGGTGACATCCTGATAAGCAGTAGTCATAAGTGCAGATTTAACCTGAGCAGGAGTCCAGTCAGGATGCTGATCGATAAGCAGCGCTGCCATACCGGCAATGTGCGGGGAAGACATTGACGTACCGCTTAAGTAAGCCACTTGCTTACCCTGCTCGCCGAACATTGGCGTGTCAGTGGTTGCAGCCAGGATGCGAACACCCGGGGCTGTGATATCCGGCTTAATAACATCCAGTGTAGAGGCATTCGGGCCACGGCTTGAGAAATCAGCCATGATATTGCCTGTTTCCTCTTGTTCAACGTAGGTACCGGCACTCATTGTCACGGTCACATTGCCGCCTTCAACCGCTGAAGAGTTCAGCATGCTGCCCACAGCTTCAGTAACCATACCGCCAGGGATGCCGCCGACAAAATCGCCGCCCATTACGGTCACACCGCCGCCATTGTCATAGACCACGACAGCAGTCGCACCTGAATCCAGTGCACGGCTAACTTTTTGCGAGAATGCACAGGAACCACGCTGAATTAACGCAATGTTTCCTGAAATATCAGCAGCGTTATCAAGTGGCGTAGATGCTGCACCGTCAAAACAGGCCAGCAGTGGTTCAGCTACAACCAGTGAACCGGTCACAGGACCTGTTTCACTCAGTGGTTTTGTGATTGAACCTTCGGTAAATGCAACCGTACTGGTTTCATCGAACTGGGTGACTTCAAGACCATTTACAACAGTTGTACCGTCATAAGTCGAGGCGCCCACTGTGGTTACCCAGGGAGCAGGTGTGCCGGTGGTAGATGCTGCAGGGCCAGAGTTACCGGCTGAAACTGAAACAAATACACCAGCCTGTGCCGCACGTAACATGGCTGCAGTAGAAGGCACGGTCAGGTCAGTAAGACTGCCACCGATGGAATAGTTGAGTACATCCACACCATCAACAATAGCCTGTTCAATTGCAGCCATACTATCGCCGTAGAAACAGCCGGCTTCGTCACCGCCTTGCGGGTTAACGTAGTCAGAGTTCCAGCACACTTTATACATGGCAACACGGGCACGCGGCGCGATACCGGACATTACGCCAATTTCAGTGCCGTTCATTACAGCAGATACGCCTTCGTTACCGGCAGCAGTGCTGGCTGTGTGGCTACCGTGACCGTCTGCGTCACGGGGAGACATAAACTCACCTAACTCTGTTTGAATGTCATAAACAGACTGGAAAGTCTCAGGGAAGAAACGTGCACCGATAAGTTTGTTGTTACAGGCAAATGTGCCTGCCTGTGCTTCTTCACCGGTATCACAGGCACCCTGCCAACCGATGTCAGCCGGATCGGAGTAAGAGCCGTCATCAGCAAAACTCGGGTTTTCAGGTGTGATACCCGTGTCAAGAATACCGACAATCACATCTTCACCTTTAATACCCAGAGTATGCTGTCCACCCGCGCCGGTAAGGCCGAGGAACTCAGGAGTATTAGCCGTGTCTACTTTCACCATCTGGTCTTCCCAGACGCTGGCGACTTCAGGATTAGCGCGTAATGCTTTTGCCTGGGCAGGCGTTAACTTTGCTGAAAATCCGTTAAAGCTGTGAACATAGTTATGGATGATTTTAACGTTACCCACGGCGGCTGCTGCGGCACGCTGGTTGCGTTTTAATTTGCTGGTGTAATTGCGGATTTGTTTGGTGTCTGAGGCGTATTGGTTACCCCTCGATGCGACGTGTTGTTTATTTGGGATGAGCTCCCCGATTTCCTCTGCGTAGGTGATACCTGGTGCCTGCTTCATCTGGATGATGTAAACACCGGAACCCTTTTTGACATTAGCTTGGTTTCCTGAAACAGAAAACTTCGTCAGGTCCTGGGCTGGAATCTGCTGAGCAGTTACTGTGGTAGTCATACCCGCCGTAACAGCCATAGAAACCATTGTTCCCAATAGTTTTTTCTTAAATGTCATTTATTGCGTCTCCCATTGACACTTTTTTTGTTTTGCGGCTTCCTTCAGAAGATAAAACATCAGTTTTACCGCATCGGGAATTATTCCTGCCTGAATCTGCGTTGACGCATTTACAAACGTGGAACCCGCTTTCTGGATTTACTGCATTTATTATTATTCCCCGATGTTTATTTACTTCTTCCATGTCATCGGAGGTCTGATATTTATACAAAATTCACACCACGTATCCTATCTTCCTGATCTTTATAAGATATATCAAGCAGGAATATATAACCTGTTGCTAATTTGTAAATTTTCTTGACGCTTAAAAGGTTATTTATTAATCAAATCATAGAGATAAAAAAAGGCAGTACATGAGTGCACTGCCTTTATATTCAGTAACTAAGGTACGCAACCATCAGCACATTTCAACGGCAAGGGCTACACCTTCGCCACCACCGATACATAAAGAAGCAATACCTTTCTTCGCTCCTTTGTTAGCCAGTGCGTGGATAAGCGTCACCAGAATACGGGCACCGGATGCACCAATAGGGTGACCTAACGCACAGGCACCACCATTAATGTTCACCTTCTCTGCATCCAGACCCAGCTTTTGAATGGCCAGCATGGTTACCATGGCAAACGCTTCATTGATTTCCCAAAGATCGACGTCTTCTTTAGACCAACCGGCCTTGTCGAGCACTTTTTCCATTGCACCTACTGGAGCAACAGTGAAGTTTTCAGGTTCAATGGCATTGGTAGCGTGCGCCACCACTTTGGCCAGTGGCGTCAGGCCAAGTGACGCGGCTTTAGATTCAGACATCACCAGCAGGGCTGCAGCACCATCGGAAATCGAGCTGGAGTTTGCTGCTGTTACCGTACCGTCTTTTTTGAATGCAGGGCGCAATGACGGAATCTTATCAGGACGGGCAGAACCCGGTCCTTCGTCAGTATCAACCACCACATCACCCTTGCGGGTAGAAATGGTAATAGCAGAAATTTCATTAGCAAACGCACCGGTGTTGATAGCTTCGTTCGCGCGGGAAAGTGAAGTTAACGCGTATTCATCCATCTGACCACGGGTCAGTCCTTCACTGTCAGCGGTATCCTGCGCAAAGCACCCCATGGCTTTGCCATCGTAGGCATTCTCAAGTCCGTCCAGCATCATATGATCAAGTACCTGACCATGCCCCATACGGTAACCTGTGCGAGCTTTTGGCAACAGGTACGGTGCATTACTCATACTTTCCATGCCACCGGCTACGACGACTTCTGCGCTGCCGGCTTTGATCAGGTCGTGGGCCAGCATCACGGCTTTGAGTCCGGATCCGCACACTTTATTGAGGGTAATTGCACCGGCAGACAAAGGCAGCCCTGCTTTCAATGCAGCTTGTCTGGCCGGCGCCTGACCCAGACCGGCAGGTAATACACAGCCCATAATGACTTCATCAATCTGACTCAAATCCACATCTGTACAAATTGACTTGATCGCTTCAGCACCCAGCTCCGTCGATGGCACAGAAGACAAACTGCCATTGAATCCACCCATAGGGGTACGTTTTGCTGCCACAATTACTACCGCTTCATTGCTCATAGTTGTATTGCCTCACTTATTTTAGGAAGTTCAGGTACTGCACAAATTATATTCAGCACATCATATATCACCGGAAATCGTAACAGAAACTTTGCACTTATTGACGTCACAATTTTATTACTTTACCTTAACGTTAACTACAATTTACGTTAACGTAAACCTGTATTAAGACAGTTTCTCAGTCGTCATGCCTGTTACGGGCCGGTCATACAGGTTAACGACACCGACAAGGCGCAGTCATGACAAACAGCAAAGAAGAGCAAACTTTTACCATCGGAGAACTGGCAAAGGAGTTTGATATAACACCCCGATCCATCCGTTTCTATGAAGAACAAGGACTTATTACACCTTCAAGAACCGGACAGAACCGCATCTACAATAACAAAGACAGGGTGAGGTTAAAGCTAATTTTACGTGGTAAGAGGTTGGGCTTCTCGCTGGCGGAAGTGAACAACCTTTTCGAACTTTACGACACAAATCCGGATTCAGCCATACAGCTGGAAACGATGCTCAGCATGACGGAACAAAAGCGTGCGGTACTTCGTCAGCAACTCGAAGACATTCAGATGCTGATGGGTGAACTTGATGAAGTTGAAGCACGCTGCCGTGAAGAGCTGGCAGAATTAAAACGAGGACACGACAGATGATAACACCCTACCCCACATTAAATTTTGGTCTGGGCGAAGAAATCGACATGCTCAGAGAACATGTGCATCAGTTTGCTCAGCAGGAGATTGCACCGCTGGCGACAGAAGCGGATGAAGTAAGCTGTTTTCCCAATCAGTTATGGACAAAATTTGGTGACATGGGGTTACTGGGTGTCACGGTGGATGAAAGTTATGGCGGTGCCAACATGGGGTATCTTGCACACACTGTCGCCATGGAAGAAATCAGCCGCGCTTCAGCCGGAATTGGTTTAAGTTACGGGGCACACTCGAATTTATGCGTAAACCAGATTTTCCGTAACGGCTCCGGGGCACAGAAAGAAAAATACTTGCCGGCTCTGGTGAGCGGCGAGCACATCGGGGCGCTGGCGATGAGTGAACCCGGCGCCGGTTCTGATGTGGTTTCCATGAAGCTGAAGGCCGAAAAGCGAGGCGACAAGTACATCCTCAACGGCAATAAAATGTGGATCACAAATGGTCCTGATGCCCATACCTTTGTTATCTATGCAAAGACTGACACACAGGCCGGCCCCAAGGGCATTTCAGCGTTCATTGTTGAGCGTGATTTCCCGGGATTCAGCCGTGCACAAAAACTCGACAAGCTGGGTATGCGCTCTTCCGATACCTGCGAACTGGTGTTTGAAGACTGTGAAGTGCCGGCAGAAAATCTGATGGGCAAAGAAGGCGAAGGCGTCCGTATTTTAATGAGCGGACTGGACTATGAGCGCCTTGTGCTGTCCGGTGGTCCGCTGGGTATCATGCAGGCTTGTATGGACATCGTCGTACCCTATATTCATGACCGGAAGCAGTTTGGTCAGTCTATCGGTGAATTTCAGCTTGTACAGGGCAAAATTGCCGATATGTACACGCAGATGAATGCCGCGAGGGCCTATGTGTACACCGTTGCAAAATCCTGCGATCGCGGGGAAACCACACGAAAAGATGCTGCAGGTGCCATTTTGTACTCGGCGGAACTGGCTACCCGTATGGCGCTGGACGCCATCCAGTTGCTGGGTGGCAACGGCTATATCAATGAGTACCCTACGGGACGTTTACTCCGCGACGCGAAACTTTATGAGATAGGCGCAGGTACCTCTGAAATCCGCCGGATGCTCATCGGCCGCGAACTGTTCAAAGAATCTGAATAAGTAAGGAGGGGTTATGCCCGTTCTGCGTTCTACTGTGAATTCTGCAACGGCAGAATTTAAAGATAATGCCGCCTGTATGCGCCGTCTGACAGACGATCTTAAAGCCAAAGTCGCTCAGATTTCTCAGGGCGGCGGCGAAAAAGCCGTGGAGAAACACCATGCCAGGGGGAAACTACTGGCCCGTGAACGAATAAACGTTCTTCTGGATGAAGGCTCTCCGTTTCTTGAAATCGGACAGTTTGCAGCCTGGGAAGTGTACGACGATTACGTACCCTGCGCCGGCGTAGTCGCCGGGATTGGGCGCGTGGCCGGCCTGGAGTGCATGATTGTTGCCAATGATGCCACTGTGAAGGGCGGTACCTATTACCCGCTCACAGTCAAAAAACACTTACGGGCGCAAACCATCGCGGAAGAAAATCATTTGCCCTGTATTTATCTGGTAGATTCCGGTGGCGCTAACCTGCCCCGTCAGGATGAAGTATTTCCCGACCGCGAACACTTTGGCCGGATTTTCTTTAATCAGGCCAATATGTCAGCGCAAAATATTCCGCAAATCGCTGTGGTAATGGGCTCCTGTACCGCCGGTGGTGCGTACGTACCGGCCATGGCCGATGAAAGTATTATTGTACGCGAACAGGGCACCATTTTTCTCGGCGGTCCTCCGCTGGTAAAAGCAGCAACCGGTGAAGTGGTCAGTGCTGAAGAACTGGGCGGCGGCGATGTGCATACCCGTACTTCAGGCGTTGCCGACCAGCTCGCTAATAACGATCATCATGCACTGGAGCTGGCACGCAATGCTGTCGGTAGACTGAACCGGCAGAACCGGTATCAGGTGGCAGAACAAAACTGGGAAGAGCCACGCTATCCGGCATCAGACATCTACGGCATCGTGCCGGAAGGCTCGCGGAAAACCTATGATGTCAGAGAGATAATAGCCAGGATCACAGACGGCTCTGAGTTTGATGAATTCAAACCCCTCTACGGCACAACACTGGTTTGCGGCTTTGCCAGCATTTTCGGTATGGAAGTAGGTATTGTCGCCAATAATGGCATTCTGTTCGGCGAAAGTGCGCTGAAAGGCGCGCACTTTGTGCAGTTATGCGCAACACGCAAGACTCCGCTTATTTTCCTGCAGAACATCACCGGTTTCATGGTGGGTAAACAATACGAAGCTGGCGGCATTGCTAAACACGGGGCGAAAATGGTCACCGCAGTGGCATGCGCCAAAGTGCCGAAAATCACGGTTCTCATTGGTGGCTCGTTCGGCGCTGGCAATTATGGCATGTGTGGACGCGCTTATGATCCGCGATTTTTATTTATGTGGCCGAATGCCCGCATATCAGTGATGGGCGGTGAACAGGCTGCAGGCGTTCTGGCGCAGGTGAAACGTGACCAGAAAGAAAGTAATAACGAAAGCTGGACTGACGATGAAGAGCAGGCCTTCAAGCAACCGGTTATCGATACTTATGAAAAGCAGGGACACCCCTACTATGCTTCCGCGCGCCTGTGGGATGACGGTGTGATTGATCCCGCCGATACCCGTAAAGTGCTGGGAATGAGTTTGAAAGTCGCACTGAATAAACCCGTTGAAGAAACACGCTTCGGCGTGTTCCGCATGTAAGGAGTCCGGATCATGGAACCTGTAACCGATTTCGTAACGTACCATATTGATGAGCGCGGCGTTGCCAGCATTACACTGAACCGGCCGGAAAAGCACAATGCGTTTGATGACACCATTATTGCAGCGTTATCTCATTACTTAGATACCGCCGCTCAGGACAATCGCGTTCGTGTTTTGATCCTGCAGGCTGAAGGTAAGTCTTTCAGTGCCGGTGCAGATGCCGGCTGGATGAAAAAAATGGCCGGTTATTCTGTAGAGGAAAATCAGCAGGATGCTTTCGCCCTTGCCACTCTGCTTAACAAACTGAATACCTTGCCAAAACCGGTTATCGCCAGAGTTCAGGGTGCAGCCTTCGGTGGCGCAATAGGTCTGATTGCCTGTTGTGACATGGCCGTGGGCACCAAACTCAGCAAGTTTTGCTTAAGTGAGGTCCGGATTGGTCTTATACCTGCCACCATCAGCCCTTATGTCATTGAAGCGATGGGTGCCCGTGTATGCCGCCGTTATTTCCAGACCGCAGAAGTATTTTCAGCCCGCCGTGCCAGACGACTGGGCCTGCTCAGTGAAGTGGTCACCGAAGACGAACTGGATGACACGGTAGAAACTCTCGTTTCTCTATTGCTTAAAAATGGTCCCGTGGCCATGGCCAGAGCTAAAGCACTGGTGCGCAATGTGGCATTCCGCCCTGTAGACGAAAACCTGATGCAGGAAACCAGTCAGGAAATCGCGGATATCCGCGTATCTGATGAAGGTCAGGAAGGGTTAACCGCCTTTTTGGAAAAGCGCCCGGCGCAGTGGCAGGAGAGCAGTAATGATTAATAAACTTCTGATTGCGAATCGCGGTGAAATTGCCTGCCGTGTTATCCGCTCGGCTAAGAAACTTGGCATAGCAACGGTGGCGGTTTATTCCTCTGCCGACGAGAACGCCATGCATGTGGCGTTGGCTGATGAAGCGGTAAAAATAGGCGAAGCCCCGTCAAAAGACAGTTACCTTCGTGGTGATGTCATTATTGATACTGCACTGAAAACCGGTGCAGATGCCATCCATCCCGGTTACGGCTTTTTATCTGAAAACGCAGCATTTGCCGAAAGCTGCCGTGCCAACAATATTATTTTCGTTGGTCCGCCGCCTGAGGCCATCCGTGCGATGGGTTCAAAATCAGCGGCCAAATCCATTATGGAAAAAGCCGGTGTTCCGCTTGTCCCGGGCTATCACGGTGATGACCAGGCGGATGCAGTACTACTTCAGGCTGCCAGAGAAATGGGCTATCCGGTATTATTGAAAGCCGCAGCCGGTGGTGGCGGTAAGGGCATGCGACAGGTCTGGAAAGATGAAGAATTCGCTGACGCTCTGAGTGCTGCCAGACGGGAGGCTATGGCCAGCTTCAGTGACGATATTATGCTGGTGGAAAAATACCTCACCCGCCCCCGTCATGTGGAGTTCCAGGTGTTTTGCGATCAGCACGGCAATGGTGTTTATCTGTTTGAGCGTGACTGTTCCTTACAGCGCCGTCATCAAAAAATCATTGAAGAAGCCCCTGCTCCCGATATGACGGAAGCGCTGCGCACTCAGATGGGTGAAGCGGCACTGCAGGCGGCGAGAGCCATTGCCTATGAAGGTGCCGGCACAGTGGAGTTTCTCCTTGATGAAGATGAGAGTTTTTATTTCATGGAGATGAATACCCGTTTACAGGTTGAGCATCCTGTGACGGAAATGATCACCGGTGAAGATCTGGTGGAATGGCAAATCAAGGTCGCACAGGGTGAAGTACTGCCGAAAAAACAGCAGGAACTTACGATAAACGGCCATGCTTTTGAAGCCCGTCTCTACGCTGAAGATCCGGATAACGGCTTTTTACCGGAAACCGGCATCCTCAAAGATCATACTCCGCCGCAACCCTCCCGTTATGTCAGGGTGGATACCGGTGTCCGGTGCGGTGATGAAGTTTCCGTGTTTTACGACCCGATGATCGCAAAATTGATTGTGTGGGATGAAAACCGGGAACGGGCACTCAGACGTCTGGCGACAGCTTTACGGCAATATCATATTGCGGGAGTAACCACCAATGTAGATTATCTGCACAGGCTGGCCACTCACCCGGAGTTTATCGCAGCAAACTTAACAACCACTTTCATCGACAAACACACTGCGTCGTTGCAGCAAAGCAAAAAAGTAAGTGACGAACAATTGGCAATGATGGCACTGATCTGCGTGTTGCCACGGGAAGAGACTGCCGTTACATCCCCTTGGGAAACACCCTCAACATGGCGGATGAACGGAGCATTTCGGAAAACAGTGCAACTGGCTGTTGCCGGAACGGACAACTTCACGGTGGACATCCGATGGCCTCAACAGGAAAGCGACGACTGGCTGATTACCATTGATGGCAACGCACTGCGTGCAAACGGTAAATGGCTGAATGACACGTTCCAGTTAAAAATTAACGATCATCTACAAACCATCCGCGTTTCAGAGAACGGAGAAACCCGTACGCTCTTCACGCAACAAGGCAGCCTGATTTTTAATGAGATCCAACCGGATACAGGCTCTGATGAAGGAAGCGGCACTGAAAACACCTTTACTGCACCGATGAACGGCACGATTGTCGCCTGCCCTGTTGAAACCGGCACTAAAGTAAAAAAAGATACCGTTCTGGTCATCATGGAAGCAATGAAAATGGAGCACAGTATCAAAGCGCCCTGCGATGGCACGCTGGAAACGCTTTTCTGCTCTCCGGGTACCATGATTAACGGCGGCAGTGTCTTGCTGGAGTTTACGCCTGATGAAGAATGAACTCCCCCGCAAGGTAACGCTGGTTGAGGTGGGAATAAGAGACGGGCTGCAGAATGAGTCCGCACCGGTGACCACTGAACAGAAAATAGCGTTGCTTGGTATGCTCACTGCGGCCGGACTAACACGCCTTGAAGCTGGCAGCTTTGTTTCCCCACGCTGGGTTCCGCAAATGGCAGACACCGCCGCGGTGTTTGCCGGACTGCCTGAAGTTAACGGCGTCACCTACAGTGCGCTGACACCCAACGAAAAGGGGCTGGATGGGGCGCTGGCGGCAAATGTAAAAGAAGTAGCTGTTTTTGGTTCAGCATCAGAATCCTTCTCACAAAAAAACATCAACTGTAGCATTGATGAAAGTCTTGCCAGATTTGAACCGGTTGTCAGCAAAGCGAAGGCAAAGGGGTTGAAAGTCCGGGGCTATATATCCTGTGTACTGGGTTGTCCCTATGAAGGGTACATTGCCCCTGCTGCCACCGCGCGGCTGGCTTCAGCACTCATCGCCATGGGATGTGATGAGATATCCCTTGGCGATACCATCGGAACCGGTACGCCGCTGGCAACAGCAGCAATGCTGGAAGCAGTTAAAGAGGTAGTACCGCTACCACAACTGGCAGTGCACTTTCACGACACTTACGGACAGGCTCTGGCAAACATACTCGTGGCTCTGCAACAGGGTGTCAGTATCATTGACAGTGCCGTAGCGGGGCTGGGGGGATGTCCCTACGCCAAAGGCGCCAGCGGCAATGTTGCTACAGAAGACGTGCTGTATATGCTCAATGGCATGGGCATTGATACCGGCGTCGATATGACCGCATTACTGAAAGCAAGTCGGGCTGTAAGCCTTATCATCAACAGAAAAGCCCAAAGCAAAGTTGCAGCAGCACTACATTCTGATGAGCCGGCGCTTTGACTCAGTCCGGCGCTTTTTCCTGCGGTAAAATCAGTGTCATCACCACACCGGCAATCAGAAAGCCGGCCATAATATAAACAACACTGAAGGGCAGGACTTCTCCCAGTGCAGCATAAGTGGCCCCGAATAGCAGCAATATAATACCAATAGCGGTATTCGAGAAGGCCACCAGTTCCGTGCGTTGCTGCCCCTCCTTCACATCCAAACTGTAGGTTTTCCGGCCTGTACGCACGCCGGTGTGGGCAACGGATAACAGAAAAAATAAGCCGGCTGGCCACCACAGACTGTCAATGCTGAACATGAGCAGACCAGCACAGGCAAGGACAGCCAGTATTCCTGCCAGTTGAAGGGTGAGTCTGGCACTCTTATCTGCCACCCTGCCCCAAATCAGCGAGGACAGCATGGTTGCAGCGGCCTGAGCAGCCAGATAAAACGGTAACAGCGACTGACTGTCAGCGTCGCCTTCCAGCATAAAAAACGGTGCGACCAGCGCTGAATGTACAAAGAGGCCTCTGACTGCGATGAAGCGGTACACCACAGCATCAAACTGAGAAAAAGAGTAACCGGAGCTGTCCTGTTGCTCGTTTCCGACACTGACCCGGGTTTTCACCGGTAACAGAATAAACAACGCTGCGACAAACCCGGCAAGAGCCAGTGCAATAATCATCAGAACAACGGTTTGTCCCAGCGCTGATTTGAAATAAATTAGCGGTACAGCAAGGCAAAGTGTCAGTACACCGGACACAGTGGAAGCTATCCCCAGTAAATCGCCCCGCTCTCCTTTATCAGCGACGTCCGCCTGGATGTCTTTCATCGTTAGTGAGCAGGCAGCCCGTCCAAGGCTCAACAGTATCAGGCTGCCCAGTACCACCGAACCGGCCACAACGCCTTCGAGATACAGCGCACTGAGTAGCATTGCGGTCACTGAAAGCGCCTGCACAATCATGCCGGCACGCCATACCTGATGCCTTGCAGGATAACGCCGCAGTAAAACACCGATAAATGCCTGTGGAAGTAAAGCACCGGATTCTCTCACAGGCACCAGCCAGCTAATCATCCATACAGGCGCAGACAATGACAAAAGTAATGCAGGCAGCGTTGTTTTAGCGGATATCAGCAAATCCGCCAGTTTGTTAGCAGCCAGTGAGGCGATGACGAAGATTTTATTTTTCGGGTACAACGCAGTAAGACTCCGTGGCGGTCGTAACATTCACTATATCGCATGTAATGACCGCCATGTGCGTCATTCTTCCGGTTGTCGGATCAGTTTATCTACTCAGGTCTTTGGACTAACTCTGATTTTCCACAACGGTTTTCAGGTTTTCGAGCCCCAGTTCAAAGTCAGGTCCGATTATGCCATCCATCATCAATCCCATATACCTGTTTACCAAGTTCATGCCCATATCCCCGCTGTCGCTCCAGGTAACCAGTGTACCTCCTTCAACAGACTCCAGTGTGAATTCACCGGTCGACCCCATTTCGTACTCAGGAAAATAGAGTCGGTAGGTCATCGCACGGTTATGTTGCAAACCGGTAATCTCCATCTCACCGTCGCCCTGAGTTTCACTGAGCCAGGCCGTTTGCATACCGATGGCGCGGTCAGGGCCGCTGAACGAAACCTGCATCGCCGGGTCACGCATAAACCACACTGCCCACTGGGGCCATGCTTTTAAATTAACTACATTGGGATAAATATCTTCAGCCGCGGCATTGATCATGATTTTGCGTTCGACATGATAATCTGAAGGTAACAGAAACCCGATGCCTGTCAGCACGAAAATGAGCACTATTATTGTCACCAGCGTTTTTTTCAGCCACGCCATTTTCAATCTCCGTGTTGATATTCACTCAAAATATATAACACTTAATTAACATTTGCAGCAGGAAATGTGTCAAACGTCCCGGAAAATTGCTGAACGACATATTTTCTGACGGCATCTGCGTCAACCCGGTCAATCCAGTTTACTTTGTGCCCTTCACTTTTCTCACATCTGAAAATGCGTCCTGCATCAGGGGTCGAAACAGATGCGTTAACATACCCTGAGGTTTTTGAAAATGCCGTTTCCGGTAATCCTGCGATGGACGTCGCCAGTATGTCCCATAGGAAATAGGTAAACTCGTAAGACGGGATAGCGGTGACCGTTGCAGCCCAGAACTGCCCTGCCAGATCCGCCACCGGGGTGCATGATTGCGCGAGCTGGATAAGGAACGCCCGGTCAACCGGGAGCGCATTTGTGGCGTCCAGAGGAACCAGACACACATTAACGCCACTTTGAATTAACGTACGGGTAGCACAGGGATCCCAGTAAGCATTCCATTCTGCGGTACCGTTATGGTCATGCATTGCCACATTCCCCTTCACATCAATGGCCCCCCCCATCCAAATCACTTCTTTGATTGCGGGTTTTAAAGCTGGCTGACGGGACAAAACTGCAGATAAGTTTGTACACGGTCCCGTCATCAGCACCGTTACCGGTGATTCTGCCTGCTTTAACGTTTCCTCAATCCAGGTGTCAGCCGCGACAGATTGCACATTATCTGTGATTTCCTGCGTCCGCAGCATTTCCGGCATGCTGTGACAAACCCTCGGTTGAGCCCGCCATTCAGGGGGAAACGGATTAGGGCCCGGGATATTCCCTGTGGCTACCGGCACATGCCCGTTACCGGTAAGCGTTAAAATTTTTAAAGTACTTAACAGTGCGTCATCCGGATAGCAGTCTGCCGGAGTAATCGTCACGCCCAACAGATCCACATGGTCCATTGTCAGTAAAAGCATCAGAGATAATAAATCGTCGATACCGCCGTCGTGATCGAAAATCACCGGGGTTCTGGTTAATTTGGCCGGCATAAAAATCCTTATCTGGCGTTAAATTTTATCTTGTGTAATATGGAGTTAATCATTTGTGACAGTGTTGTCCAAATGTTACTTTTTGCTTTTGTCTTTCAGGCACAGCCGTAACGTGCTGATAAAATGGAGAACCAACATGGCTGATAACAGTTCACGCTATATCAGTAATTTGACCCGGGACACTTACGCGCTGATTCTTGCAGGCGGCAAGGGGTCAAGACTGCATGAACTGACTACCTGGCGGGCAAAACCTGCCCTTTATTTCGGCGGCAAATTTCGCATTATCGATTTTCCGTTATCTAATTGTGTTAATTCCGGTATCCGCCGGATTGGTGTGGTAACGCAGTACAAATCCCACTCACTCATCCGCCACCTGGTGCGGGGCTGGGGACACTTTAAAAAAGAACTCGGCGAATCCGTCGAGATTCTACCAGCATCCCAGCGTTTTTCCGATAGCTGGTATGAAGGGACTGCAGATGCGGTTTTCCAGAACATCGATATTATCCGCGATGAGTTACCCAAATATGTGATGATCCTTTCCGGAGACCATATTTACCGTATGGACTACGGCCCGATGATTGCCCGCCACGTTGAAAGCGGCGCAAAAATGACGGTGTCTTGTATGTCGGTACCGGTTCAGGAAGCTGCCGGGGCATTTGGCGTTATGTCGGTCGACGAAAATATGCGTATTCTGGGCTTTGAAGAAAAACCTGAACACCCTACTCCTCTGCCCGGTGACAGCACACGCTGCCTGGCATCTATGGGTAATTATATTTTCGATACAGAGTTTTTGTTCGAGCAATTGCGCCGTGATGCTGAAAAACAAGGCTCTCAACGTGATTTCGGTAAAGACATTATCCCTTCTATCATTAAAGACCATACGGTAATTGCCTACCCGTTTGAAACATCCGGTGATGAACAGGCTTACTGGCGCGATGTGGGTACTATTGATTCTTTCTGGGAAGCCAACATGGAAATGGTTGCGCCGGTGCCGCAACTGAATCTGTACGATCGTTTATGGCCAATCTGGACGTACCAGGAGCAATTGCCCCCTGCGAAATTCGTCTGGGATGAAGACGGCAGACGGGGAGAAGCCATTAATTCCGTTGTGTCAGGCGGTTGTATTATTTCCGGTTCAACGCTGCGCAGAAGTCTGTGCTTCTCAAATGTCAGGTTGCACTCTTACAGCACCATTGAAGAAGCGGTGATCCTGCCTGATGTTGAAGTTATGCGTAACTGCCGGCTGAAGAAAGTCGTCATTGACCGGGGTTGTGTGGTGCCCGAAGGCACTGTTATCGGCTACGACCATGAGGCAGACCGCGCCCGGGGTTTCCGTGTGTCTGATAAAGGGGTTGTACTGGTAACCCGCGAAATGCTGGGCATGCCTGTTGGTGGTTTAGGGGGTTAGCCCGCCTGCCAGTGCTGAATCGTGGTTGTAATGATTTCAGCGACTTTTTCCGGTTGTTCGAGGGGGAACATATGACCGCCATCGAACATCCGGAATTCCAGAGCATTGTCTTTAACGAATCTGGCTCTGTCTGACGGTTTTGCCACATCCGATCCGGAACCGGCAACCATCAGCCCCGGGCACTGCAATTTGCCTGAAAATTGGTGCAAATTATGGGGAAAATGACGGAAGATCTCGGCTTCTACCTGTCTGTCAAAAGTCAGTCTGCGGTTTTCTCCGTCTTTCACCGTGCCGGCGGCGACATAATCCCTGATACAGCGTTTATCCATATTTCTGAACAGTGCTTTACCGGCAAAGTATCCTTCCAGATCATCATCCTTATGCCAGTGCGTCCGGCGAATTTTCGCAAGCCGTGACGGCGTTATTCTGTCCATCAGATTCAGTTTTTTCGCCCCGCGCACCAGCCATTGTTTAGCCCCGTACACCATCGGGGGATCCAGCATAATTACCCCCTTTACTCTTTGCGGATAACGGCATGCGGTCATATAAGACAGCATAGCCCCGAATGAATGACCGGCAAGCCAGACAGGCCGGAATTGCTCCTGCGAATCCAGATACCAGACAAGTTCATCAACCTGTTTTTGCCAGTTACCGGCTACAGGAAATTCTGGCTTGTGGCCAAACTGAGGATTCGCCAGCACGTTCCAGTCTGCCGGTAATGCTGAAAACAGGGTATTGTATGTTGCTGCCGGGAACCCGTTGGCATGGGCAAAATGAATTGTTGTCATAAGTCGTCCGGACTCTTCCTGAAACCGTAAAATTGGCGAAGTGTAAAAACTCTGCTAGGATACAACAAAACTCATCCGACCAGAAGAATTATGCACGTAGATGAATTACTTGCTGTACCGGAAATGTCTGCTATAACCGAAAATCAATGGCAGAGTGAACCATTAATCATACCAAAGGACTGGGCCCAGGGCCGCACTGCATTTGGCGGCATCTCCGCCGGCATGGCCTATCAGGCTATTTCAACACAGGTTCATGATGACCGTGTTTTACGCTCTTACACCACTAACTTTGTCGGTCCGTTGTTACTGAACGAGCCCTTTACTATTCTGGTCACCTGCCTGCGTACGGGTAAAAACGTATCCCAGTACACGGGTCAGATTATACAAAACGGTCAGACATGTGTGTTTGTACAGGCATGCTTCGGCATGGCACGGACCTCAAAGATTCGGGTAGACAATGTTGAAACCCACGAAATGCCCTGGCCACAAAAGGCAAAATTTATCCCGCAAATACCTAAGGTCACGCCTAAATTTTTCCAGCATTTTGATTTGGCTATCGACGATGGCGGCATGCCTTTCACAGGAAAATCAGGCAGCCATTACCACGGTTTCATGCGTTTTAAGAAAGCGCCTCAAAGCATCAGTGATGCACATCTGATCACTATGATCGATGCCTGGCCTCCTACTTTGCTGCAGATGCTGCGATGGCCTGCACCGGCAAGTACTGTGAGCTGGAATCTTGAATTTATTCACCCTCATCACGAGGTCAGTGGTACAGACTGGTTCGCATATAAGGTACATACCCGTCAGGCTGCAGACGGATACGGTCACACAGAAGCGACCATCTGGAACAGTCATAATGATGTTGTTGCCCTTAGCAGGCAAACAGTGGCGGTATTTGATTAGCAAAAGGCGGCCGCCGGGGGAAACCGGCGGTCAGTACAGAATAAAAGAGTTCGGATTAAACAGTGACATTACACTGATACACTGCAGATTAGTGATATCCAGCGCATCTTCCAGGTCTTCCCGCTTCAACGCCAGTCTGTCGTGCAGTTCCGGCGAGAGATTGTGATAGCTCGGATACACTTCAGGATTTACGTTATCCAAGGCCAGCACATAACTGAGTTGCAGAATAAGGGTATCGGAATCGTCCACTCCGATGTCGACGTCGTGAATCAGCGATACCGGACGATAGATAGATTCAGGGATCCCCCAGCACTGCACCAGTGCAGAGGACAATTCTGCATAGGTAAAGCCGAGAATGGCTTTTTGCAATTCAGCGGGACTGACTCTGGCATTGAACGCCAGGCATCGTTTCGCTTCCTGAGGCATCTCTGATGCGATCACCAGCTCTCCGATGTTATGCAGTAAACCGCAAACAAACAGTCTCTCAGGTTCGCGGATGTGTTTGTTCTCAGCAAAATATTTTGCCAGCAAGCCGCAACTGACGCTCTGCTCCCAGAATTTGTCCAGATCGATAACGTTGGCGTTAATATCACTGAATGCGTGGGTAATACCGTAAGCGAGCGCAAGGTCGTAGGCTGAACGTGTCCCGATGACTTGCAGTGCACGGCTGATGGTTTCAATTTTATTAGGGAAGCGGTACAACGCACTGTTAGCGACTTTCAGCATCTGGCTGGTAAGCCCCGGGTCAAAAGCAATGATTTCAGCAATGTCATCTATGCTGACTGCGTTGTCATCCATACACTCTTTTAACCGGGTAACTGCATCAGGCAGTACAAACACCCCACTCGCTTTTTCTGCAATATTTTGTGCATTCATCACAACAATACTCCGGCAATATCCTGTAGACCTTGTTCAGCAGGCGTTCCTTTTTTCAGCTCGCTGTTTACATGTATAGGCCAGGAAATCGTAACATGCCACACTTTTTCAGTTTAAGGCCTTAAATAATACGGGCCCGGGAATTATTTGAAGTTTAACGTAAAGGTATAAAAGAGACGACGTATGACCAGATACATAAGTCTTAAAATGCATACCCTGCCCTGAGTCTGGTAACATACCGTCTTTTGTTAGCGGAACACCTTGTGAGCACTGCGTTTTCATCTTTCCGGCCTGTGGCTGTGATTATCGGTTTTGTGTGGCCAGAGCCTGACTCTTCAGCAGCGGGACAGAATATGATGGGTATTATCACCGGCTTCCTGAATGATGGCTGGCGGGTAGTATTTATGACTGCCGCCAATGCGTCTGAGCATTGCGCCGATTTGGATTTAGACGGGTTGACGACAGAAAGTGTGGCACTAAATTGCAGCAGTTTCGATGAGCGTATTGCCGCTATTTCGCCGGATGTGGTGGTGTTCGACCGCTTTATGACTGAAGAGCAGTTCAGTGCAAGAGTGCGCGGCGCTTGCCCGGACGCCATGCGCATTTTAAATACGGAAGACTTGCACAGCCTCAGACATCAGCGTCACGAGCAGGTTAAAAGCGGCCACAAATCAGACAATTTTCCCGGCACATTCAGTGAGATGACTATCAGGGAGGTCGCCGCCATTCTGCGCAGTGATCTGACGCTGATCATTTCTGACCAGGAGTTGAACTGGCTGCAAAGCAATTTCCCGATCCCACGGGAGCAATTGATGCACCTGCCGCTGCTAACGACCGGATGCCGGACACCTCTGCCAGACTTCCATGCCCGCTCAGATTTTGTTTTTATCGGTAATTTCCGGCATGCCCCGAACTGGGATGCGGTACTTCAGCTACAACAGATCTGGCCGGCTGTCAGAAAGCGCCTGCCGGGCATTAACCTGAATATACACGGCGCGTATCCTCCTAAGAAGGCAATGGCTTTACATAATCCGGCCAGAGGATTTCACGTCAGGGGATGGGCTGAGAATGCAGATGAAACCATTGCATCTCACCGGATAATGCTGGCCCCCGTAAGATTTGGCGCGGGCGTAAAAGGAAAACTGGTGAAAGCCATGCAATGCGGTACGCCCTCTGTAACCACAACAACCGGTGCAGAAGGGGTTGGTGAGCAGGAAACCTGGCCCGGTATGGTTACACATACCAACGAAGACTTTGTTGAATCTGCTGTCACGCTATATACTGATGAAAATCTATGGTTAAAAGCGTCAGAAGATGGCAAACGTTTTGCGGCCAGTCATTTTGACTCAGTAAAACACCAGCGAATGCTCCTTGATGAAGTTAATGACCGTCGCAACCGCCTTCACGCCGATCGCCGGCAGTGGTTTTTGCAGGCGATGGTATGGCACCAGTCACTGCGGGCTTCACAATTTATGTCACAATGGATAGAGGCAAAAAACAAACATCACGGACAATAGTCGCTATGCTTAACTTGTCAGCCTCTCAGGAAAGATGAATGAAAACACTGATCAGCACCTTACTACTTACCCTGTATTCCTGCACTGCCAGTGCACAGGAAGATGACAATGTATATTTTTGTCAGGGAGTGGCTGAAGCTGTCAGTTCCATCCAGTACGGGCGGGCGTACGGTTTAAAAGATGAAGCCAATGGCGCAGTGGAATATATTGCCAGCTTGTCTGCTGAGGCTGAATACGACTTATTGCCTTACATTGATGCATTTATCCGTTCCTCTTCACCGTTACCTTCCGCATGGACGGAAATTCTGTTCACACATGCCTGTGTATACAGTTATGTAGATGACACTGAACAGGTAAAACGCATTTCGCGGCAACTGCCCTTTCAGTGCGATGTTAACGAGCCGGATATTGATTGCTTTAACGGCGTGTTAGAACGCATCCGGGACAATCGTGTCATTTAGGATTAGCAAGCGCGGCTATGACATAGCGCAAACCACTGGTGCGTGACTCACTGAGATAGCGTTCAAGACCTGCCTGCTGCAAGAATTCCTGCCATTCAGCAACGGTCAGCGGCCCGCTTAAAGCAGCTTTTTCAAGCATTACCGCCAACAAGCCTCTTATCACCTTCGAATCAGACCACGCCAGAAATGGCGAGGCGCCGTCTTCAGTATTTACGTCCAGCCACACATTACTCTGACAACCGGCAATTTTGTTGCCGGCAGAGCGTAAAGATTCAGGCAACACCGGTAAATGCTTGCCTGCCAGCATAATATGTCGCATGACATTATCCCAGCCACGGGCCTCACTGACCCCGGCGGCAAGCGGCGGCAGGGTCATTTTACTTTGTCTCTTCTTGCAGGCTGTCTGCCAGTTCAGAAGCTGTCATGATAATGCCGGCATCGTCACTGTTAAGCGGGAAAACACACACATGGGTATTGTTAGCAGCCATGCCGGGCAGCCAGGTTTCCAGGAACGTGTCGAGCGCCACTTCTTCCGCTGTTAATGTAGTGTGTGCTGCCACTTCCCATGTATTGATTAAATCCTTATGGGGCCATACGGGCAACACCACTGCACCGTCATTTTCGAACATCACGAAGCCTTCCTCTCCTTTTACCAGCCACACTGACTGTGCTTTGGTAGAGTACTGAAGAAACAACGCGGTACGTTCTTCCGGTGACAAGGATGCAGCCTGGCTTTGTACAATTTCAGGTAAAGTTTCAGATACGGTATCCGGGAACATATTTTTCTCACATAAATAATTTCCGGCGGATTATACCCACAGAGAGGCCCGGAAACTAATATAAACTCCCGCCTTTCCGTGCTAATCTCCATAATTGTGATTAAAGACTGCGTTAACTGAGTAACGTATTGATGAGCTCATCCTATTGTATCCTTTCGCCGGCACATGCAGCCTCAATGCCTCTTGATGAGGAGCAATTCCGGGAGTTAAAACGGGCAAGAAAACGTCTATCTTCAGCTTATGCTATCCGGCATAAATTTAAACTGGTCAGAACTAATTACGGCCTGATTACAGAAGCGCTCAAAGCCGTGGGGACTGCCTATCTCGATAATGCTCACCCTGAGCACTTAATTGACGCAAAGACACGACTTAACGCCGCGGTGAATAATTATATTCTTAGTGGCCGGACGTTCACGGCACAAATCAAACGGCATGTGCAGGCCTGCATCCAGGACCGTTCCGAAATTAACAGGCTCACCCGGCGCATGGAAATTGAATATCAGCGCTCTTTCGCCTACCGGTTTGTAGACAGTTTGTACGACTATGTGTCTTATTACGGGATCAGCGTTCACGAAATTGAAATAAGCGGGCAACCTGTATCTGATTCACCTGATTCTGCCCGCCGCTACGAAATCAAAGCGTATATCGACCGTGATTTCCTCGGTGGCCCCACGGATTTCAGAGCGTCGGTTTTGAAAGAAACGCCACGAAGCATAGAGCTGGTTTCGTTACTGGACGAATTCATGGGATGCCTGAACCGGATCAATGATCTGGCCAAGCAGATCACAGACGAGACCACAATTAGCAGCCACGTGCTGGTAAAAGAATTTATTAATGTTTTTGCCGGTTCAAACGGCGTGCCGGTAAACAACTTGTTTGTTGTTCATTCAATGCATGGAGACGACAACAACATCTATGATAAATTTCCTATCTCCATGTATGTTCACCAGCAAAACTTAGAAGACGAATACCGGTAAGACAAAGTAAAATGGAAATTACAGCACCACACAGTCAGTTTTGTTCATTACTGCCCGATGACTTTCTGACATTACACCGAATATCGTTTAATGAAAGAGCTTTCATTTTGTACCGGGCAACACTCCCTGCCGGCGCACCATCACAGAAAACTATTACTGTGCAATTTCCCTGGCTGGACATCACTGAGAATGCGTTTTCCGATATTGATTTACAGTTTCAGACACTGATAAACACAGCACTGGTCTGCTTCAAGGAACTGCAAAATAGCTTAATTCAACATGAGCCTGTGGTAGATTTTTGTCTGTTTATGATGCAAACCAATCCGTCATGCTGTACGTTTTCAATATCTACCGGCCACGAGCAGGCATTGTTCAAAGCATTACATGATATGCCCTGCCCCGATTGCTTCGGCTATCCCCGCATTCAAAATATGGCAATAACACCGCAGCAATCATTGTCAGCTATCAATTCTTTAGAATAACCACTTTAATAGGCAACACGTGCCTCTTCAGGCGCAAGCATTCTGAGAATTTCCGTCAGAGACTTTGGCCGGGCATACAAAAAGCCCTGGAATAAATCTGCTCCAACCTCTCTGGCGAATTCGGCCTGTGCGGGAGACTCGATGCCTTCAAAGATAACTGATTTACCCAAACGCTTATTTAAATCCACCAGCGAGGCTGCCAGTAACCGCATAGGTTCATCTTCCAGCCTGGCCAGCCAGGTACCGTCGAATTTTATCACCGACGCACGGTTATCTGTTAATTCGGATAAGGCTACAAGGCCATGTCCGAAGTCATCCAGTGCCACAGTAAACCCATAGTCTTCCAGCGCCCGGATAATACGTTTAGCACCGGCATCGACTATAGCCCGCTCTGAAATTTCGATCACAACGGATGACGGTGATACGTTGAAATCCGCAAAGTAGGTGACAAACTGATCCACCAGCGCTGTTGAACTGAGTTGCAACAACGACACGTTAATGTGGATCCTGATGTGACTTAAATCCTGTGCTTCAAGCATTCCGCTTGCAATGCATACTTCCCTTAACATTTTTAAGCCTAAGGGATTGATTAACCCCGTCTCTTCGGCCACGGGAATGAACGTATCCGGCTGCATGTCTTTTACGTCTTTCCCCCGCCAGCGGCACAGAGCTTCCAGTGCGACAACATTGCCTTCACCGTCAACAATAGGTTGAAAACTGGCGTACAAATCCTGATTTTTAATGGCAGCGAGCAAACTCTCTTCCACCAGCAAACGGTATTCAATGGCGGTTTCGTGATCAGAAGAGTAAACCACAGTTTGGTTCTTACCCTGCTTTTTCGCCTCATACATAGCGATATCAGCGTGTTTCAGCAACTCTTCTGTACTGTCCTGCATATCAAAATCAGCGACGCCAATACTGGCAGTGACGGAAAGCGGCACACTGTGACAATGATAAGGTTTAGCCAGAGACACCAGCATTTTTTGTGTCAGCGCTAATATGTCAGCGTTGTCCTGAACAAGCACAACAAATTCATCGCCACCATGACGGATTAATGTATCAGTGTTTCTCAGTTCAGCGTGCAGGCGCTGGGCACATGTCACCAGCAACGCATCGCCGATATCATGACCGTAGCGGTCATTGATTTGCTTAAAGCCATCCAAATCAATAAAAATCAGAGACTGGATACAGCGCGAAAATTTCACCTCATCCAGCAACAGTTTCATATAATTGCGGTTTCCCGTTCCGGTCAGCGGATCCCGGAACGCCAGTTCCTCCAGTTTACGCTCTGCCCGGGACAGATCTGATATGTCAGATACTGTCAGGACGCATTGCTGCCTGTCCGTTCCTGCTTCCAGGCTTGACAGGGTAATAAAAGCGGGAAACATCGCTTCTGTGCCGTTTCGCAGGGATAATTTATGACGGTATACACGGTCAGACTGTGCCAGTTCATCGCAACGTGAAAAGAGTTCAGGGTTAAAACCATACCGGGTGATGTCCTGCCCTTTCAGGGTAGACGCATCACCGGTTAACAAGGTTGCCAGCGAGCGGTTTGCCTCTGTGACTATAAAGGCGTCATCAATAATAGCGACCCCTTCGGACAACTGATCGAAGATCACGTCAGAAAGTCGGTGCTTCTTCTCTGTTTCATTTGGTAAAACTCCACCGCGACTGACTGGCGCCGCAGTGTCGCGCTGGATTTCAGGCAGCACCGTGTTGAACACGATTTTCTGTTCCAGTTCAAATCGCTTTAATGCAGTTTCACAACAGACTTTCAGTGTTTTAGTATCGAAAGGTTTAACAATGTAGCCATATGGCGACGTTTCCAACGCCTGACTCAATGTAGTGTCGTCAGAAAAAGACGTTGTATAAATCAATGGCGTAACAATTTTATTGGCAATGATCCTCGCGGCTTCAATACCACTTCCACCATCGGCGAGATGGATGTCCATCAGAATAAGTTCAGGTTTGAGTTCCTCAGCCATTTCAACGGCCTGTGACTCTGAGCGGGCAAGCCCGACGACTTCAGCGCCCATATGAGTAAGTTCGCGGGCCAGATAGGTTGCCGCAATAGTGGTATCTTCCACCACCAGCACCCGCTTATTTTCCAGTAAACTCATCACTACTCCTGTTATCACCGCCGGATAAGTCTGAAGACGACGGTTGACGCTAAGTTACACATTACTCTTCATCATGAATAAAGACTGCGTCAATCAGTCTTACAAGATTTGCGCCAGAGTAGTCATTAAATCCTGCCCGGTGACCGGCTTGGTTAGCACCGGTACATGCTTTATTTCATCCGGGATGTCTACATCCTCACCATAACCACTGACGATAATGGCAGGAATACCTTTGGCTGAAAGCTGTCTGATAAGGTCAAAACTGGTTTCATTACCCAGATGCACGTCAAAAACAGCCAGGCCGGGTTCGCGCCCTTCAACAGAACGGCGCGCTGCGGCAAGCGTACCTGCTACGGCGACATTCTGAACACCAAGTGCCTTCAGCTTTTTTTGCATATCAAGGGCAATCACCAGACTATCTTCGACTACCAGAGCATGTTCCGGCATGCTCAAAGACGTATCGGGTTCTGCAATCGCTGCCACATTTTCACTGTCCGTAGAAGTGTCTTTAACGGCAAGATAACGATGGGGGATCACCAGTGTCGCCCTTACGCCGCCCGGAGAAAACTCAACGTCCACTTCACCTTCAAGTTCATGGGGAATAACATTCCGTATCATTGTCATACCAAAACTGTCTTTACCCGGCAGTGACACAGGAGGACCGCCAGTTTCTTCCCAGCGGATGATTAACTCAGATTTTTTCGATACAGACCAGTGGACAGACACCGTGCCCTTTTCACCTGAGTTCGAAAGCGCGCCATATTTCGCTGCATTGGTAAACATTTCATGCATCACCAGCACCAGAGGCGTGGCTGCATAAGGCGCTATCAACACATCCTCACCATGGAGCTCAATACTGTTAGATAAATTCACGTAGGCCTGAATTTCAGTTTCCAGTAATTTGCGGAATGAAATATCAGTCCAGTCTGACGCAGTAAGTTGATCATGAGCGGATGCCAGAGCAACCAGGCGGCCACTGAGAACCTGAATAAATTCTTCCAGTGTTCTGCCGGCTTGCTCAGTTTGCATCACAATGGCGTTGACCAGATTCAGAATGTTCCGTACCCGGTGATTCAGTTCCGATATAAGAATTTCATGTTTTCGTGCAGCCTGCAGACGGATACTGTCCCTTTCCTGAATGTGTCTTATCATTACTTCAAGAAGGGTCACCCGCAAAGAATCTGCGTCATTAAGTTCCTGCTCAAGCCATTCGTGACAACTGTCACTGTGCGTTTGCTGCCAGACGTCGAAACTGCTCCTTGGCATAAGTCTGGCGCCATTCGGGCCGGCTACCACCGGTTTCTCCGGATTACCTGCCCAGCTTACGGTTTTGGTCTGTGCCTGACGGTAAAACAGCAAATAATCTCTGGGACTTTTTGATACAGGGACCGCCAGCACACCGGCAATGCCGTGAACATCAGTCTGATAACCACTCATAAAATCCGCAAGAGTGTCAATGGCGGCAATTTCGCTGGGTGCCAGTGCGTTCAACTGACGGCATAACCTCTTGAGGTTATCCGGTTCCAGACCATGCCCTTCACTTCGTACTTCACCGTCTACAATGACGCAAATACCGTCACATTT
This sequence comes from Alteromonas sp. ABH4_456, assembly GCF_056160645.1. Lineage (NCBI taxonomy): Bacteria > Pseudomonadati > Pseudomonadota > Gammaproteobacteria > Alteromonadales > Alteromonadaceae > Alteromonas > Alteromonas sp. ABH4_456. The sequence continues at coordinate 279,543 of NZ_JBSWXO010000001.1, forward strand.
TATCAGGTCGCGCATGACAGGAAACTGATCAGCAATGCCCTGTGCCAGCGAACCGGAGGTCGGAATGGTCGACATTATCCGATTATGAACATGCCGCACTCTGTCCCGCTCGACACTTTGCTCCATCATTAACCGTGACGACAACTCGAGGGAAAATACCTCAGCAAACAGTTCCAGTTCCGTCCGTTGATAATACGACGGTATCTTAGGGCTGTAGTGGTGACAGGCAAACAGACCCCACAACTTACCGTTAATGATAATGGAAACGGACAGTGAGGCTTTCACCCCCATGTTTTTCAAGTACTCGATATGGATGGGAGAGACCGCACGCAGAGTGGAAAATGACATGTCAATTTGACTGTCAGCCCCCTTCACAACAGGTAACACCGGTACCGTTGTGTCGTCCACATCAGCAATCACCCTCAGCAGGTTTTTAACATACAAGGCACGGGCCTGCTTAGGGATGTCTGAAGCGGGGTAACGCAAGCCAAGAAAAGGCTCCAGCTTAAATTGCTTACTTTCAGCCACCACTTCTCCAGCCCCGTCCGGCAGGAACGTATACACCATGACCCGGTCATATCCGGTGATAAGTTGTATTTGTTGGGCAACCTGATCAATGAGTTCTTTACTGTCGGCGGCACGGTAAAATTGTGTCAGCAAAGATCGCACAAACTGCTCATCAGCTTTACGTTCACTGTGCACTTCTTCCAGCTCTATCAGCGTATAAAGACCGTTGTGATGAACAGAGATATCAACAGTCAGTCCGGTAGCCACAACTTTTTGTGCAAACAACCGTTCATTTCTGCCGGTAATCATGGAAGACTGTAAGGAAGAACGGATATGGTGTAACGTCGTTTTGTCAAACCAGTTTTTCAGCGGTTCTCCGGCAACTTCATCCGCTGGTACACCAAGATAATGTTCAGTATTGGCTGAGCAAAACGCAATCAGCCAGTCGGCGCGCACAGCAATCAGACAACCAAAAGATTGTATGCTGCCAGGCAGATGAATGGGTTCTCTGTCGCAATTAGTCAGATCGACAGTGAAGTCTGATGAAGTGGCGTTATCCATGTCTTTGAACCGTGCTTATGACTTTTAGAATTTTTTACGGCTTATTGTCTTACAACGTTTTTAGAATATCAGATCAACTTATTGATGAATATAAATAAACTATTTTTAACACTCAGAGAATCATCGTCAGAACCTCACAAGCAGTTAGAAGCCACGTACCCGTTTTGTTACCAGATGCGCAGTGAAGCGTTCAGTCCGCTGCATTATGGCAGAGCCTTGTCTGTACTAAGGGCTTTTCACGTTTATGCCGCGCCTTTCGTGGCCCGCTTACCTGATGAAATACGTCACCTGATTATAGTCGGTGATGTCATTGATGCACTTAACCGGGACCTGCAAATTTTAGGGGCCCAGGAAGAACAGCCTGAGTTCAAATCTGCATTATCATCTCAGTCACCAACCAGTTTGCTGGCATTCAGTTATGTGTGGATGGGATCGTCTATGGGCGGCAGTATTATCAGTCGCTGGTTGCAGTCACGCCATCCCGGTTTACCGCAGCAATACTACCGTGCCATGGCAGAAACCGGCGCAAACTGGGAAACGTTTAAAGCAGGCGCTACTGACTGGGCCCGGGCCAATAATATCAACGATGATGATGCGGGAGACGCTGCCAGACAGGTTTTTGAAAGTATCATTAATACTGCCTCACACTACAGTGAACCTGCTTAACTCAAAAGCTGCAAAATAGCCTGTGCCTGTCTTCAGGCAGCACAGCGGTTTTGCTATGATTGCAATAAATTAATTAACAGTGAATTTCATGAAAGTAGTATCTTTTAATATTAACGGGATCCGTGCGCGGTTGCATCAGCTGTCTGCACTGATTGAAAAACACCAGCCGGATGTCATCGGTTTGCAGGAAATCAAAGTGCATAACGAGCAGTTTCCTGTCGCTGATGTGGAAGCGATGGGTTACCACGTTTTCTTCCACGGACAGAAGAGTCACTACGGTGTGGCTATGCTCACAAAAGAGAAGCCGCTGAATGTGCAATACGGTTTTCCCACTGATGAAGAAGACGCTCAGCGCCGCATGATAATGGTGACGTTAGCAGGTAAAAATGGTCAGCCGGTACGGGTACTGAATGGCTATTTCCCTCAAGGCGAGAATGAAAAGCATGAAACCAAGTACCCGGCGAAGCGTAAATTCTATGCCGATTTAATGGGGTATCTCAGTGACCACCATAGTCAGGATGACAACGTCATCATTATGGGTGATCTTAACATTTCGCCGGCAGACAATGATATCGGCATTGGCGAGGATAACCGTAAACGCTGGCTGAAAACCGGCAAATGTTCTTTTTTACCGGAAGAACGGGAGTGGATTAACAAGCTCTACGACTGGGGCGTGACCGACAGCTTCAGAGCACAAAATCCGGAAGTAAGCGACCAGTTCAGCTGGTTCGATTACCGCTCAAAAGGATTTAACGACAACCGGGGTCTGCGCATTGACCATATCCTGGCAACAAAGCCTGTCCATGAAGGGCTTCAGGAAACCGGTATTGATTACGAATTGCGCGGCATTGAAAAGCCGTCTGATCATGCTCCCATCTGGACGGTGTATGATATTTAACTAACGAGGTCATCATTGACAAGCCTGCAAACATTCGCACTTATTCTGTTCACCGGACTGATGATTGTGATAATCAGGAATCTGTCCTGGCAGGCTCTGTTAAAAGATAAGAGACAGCAGCATGTGTTATTCGGTTATACCGCGCTGCTGTTTTTTTTGTGGATTTTCCGTGCCGGGATTTATCAGGGGCTGGATGTCCATTTTTTATGGCTGAGTGCACTAACGCTGACACTCGGATTCAGAAAGGCGCTGATTGCCGGAGCCGTGGCCCTTACCGGTATAACATTAACCGGTACTGAACAATGGCATATGATTGGCGTAAATGGTCTGCTTGGCGTTGTCATGCCTGTGTGCGTCAGCTACGTCATCTTTATGACCGCATTTCACAAAATCCCCCGTAACCTGTTCGTCTACATATTTGCCTGTGCATTTTTCCCGGGCGCCATAGTCATTGCTTTGAAAATGGGTTTGCTGGGGGGATATTACCTGGCTGACGGTTTATATGACTGGCAAACCGTAAGAGATAACTACCTTATTCTTATCCCCTTACTGCTCTTCCCGGAAGGTCTGTTAAATGGTATGACTATGACATTGCTCATCGTCTATAAACCTGAACTGGTCTACACCTTCCATGACAAATTCTATATCGACGGAAAATAACCGACGGCCATTACGTTTTGCCATTGTGATTTATCCCGATGCTGAAGTACTAGATTTCGCCGGGCCCTACGAAGTTTTCACTACGGCTGTGCGGATCCACCAGTTGAACTGGCAGGTACAACTGGTAGCCGAAACTGCCATGATTAAAGCCCGTGCGGGTTTTATGGTACAGAGCCACACTACATTTGCAGATGTAGATGCAGAGAAACCGGACATCCTCATGGTGGTTGGCGGCGATCATACCCGCGAAATGAACAATCCTGTGTTGCTGGCATGGATCAAACAGGCATCTGCCAGTGCAAAGATAGTGGCATCAGTGTGTACAGGTTCATTCTTGCTTGCTGAAGCAGGGATTGTGGATAGCCATAATATGACAACACATTGGGAGGACATTGCTGATTTACGCAGGCTTTATCCGTCACTCACTGTGCATGAACATTGCCGGGTAGTGAATGAGGGCGCGCTTTACAGCAGTGGCGGTATATCAGCAGGCATCGACATGGCGTTAACGCTGGTAGCTGATATTACGAAGAAAGCTGATGCTGAAGCAACAGCCAGACAAATGGAATACCGGTGGGACGACAGCTGTCTGCGCATATAGCGCAGACACATTTAACAGCAGGATCTACGAGTCTTTCTTATAAAGAATATCCATCACACCGGCCAGTTCGGTTTTACCTTCCCGCACTTCTTCCTCACTCAAACCAGCGATTTCGTGAGGAAATACCAGCCACTCATCGCTCTGATTTACATAATAGTCAGGAACAATTTCCGTCTTGTTGTTCTGTGGCTTGTACCAGGGGCAGGCAATACGGATATCTTTCGGCATATTCAGACGCATCAGTTTACGCACCTGTTTGATAAGCGCATCCACACTGCGGCCGGAATCAAATACATCATCAACAATCAGCAGTTTGTCGTCAGCATTAGCATTCTCGACCAGATAATGCAGACCGTGAACACGGATTTCTTTCGACTGTTTGTTGATACCGTAATAAGACGATGTTCTCACTGCGATGTGGTCAGTGGGGGTATTTTTGAATTCAAAAAATTCCTGAACAGCGATACCAATAGGCGCACCACCACGCCAGATACCGATAATGAAGTCCGGCCGGAAGCCATCTTCATATACCATAGCCGCTAAACGGAACGAGTCTTCCAGAAGAGATTGGGAGGTAATAAAGTTTTTGTTCATAGCATTTATCCGGCCAGATTTGAAAGGCGGGAAGTATAGTGAAAATTAAGGTTATTTGCACGCAAAATTAACCACATGGTCAACATGGTACAAGCCAGTTTATTCGTTCTGCAGCGCCGTAGCAGGATGCACTTTCATCGCTCTCACAGCAGGGTAAACACTGGCCAGCAAACACAATACCAGTGAAAACAGTGTCACCATAATGACCTGATGCCAACGTAAATCCACAGGTATCCCCTGCCCGTCGGCAGACAATGCCAGCTGAATATCCAGCAGTGCCAGCAAATTATTCAGTTGCAACACTACTACTACACCCAGTACCAGACCAAGTATAGCGCCCTTCACACCGTTAAACAGGCCATTAAGTAAAAAGACTGTCCGTATCTGACCGGCTTCCATTCCCTGAGTTTGTAAAATGGCAATGTCACCCTGCTTTTCAGTGACTACCATCACCAGCGCAGAAACAATATTAAATGCAGCGACTGCAATGATGAGCAGCAGCATCATAAACATCATGTTTTTTTCCATTTTCACGGCATCGAACAGGGGCCCCTGACGTTCCCGCCAGTTATCGGATGAAAAGCCCTGCCCGTCTAATGTGTTTATGACCGCACTGTAATTAAAGGCGTCGTTAAGGAAAAGGCGGGTATCTGAGGGCGCATCCTGAGGTTTCCTTAATAACCTTTTCAGATCGTCCAGATGCATAAAGATGACCTTGTCATCCATCTGAGAATTAACCCCGTACAACCCTGCTACTTTTACAATACGCTGAGCCGGCATGCGTCCCAGCGGGGTGTATACACTCGCTCCAGCCACAAGAAGACGCATTGTATCCCTCGGCCTGAGATCGAGTTGAACAGCCAGCGCCTGACCGGCAATCACGTTAAAACTGCCGCTTTCCAGACCGGTGAACTTACCGGCCACCATGTTTTCTGCCACCACAGAGTCCTGCATATCTTCCGGCACAACGCCCTGAATCTGCACACCTCTGAGTCCGCTTCTTGCCTGTAAAACCCCTTCTGTTTCGATAAACGGCATGACATGATCTACACCGGCAATGCTTTCAAAAAAGGCCGCAGATGGTTCTGCATGTACAACCACATGAGGAAGAATGCCGAGAATGCGCTGCTTTAATTGCCCTTCAAACCCGTTCATCACCGATAACACAATGATCAGCGCCATCAAACCCAGCGCAATCCCAGCGACTGAAAAAAAGTTAATGAACGAAACAAAGCTATTTTGTTTATTCGCAGTAGAATAGCGCAGCGCCAGAAAGGCAGAGACTGGTTGAAACATGAAAACCCGGCGTCGGAAAAAGTAAATGGCGTAATACGGCAACCGTATTAGTAAAGTTGTTAGTCTACGTGTAAGCTTTACTACGTACAAGATTGATGTAGCAGGATTTAAATGAGCAACGAGACATTGGCAGATAAACAGGCACAATTTGACGAGTTCTTCATGATTACCAGTGAACTGCCGGTAAACGTAGTGCCGCTGGAAGCGGGTAAACCCGTTCCTGCCAGTGACGATCTTGAATCCGTCATGCCCTATGCATTCAGAATCGCCGGGGAAATGGCTGCTATCGAGGCACAGGCATTAAGACCGCTGCGTAATCTCGGAGACCACGCTGCAGCGCTGACTGATTATCTGAACCATCAGGCCAGAAAAATCGACCTGATGATGTCTTATATACTGCACCAGCAGGACGATGAGACCTGTCGCTATCAAACCGTTAAGTTTGGCGGCGGCGGTATAATCGTCAGTACCGCATCGCCTTACGAAACCGGCACGCTGGCTGAACTGAAGCTGTTTCTCAATCAGGAAGCGGCGGCTGTTTATTGTTTCGGTGAAGTTATTGCTTGCCAGCAGCACGGAGATGATTACCATATATCCTTCATTTTCCGCAGCATCCGCGAACAGGATCAGGAATTGCTGGTGCGCGCCAGTTTGCATTTGCAAACCCAGCAGCTGCGCAAACGCGCTCAGGACAAACAGGAATAGTTCGCTCTCACGCAACTCCATGATAACCAGCCAATAGTTTTCAAGGTGACATGACAGCCACAATTTTTTCTTTACCACTGCCGAAGGCAAAAAAGGCCGGCAGCACAGGTGATCACCAGCAATGGGGTCAGTTAAAAGGCAGTAGCCGCGCTCTGGCCGTCAGCCAGGCATATAAGCAGCATAAAGGACCGGTGGTTGTTATCACCGCTGACACACCGTCTGCCATGAAGCTCCAGCGGGAACTTGCATGGTTTTTAGATAACGACCGTAGTGTTACCACCTTGTTCCCTGACTGGGAAACTCTGCCTTATGACATGTTTTCGCCCCATCAGGATATTGTATCCCAGCGGATGGAAACTTTGTACCGGATGGCGAACGAGCCCCGCGGTATCTTCATCGTTCCCGTAAACACGCTGATGCAACGGCTGGCACCGGTAGATTATTTGAATAAATATCTGCTGATGGTTCATAAGGGCGATACCCTCGACCGTGAACAGTTCCGGCGCAATCTCGAACAAGCCGGCTATCTGCATGTAAATCAGGTAATGAGCCACAGCGAATTTTCCATTCGCGGTTCCATTATCGACCTGTTTCCTATGGGCAGTGACAGACCATTCCGCATTGATTTGTTCGATGATGAAATTGATTCTATCCGCTATTTTGAAACAGAGAATCAGCGCTCTGCGGATGCGGTTGATGAAATCCGGTTGTTACCGGCGAGAGAATTTCCCACCGACAAAGCTGCACTTTCAGCCTTCAGAGCCCGTTACCTGGAAACCTTCGACAGCAACAGTTCGCAGGAATCGGTATTAAGTCAGGTATCCAAAGGCACGATGCCCGGCGGCATCGAATACTACCTGCCGCTGTTTTTTGACCATACCGCTACCCTGTTTGACTATCTCCACGATAATACCGTCCTGATGCTGCATGGCGATGTCATGGACGCCAGCGAATTTTACTGGGCAGATGTGGCAGAGCGTTACGAACAGCGCAGATACGACTTATCACGCCCCCTGCTCAGCCCTGAAGCACTGTTTCTGCCAGTTAACCAACTTTTCGAACAGGTAAAAAACTGGCCGCGGATTTCACTGCACACAGACGCTTTAGAAGAAAAAGCAGGAAAATCCAACCTCGGATGCGAAAGCCTTAAAGACATCGCGTTTAATCCACAGAAGAAACAGCCGGCTCAGGCGCTGACGGAAAAAATGAAAGCCGCACGGAATGCCGGCAGCCGTGTGCTTTTCTGTGCTGAATCTCAGGGACGGCGGGAAAACCTGCTGACTCTGCTGAATAAAGCAGGGATCCGCCCTGAAGCCGTTCAGCATTTCAGTGCCTTCATCGACAGTGATATTGCTGCAGGTATTTGTGTTGGTCTGGTTGAAAACAGCTTCGAGTGGCAGCGTGAACAGGGCAATATTCTGTTTATTACTGAAACAGAACTGCTGGGCCATAAGGTCAGTCAGCGCCGCTTACGTGACAAACGGCAGGCAACGGATGAAAGTGCCATTATCCGCAACCTCGCTGAACTGTCTGTTGGACAACCGGTGGTTCACTTTGATCACGGCGTGGGCAGGTATACGGGTTTGCAAACCCTGGATGCCGGCGGCGTGATGACCGAGTATGTGTGCATTGAATATGCAAAGCAGTCAAAGCTTTACGTGCCGGTGTCTTCTCTGCATTTGATTTCACGCTATACCGGCGGCGATGTTGATCATGCGCCACTGAATTCACTGGGCTCAGATGCGTGGACAAAGGCGAAACAAAAAGCAGCCGAGAAGGTCCGCGATGTGGCTGCAGAACTGTTGAATGTCTATGCCAAACGGGCAGCGAAACCGGGTTACGCCTACGACATCAACTGGGAAGATTACCAGAGCTTTGCCGACAGCTTTCCTTTTGAAGAAACACCGGATCAAATTCAGGCCATCAATGCCGTTATTCAGGATATGGGTTCACCGCAGGCCATGGACAGACTGGTTTGTGGTGACGTGGGCTTCGGTAAAACAGAAGTAGCCATGCGGGCAGCTTTTCTGGCTGCCAATCACGGTAAACAGGTGGCCATACTTGTGCCAACCACCCTGCTGGCACAACAGCATTTTGAAAATTTCAAAGACCGCTTTGCAAACTGGCCGTTTAATATTCAGGTAATGAGCCGTTTTGTCAGCGGTAAAGCGCAGAAATCCGTTGTCGACGGCATCAAAGAGGGCCAGGTGGACATCGTGGTGGGCACCCACAAACTGCTCAGCAGCGACATTGAATTTAACGATCTTGGCCTTGTGATCATTGACGAAGAACACCGCTTTGGCGTGCGTCAGAAGGAAAAATTCAAATCCCTGCGTGCAGATGTAGATATTCTGACCCTTACCGCTACCCCCATACCGAGAACGCTGAACATGGCATTGTCCGGTATGCGTGATTTATCCATCATCGCTACGCCGCCGGCACGCCGCTTATCGATAAAGACTTTTGTGCAGCAACGCAATACGTCCGTGATCCGTGAAGCGGTTATGCGTGAAATTCTTCGTGGTGGTCAGGTTTACTTCCTCCACAATGAAGTGGATACCATCGAAAAAACCGCTAAAGAAATTGCCGAAATTGTCCCTGAAGCGCGTATTGCCACCGGTCACGGACAAATGCGTGAGCGGGAACTGGAAACCGTGATGAGTGATTTCTATCACCAGCGCTATAACGTGCTGGTGTGTACCACTATCATTGAGACCGGTATTGATGTTCCTACCGCTAACACTATCATTATGGACAGAGCCGACCACCTCGGTCTGGCGCAGCTTCACCAGTTGCGCGGACGTGTGGGCCGTTCTCACCACCAGGCATACGCATACCTGCTTACCCCTCATCCGAAGCGGATGACGAAAGATGCGGCCAAGCGTCTGGAAGCCATCGCCAGCCTGGAAGATCTGGGCGCAGGCTTCGCACTGGCTACCCATGACCTTGAAATTCGTGGTGCCGGTGAATTGCTCGGCGATGATCAATCGGGGCAGATAGCCTCTATCGGTTTTACGCTGTACATGGACATGCTGGACCAGGCTGTGACAGCATTGAAGGAAGGTCGCGAGCCCAGTCTGGAAGATGCTTCAGCCAATCAGACGGAAATTGAGCTGCGTATTCCTGCGCTGTTGCCCGATGACTATATTGCAGATGTGAATCAGCGTCTTTCACTCTATAAGCAACTGGCAAGTTGTCAGAGTAAAGATGCCATTGATGAATTCCAGGTTGAGTGTATAGACAGATTTGGCTTACTGCCGTTGCCGGCTAAACAACTTATCAAAGTCGCTGAACTCAAACTCATCGCAAAACGGTTGGGTATAACAAAAATCGACCTGACCAGCATTGGCGGCACCATTGAATTCAGAGAAAATACGCCGGTGGATCCGGGGTATATCATACAACTGGTACAAACCCGTTCTGATACGTTCGGTTTTGAAGGCAGCCAGAAGTTGCGTCTGGTGAAGAAAACCGAAACAGCAGAAGAACGGTTATCCCTGATTGAAAATGTACTGAACGACTTTGCCATGGAGACAAAGTAAGCATGAAACGGGTAGTCGCTTTAGCAGCAGGACTTCTTTTAAGTACCGCTCCACCAGTATTTGCTGCGGATGACTGGTGGTTTGATGTGGAAGTGATCATTTTCGATCGTAACCTCAGCATCAGTGAGCTCAATGAGCAATTTGCTGAAACACCACTGGCTCAGTCTGTGGCTGAATTAAATCTGATTGATAACTATCTTCGTCCTGATATCAGTTACATTAAGCAAGGTCTCGCCACCTGTGGTGTGCCCTCCTCCCCTTTGTGGATGGATACGCCGTCACTGGAAGACATTCAGGCTGACTATGCACGCTGGAAAGCATCACAGTCACTGTTATCAGAGAATACCTGTACAGGCGCTGATAACACAGGTTTGTCAGACAGTCGTGCATCTGATTTTAGCGCAGCAACGGACTTATCTGATGAAACAGAACTGTCTCAGCAGAACCGCGAAGATGCGCTGGCAGAAGCGTTCAGCGAAGAAACCGGCAATGACGGGTTTTCATCCGGCCAAATGGCCGTTGCAGACGAGGAACCGGTTACGCCGGCTTTTGACCCTGTCACAGATTCAGAAATCGCTGAGTACTGGATTGCTTTTTCCGGGATCAATACGGTTAAACCCATCACTGTGCCCCGTTTCAGCTACTGTGAACCGCCGCGGGACTGGTTAAGCTGGCAAAATGGTGAATGGCAGACTTACAAACCGGATAATTCTCTTCCGGCACCGGATGTTGTGCCGGAGTTTCTTGACGGCCGGGATACAGAATTCGCCCGGTTTGCACACTTGCTGCCTTATAACAGTCTGGAACTGACTAAACTTTCACGGCAGATCCGGCAAACCCGTGGCTTGAACCGTATGCTTCATATTGCCTGGCGTCAGCCGGTGAAGTTCGGTGAACAAAAAGCTGCAGCCATGCGGATCATCGCCGGCGACAATTATGCGGACAGTTTCACCATGAACGGTGAAGCCATTAAACCGGCATTACCGCAATCTGCCGAACAGGCAGAGGCACAAGAAAATTTAACGCTGACACAGGATGATTTCTTTACGCAGTTATCTTCACGTCTGAACCACGCCGGCAAGGTGAGTTTTGACGACATGATGGCAGCGGGACCTGAACACATAATGCAGACGGATACAGCACAAAATACGACTGTCGCACAGGCTAACGAAGGCCTTACTCCTGCCATCTGGCAATTAGATGGTTTTCTTAAAGTGTATCTGAAATATATTAACCGGGTACCTTATCTGCACATCGACAGTGAGATGCAGTACCGTCAGCCGGTAACAACCGGAGAGAGCGAAAATGGGCAGCCTGAATTTGAATTGCAGGCGGTGCCTTTTCATCAGGTACGCCGGGTGATCAGTAAACAAATCCACTACTTTGACCACCCCATGTTTGGCATGATTGTGCAGATCAGAAGACATCAGCAATAGCTGATGTCTTTCACCGGCAGCTAAAGGCGTGTGACAATGACCACGCCGGTGACCACAAACGCTACCACAATATTCAAAATGGTGCCCTCTCTGACCATTGTCTGCATATTAATATGACCACTACCATACACAATCGTATTTGTCGGCGTGGCCACCGGCATCATAAACGCGCAACTGGCGCTGATAGCAGCAGGCATCATTAACACCACAGGGTCGAGGTCGAGGGCAATAGCGGCACTGGCCAGAATTGGCATCAACAACGTAGCTGTGGCTGTATTGGATGTCACTTCAGTCACAAAGCTCACTGCAAGACACAGCACCAGGATCAGCAGCATGACCGGTAATACTGATAAACTGGTCAATGCTTCCCCCAGCACCACACTTAATCCTGATACAGTGAAAGCTTTGGCCAGACAAATACCGCCGGCGTAAACCATCAGCAGACCCCAGGGGATCTGAGCGGCAGTATCCCAGTCGAGGATTTGTCCCGGCTTTTCCTTATTGCCGTCAGGTATCAGGCACATCATTACCACACCGGCCATGGCGATAGTACTGTCACTCACATTCGTCATGCCCAGCCACTGTGTCCAGAACGGCCGGAAAACCCAGGCCAACGCAATAATTAAGAATGAAATCAGCACCCGGCGCTCAGCCGGTTTCCAGTCACCGGTGTCCGGTAACACCATTGTGGGGATCTGACCAAGATGACGTGTAAGCCACAGCGCCATCACCGGAATAGCCAGTATGACTACCGGAATACCGGTTTTCATCCAGTCCAGAAAGCTCAGCTCAGTGCCGGTAGTTTGCTGATACACACTCATAAAAATGATATTCGGCGGCGTACCAATTGGTGTACCTACCCCTCCGATACTGGCGGCGTAGGCAATCCCCAGTAAAATGGCTGACGCCAGACGGGGAGAATCCACAGAGCTGATTATCGCCAGTGCAATGGGCAGCAGCATCAGCGTAGTGGCAGTATTCGATATCCACATACTGAGAACCGCTGAGGTGAGCATAAAACCGAGCACCAGCCGCTTAGCATTTGAGACTCCGGTAAGCTTCAGCATATAAACTGCCAGCCTGCGGTGTACGCCGGATTTTTCCAGCGATTTGGACAACATAAAGCCGCCCATCAACAACAAGATAACGTGGCTTCCCAGCGCCGATGAGGCTTCCTGATAGGTCATCACTCCCGCCATGGGAAAGGCAAAAAACGGAATAAGAGATGTGACGGGAATAGGTAATGCTTCGGTCATCCAGAGCATAGCGATAAGAATAGTAAGACCGGCCGTCAAACTCATGATCTGGCCGAAGTCATTACTCATCATAATGACAAAAATACTCAGACTTGCCAGTACTGACAAGGCAATAAAGCGTGATTTAACTTGCATACATACATTTCCGGGCGCGTGATGCACCGACTACGTGGTGAAAGAAACTGATGGCAGGCGTCTTCGCAATTGAGTCTTAATCCGGTTTATTTTTATTATTTGATTAAGTTAGCGCGTTGATATTGATATCATAAAAACCGGCATTGATGCAAAAATCAAAACGCACAAAACTCTTTTTATCTTCCTAAGTTGAGGCCCTATGACGCCGGCGATTAATCTTCTGAAAAAGAAGAAAGTGACACATCAGGTATTAAAATACGAACATGATCCCGCTGCGCCTTCATACGGACTGGAAGCCTGCGATAAACTGCACCTCGATCCTGTAACAGTTTTTAAAACACTGGTAGCAGAAACAGATAAGCAGCAATGGGTTGTCTGCATCATACCCGTGGAAGATAAGTTGAGTATGAAAGCTGTGGCGAAAGCAGCCGGCGCGAAAAAAGCAGCCATGGCCGCCCCTGCAGACGTCGAGCGGACTACAGGCTATATTTTAGGTGGGGTAAGTCCGCTGGGACAAAAGAAAAGACTACCGGTGTTAATTCACAATTCAGCGCAGAACCTGGAGAAAATGCACGTCAGTGCCGGCCGCAGAGGGCTTGAAGTCGGTTTGAAACCGTCTGATTTAAGTGCACTGACCGCTGCTACATTTCACCCGCTGACCGTCAGCAGCGAAGATAACGGGTGAAACCATGCTGATTATTCGCCGGTACCCGGCCGGATAGCTTCCCGGTCCCCGTTGTTTGCTCCGGCATAGCGTGACTGCCACATTTCTCTGGCTGCCTCACGTTCTTTCTCACCGGGAGCTTGTCCTGACGACAACGTGACAGCAATCTGCTCAATGATCTGATCCCGCTTGGTGATCAGTGCTTCCACTTGCGGGAACAAATCTTTCGCTTCCGGGTACTTCACCTTCAGACTGTCGATGTCTTCAAGGGCATAGTAACGTTCTTCAAACTCATCATTAAACAAGCTGCGTTTGGCATTGAACCTTACGTATTCAACCGCCTGAGATGACGCAAGATACTGCATGTCAGTTGAACTCAGTCCGGCCTGTTCCGCCACTTCCTGCGCCCGGTTCATCCATTTTTCAAGCGCTTCGCTGTCGCCATCAGCAACAGCCTGCTTAATTCCGGCTTCCAAATCAGAAGCATGAAGAATATCCATCACCGTAATTACCGGTACCGGGGTCTGTTCTGAAGAAGAATCGGACAAATAAATGAAATACCCCGCCACAGCAACAAGAATCAATGCTGCGAGGAATCCTGCTTTTTTCATTGCAACTCCTGCATAAATGCAATTTTAAAAACGAAAAAGGCAATACGCAGCGCGCATTGCCCTAATAAAGAACATCAATACCTGACAAACGAGGCACCGCTTACAGATGCCGTAACGACGTTACTCTGTCGGTGGCTTTGAGTTTTCAACCCGGCTTTTGAGCTTCTGCCCGGGACGGAATGTAACCACCCGTCTGGCTTTGATCGGAATATCTTCACCGGTTTTCGGGTTTCTTCCGGGACGCTCGTTCTTATCACGCAGGTCAAAATTACCAAAACCTGACAGTTTCACTTGTTCACCAGATTCTAACGCTTCCTTGATTTCCTCAAAGAAGGCTTCCACCAAATCCTTAGCGTCTTTTTTATTAATACCCAGTTTTTCGAATAAGTGTTCAGCCATTTCGGCTTTGGTCAATGCCATAATCTACTCTCTTAACGCTGCCCCAAACTCTGATTCCAGCCCTTTAACTACGGTGTCCACTGCTTGTTGTATTTCAGCTTCTTCCAAAGTTTTATCAGGATCCTGTAGTACAAGAGACAGTGCGAGGCTCTTATCGCCGGGCTCGACACCCTTCCCTTTATACACATCGAACAAGTTTAGGCCAACTAGTTGATTTACGCCAATTTTTTCTACGAAAGAAAGAATCGCTCCAACGGTAATTTCATCTTTGACCGTAATGGCAATATCACGACGGTTCGCCGGGAACCTGGAAATTGCTCTTGCCTGTGGCAAGCTACGCTCAGAAATTGCTTTAAGATCAAGCTCAAAGACGAAAACGCGACCATTTACACCTAACAGTTTAGTAAACTGTGGGTGAATTGCACCAACATAACCGATTGATTTGCCATTTAAAAGCACTTCTGCAGTCATACCCGGATGCAATGCGCTGTGTTCGCCTTTTACAAAGGTGACTGACTGCCCACCGGCTTTGAGTGCCAGTAGCGCTTCCACATCCCCTTTGGCATCAAAGAAATCTACCGCACTGTCGTCGCTTAACCAGCTTTCGTGATAACGGCGACCGGCAACCACACCGGCAATTACCGGCTCCTGGCGCACACCCTGCGGCGCATCGCTGTCAGGGATAAAACGTAAACCAGTTTCGAACAATCTGACCCGCGCCTGCTGACGCTTCTGGTTGTAAGCCGTCGCGCCCAGTAATCCCGGCCACAGGCTTAAACGCATAACAGACATATCCGCCGAGATAGGATGTGGTAACACCATGCCTTCCTGAGACGGGAATAAACCACTTTGTACTTTAGGGTCAACAAACGAATACGTAATGGCTTCGACGTAACCCCGTGCAGTAAGTTCAGATTTAAAACGGGAAACAGGAATCGCCGACTCGCTGCTGTCCAGCAGCTTCAGGCTGCCTTTCGGTGCCTGGTCAGAAATATTGTTGTAACCATAAACACGGGCCACTTCTTCAATCAGATCTTCTTCAATGGCAATATCAAAACGGTAGCTTGGTGCTTTCGCTTCCCAGCCTGAGTCCGTTACCGTGACATCCAGGCCCAGTCGGGTAAGAATATCAGTCACTTTATCGTCAGCAATATCAATACCCAGCACACGGCTCAAACGTACACGGCGTAATACCACATCAGAAGACACTGGCAGTGAGGCTTCATTTACGGCTTCAACGACCGGACCCGGCTGACCGCCACAGATATCCAGAATAAGTGCCGTGGCTCTTTCCATCGCTTTACGTTGCAGCAACGGATCCACACCACGCTCATAGCGGTGAGATGCATCGGTATGCAAACCGTATTGACGGGCACGACCGGCAATAGCATCACGGCTGAAGAACGCACTTTCCAGCAGAATATGCTTCGTTTCTTCGTTCACACCCGAGTGCAGACCACCGAAAATACCGGCCATGGCCAGTGCTTTGCTGTCATCGGCGATGACCAGGGTGTTGCCTTTCAGCTCAACGGTGTTCTCATCAAGCAGAGTCAGTTGCTCTCCGGCATGCGCAAGACGAACGTTGATATTGCCGTCGATGGCATCCAGATTAAATGCATGTAACGGCTGACCCAGCTCAAGCAGAACGAAGTTAGTGACGTCTACGATAGGGTCAATTGAACGAATTCCGCAACGACGCAGCTTTTCTTTCAGCCACAGCGGCGATTCTGCTTTAACGTCTACGTTGCAGATAACACGGCCCAGATAACGTGGACACGCTTCAGGTGCGCTTAAGGTAATCGCCAGTTTGTCATCAATAGACGCTTCCACGTCTTCGATAGCCGGCTCAGTGACGTCGGAACTGTTCAGTACACCTACTTCACGGGCTAGGCCACGAATACCCAGACAGTCTGCACGGTTAGGTGTTAAATCGACTTCAATGATATTATCATCGAGATTCAGGTAATCGCGAATGTCCATGCCAAGCTCTGCGTCTGCAGGAAGCTCAATGATGCCGCTATGATCCTCTCCCATGCCAAGCTCAGAAAAGCTGCAAAGCATACCGTGAGAAGGCTCGCCACGAAGTTTGGCCTTCTTAATCTTGAAATCACCGGGAAGTACTGCTCCGACTTTCGCTACTGCAACTTTCAATCCTTCGCGACAGTTAGGCGCACCGCATACGATGTCCAGTAATTCCTCTTCACCGACATTAATTTTTGTCACTCTGAGTTTGTCTGCATTCGGATGCTGACCGCACTCAACTACCTTACCCACTACCACACCGGAAAATTCCGCTGCAACGGGCTCGACGCCATCCACTTCCAGACCAGCCATGCTAAGCTGCTCAGATAAGGCACCGGTAGAAACCTGTGGGTTAACCCACTCTCTTAACCACTGTTCACTAAATTTCATGATTGCTTTGCCTTAATTGAACTGCTTCAGGAAACGAAGATCGTTTTCGAAAAATGCGCGCAGGTCGTTAACGCCATAGCGCAGCATGGTCAGACGTTCAACGCCCATACCAAAAGCAAAGCCGGTGAATTCTTCAGGATCAATGTGTACTGCTTTCAGTACATTCGGGTGCACCATACCGCAGCCCAGTACTTCCAGCCATTTACCACCTTTACGACGCACATCCACTTCGGCAGAAGGCTCTGTAAACGGGAAATAAGAAGGACGGAAACGCACTTCAAGTGACTCTTCGAAAAAGTGTTCAAGGAAGTCATGAAGAATGCCTTTCAATTCAGCGAAGCTGACATTGCGGTCAACCATGAGACCCTCCACCTGATGAAACATCGGTGTGTGTGTCTGGTCGTAATCATTACGGTAAACACGGCCCGGCGAAATAATACGCAGTGGTGGCTTTTCCGTTTCCATAGTACGAATTTGCACACCGGAAGTCTGGGTACGCAGCATCACATCAGGATTAAAATAAAAGGTATCGTGATCAGCCCGTGCCGGGTGATTGGCCGGAATATTCAGTGCATCAAAGTTGTGAAAGCTGTCTTCCACTTCCGGTCCGGTTTTAACAGCGAACCCTAGCTGACCAAAAAAACCTTCGATTCGTTCAATCGTGCGGCTGACAGGGTGTATGTTCCCCGGCACTTCCTGACGACCGGGCGCTGACACGTCCACAGCTTCTTCAGACAGCTTTGCATTCAGTTCAGCGGCACGTAACGCTTCGCCCTTAACACTGATAGCCTGCTGAATTTGCTGTTTGGCCTGATTAATTTTTTGTCCGGCTGCAGGACGTTCTTCGTTAGACAGTTTGCCCAACCCTTTTAACAGGTCAGTCAGCTTGCCTTTCTTACCCATAAACTCGACGCGCACATTATCGAGCGTGGCTGCATCTTCGGCAGCGTCAATCTGGCTTTGTGCCTGACTGATGATCGCTTCAAGCTCCATGTTATCCTCAATTTGGCATGGTAGTGGTGGAAAAACAGCGTTGCTGCTTAACCAAAAATTCTAAACCCGTAGTTTACACGACAGACAAAGAATACGGCTACCCTAAGAGGCTGAATATTCCAACATTTACAGGATTAATTTGCGATTTGAGCGCTTATTGCCAGAGGCTGCGGAAGAATGGAAAAATTTTTGCGCTGAAACGAAAAACGGCGAGCATCCTGCTCGCCGTTTCCCGAAAGAACTTAAACTTAATTTGTTAAAAAATTAAGCTAATGCGCCTTTAGCCGCTTCGACTAATGCGCTGAATGCTACCTTGTCATGTACCGCGATGTCGGCAAGGATCTTACGATCGATTTCAACAGACGCTTTCTTCAGACCGTTGATGAAACGGCTGTAAGACATGCCATTTTGACGTGCCGCAGCGTTAATACGTGCAATCCACAATTGACGGAATTGACGTTTGCGCTGACGACGGTCGCGATATGCATATTGACCAGCTTTCGTTACGGCCTGTACCGCTACGCGATAAACACGTGAACGTGCACCGTAATAACCTTTTGCCTGCTTGAGGACTTTTTTGTGACGAGCACGTGCGATAGTGCCGCGTTTTACTCTAGCCATTAATCAGTCTCCTCTCTTATACGTAAGGCAACATGCGCTGAACCAATTTGGTATCAGAATCATGAACCAGTTTTTTGCCACGAAGGTGACGTTTACGCTTAGAGCTCTTCTTAGTCAGAATGTGACGTAAGTGAGACTGTTTGCTTTTAAAGCGGCCAGAACCCGTTTTCTTGAAACGTTTGGCGGCACCGCTTACAGTTTTCATTTTAGGCATTGCTAAAACTCCGCATTGTTTAATATCGGCCTTCAGTGTGCAGTCACTTATTGCCGGCTAATGTTTGCAGCAGGGTGTTTCAAAGGTGCAGATTCTCTGAAAACTTTAGACCACTACTACCTCTTAATTGGGGCAAGCACCATGATCATCTGGCGGCCTTCCACGCGACGTGGAAAAGACTCGCAAGTGGCAATGTCTTCTAAATCCGTTTTAACACGGTTCAGTTGCTCAATGCCGATCTCCTGGTGGGCCATTTCACGTCCGCGGAAACGAATCGTGACTTTAGCCTTATCCCCACTTTCCAGAAAGCGACGCAGGTTGCGCAGTTTTACCTGGTAATCGCCTTCATCAGTGCCAGGGCGAAATTTAATCTCCTTGACCTGAATTTGCTTCTGTTTTTTCTTTTGCTCTTTCTGAGCTTTACTTTTCTCAAAGAGGAATTTGCCATAGTCCATAACTTTACAGACTGGCGGCTCAGCATTTGGACTGATTTCCACAAGGTCGAGACTGGCAGCTTCTGCCGTCTGCATCGCTTCTGCGAGAGTGACTACACCCACCTGTTCGCCATCTTTACCGATTAATCGTACTTCGCGAGCACGGATCTCGTCATTAATGCGGGCTTTATCGCCCTGAGCCTTATTATTAGCGCTTTTAATGTGCTAATCCTCCAAAAATTAAAAACTGATGCCCGCCAGTTTCTCATGCTAGCGGGCTGAATCTTATACACTCACCATTACTTAACGGTTTTCTCCGCAACTTCCTTTTGTGCCAGTTCAATGAAGGCATCAACAGACATTGAACCTAAATCATCACCTTTACGGGAACGAACGGCGATGTGCCCTGCTTCGACTTCTTTGTCACCACAGACCACCATGTAAGGAACGCGCTTTAAAGTGTGCTCGCGGATTTTAAAGCCTATCTTCTCATTTCTCAAGTCAGACTTTACTCTAAATCCTGCATTCTGCAGTTTTTGTACAGTTTTTTGCACATATTCAGCCTGATTGTCGGTAATATTCATCACCACCATCTGCTGAGGTGCTAACCAGAGCGGGAAGAATCCGGCAAATTCTTCAGTAAGAATACCGATGAAACGTTCAAGAGAACCTAACACCGCACGGTGAATCATCACCGGAACACGACGCTCCCCATCTTCAGCAACATAAGTTGAACCTAAGCGGCCAGGCATAGAGAAGTCGAGTTGCACAGTACCACACTGCCATGCACGGTCCAGACAATCATACAGGGTAAATTCAATTTTAGGGCCGTAGAAGGCACCTTCGCCCGGTAACCAGCTGAATTCGATACCCTTGCTGTCCAGCGCTTCTGCCAGTGCTTTTTCTGCTTTGTCCCAGATTTCATCACTGCCTACACGCTTTTCAGGGCGGGTAGACAACTTAACTTCGATTTTTTCGAAGCCGAACGCTTTGTAAGCGTCGTAAATCATGTCGATACACAGACCCACTTCACTGAGGATTTGTTCTTCAGTACAGAAGATGTGCGCATCGTCCTGGGTGAAACCACGTACACGCATCAGACCATGCAGTGCACCAGAAGGTTCATTCCGGTGACAACAACCGAACTCTGCCATACGCAACGGCAGGTCGCGGTAGGATTTCAGACCCTGATTAAAGATTTGCACGTGACCCGGGCAGTTCATCGGCTTAATCGCATATTCACGCTTTTCCGATTCCGTGGTGAACATGTTTTCAGCGTATTTATCCCAGTGGCCGGATTTTTCCCACAATACGCGGTCCATCATCAACGGACCTTTTACTTCGTCGTAGGAATAGCTTCGCAGCATTTTACGCACGAACTGCTCAAGCTCGGTGTAAATAGACCAGCCGTCGTTGTGCCAGAACACCATGCCCGGCGCCTCTTCTTGCCAGTGAAAAAGATCCAGGGTTTTACCGATTTTACGGTGATCACGCTTTTCTGCTTCTTCCAGACGTTGCAGATAGGCTTTCAACTGTTTCTTGTCTGCCCAGGCTGTACCGTAAATACGCTGCAACATTTTGTTGTCGCTGTTACCGCGCCAGTAGGCACCCGCCACTTTCATCAGTTTGAAATGTTGACAGAACTTCATGTTCGGTACGTGAGGTCCACGACACATATCGATGTATTCTTCGTGGTGATACAAACCCGGGAAAGAATCCTTTGGAATGTTCTCGTCGAGAATTTCCATTTTATAGGTTTCGCCGCGGGCTTCAAAAGTATCCCGCGCTTCCTGCCAGCTTACGTTTTTCTTCACTACGTCGTAGTTAGTTTTAGCCAGCTCCAGCATACGCTTTTCAAGCTTCTGCAAATCTTCCTGCGTCAGGCTGTGTTCCATATCAACATCGTAGTAAAAGCCGTTGTCGATAGTCGGACCGATTGCCATCTTTGCATCAGGCCATAACTGTTTAATAGCGTGGCCGATTAAGTGCGCGCAGCTGTGACGGATGATTTCAAGACCATCTTCGTCTTTAGCGGTAATGATTTGCAACGCTGCGTCAGACTCAATCAGGTCGCAGGCGTCTACACGGTCGCCGTTAACACGGCCGGCAATGGTCGCCTTGGCGAGACCGGGGCCGATGTCAGCAGCAACATCCATTACCGAAACAGCAGAATCGAAAGCGCGCTGGCTTCCGTCAGGAAGTGTAATTACAGGCATGTTATATCCTTTACAGTGGTGACGCCTACTCTGCGCCACTTGCATTAATTTGTGGTGTACAGCGTTAAAATAACGCAATGAAAAAGTATTCAGATGCCTACCTGCATCTGACAAAAGAGACCGAATTATAACGGCTTAAATGCTGTGCGCAATGACACATTACTTTAATTGTGAATACAGCAGTTTTCGTTGCTGGCATTCACAGTAATGTTTGCCATAATTTCTCCATGGTTCACCTGGCGGTCAATGACGTTTATTCCTATGTGGCATTTCATCTGCGAACATATAAGCGATGCAACACAGACATTTTTCAGTTACACAAAACGTGCAACGATCAGCGGCGGTGATACCCACTCTGCCTTTGTTATCAATGATGAAACCCACCGGTACTTTGTAAAAATCAACCCGCTGTTGAATGGCCATAAGCTGCGTTACGAAATGGACGGACTGAAGGCTTTATCCCGGTCCGGCGCGCTGTATGTACCCGCCGCAGTGTGTCACGGACAAATCGACGAAGATGACCAGCATTTTGAATATCTGGTGCTGCAACATCTCAAGTTGCGCCAGCCCGGCAAAGGCGAATGGTCTGTGTTCGGCGAGCGGCTGGCCACGCTCCACCGTACAGCCCTCGCCCAACAATTTGGCTGGCACGAAGACAATTACATTGGTCAGACCCGGCAACACAATACGCTCAACAAAAACTGGTCCCGCTTTTTTGCCGAAACCCGGATTGGCCTGATGATGGAAGATTGTGCCCGTCACGGGATTCGCCTCACCAATATTGATGTACTGGTGACGCAAATCCATACGCTGTTAAAAGAGCATCAGCCACGTGCGTCATTACTGCACGGCGATTTATGGAGTGGCAATGCCGGTTTTTGTAAGTTCGGCCCGGTCATTTACGATCCGGCGGTTTACTATGGTGACCGTGAAGCAGACATCGCCATGACAGAGCTTTTCGGCGCGTTTCCACAAGAATTTTACGCCGGATATAACCAGACATGGCCACTGGATAAAGGTTACCGGTACAGAAAGCACATCTATAACCTCTATCATTTGCTCAATCATGCGTTACTTTTTGGCGGACACTATATACAATCGTGCAAAGAACAAATTTCCGCTATCCGGCAACCTGTTGAGTAATGCCAAAGACACTCCTGACATTCCTGAAGATACTGTTGCCTGTTATCGCCGTCCTGATTTTGAATGGCTGCGGACTGGCGCCCCCGCTGACGAAAGACCTTGAAGAATACGCCTCCCGCCTGGCACGGGTGCTCGATAGCAGCCTCCCTGATGTAGAATCTGAAACAACGCTCCCCTATCCTTCCCGGCAAGCGCTGTTTAATCCCCTTGAAGAGGCTGAGATAACCTTACCCGATTTTTATTCTATTCAGTCCTGTGAATTAGGTACGCTGGTAGCAGAAAGGAACACCACGCTTGGAAAACATCAGGATGCCGCTGCGAGCTGGGTATATGAATCAGCGCTGGTGACGGCACTGGAAAATTGTGGCAGAAAACTAAAACAATCTGATGAGAACCCGTCACTTGCCAGCCGGCTGGATGAACTGCGGGCAATGAAAGCAACACAACTGCAGAAAGTGTGGGCGAACCTGATCCAAACCAGTACCGAAACCCGCCAGGCGTTCTCTCAGAGCAAGGAATTGATAACCGCTGATAGTAACCGCGATGCCGAAAGCGGTATTAATGCTCTGGCCTGGTTAACAACCCTGCCTGATGAAGGAAATGTCACATCAGAACAAATTAACGGGCAACTTAAAATTCTGGAATCATCCCGCATTCCGGCCAAAGTCTGGAAATCTCAAAAAGTCTTCTCGGCACATTTATCTGCCCTGAACCGCTTACTCCCCGCTCCTCTGGCAGACATTAACTGTGATAACGGTAAAGCCTCTGAACAGGCAGAAATACTCAGAAATGTTTTTTATCTGTTCTTCATTGAACGCATACAACCTGCCGGCAGCCAGTTGAATCAGTACATGTATAAACTGCAGCCGGCACTGAATGCGCTTCAGGCATCCCCTTATTTGTCTGAGGCATTCAAAGACTATTTAACTGAGCGTGAACTGGAGTTCCGGCAATACCGTGAGGTGATGGCAGAACATATCGGATTGTGGCAGCACTTCCTTGGACGGTGCAATTTATCGCCACAGGCGGGATGATGTCACAGGGCATAACTGCCCGTCAGTCACTGTGGCGAAGACAGGTTAATTTCAGGCTTAACTTGCTGTACAACAAAAATGCCTTTGTCGGGTATAAACTCAAAGTCCGGCACCGGCAGATTGTCCGCCGCCTTTGTGACATAAACAACCCAGTATTCCACGTGAGGCGCATGACGGTCGGAATAAAATCCTACGCCGATAAACTGCTGTTCCCGATAAAAATCAAGCTCACCGAGCAGATGTTGCCGGTGAGA
This sequence comes from Alteromonas sp. ABH4_456, assembly GCF_056160645.1. Lineage (NCBI taxonomy): Bacteria > Pseudomonadati > Pseudomonadota > Gammaproteobacteria > Alteromonadales > Alteromonadaceae > Alteromonas > Alteromonas sp. ABH4_456. The sequence goes on from NZ_JBSWXO010000001.1 coordinate 303,395, forward strand.
CTTTGAGCCTTTAAAAGCACGCCAAACAGAATCCGGTGTCGTGTAGCCGCCGGCAATAGCTTCCACCTGATTACCCATAACACCGCTGTAATAGCGTGGCAGCGGAAAACCGATTTCCCGCAAACGGCTGTTCGGACTGCCTCCCACATTGTGCATGACCATACCAACCTCAGCCATGACCCGGGCTTTATCATCGGCGGCCTGAGCAAGCAGCGGATGACATTGAATGGAAGCGCGCTGCTGTAACGGATCCTGCTGTATCAGTTTTGCCAGAGCAATGGCCTGCGGGCTGAAGCCGCAAGCCGTTACATCGTTATCTGCGGTTTCTTCTGCCGGGATCACAGCAAAGGGCGTGAGTAACATGGTAAAGAAAATTGACCTGAATATTTGCAATGCACTTCCTTATGAAAAGCCCATAAAACGGCGAAGCGTATCGTCTAACATATCGGGTCTGTCAAACCAGTCAAGCCTGAAGCTCGAAAAACTAATCGCAGAGACGGGGCAGACAGAAAGTTCTGCCCTGGCTTTACATCCGCTGTTCTGTTGATACTTCAACACTTTCTGTTACACCGCCACCTTCAATATTAAGCCACATCTGACCATCCTGAACAGTAACCTGAATTTGCATTGAGCGCTGAACTGCGTTTGCCAGCCGGGTCACCACTGACTCAGGCAAGGTGAAAACCGATAAATTTTTCCGGCTCTGAAGTTTGTTTTGCTCTTTTTTCCACCACACTTCGAAACTGTTATCGGCGCAGGCATAAATGAGCATTTGCCGGCTCTGGTTACAGCCTTTTTTAATCCGTTGTTCTGAGGGCTGGCCCAGTTCAATCCACAGTTCAATTTCATCACTCAGGCTTTTTTGCCACAAATCAGGTTCATCATCATCAGACAAGCCTTTGGTAAATTGCAGCCGTTCATGGGCATTGGCGATAAATGCGACGATACGCAACATCATACGTTCATCGTTTTCAGAGGGATGACGGGCAATGGTCAGGTTGTGGTCGTTATAATAATTGCGGTCCGTATCCGTTATGGATAGTTCTGCTTTGAAGATAGTCGCTTTCAGTGCCATGGGTATTCCGGATAATCTGACGATGCCGGCAGCAAAATCACAGACTGCCAGACAATAAATTCAAGCTATCTTAACAGCTTATGCCCTCGACAGTGCGACTTCTTTACACGTCATCAGGGAGGAGAAATCACCAGGTAAGATCCAAGACCAATAGTGAAAATAAAGCTGCCCCAAATCGCATGTTCAACAACGACAACCGGTGTAGAACGTGTCTGCATATAACGGTAACCAAACAGCGCACCACCGAACCACGAAAGTATCATGGCAATCCAGTTACCATAAACCAGATGCACCAGTCCGAAAACGAAGGTACTGATCCCCCAACGCATCATTTTTGACGGCAAAATGGTCTTATAACGATGGAAAAAATACGTGCGGAAAATTATTTCCTGAGGGATCACCGAAACGATGGGATAGATCAGTAATGTCAGCATCCATAATTCAGGTTCGTTTAGTGGCCATTGCAGAAACAGTTCCGGCTTTATCAGATAAACCAGTGCGCCCAGCAGGCAGGCCCAGGGAATGAACAATTTTAATGTAGTACGAAGGTGAGTGAAAAAATCCTGCCAGTGCCACAATCTGAAACGCTTGAACTGTTTATCCGCGAGCAGTACAGCAAGGCAGGCAACACCGGTGAGCCCCAACAAAGGCATCAGGTATCCGGCGACCTGATTAACCCAATAGGCAATTGCCAGCGGTAACATAAAGAACAGCGCAATCATTTCCGCCCACAAACGCATCTGAAAAGCCCCTAACAAATTAATATGACAGTACCGTGACATTATAATGCTATTCGTCCCGTTATGGTGAAAGAATCAGCGTTTATTTATCAATAATTGGTATGAAAAAAAGACAGCAGAAACGAAAGAGGCCTGGCGGCATTTACAATATCATCCAAGGCTGCTCCCTTTCCGGAAAAGGATTGATTTGCTAAAAGGTTGGCTCTGAAGCAATTTTGCATTACCTTTGTCCCGGTAATGATTAGAAAAGAGCGGGTTAAATGGCGTCGCCAAAAGATTTATTAGGCCTTATTGAGCAGCAATACCCTTCTCTGTCGCCTTCAGCCAGGCAGATTGCCGCCTACGTTCAGCAACATCCCATCGCACTGGTGAGTAAAAGTACTGCTGAAATCGCCAGACTGAGCGGCACATCTAAAGCTACCGTCAGCCGTTTTTTCCGTCAGTTAGGGTTTGAGTCTCACCAGGATGTGAAAGACGCCATGCTGTCGATGCGTGAAAAAGGCCTGCCATTACCACTGGACGAAAATCAGCCGGATCATTATCAACAGGAAATCCGCAATTTAGCTATGACCTTCGACGGACTGAAACCGGACACGGTGGATCAGGTAGTGTCGTTGCTGGCAGATTCTGAACGAATTACGCTTATAGGTTACAGGAACGCTTACCCGCTGGCGCTGCATTTCAGACAGCAACTGAAACAGGTACGCAGCACAGTAAGGCTTTTGCCTCAACCCGGCCAGTCGCTGGGTGAAGATCTTATTGATATTCCGGAAAATGAAGTGGTGATCTTGTTGGGCTTTCGCAGACGCACCCGTATATTCTCCCGGATTGTAGACGCGCTGAATGCCCACACCACCGTTTTGATCACCGACCCCACGGGCCAGGTGTATAACCAGAAAGTGTCTCATCTGCTGGTTTGCCATCCCGGCCAGCAACATGCCTTCGACAGCTATGCAGCACCTATGAGCCTGATCTCTTTTCTCGCGAACAGAGTATTTGAAAGGCTGGGTGATAAAGCTGTAAAACGCGCCGCCCGCATTGCCAGTATGTACGATAATCTCGACGAGCTTGAACCTTAATGCGTTTTCAGTAGTCGAACTAAAATGCGACTAAATGCGTAAAAAAATCGTCATTTTAGATTGATTATTTTTTGACCTTTATGACAGTATACAAATTACTGGTCTGATAAGGCGGTGCCGGCCGCATTTGAACAGTGTAAGGACAACGGGCAATTACCTGCGCACAACGGACGTGATAAACAGGAGTAACATGCAAACATCAATTATCCCTTTGGAAGAAGCTTCCAGTGTTCTCGCTTTCTGGTTCAACGAGCTGGAATCAGAACAGTGGTTCCGTGCAGATGAGGGGTTAGATAATTTAATCCGGTCCCGGTTCGGGAAAGTTCACAACGCAGCCGCAAACAGTGAATTATGGCCCTGGCGTGCAACACCGTCAGGCAGACTGGCCGAAATTATTGTACTGGATCAGTTCTCACGTAACATCTACCGTAACGATGCCCGCGCTTTCGCTTGCGACAGTATGGCGCTGGCCCTGTCCCAGGAAGCGTTGAGAGTAGAAGCGGATAAAGCACTTACCGTGGCTCAGAAGACCTTTTTATTCATGCCCTTTATGCATTCCGAATCACTGGCTATTCATGACATGGCCATGGAACTGTTCAATATAGACGGGCTGGAGCTGGAATTTGAGTACGAGCAGGAACACCGGGATTTATTGCTTAAATTTGGCCGCTATCCGCAACGCAATAAAGCGCTGAAGCGCAAATCGACCAAAGAAGAAAAAGCATTTCTTAGCCAGCACTTCATCGAAGCCTGACGTAACGCAATCCGGATACAACAGTTTTCAGTCTGCTGTATCCGGCTTCCCTTTAACGGGTATAAGGTTCCACCGGTAAACCGGCCACTTTCCATGCATCGAAGCCACCTTCAATGTGGACGACATCTTCAAACCCCATATCCATCAAAGTTGCTGTTGCCAGCGTGGAACGCCATCCCGATTGACAATACAAAACAAAGCGTTTACCACCACCGAATACCGGTTTGTAATATGGACTGTCCGGGTCGACCCAAAACTCCAGCATACCGCGGGGAGCGTGAATGGCTCCCGGGATCTGCCCTTCCCGCTCAAGTTCTCTGACGTCACGAATATCCACCAGTACAACGTCCGCTTTGTACACTGTTTCATTTGCCTGCTCAGGGCTTATGGTTCCGATGCGCGCTGAGGCGTCTTCCAGTAACGACTTAAAGCCTTTTTTTAATGCCATGTACTTCACTCCTGAATGAAACCGTATAAACGGACGGATCATTTGAAATTCCTATGCCACACCAGTGTGAACATAAGTGTCAAACATACTGCAGTGCAGCATAACTTTACAAATTCATAACAAAAATACTCGCCATCAATTTGAAAACATGTGGAAAAAAGCATTTGTTTCTATTGACAGATTGGTGAAACGACTGTTTCATAGAACAACGCAATCCGACCGTTCCAGTCATGCATACCACAACAAACCCGTTTATGACTTTACCGCAAAAGTCAGGTGCACCACTGTGCATACAAAATAATACCGCTGTGCCTCTTGCCAGCTATCGACTTGCCGTTAAGGATCTTTTCCATATGGCAGGGCTTCCCACATCTGCAGGCAATCCGGACTGGCTGAGCAGCCACCAATTTCCTTTAGCAACGTCGCCGGTGGTAACTGACTTAATTAAGCATGGTGCCAGGTTTGTGGGCAAAACGCTTACAGACGAGCTGGCTTACAGTCTGAACGGACAAAATAAGCATTATGGTACACCGGAGAACCCGGCGGCTCCGGACCGGCTGCCCGGTGGTTCCAGTTCCGGTTCAGCCACAGCAGTCAGCCTGAATCTTGCAGATATCGGGCTCGGTACTGACACCGGCGGCTCCATTCGCGTTCCGGCCAGCTATCAGGGTTTATTTGGATTACGTCCTACACACGGTGAAATCAGCACTGACCACATGGTGGCGCTGGCGCCATCCTTTGACACCGTAGGTGTGATGACCAGAGATCTGACAACCCTTGAAAACACCGTTGCGGTGTTGCTCCCCCACCTCCTGGACACTGAGACACTACCACTAAGTCTGGTAACCAACCTGACGAACGGTTGCGGGCATAAAGAAGCCATTCTGCAATGGCATGAAACACAGGCTTCACTGCATGCTGAATTGTTTATGCCGCCGTGCGAACTGACCACAGAAGCATGGCAGACCGGTGAAACATTCAGAGTCATCCAGGGCCATGAAATCTGGCAACAACACGGACACTGGCTGAGTAATAACCGGCCGGACATCGCATCGGACATTCAATTGCGTCTGAATAGTTGTGCTGCGTTAACCAGCCATGAAGTTAATGAAGCGAAACAGCGCAGAGAGGCGTTCAATGCCTGGTTTTCAGAGGTGGTGTCAAACCGCATTCTGGTGATGCCGACAACCCCCGGCATCAGTCCGCTATTATCTACACCGGCGGAATCATTAGCCGGATACAGAAACCAGCTACTCTCACTGACATCCCTGGCAGGTTTAAGCGGATGTCCCCAGTTACACCTGCCTCTGTTCAGTTTACACAATGCTCCCTGTGGCCTTTCTCTTCTGGGCCCCCGGGGGAGTGACAGGCAACTGCTGAAGATTGCCCGTACCCTATTATCAGGAAAACAACAATAATGACTAAAAATACAATGAGCGGATTCACTGCCCCTCACTATGCTGCAGCGCAGGTGGGGAATGCCATCCTTGAAAAAGGAGGCACAGCGATTGAAGCTATGGTAGCGGCTGCAGCCTCTGTTGCTGTTGAATACCCCCATATGAACGGCTTAGGCGGTGATGGTTTCTGGTTGATCAGCGAACCCGGCAAAGCGCCGGTAGGCATTGATGCAGCAGGCATTGCGGCAAAGAATGCAACGCCGGCGTTTTATAAAGGCCTTAACGCCATCCCTGAACGGGGAGGTAAAGCGGCATTGACTATGGCAGGCGCTGTATCAGGCTGGCAGAAAGCGCTTGAAATCAGCGCACAATGGCAAACGCCTTTACCACTAGGCACTCTGTTAGACACAGCTGTCAATCAGGCAAGCTGGGGCATTGAAGTTACACAAAGTTTGAGTGATGCCAGCTTCAAAACCTTTGACACACTCGCCGGCGATCCGGCTTTCGACCAGTTTCTGATTAAGGGGAAGGCCCTGAAGAAAGGCAAGATAGTTAAATTGCCGAAACTGGCCGAAACCTTAAAGCATCTGGCTGAAGCCGGTCTCGACGATTTCTACCGGGGTGAAACCGCAGCAAAACTGGCTGCCGATTTGCAGGCTGCAGGTTCTCCGGTCACCCTTGAAGACTTTCACAACTATGAAGCCAAGCTGGTTGAGCCCCTGAGTGTCACCACCTCAAAAGGGACTTTATACAACCTGCCTGCGCCTACACAGGGTATTGCTTCGTTACTCATTCTGGCGTTGTACGACAGGGTGTGGCAGCAAGGTTCTGATGATGCCGACATGGTGCATTTACTGATTGAATGCACCAAACAAGCTTTCATCAAACGAAACCGCTATGTCACCGATCCAAGCCGTCTCAGCGTTGATTTGCAAAGTTTGCTTTCGCCGGAATCATTGCAAGATATGCAACAGCATATACAACTGGAAAGTGCACAGGCCTGGCCACATCCGGCCATTCCCGGCGACACCATCTGGATGGGCGCATGTGACAGCGAGGGCCGGATGGTAAGTTACATTCAGTCCCTTTACTGGGAATTCGGCAGCGGTGTAGTCAGTCCGTCGACAGGAATAGTGTGGAATAACCGCGGGACGTCATTTTCTCTGGATGCCTCCAGTCACCAGTATCTGCAACCGGGACTGACCCCTTTCCATACGCTGAACCCTGCCTATGCAGAGCTCAACGATGGCCGGCGCATCAGTTACGGCACCATGGGAGGAGAAGGGCAACCGCAAACCCAGGCAGCGCTGTTTGCCCGTCACGTTTATCACAATCAACCGCTGGATAAATCCATTGCACTGGGTCGCTGGCTGCTGGGCCGGACCTGGGGTGATGTAAGCCATAATCTGAAAGTTGAACGTGACGTCAACGACTATGTGGGCGAAGCATTACGGTCCAGGGGACATGACATGGTTGTTGTTGAAGCCTGTAACGAACTGATGGGCCATGCCGGCGCAGTTGTCAGACATCCTGACGGCAGTACACAAGCAGCCACAGATCCCCGCAGTGACGGTAAGGCCTTTGCTACGGCGTCATCTGTTTCAACGGCAACAGCCGGTCAGGGAGAAAAATAAAAATGGCATTTATCAGTGAAAATTTAACCATTATTTTGGCCATGATGGGCACCGGTGTTTTCGCCGGACTACTGGCCGGGTTACTGGGTGTAGGAGGCGGCATTGTCATTGTACCGGTGTTGTTTTTTCTTTATCAGGCGCTGGGAATAAGCGCTGATACTGCCATGATTGTGGCAACAGCCACATCACTGGCCACCATTGTTCCTACATCGGTCAGTTCAATTATGGCCCATAACAGAAAAGGCAATGTCGACTTTGAGTTACTTAAACACTGGGCAATTTTCATATTACTTGGTGTACTCGCCGGCAGCTATCTGGTGACAAAAACCGACGGAAAATGGCTTGCCATGATGTTCGGTATCATCGCTACCCTGTCGGCACTGAACATGCTGATTGGTAAGAAAAATGCCATCGCACAATCGCTGCCCGGCAAGGGCGGTCAAAGTATTATGGCTACCTGTATCGGCTTTTTCAGCAGCATGGTTGGCATCGGGGGCGGCACATTAACCGTTCCCACTCTGACATTTTGTAACTATCCCGCCCACCGTGCGGTAGGAACTGCCGCAGCAGTGGGTCTGATCATTTCTCTCCCCGCAGCGTTAACTATGTTGATTGTGGGTGAACGCCCTGCTGACGCACCGTTTGCCACTTTCGGGCTGGTAAACCTTCTGGGCTTTGCCTGTATTGTTCCCCTTACCGTACTGTTTGCACCTGTAGGCGCAGGCATCGCGAACAAACTCAATCCTGCAATGCTGAAAAAAGTCTTTGCCCTCGTTCTTATCATCACCGGCGTGCGCATGCTCGCGCAGACGATTATCCAGGAATTCCTATGAAACCGTTGTCTCTCCCTCCCCGCTTACTCATGGGCCCGGGCCCGATAAACTGCTATCCGCGTGTATTACAGGCCATGTCTACCCAACTGGTGGGTCAGTATGACCCTGTGATGACAGGCTACATGAACGAAGTGATGGCCTTGTACCGGCAGGTGTTTAATACCCGAAATAAACAAACGCTGTTAGTTGACGGTACATCCCGAGCCGGTATTGAGGCTGTGCTGGTGTCCTGTATCGAACCCGGCGATAAGGTGCTGGTGCCGGTATTTGGCCGCTTTGGCCACTTACTGGCTGAAATTGCAGAACGGGCCGGCGCGGAAGTTCATACTATCGAATCGCCCTGGGGCACGGTGTTTGAACCTGAACAAATTGAAGCAGCGATTCGTGAAGTCCGCCCGAAAGTACTGGCAGTTGTGCAGGGCGATACATCCACCACGATGTTGCAGCCTCTGGAGCATTTAGGTGAAATTTGCCGGAAATACGATGTACTGTTCTACAGTGACGCCACAGCATCGATTGGCGGCAACCCTTTCGAGACTGACGCCTGGGGCCTGGATGCGGTATCAGTGGGACTGCAAAAATGTTTAGGCGGCCCGAGTGGCAGTGCACCCGTGACTCTGAGTGAAAAATACGTAGCCTGTGTGCGCAAGCGTCACCACGTTGAAGCCGGAATACGGGACAGTCATCATCAGGCGGCCAGCGGCTCCAGGATCCGTTCTAACTATTTCGACCTGCCTATGATCATGGATTATTGGGGGGAAGAACGCCTGAATCACCATACTGAAGCAGCATCAATGCTCTTCTGTGCCCGCGAATGTGCCGTGAGTTTGCTGGAAGAAGGACAGGATCAGGTGCTTAAACGCCATCAACTGGCGGGTAACGCCATGCTGGCCGGCGTACAGGCAATGTCTCTGAAACCTTTTGGTGATTTGAAAAACAAAATGACCAATGTCGTCGGCGTGACCATTCCTGACAACGTGGATGGCGAAGGGATAAGACATACGTTGCTTAACACCTTTAATATTGAGATTGGCACCAGTTTCGGCCCTCTGAAAGGCAAAATATGGCGTATCGGTACAATGGGCTATAACGCCCGTGAAGATGCGGTCTATCACACTCTTCAGTCTTTAGAAACCGTACTTCGCCGTGCCGGATTTGCCCTGCAGCCGGGCGCCGCGGTAGACGCAGCCATGGACGTTTATGCAGGTCAGCAACATGTCTGAATATCAGAGTCTTGCACAACTTGTGATGGCCAGACTGGACGAGCTCGGGCAAATCAGCCAGTCACCTGACTACCTGGACAGACGCTATCTGACAGCCGAACACCAGCAGGCAAACCGGCTTGTTGCCACCTGGATGAGTGAAGCCGGCATGATTACCTGGCAGGATGCCGCCGGCAATTTGTGGGGACGACTGGAAAGTTCAGTCCCCGATGCGCCCCGGTTTATTATCGGCAGTCATCTGGATACCGTTCCTAATGGCGGCAAATACGATGGCATGCTGGGCGTCATTGCGCCTGTTGCCATTGTGCAAATGCTTCAGGGCACACAATTCCCGCTGCCGTTTCACCTCGACATTGTCGGTTTCGGCGATGAGGAAGGCACCCGTTTCGGCTCTACATTACTGGGTAGCCGGGCACTCACAGGACAATGGCCGGACTCCTGGTCGAAACTTAAAGACGAAAATGGCCTGAGCCTGCCGGATGCTCTCCGGTCTTTCGGACTGGATTTCGACAATGTGAAGCAGGCAGACATTACGGCCAGCCGTCCGCTGGGTTATCTGGAGCTGCACATTGAACAGGGGCCGGTGCTGGAAAGTGCCAATCTGCCGGTCGGTGTGGTAACCGCTATATCCGGTGCCCGCAGATTCAACATTGATGTTGCCGGTATGGCGGGACATGCCGGTACCGTGCCTATGAACATGCGGCTGGACGCGCTGGCAGCAACCAGTGAAATGATTCTGGCTGTTGAAAATCAGGCCAGGACTCACGGCGTCGTCGCGACGGTAGGAAAAATTGAAAACCGCCCGAATGGCGTAAACGTGATATCAGGGAATACCCGTTTTTCACTGGATATCCGCAGTGAAGACGACAGCCACCGTGATGCTGTGCTGGAACAAATCATGCAGCAATTTAATCAGATTGCTGCCCGCAGAAAACTGACTCTGCATGTCGAGCAAACCCATAGTGCCGGTGCCGTGCATTGCGATCACCGGTTGCAGTCCATTTTAAAAACGGCCATCGGTGAATGCGGGATCCCACCCTTTTCTCTGCCATCCGGTGCCGGACACGATGCCATGGCAATGGCCCTTATGTGTCCTGTTGCCATGATGTTTTTACGCTGCGACAAAGGGATAAGCCATCATCCCGCGGAGTCCATTTTAACAGAGGATGTGGCAGTGGCGCTTGCAGCGTTACATGCAACCATTAAGCATTTAGCAAACTAAGATTTTTTGACCGTAAACCACGTTGGAGTGACGATGATTATTAAACGTATCTATAATGATGAAGAAGGGAAAAGTCACTTTGGAGAAGTGGAAATACCATTGTCAGACGGTGGCCCCATTGGCCTTTTATCTGAACGTTTTGACGCCGGTACTGTGATATTCAGGGAAACCCCCGCCGATTACGATTTTAAATGGCACCCTGCCCCTGCGCGGCAACTGCTGTTTATCATCAAAGGTCGCGCAGAATTTAAAGTCTCCAACGGTGAGCGTCATGTTTTCGGTGCAGGCGATGTACTGCTGCTGGAAGATACAGAAGGTGAAGGCCATTGCAGCCGCGCTATGTACAACGAAGTACGCCATTCTATTTTTGTCACCCTGCCAGATCATGTGACATTCTGATCAACAGATTATTAATCGCCGGGCCCCGCGCAAAGAAGTGAAATCGAGCCGGGGCTTTATAATTTCCGCCCTGTAACGCCTTTACATGTCTTGAGCAGAGTAAACTCCCCAAAGAAGAGCAAATTCACCAAACAAGTGCACCCGTTTTCTCTGCATTTCCCCCCCTTACCTGAATTGACTTATCAAATAAAAAATTTACTCATATTTTTCAATGAGATAAAAACTTGCGCCATAACATGACCACTTGGTCAGTTTATTGCAATCCTGTCATGCAAATTAACGCTCAATTACCCGAGAATTTGCTACTGTGTTTCGTCGTTCTTACCACATTGTTTTTTGTCTGATTATTCTTCTGCAGGCAAACCTGTCTTTTGCGCAATCGTCCCCTGCGGACATGAACAACTGGTTCCGAAATTTTAAACAAACCGCTACGCCCGCAGAACTTTACCGCTTTCTTCATGCCATGCCCAAGGGCGGCGATTTACATCATCATCTTACCGGCGCTGCTTTTAGTGAGTGGTGGTGGGAACTGGCGACTGATACTGAGCGTAACGGTGGTTATGAGTACTTCACCCGAACCCGTCTGACATTATGTGATGGCTTCGACGCCAATGCCTTTTCACCGGCATCCCCTTACCTGCTGTTTAAAACCATACAGGCATCAACTTTTGCATCCCTCAGTGAATGCGAAAAGAAAGGTTATACGCCCCTTGCTGCATTAACCGCCAGTCAGAAAGAAGGTTTCCTCGACAGCCTGCGACTGGATAAAGATGGTGAAGGCCGTGATGAGTTCTTTCAGACCCACTGGCAACGGTTAAATGATCTGACCCGCAATCCTGTTCTGATCAGTGAATTATTGCTGCTGAACATGGAGGCCTATGCCAGAGAAAATGTGCAGTATCTGGAAACGCAGGCCGGCGTGCACGGCATGCTCAAACCCGACGGAACCGGCTACACTGCCGAAGAGGCTTTAGCCATTATGCAGGCAGCCCTTAACAGTGAACGGGCTGTCAAAACCGGCGTGACAGTGAAATTCCAGTATGCGCTGCTGCGGTTTCTGCCCGACGCTGAAGACACTCTGAAGTCGCTTTACGCATTTGTAGACGCTCACCGGGATATCTACAGAGGCATTAACCTTGTCGGCCGAGAAGACAACGACAAAGGCTACCCTCTGCGTTTCCTGTCTGCCTTCCGCGCATTGCGCCAACAGTACCCTGCTATCCCGCTGTCAATTCATGCCGGTGAAGTGGATGAACCTAATCACCATGTCCGCGATACACTGTTACTCGGCGCTGACAGAATTGGCCACGGTTTAAATACCATCACCGATCCGGACACCCTGCTATTGATGCGCCACGGTCCTTACCTGATTGAAATTAACCTGATTTCGAATTTGTTACTTGAATATGTAAGCCAGTACAGCGAACACCCCTTCGCCGAATATCTCCGCACCGGTATTCCGGTTGCCTTGTCAACGGATGACCGTGGTATGTGGGATTCTACGCTCACCGATGAATTCTATGTCGCCGTGTCTCAGTTTAACCTTTCATGGCAGGAACTTCGTGTTCTGGTGAATAACTCTGTTCAGTTCAGTTTTTTAACAGATGAAGAAAAGACCCCCCTGCTTAGACGCTTAAACCAGCAGCTGGATGCATTTGAGAAAAAAGTCATCAGTCAGCAAGCTCTGCCCGGTTATGCCGCACCCCGCCAGTTCATTTGCAAATTTGAACCACAAATATGCACGTCACCTCAAGGAGAGGACAGTGTCAGCAAACCCTGAATTGTTGTATGGTCTTGAAGACCGCCCGAACCTGCTGAAAACCTCCACGGCTGCATTTCAGCATGTGCTGGCGAGCTTTGTAGGGGTTATTACCCCCACACTGATTATCGCCGCAGCACTGGGTTTAGAATCACACATCCCGTTTCTGGTCAGTATGGCGTTGTTTGTCTCTGGCCTCGGAACGGTGATCCAGACCAAGCGCATTGGCCGCATCGGCAGCGGACTGGTTGCCGTTCAGGGCACCAGTTTTGCTTTTGTCAGTGCGCTTATACTGGCCGGCACTACAGTGCGCAGCCGCGGGGGCAGCGACCATGATGTAATGGCTATGCTGATGGGCATTTCTATGGCCGGCGCCCTGGTAGAGGTGGGCTTAAGCTTTTTTATTCACCGTCTTAAACGTCTGCTGAGCCCCGTCATCACCGGCATTGTGATTACATCTATCGGCTTGTCGCTGATTAAAGTAGGCATGACAGACCTTGCCGGCGGTTTCGGTGCCACTGATTTCGGTCAGATCAACCATGTAGGTCTGGGTTTATCCGTGCTGTTCATCATCATTTTCCTCAATGCATCATCGAACCTTTGGCTGCGGCTAAGTGCCATTTTTATCGGCATGGCGCTGGGCACTTTGTGTGCGTGGAGCTTTGGCAATGTGTCATTTGCTCATTTGTCAGACCTGCCCGTTCTGGCGTTTCCGGCTCCCTTTCAATACGGTATTGCTTTCGACTTCAGCCTGTTCCTGCCCGTTGCATTAATATACCTGTTCAGCGCCCTGGAAACCGCCGGCGATCTCACGGCTAACAGCGTATTTTGTAACCAACCCATTAAAGGCCCGGTCTATATCAAACGTATTCAGGGCGGCATATTGGGTGATGGCATAAACTCAGTGCTGGCAGCCTGCTTCAACACATTTCCCAATACCACTTTCGGTCAAAATAATGGTGTGATTCAGTTAACCGGTATTGCCAGCCGACGCGTCGGCATTGCTATCGGCATTTTCTATCTGCTGTCAGGCATCTTTCCCGTTATTGGCGGTATTCTTCAGGCGATTCCCAAAGCCGTGCTTGGCGGCGCCACACTGGTCATGTTCGCAATGGTGGCAGTGGGCGGTCTGAAAATTCTGATGCAGCAAACCCTGGACAGACGGACCAGTTTGATAACAGCGTCGGCGCTGGGAATGGGGATGGGTGTGATGATGGTACCGGCGATGACAAATGGTTTTCCGGACTGGCTGGCAAATATCGTTGCCTCACCGGTCACCATGGCGGGGATCACTGCGGTATTTCTTGATGTGATTTTGCCGGAAACTGGCAAACCCTTACCAAAAAAACACGTTTTTGACAATTCACCAAAAGAACAAAAGAAATTAGATCCCGATCTGGTGCAGAATACGCGCCTTTCGCACCATGAGGGTGCAAATTAGCGCATCTGAAATCAATTTGCACGATAAATTTTCTGCCAAAATAATAATAACCATAAAATAAATATAAAAATCAATAATTTAAACTTAAAAATCTTCTTGACCAATCGGACAACTTATTGGCACTTAATGTGCTTCTGCTGGTCTGGCAACGTTTAAGCCGCCCGTAGAGGCTGATTACTAAAACAGAGGAAAAACATGAAACACACTCTTTTTGCGGTATCTCCGCTTGCTAAAGCCATTGCATTTGGCCTGGTTTTAGCCCCGGCGTCGGTATTTGCTCAGGAAGCAAATACCCCCTCCGATGAAGAAGTTGAAAAAATTGAAGTGACCGGTTCACTGGGCAGCTTACCTGGCCAGGACGTTGAAGCCGTATTCGGTTTCGGTAAATCAATTTTAGAGACACCGCGTTCGGCTTCAACCATCAGCTCTGAGCAAATGGAGCGTTTCAATGTGTCAGACATTGATGAACTTGTGGCCTTCGCACCGGGTACATTCACCCAGTCATTCTTCGGTGTTGCAGGTTCACTGGATGTGCGTGGTAACCCGGGTGAAGCTTATTTCCGTGGCATGAAGCGTCTTGATAACCCGGGTAACTATCCGACTCCTATCGGTGCATCAAGCCGTATCGATATTGTTCGTGGTCCTGCTTCTCCTATCTACGGCCCGTCTAAAATTGGTGGTTACCTGAACTTTAACCCTAAATCAGCCCGTGCATCATCCGGTCAGTATCTGGATGCACCTACCGGCGCTATGTCGTATACCCACGGAACATGGGATAAAAGCATTGTAACTGCTGAAGTTGGCGGTCCGGCTTCTATCGCAGGCAAAGAAATGGGTTATTACGTATATGGTGAAGTTGAGAATTCAGGAAGTTATTACGAAAATTCAGCCACTGATCAATCTATCCTGCAGGCTTCATTCAACATTGATTTAACTGATAATCTGCGTGTTGAATTCGGTGGCATGTACCATAAGTACGATGGTAACCAGGTAGCAGGCTGGAACCGCCTGACTCAGGAACTGGTAGACAACGGTACTTATATTACCGGTACTGCTCAACCTCTGGATACAGACGGTGACGGTTCTATCTCCCATGAAGAATACGGCGCAGTGAATCTGGCGGGTAACAGCTTCTTCTATGTACCGGCAGCTTCTTTCACTGATTCAGAAGCCACAGAGTTGATGGCGCTGGAAAACGTGGGTACTACCACACTAAGTGGTTCACAAACGCTGGTAGCGCCTGACGACCAGCTGGTCAATGAAGCCAACACCTTCTATTTCGATGTTATCTATTACGCTGACAGCTGGGAAATTAAGAACCAGTTTTTCTACGACGGCTATGACAACATCAACGAAAATGCCTACGGTTTCTCTCAATTCCACGACAGCTGGGTAATTGAAGACAAAGTAGTATTCTCTACGGAATATGAAACCAACTCACTGCTTGCACAGTTCCAGGTATCGCCTTCAATCCGCTATACCGACTTCCTGCACGGTGATGATTTCACTTATGAATATTTCAACCGTCGCGATCTGACCATGCCGTCTTCTGCACTGGACCGCCGTTTACTGGCAACCCGCAGTGGCATGAACTACGACAACTATGACGAAGGTAACTACCTGGACTTAGGTTTTGCAGCAATGACAGACCTGACCTGGGACTTCGGTCTGAACATCGTATTGGGTCTGCGTTACGATACCATCGATATTGAATCTACTTCACGACAGGATCTGTTACTGCCGGGCGCCCGCCTTGAAGGAAACGAAGGCACACCGGTGTATGAGGAAGAAACCGTTGATGGCGTATCCTGGAACACCAGTATCTCATACACTACCCCATGGGGCCTGATCCCGTACATTACTGTGGCTGAACAGGCGACACTGGTTGCCGGTCAGGGTGCTGAAATTACCGTGGGCCAGCTCAACAATGCTGATGGCAGTGGTGCATTTGACACGTCAGATCTGTTCGAATACGGTATTAAAGGTTCATTCTTGGACGACAGCCTGTATTTTGCATTATCTGTATATGAGCAGGAACGTACTGACTACAACAGCCAGGCCATCGTAACAAATGCGACAACTCACAACGAAGGTGTCGAGTTAGAACTGCGCTGGGTAGTCAATGAAAACCTGGTTGTTTCTGCCGGTTACACCAATGTTGAAGTTATCAACCTGACTGCCCGTGAAAATGGCAGCCAGTTTGGCTTCCTGGGCCTGGAAGATCTCACCGGTCTGGAAGATCCTTCACTGGTACTGGGTGGTAACGTTATCGGCCTGAACCTGGTTGGTGAAGGTACAAGCAACCCGAAAGCCAAGAAAGCCGGTATTCCGGATAACATCTACACACTGACAGCCACCTATGACTTCCAGAATGGTTTTGCCAGCAGTGTCAGCATCATTGATGCAGATGAAGCACCTTCCGGTTTCTCAGGTTCAGTGATGTTGCCAGCCTACACGCTGGTGAACGCAGGTCTGTCATACCAGACAGAGCAGTGGGATATTAACTTCACTGTTAAAAACTTAACGGATGAGCGCTACTTCCGCGCGAACTTCCCTGACCTGTTCGGCAGCCAAATCGTCTTGCCTGAACTGCCTCGTCACTTCAACGTGAAGTTTGGTTATAAGTTCTGATCAAACTGACACGTACCGCAACGGCATGCATTCGCATGCCGTTTTAATATGTGCAGTACCTTCAATTTATTCTGAGGCGATTGCTGCATCAACAAGGAGTTATTTGTGAAAAATACTGTGTCAGCCATCCTTGGTTTCTGCCTGCTCAGTCTTACCACCCTCAGCCACGCTGCTGCCCCGTTAAAGGTAAAAGCCGTGGTCGTTACGATGTTTGAAATCGGTGAAGACGAAGGTGACAAAGCCGGTGAATTTCAAATGTGGAAAGAACGTTATGGCCTGGATACCCGTTTTCCTTTCCCCCAGTCTTTCCACGACATCTACGCCAATGAAGATAAAGGTGTGCTTGCCATCGTAACAGGTATGGGCACAGCACGTGCTTCTGCAGCCATTATGGCACTGGGGCTGGACCCCCGTTTTGACTTAACCGAAGCCTACTGGCTGGTTGCCGGTATTGCCGGTATGGATCCGCAGGACGGTACAATCGGATCCGCAGTCTGGACACGCCATCTGGTGGATGGTGATCTTGCCCATGAAATTGATGCCAGAGAAATATCTGCTGACTGGCCTTCAGGCTATTTTCCCTTATTCGCTAACCGCCCGCAAACCGATGCAGGCCGCCCGGCTGTTAACGGCGAAATGTACAAGCTGAATACCGGTTTAAGTGAATGGGCATTCAATATGACGAAATCGTTGAAACTCATGGACACTGAAGCCATGGCTGAATTGCGTGCACGTTATAAAAACTATCCCAACGCGCGGACCACGCCAAAAGTCATGATCGGTGATCACCTGGCGGCTTCCACTTTCTGGCATGGTAAACTGCTGAATGACTGGGCTAACGACTGGGTATCATTATGGACCCGTGGTGAAGGCAACTTCATGACTTCCGGTATGGAAGATACTGGCAGTTACCAGTCGATGATTTATCTGGACCGTGCGGGTAAAGCCGACAAGAACCGTTTTATGGTGTTGCGCACGGCAAGTAACTTCACTATGCAGCCGGAAGGACTGACCGCCGCAGAGAACCTGGCGATGGAACGTGAAAACGGCGGCTATGCGGCAATGGTACCGTCGCTGGAAGCGGCCTATCTTGCTGGCAGTACAGTGATAAATGAGTTGGTTGAAAACTGGGATAAATATCAGAAACACATCCCGGGAGAATAAACGGCCCGCTAAACCTGAACGTCAGGCAATAAAATGAAAAACGGCGCAGTCATTACTGCGCCGTTTTTGATTGTTGATCCCGCTGTCGTGCTACTGCACTGCATCCACTGCATTATGCCAGTGAAGTTTTTCTTCCTCAGACAGGAAACTGGCCGTAAAACTGTTTTTCACCAGCTTACGTAACTGCTCTTCATTCATCCCCAGTGCAGATTCCAGTGCGTCAAAGTTCTCATTCATGAAACCACCGAAATACGTAGGGTCATCAGAATTCACTGTTACCAGCAGTCCTTCTTCCAGTAACGACAGAATATTGTGCTTCGCCATATCATCTATGACACACAGTTTCAGGTTACTCAGCGGACAAACTGTCAGGGGGATTTGCCTGTGTTTGATGAGCGCCAGCAGCTCGTCATCTTCGCTGCACCGCACACCGTGATCAATCCTGTCGATATTGAGCAGATTGATAGCTTGCCAGATATACTCAGGCGGCCCTTCTTCACCGGCGTGGGCAACGACTTTAAAACCAAGGGAGCGGGCCTGACTGAAAACCCGTTCAAATTTTTCAGGAGGATGTCCCAGTTCCGAACTGTCCAGACCCACAGCATCAATATTGTCGTACCAGGGCTCGGCATCCTGCAATGTCTGAATGGCCGACTCTTCACTCAGATGGCGTAAAAATGACAGGATAAGTTTCACACTAATTCCCCAGCCTTCCTGCGCCTCTCTGATGGCTTTCAGGAAACCCGTCATAAATGTCCGGTAAGATACATGACGTTCCGTGTGAGTTTGCGGATCAAACATGATCTCAGCATGAACAATGTTTTCTTCCTTACATTTCAGCAGGTATGCCATCATCAGTTGATAGAAATCGTCCTCAGTACGCAGCACATCCGCACCGGCGTAATACAAATCAAGAAAGCTCTGTAAGTCTGAAAACTGATAAGCAGCTTCGATATCCGCAACAGACTGATACGGCAATTCTACGCCATGGCGTTGTGCCAGCTCCCACATCAGAGACGGTGACAATGTACCTTCGATATGTAAATGCAGCTCTGCTTTTGGCAGAGCACGGATTAACGTTTTTAGCGACATAATGGATTTTCCTCTCCGTTGGCATAACGGCAATGCACGGAGTATTTTTTCTTAGCGGTTTGCACCAAAATAAAACACTATTGCACTCGTGGTGCAACTTCACCTGTTATCGTGACAGTATTGTATCTGTAACAACTGAAAATTTGCTACAATCCCGCCCCTTAAGTTTATGAAATGCCTGCTCCTTTCCGGCACCGCCTTCCATAAACTTCCGGCAAATCAATCACTGGCCGGACTGCACTACTGTATCAAGCTGAAAAGCAAGCACAAAACGAACCATTTCTGACTAAGTGGTCAGGATTTTGCTTTATCCGGCTTCAGATAATACGCATAAATAGAATAATCCGGGGAGACCCCATGTCACACGCTTTATTGGAACGCCTGTTTAAGCTGCAGGCACATGGTACAAATGTTAAAACCGAAGTCATCGCCGGTTTAACAACCTTTGCTGCGATGTCTTATATTCTGGTCGTAAACCCGGGCATTCTGGGGCTGAGCGGTATGCCTGTAGAAGGCCTTATTACTGTTACCGCCCTCGCAGCCTGTGTGGGTAGTTTGCTTATGGCTGCCATGACAAATTACCCGGTAGCACTGGCACCCGGCATGGGCCTGAATGCGTTCTTCACTTTTACCATTTGTATGGGTCGAGATGTCCCCTGGGAAGCGGCGCTGGGTATCGTATTCTGGAACGGCATTTTGTTCCTTTTGCTCACCTTAACCGGCGTACGCACAAAAGTTGCAGAGGCTGTGCCGCCCTCACTGAAAGTCGGTGTGCAGTGCGGTATCGGTCTGTTTATCGCTTTTATCGGATTAAAAAATGCCGGTCTGGTGGTGGATAATCCGGCGACGTTCGTCAGTTTAGGGGATTTATCCGACCCTGCTGTACTGCTTGCTTTTGCCGGTATTTTTCTGACCATCGTGGTAGTAATGCGTAACGTTACAGGGGGCATTCTGCTCTCTATCATTATTCTTTCCGTTGCCGGTGCATTCATTCCGTCCGGTGACGGTTATCTTACCAGTCATCCCGGTGCCTTCTTTGGCATGCCGGATCCTATTGACGATACTTTCTTTGCTATGGATATCTGGTATCCCATCGAACATTTTGGTGACACCTGGGACCTGATTTTTGCATTAATGTTTGTAAACATGTTCGACACTATCGGCACCCTCATCGGCGTGTCCCGACGTGCAAATCTGCTGGATGAAAAAGGCAAATTGCCTAAAATTGGCAGTGCGATGACCGCTGATGCGACCGCCAGTGTAGCCGGTGCAGCACTGGGTACATCACCGGTCACCAGTTATGTGGAATCGGCTGCGGGTGTTTCCGCAGGTGGCCGGACAGGTTTAACTGCCATCGTGACTGCACTGTGTTTTCTGTTAGCGTTATTCCTGACTCCGCTGATGAAAGTCATCCCTCTCATGGCAACGACACCGGCACTCATCATGGTGGGGATCCTGATGATGGATTCCATCCGCCAGCTTGATTTCGATGATCTCGGCGCTTTGGCAACCGCTTCCGTAGCCTTGCTGGCAATGCCGCTAACATTCAGTATTTCAGAAGGTATTGCATTGGGATTCATTACCTATGTGGTCACCATGGCCGGCAGTGGCAGATACAAAGAAGTGAGTAAAATAACCTATATTCTCGCGCTGGTTTTCCTGCTCAGATACATCTTTGATTTGAAATAAAAGAAAAAGGAGTCCCTCTGCGGACTCCTTTGTGTTCTCAACCCACCGTCGCGGGCAACGCGTTTATTCCATGTGCTTGTAGCCCATACATTCCACTTCCAGCATAGCTCCCATCGCCAGACCGTCAGCGCCGAAAGCGCTGCGCGCAGGTAACTTGCCTTTTTCAAAGTAGGTAACGTATACCTTGTTAAAGTCTCCCCATTGATTGATGTCGTCAATCATTACCGTGCATTTAAAAATATCATTCATCGTCAGGCCGGCAACCGCTGCCGCCGACTTAACATTATCCATGACCTGGTGGGCCTGCGCCGTCATGTTATCGGCCATTTTTCCTTGTTTATCCAAAGGGAGCTGACCGGACAGATACACGGTGTTGCCCACCTGAGTGGCAACAGAGAAAGGCGCATCCGGCGATGCAGAGGCAAAACGGGTAATACCCGCTGCCATGGAACTGGTTACCAGAGGAAGAGTGAGAAGTAAGGTGACCAGACTGCGAGTTTTAAACATACATTTTCCTTGATGAAATAGAAGTACTGTCAGCTTTTAACTAAACCTTATCTAAATAAACTTTTATTTTTGATAAGTCGAACTATGTTTAAAAGTTAACAACAGGGATACAAGTCAAACAGACAGGATTAATCGTGCAGTGCAAAAATCCGGGAGCCGGTACATTCATCAAATGTGAATACATACCGTTTTTTATTCCGTCTTTTTTATTATTTCTTATCTGTTTACCATTCTTTGCACCGGCACAGGATGCAAAGATTACGCCTTCTGCAAACAACATCGACCTCGCCCCTCTGAGAATCGCTTTACTCATCCCTGACAGCACCCCGTTCTGGAACAGAGTTGCCAGTATAAGCAGGCGGGCCGCTACTGATCTGGGAATTGAGCTTGCCATTTATCCCTACGCTCTGTCGGCTGAAAAAATGCGTGAGCAAGCTGAGAAAGCCCTCAACAGCAATGTAGACGGTCTGATATTTCAAGTGTGGACTGGTGCCGAAAAAGACGTCTTAACTCTGGCTGAAGCACACAAAGTATCTTCAATTTTAATTAATTACCGCATGCAGGATACAACCCTTAAGCCCCGCAAGCAGTTCCGGTATTGGATTGGCAGTATTACGGCCGACGACTATTCCATTGGCGAGCGATTAACAAGTGCTCTTACCCGGCATACACACCTCCATCGCAAACGCGATACCCACCGGATACTCGCCATTGGTGGTGACCCTGTTGATGCATCGTCCTCCCGCCGCCTGAGTGGATTAGATGCATACGTTGCCAGACATTCAGAAATCACCCGCGTCCAAAAAGAATATGCTTACTGGGGTGACGAAGAAGCGGGCCGGATATTTGAAGAAGCCTGACTAAATGACGCCGATATTACGGAAGTTTGGTGTGCCAGTGACCTTATGGCAAAAGGCGTGGCGGATAAAATAGCTGAAATGGGGATCGCTGACCCGCCGGCAGTCGGCGGTGTCGACTGGGATACACCGACGGCTGACTGAACAGGAAAAAGCCTGGTTAACGGCAAATCCGGTGATAAACGTTGCCGGTGAAACCAACAATGTGCCATTAAATTACACAGATGAAAGCAACAACAGCACAGGTTTTGCCATTGAGTTGCTGCGCTATGTGGCCAGCCAGACAGGTTCGCAAATTAATATAATCCGCAGTGACAGCGCCGAATACCTCAAAGAGGCTACCGCTAAGGGGCAAATCCATGTGATGCCGGTGATAAATCCAAAAGATACCCGGTCCGATAGTCTGCTGCTGTCCGACAGTTATTTGTCTTTATCGCAGTATTTTTTTCAAGACCAAATACAGCGCAAATAAGTCGTCTGCAGGATACCGGAAACCGCACACTGGCAGTACCTGAAGACGATGAAGTCCTCGCGGCCCGTGTATCCCTGTTCCCTGAACTTCGCATTATCGAAGTGCCGGATCTAGAAGCAGCCATTATGGCTGTTTCCTCAGGACAAGCGGATCTGCTAGTCAGCAATTATGCTTCTGTCGCCTGGTATCTGGACAAACATTTTATCTCCAATATTAAAGTGAATGGTCTTCTGACTGAATACGGCAATGCAGAACTTCATTTGGCTGCCGGTCCTGAGGCCGCACCGTTTATACAGATTGTAAATAAAGCCTTCGCCACTATGCCAGCCAGTACACGCAGTGCGCTGATTTATAAATGGCTGAGAGAGAACTCCAACGATTCATTTTATTCCGCAGAGCAAATCATCCTGACAAGAGAAGAGCGTGACTGGTTAAAAACTAAAGAAACCATCAGGTTAGGCGACGACTTTAAGACCCGGCCGTTAAGCTTCCTTAACAAAACCGGAGACTTCAGTGGTTTAAGTGCAGATTTCATCCGTCATTTTACCCGCCAGTTAGGAATACCGGCAGAGCAGCGTCTGAAAGAAAAGTCTGTGGACATCATGCCGGCTCTGGTTAAACCTCTGCAGCCTGCCACAGATATCTTTTATACCGTTCCATACTTGCTTTTCCCTGTGGTCATAGCCACCAGCACCAGTCAACCGCCTGTAAACAATCTGTGGCAACTTGCCGGAATAGAAGTGGGCATTATACATAGCCATCTTGCAGAGAAACTGGAAAAAGAGCACGCAGACCTCACATTCAGGCGCTTTA
Source organism: Alteromonas sp. ABH4_456 (assembly GCF_056160645.1). NCBI lineage: Bacteria > Pseudomonadati > Pseudomonadota > Gammaproteobacteria > Alteromonadales > Alteromonadaceae > Alteromonas > Alteromonas sp. ABH4_456. The sequence continues at coordinate 326,624 of NZ_JBSWXO010000001.1, forward strand.
AAACAACCGGTCAGGCGTTCTCTGCGCTTTCAGCAGGTAAGATTGATGCCGTACTGGGCAATCTTGCGGTGATCAGTGCAGCAGCGGCTGACAGCGAAAATCAAAGTTTTGCAATAGCCGGAGCCACAGGGTATGCCGATGAAATAGTCATTGGTGTCAGAAGTGACTGGCCTGCTCTGTCATCTTTTATATCTATTTATCGAGTCGCAGGCTGAGCCAGGCTAAAGCCCAGATATCTGCCAGAACAAAAGAGCTGGAGAATACGAATCAGTCTCTTGAAGACACACTGTCAGAACTGAAATTTTCACAAAAACAGATGCTTGAACAGGAGAAAATGGCATCGTTAGGCAGCCTGGTCGCCGGCGTATCCCATGAAATTAATACGCCCCTTGGCATATCGGTAACGGCAATCAGTCATGTCGAACACCTCCTGGCAGAACTTGAACAACGTTTTGACAGCAACAAGGTGACCAAAACCTTCATGCAACGGTTTATCAAAGAAGCGCAGGAAGGCAGCCTTGCCACGTCACTGAATTTATCCCGTGCGGCAAACCTGGTAAAAAGCTTTAAAAACATCTCCATGGACCACAATCAGGATTCAGTGAGAACCATTGACCTTGACCAGTATCTCAATGAAGTCCTCACTTCGTTACAGCCGCAGATCAAAAAATCAGGTCATGAAATCGTGTCCGGTTGCGCAGTAAATATTGTCTGTGAGACCAGACCCGGTGCCATTGCACAAATTCTGACAAATCTTATTATGAACTCCCTCACCCACGCCTTTTCATCCAATGAAAAGGGCATGATTACACTGCATGCCAGACAAATTGGAAGCACCATTGAGCTGATTTACAGTGATAACGGCTGTGGTATGAATGAAGAGCAGTTAAAGCGCATCTTTGAGCCTTTCTTCACCACTAAACTGGGTGCTGGCGGCAGCGGGCTTGGCGCCCATATTATTTATAATCTTGTCACCAATGCACTTCAGGGGACAATAAAAGTGGAAAGCTCTCCGGGTATGGGAGCCAAATTTGTGATTTGTTTTCCGGTCAGACTGAATCAAACAGATAACGGCGTCACAGACTGAAGCGGTAAGACGCCGTTATGCAGTCACAACACGTTAATCTCCGCTATACGGGAAGTGTGTTTGCCAGTGTTTTGCAATATCTTCACGCGTTGCCAGCCATACCTTGTCGTGACTTTGCACGTATTCAATAAACCGCTTTAAAGCTGCCATACGGGCCGGACGACCCACGATACGGCAATGCAAGCCGATGGACAGCATTTTAGGCTGGCTGGCGCCTTCTTCGTAGAGAACATCGAAAGCATCTTTCAAATATTCAAAGAACTGCTGACCACTGTTAAATCCCTGCGGCGTGGCAAACCGCATATCGTTGGTATCCAGTGTGTAAGGCACCATCAGCAGCGGCGCACCGTTTTGGGTATCGTAGTAGGGCAAATCATCCGCATAAGAATCTGCGCAGTAGAGAATATCATCCCGCTCTGCAATCAGCTTTAACGTGTTGGGGCTGGTGCGGCCTGTATACCAGCCTGCAGGTTTTTTGCCGGTGAGTTTTTCATGCAGGTTTACCGCTTCTTCAATTTGCGCCCGCTCGGTATCGATATCCATATCCTGAAAATGAATCCAGCGCATGGCATGACTGGCGATTTCCCAACCGGCATTCAGCATTGCCTCAACCGCTTCCGGATGACGCTCCATTGCCATGGTGACGCCAAATACAGTGACCGGTACCGCTTTTTCTGTCAGCAACCGGTGCAGACGCCAGAAGCCCGCACGGCTGCCGTATTCATAGAGAGATTCCATACTCATGTGGCGGTCAGGATACGGCTGCGCACCGACAATTTCTGACAGAAAAATTTCTGAATGGGCATCACCGTGAAGCACGCAGTTTTCACCACCTTCTTCGTAATTCAGGACAAACTGTACTGCAATTCTGGCTTTACCCGGCCACTGTGGATCAGGAGGATTGGCACCATAGCCTTTCAGATCACGGGGATAACTGTTGCTAACATCACTCATGCTGTCACAATCCTGTATTTTTCCGGTACCGTTAAACCACAACCGGTTAACGTAACGGTTACCAGATGTCTGGTGGCTTCTTCAAAATCTGCTTTTTTCATTTTCGCGCCGCGAAGACGGGTAATTTGCGTTGAAAAGTCAGCGTAGTGCTGGGTGCTTGCCCAGATATTGAAAAGCAGATAGTGGGGGTCGATGGCCTGCATTTTCCCCTGCTCTGTCCAGGCTTTCAAAATAGCCACACGGCCGGCCATCCAGTCGCTGTGTTCATCATCAAAATAGTGATTCAGGTTTGGCGCACCATTGATAATTTCCATGGCAAAAATCTTCGAAGCCAGCGGGTGTGTTCTCGATAACTCCATCTTTTCGGCAATGTAATCTGCCAGCATTTGCGCAGGATCATCATCTGCAGTGGCTTTATCGAAACTGGAATTCCATAACGACATGGTTTCCTTGAGGACTGCCAGATAAAGTTCCTGCTTGGACTTGAAGTAATACAAAACATTGGTTTTAGGGAGTCCTGCTTTATCTGCTACCTGCTGAACAGATGTCCCTCTGAATCCCTGAGCAGCAAATGCTTTCTCTGCTGCTGCCAGAATGATCGCCCTGTTACGGGCTCCCACACTGGCATCCACTTTTGATGCTTGAGTCATGACGCCTTTTTGTTCCTTTTGAAATGGTCAAACCTGACTATTCAGTCATAGTGCCACAGTTGCTTAAATCAGTGATAAATTTTTCATTTATAGAATATTCTTGTGCGTATAAAACATTGCGCATACATCTTGCAGCGATTTTTAAAACAAAGGTCAGACGGGCTTTGTAAGGGTGAGTTAAATGCTGCGTACTCATCTTTTAAACAGCTTCTGAACAGCAGTTTGTTAACAGAACCTGATTTTAGCCGCTGGCGATACCCTGACTAAAGAACAACCAACTTTGTTGGTGCGCACCATAAAAGTGCACAAAATCGTGCAAATTGCACCGCAAAAATACACGCCACTCGCAATGGCCTTTTTTTAACACAAAAACCTGACCATATGGTCTACTTTTTAATTTAGAATACAGATATAGTAATGCATTCAAGCATTTTGAAATCTACATGGAGTTCGGTATGGTCCGTTTTCTGTTGAACAATGAACCTGTCGAATTACAGGTGAGCAACCCGAATATGACGGTGCTGAATTACCTTAGGGAACAGCAACGAAAAACGGGGACAAAAGAAGGCTGTGCAGCCGGCGACTGCGGCGCCTGTACGGTAGTGGTTGCCAGTCCTTCAGACGATGGTAACAGCCTTAACTACACCACCATCAACAGCTGTATAGCGCTGATGTCTTCGCTGCACGGAAAACAGCTTATCACCGTAGAAAATTTGGCCTCTTTGCAAGCACAGCATCCTGTTCAGACTGCGATGGTGAAACATAATGGTTCCCAGTGCGGCTTCTGCACGCCGGGTTTTGTGATGTCGGCCTTTGCTTTTTACCATTCTGATAATGCTCCCGAACGGGAAAATGTGATAGACGCCTTATCCGGAAATCTTTGCCGGTGTACAGGTTACCGTCCCATTATTGATGCCACCATTGATGCCTGTTCAAATAAAACCGCAGACAAGTTCGATGAACAACAGGCAACAACCCTTGCCAGATTACATGCGCTTAGCCGGGAAGACGTCACAGAAGACAGTCAGTTACTCATGCCTGACAGCCGCGAAGCATTGCAAAAAGCCATTGCAGACAACCCGGATGCAACGCTGGTTGCGGGTAGTACCGACCTGGCTCTTGAGATCACGCAAAAGCATCAGTCTTTCAAAACTCTCATCAGTTTAAGCCAGATGCGTTGCCTGCAGGAGGTTAACGTTACCGAATCGCATATCATCATCGGCGCAGCTGTGCCTTTGTCCCGGGCAATGAAAACGCTGGTGAGCCACTACCCGTCATTAAAAGAGTTATTTACCCGCTTTGCTTCTCTGCCTGTGCGTAATCAGGCAACCATGGGCGGAAACGTTGCTAACGCTTCCCCCATCGGCGATACACCGCCACTGCTGCTGGCGCTGAACGCTGATATTGTAGTGGATAATGGCAGCGAAACCCGCAGCATTCCGGCAAACGCTTTTTTTACCGGCTATCGCCAAACTGCACTGCAAAGCAATGAATGGATCAGCGCCATTCATATCCCCTTACCTCAGCCGGACCAGCATCTGGCTGCGTATAAAATCTCGAAGCGCATGGAAGATGATATTTCCGCCGTGCTTGCCGTATTTAACGTGGGGATCAGCGATGGTGTGATCACCTCTGTTGCCAGCGGATTCGGTGGTGTGGCAGCCACACCTGTGGAGTGTACCGCTTTAGCGGCGTCTCTGGTGGGTAAGCCCTGGCGCGACGCACAAACACTGTCAGAGGGGAAAAATCTTCTGACGCACGCTTTTAATCCTATTGATGATGTACGCGCTACGGCAGCATACAGAAAGCAGGTCTTGGGCAATTTATGGCACCGGTTCTGGCTGGAGAATCAGCAGGACAACCTTATTCCGACGCGGGTGGTACATCATGCGTAAACTCATTCAAACCCCGGCGGTTGCAGACGCCCGTCAGGCACCGGCATCCAGTCCGTTAGGTAAAAACAAAGCGCATGAAAGTGCAGAACGTCAGGTAAGCGGTCAGGCAAGGTATGTGGACGATATGCCCGAACCGGCCAACACCGCGTACGCGGCCATCGGCGTAAGCAACTGCGCTGCCGGTGAAATTGAACATATTGATTTACAGGCCGTCCGTGACAGCGAAGGTGTTATTGATGTTATTACCGTCTGCGATGTACCCGGACATACTGATATCGCGCCGGTATTTGACGGCGACCCTGTGCTTGCAGACAAACAAATCCTGTTTCACGGCCAGCCTGTTTTTGCAGTATTAGCCACAACCACGGAGCTAGCCCGGCGTGCAGCACTTAAGGGCACCATTACTGTGAAGCCGGGATCTGCTGTGCTGTCAGTTGATGAAGCTCTCGGGAAACAGTCCTTTGTGCGCCCTACCCATGCTTTCGGTAACCCGGACGCCATCCATACGGTTAACGCTTCACCTTACAAAGTGTCCGGCAGCCTGAACATTGGGGGTCAGGAACACATGTATCTGGAAGGTCAGGTCTCACTGGCCGTGCCGGAAGAAGAAGATCGCATGATGATTTACACCTCCAGCCAGCATCCAAGCGAAGTGCAAAAACTGGTGGCAGAAGTGCTGGGTGTAAAGCTTCACCGGGTGACGGTTGATATGCGCAGAATGGGTGGCGGTTTTGGTGGTAAAGAAAGCCAGGCCGCACAATGGGCGTGCATCGCCGCTATTCTTGCGCAGCGCAATCAGCGCGCAGTGAAATGCCGCCTGCCCCGTTCACAGGACATGAGTGTCACCGGCAAACGCCACCCCTTTGAAAACCACTGGCAGACCGGTTTTGATGAAGCCGGCATTATTCAGGGCGCAGATATCACTGTTAACGGCAACTGCGGTTACAGTGCTGATTTGTCTGATGCCATTGTCGACCGCGCCATGTTTCATGTGGATAACGGCTATTTTTTAGGTGACAGTCATGTTGTTGGTCACCGCCTGAAAACTTCTTATGTATCCCATACCGCTTACCGGGGATTTGGCGGTCCTCAGGGCATGATTGTGGCCGAAGCCATGATAGATGGCATCGCCAGAACCTTAAAAGAAGACCCGCTCACTATCCGCAAGCGTAACCTCTATGCCAAAGCGACGGGTAATATCACCCCTTACGGCATGGATATTGGCGATAATCTGCTACCGGAAATGATTGGCCAACTGGAAACATCCTGCGAATACTGGCAGCGCAGAGAAGCGATCACCGGTTTTAATCAGTCCAGTCCGGTAATTAAAAAAGGGCTGGCTCTGACGCCGGTAAAATTTGGTATTTCGTTTACAGCCAAACACCTGAATCAGGCCGGTGCGCTGGTGCATATTTATACCGATGGCAGCGTACAGGTTAATCATGGCGGTACGGAAATGGGTCAGGGACTTCACACCAAAATTGCCCAGATCGCAGCCCATGAGTTTGGCATCGACCTCGCAGATATTGAAGTTACCGCTACACGCACTGATAAGGTGCCGAATACCTCACCTACTGCCGCATCATCGGGCACCGATTTGAACGGTAAAGCCGTGCAAAATGCCTGTCTTGAATTAAAAGCCAGACTTGTTACCTTTTGGGCGAAACAAAAGGGTCTGCCTGCAGAAGAGGCGGTGTTCGCCGACGGGCACCTGATACTGGGTGATGAGCGTATTGCATTTTCAGAGCTCATTCAGGCGGCTTACATTGGCCGGGTTTCTCTGTCTTCAACGGGCTATTACAAAACCCCTAAAATTTTCTACGACCGTGCCACAGGTTCCGGTCGTCCCTTCTTTTACTTTGCTTATGGTCTTGCCGCATCAGAAGTCACCGTAGATACCCTTACCGGTGAATACAAAGTGGACCGCGTAGATATTCTTCATGATGTGGGCGCCAGTCTGAATCCGGCTATCGACAAAGGTCAGATCGAAGGCGGCTTTATTCAGGGCATGGGCTGGCTGACATCGGAAGACCTGAAATGGGATAAAGAAGGAAAATTACTGTCGAGTAACATGGCGACCTACAAAATCCCTGCCATTGGTGATACACCGCCGGTGATGAACGTGGATTTATTCGACCGTCCTAACGACGAAGACAGTATTTATCATTCAAAAGCGGTGGGCGAGCCCCCCTTTATGCTGGCAATATCGGTGTGGTGTGCGTTGAAAGATGCCATTTCATCACTCAGTGATTACAACGCTGACCCTGTTCTGCCAACGCCGGCTACCCCGGAAAATGTCCTCAATGCCATTACTGCTTTGCAGCAAGCAGAAGCGGAGACATTAATATGAGACATCCCCGTAACTGGTTTGATGCCGTAAGCTGGTGCCACAGGCATGCACAGGGCTATGTGCTGATCACCGTGCTCACAGTGGCGGGTTCTGTGCCAAGAGAACAAGGCGCGAAAATGGTGGTTACCGGCGACCGTCAGTTCGATACCATTGGCGGTGGTCATCTGGAATTTGATGCGGTAAAAAAAGCCCGTGCTTTTTTAGCCACCGGCCAGTCGCAACAGCATATCGAATCCTACCCGCTTTCAAGTAAATTAGGACAATGCTGTGGCGGAGCCGTTAAGGTGCTGTTTGAAATCAACGTCAGCCATTGTCAGACACTGGCCATTTTCGGTGCCGGACATGTCGCTCAGGCGCTGATCCCTTTTCTGGCACAACTACCTCTGAATATTAAGTGGATAGACAGCCGCCCGGATGCCTTTGCAGAACTGGATGTGCCGCCAAATGTGACCACATTCTGCGATCCCCAGCCAGAAGGTGAAATCCCTCTTCTTCCGGCCCAAAGCTGGCTGCTTATTCTTACTCACGATCATCAGCTGGATTATTTACTGGCAGAAACAGCGCTGAAGATAAATCAATTTCCTTATGTGGGCATGATTGGCTCTGACACAAAAGCCAGACGCTTTCGTACCAAACTCGCCCATCGCGGACTTGGCGAAGCTGCAGATAACCATTTTGTTTCACCGGTAGGAAACCTGGCTATTCCGGGCAAAACGCCCATAGAAGTTGCTGTGTCAGTCAGCGCTCAGATTATTGAACGCCTGCACAACCGGCCGGCGCCCGTTGCACCTGCCGGCACACAAAGCCGGACTCAGTAAAACGATAACAAGGATAACGTATCAGCATGAATATAAACACGCTTAACGCCCTGCCCTGGCAGGACGCCATGCGCTGGTTTTCACAAACCTGTGCGGCTGAAAAATGGGCATCCGTGATGACGGACAAACGCCCTTATTGTGATGTGGCAGATATACAAAATCATGGTAAGGCAGTCTGGGAGACCATGGAAAAGGAGGATTTACTGCAGGCATTTGCCGCCCACCCCATGATTGGCGACATTAATTCATTACGCAGCAAATATGCCAGCACCCGCGCTTTAGCTGCCGGAGAACAAAGCGGCACAGCCGACGCTGACGATGCCACACTTTATGCACTGAAAGAAAAAAACGAAGCGTATCTGGCCAGGCACGGCTTTATTTTTATTATTTGTGCATCAGGTCTGCCGGCAACAACCATGCTGAAGGCGCTGGAAAACAGGCTTAACAACAGCACGGAAGAAGAGCTTAACAATGCCGCAGCAGAGCAGATTAAAATTACCTGCCTGCGTATCAGCAAAGCGATTAACAGTTAAGGAACGGTTATGATTTCTTTATCCAGTCATGTTCTGGACACCACATCAGGTAAACCCGTAAGCCAGTTACCACTGACACTGACTTTTCCCGACGGAAAACAGGTTAATGGCATGACTGACAGCGACGGTCGCTGTAAAAGCTGGGGTGGCGCAGATTTCCCTCAGGGGACTTACTCATTACGGTTTCACTGCCGGGATTACCTGACAGAAAAACACGGCGAAAGCTTTTACCCGTTTGTCGATATTGCTTTTACCATGCAGGAAAGTGGCGGTCATTATCATGTACCTCTGCTCATTTCACCCTTCGGCTTCAGCAGTTACCGGGGTAGTTAGTGAGTAATACTATTCAACTATTCCGTGCGAAGATACTGCATTTCCCGCAGCAAACAGATTCACCGCAACAGGATGCGGTGTGCTACCCCGACGGCGCTCTGGCGGTTCGCGGCGGGCGGATCCTGGCCATTGGTAACTTTGCCGATGTAGTATCCGACTATCCTAACAACACGTTGCACGACCACAGAAATCACTGGATCATGCCGGGCCTTATTGACAGCCATCTGCACTTTCCGCAAACAGAAATGCTGGCCTGTTATGGTGAACAGTTGCTCACCTGGCTGGAAAATTACACCTTTCCCACCGAAAAGAAGTTCGCCGACCCGGACTATCCATCCGCGATGGCGGACGTATTTTTGCGTCAGCTTTTAAAAAACGGGACAACAACCGGCTTAGTTTACCCCACCGTACACACTAGTTCCGTCGATGCGCTTTTTGCTGCAGCATCAGCAAAAAATATGGCGATGGTAACCGGGAAGGTGTGTATGGATCAGAACAGTCCTGCCGGCCTCGCCGACTCGCCTCAGCAAGCGTATGAAGCATCACAGCAACTGATCTCATCCTGGCACAACAAGGGGCGTAATCTGTACGCGATCACCCCCAGATTTGCGCCCACCAGCAGCCGTGAGCAATTGTCTTTACTCGGTTCACTGGCCGCTGAACACAGCGACGTATTTATTCAGACCCATTTGTCTGAAAATCAGAAAGAAATTCAGTGGGTACAAAAACTGTTTCCCGAACGTAACGGCTATCTGGACGTGTATGACCATTATGGTCTGGTGCGTGAGCGCAGCGTGTTCGGACATTGTCTTCACCTGACAGAGCAGGAATGGCAGCGCATGGCAGATGCGCGGGCGACTATCGCCTTCTGCCCAACGTCAAACCTGTTTTTGGGCAGTGGCTTGTTTGATTATCAAAAAGCGAAGAGCCTGAAAGTCCCCGTCACCCTGGCCACTGATGTGGGTGCAGGCACAACCTTTAACCTGTTCAGAACCTACGGTGAAGCCTACAAAGTGTGTCAGATGCAGCAACAGGCATTGTGCCCTTTAACCGGTTTATACCTGATGACCCAAGGTGCTGCCGTGGCACATAAACTTCAGCACGAAATTGGCAATTTAAACCCCGGCACTTTCGCCGATTTTATTATTGTCGACCCCGCCTTTGATGAATTGACGTCCCACCGGTTACATGACCGCGACACCGCAGAAGAGGTGCTGTTTGCACTGTCCATGCTCGGTGATGACCGGATGATAATAGAAACCCGGATTGCCGGCACTGCGCAATACCGCAAAGAGGAGAGATAAGTATGGAAGGACTCGACTGGTTGTCCCTTTTTGTCCGCTGGTTTCACGTGATTGCAGGCGTTGCCTGGATTGGCGCATCGTTTTATTTTATCTGGTTAGATAACAGCTTGCGCACACCGCCTGAATGGAAGCAGGAAAAAGGTATTAAGGGCGATCTCTGGGCGATACATGGCGGCGGCTTTTATGAAGTCGCTAAATATGCCTATGGCCCTGAAAACATGCCTGCGACATTACACTGGTTTAAATGGGAAGCCTATACTACCTGGTTAAGTGGCTTTGCCCTGCTTATCATCGTGTACTACTTCGGCGCGTCTGCCTATCTTATCGATCCCTCCGTAAATGCACTGAGCCCGCAAACGGCAATTTTGTCGGGCCTCGGGATCATTTTTGGCGGGCTGGCCCTGTATGAACTGGCATGCCGCAGTCCGCTGGCTAAATCGCCCAAACTGTTTGCATTGTTTTTAATCATGATGATTTGCTTTGCCAGCTGGCTGACCACCCAGCTGTTCAGTGGCCGGGGCGCTTATATTCATGTAGGCGCACTGGTGGGCACCATCATGGTGGCAAATGTATTTTTAAACATCATGCCCAATCAACGAAAAATGGTAGCAGCGGTGGCAGCAAAAGGTGAAATCGACCCTGCCTGGGGCGCCAGCGCAAAATTACGCTCTGTGCACAACAACTACCTGACGTTACCGTTACTGTTCATTATGATCAGTAACCACTATCCCATGACATATCAGCATCCGCAAAACTGGCTGGTACTCATTGCCATCATGGCCCTGTCTGCCTGGATAAGACACTTTTTTAATTTGAAACATCAGGACATTAAAAAGCCGTCTATTCTGGTATCCGGTGCGGCGGGCATGTTGTTACTGGCAATTTGGGTATCTATGCCCGTCAGCCAGCAGGAAAACACGGCAGCGGCTTTAGCGCCACAGAATGACCAGACGGCACTGTCTGCTGATGACAAAGCCGTTCAGACGCTTATTACCACCCATTGCACAAGTTGCCATGCTGCGAGCCCGACAGATGATATTTTCAAGGTTGCGCCACTGGGAGTGAAATTTGACAGCTGGCAGGATATTAAGCGTTATGCGCCGCAAATTTATCAGCGCTCAGCCGTAAGTAAAGACATGCCCTTTATGAATAAAACCGGCATGACAAACGAAGAACGTCAGGTCATTGCTAAATGGTTCAAAGCGCAATAAAACAAAACGCCCGCATTTCAGCGGGCGTAGTTCAAATCCTTCTTGTTCAGCGCAGAAAACCAGGGAACAAGCGCCTGTGCCCAAAGCCGGTATCCTGCTTCATTCGGGTGGAGTAAATCGGGCATAATATCTTTGCTCAATATATCGTCTCCGCCCAAAAAAACATTGTTGATATTGATGTAGGAAACGCCTTTTTCTTTAGCAAGATCTTTCAGAAGACCGTTTGTTTTCTGATTATTAATCCGTTCGGGAGACGTGGCATTTTCTCCCCTGGGAAATATGCCGGTAAGCAAGATAGCACTGCCCGGCATTTTCTGCTTTATCCGGTCAATAATGTGACTTATACCACGGGCAATGTGTTCCGGTGGATCCATCCGGTGACCTGTATTGTTCGTCCCGATCATCACAACCGTGATGGCCGGCGACAGACCGTCTAATTCTCCCTGTTCAATACGCCAGAGCACATTTTCTGTTCTGTCACCGCCAAACCCCAGATTTAACGTGGGGACATCCGGAAAATACGCTTTCCAAACCGGTGCGCCCTTGTCTTCCCAGCCATGGGTAATTGAGTCACCAATGAGTACAACCTCTGGCCGGATCATCTGCATTTCTGCCAGTTTCTGTTGATGGCGCTTCATCCACCATTCATCAGCCCAGAATGCCCGCAGCGGGGCCGGCGTAATACTTTGGGTATCCTGATCCGGACACACGATATTTCCCGGCTCATTCGCAGTAATTTTTACCCCTGACACCGCAACATCACCGGAACCGTAAAAGAATAATCTGAAAGGCTCACTCACTTTTGAAAAGTCGGCAAATTTACCTGAAAAACACTTAACCGGGATGCTAACGTGCTGCCATCCTGCACTTTGCCATTCTACTGCATCAGGCCATAAATCGACGACATAGTGGCAGTTTTCACCGCAATCTATGCCCGCCTGTAACCCGGCTTTGCTGACATCGTCTGCCCGTAAGTCAAACGTCAACGCTGCCGGTTCAGGTAACTGATTCAGGTTAACTGGGCTGTTCACTTTTAGATAAGCCCGCCCCTGCCAGGCTTCAGTAAACACGAGCCTGCTCACCGGTTGTCCGGCCGGATGACTGCTTTCCTGTGTAACGGTCACTCCGGGGATTTCAGTGGTGAGGCCGGATACCGCCACGCCCTCACCGCCGTTTTTTATCTGCAAATTTGATAACGAAAAGGTGAGTTCTTCCCGGGCTTCCCGGGTGTCAGCACTCATTTGCGCCGCACAGGCGCAAAGGAGCAGTGCCCCGCTAAGACAAATTAACGTCCGCATGGCTATTTCGTCCGTTCCACAGTAAGGGCATCACCGGAATAAGTGACAGTGACGTCCGGCTTCGCTTCGTAATCCAATAGTGTTTCACCTTCGGAAATAAACCTGACATGCCAGGTACGGGAGGTGACCATACTATCAAAGTGCCCTTCACGTTTGCCGATGGTGAGCCTACCTTCACTGTCATCATACTCAATGCGGGTGTACGAGTACGCCCCGTCCTCGTAATCGTATGACTTGCCGTCGTCGTGATAGAGCTCAAATTCGCCGTCGGCACCGGTAAACACGTTTATGGTATAGGCGCCATCCGGCTTATCGTAAACATACTGAATGGCTTCACCCGCCGGAATAATTGATCCGGCTTTTACGTATAGCGGCATTTGCGTTAACGGCGCACTGGCAGTAATGGTTTGCCCGCCCTGATACGTTTCACCGGAATAAAAGTCGTACCAGCTCACACCTGCGGGCAGATAAACATCCCGTTCCCGCGCCTTGTACTCATACACAGGGTTCACCAGGATGGCCGGCCCGAACATGTAGGCATCATCGATATCCTGCGCTTTTTCATCTTCAGGGAAGTCCATCACCAGACCGCGCATTAAGGTACCGTCTTTATGGAACATATCCCCTGCCTGCGAATAAATATAAGGCATCAGGCGGTAGCGTAATTCGATGGTGGATATCAGTGCGTTGTACACTTCCGATCCTTCATCGGCCAGATTAAACACTTCCCTGAAAGGGTTTTGGCCGTGGGAGCGGAACAGCGGTACAAATGCGCCGAACTGGAACCAGCGCATATTCAGCTCCTGCCATTCCTGCTGATACTGTTCAGCCATTTCACTGTAGTGACCCACAACCACATCGCCGTTGTAACGATAGTGATCTTCCGGTGTGAAGCCACCGATATCCATGGTCCAGTTCGGCATACCGGACAATCCTGTACCTACACCGGCAGCAATCTGCTCTTTAAGATTTGACCACCGCGGCACAGTGTCTCCGCTCCAGATGGCACTGCCCGTGCGCTGAATACCGCCGAATCCGCTGCGGGTAAGAATAAAACTGCGCTTGTCAGGGTCTGATTGCCGCTCACCTTCATACACGCCTTCGGCATTTGCCAGCGCATAGGAGTTAAAATACTCAGCACCAGAACCCACCGCTAACGGCGTCATGATTTCTTTTCGTTTGCTATACGACAGGTTCGAATGGATGTCCGGCTCGGACGCGTCCAGCCACCAGGCATCGATGCCCAGCACATTGAGATTTTCGTCTAATTGCCGCCAGAAAATTGCCTGTGATTCTTCAGGGTAAGGGTCGTAAAACCCGTTCAGATAACCCTTGCCAATCCAGTCCAGATTGCCCTCCTGATCCACGTTCTTGTTCAGCATATAGCCTTTGGCATTCAGCTCTTTGTAATTGCCGGTTGTGCTGTAGAATTTCGGCCAGACGGAAATCATAATATTGGCGTTAAGTGTGTGAACTTCGTCAATCATGCCTTTAGGATCATGGAAACGGGCCAAATCAAACTTATGACTTCCCCAGGCATCTTCCGGCCAGTAAGACCAGTCGAGGACAATATTATCAATGGGGATCTGTTTTTCACGGTAGGTTTTCAGCGCCCCTAACAGTTCATCCTGCGTCTTGTAACGTTCACGACTTTGCCAGAATCCATAGGCCCATTTTGGCAACATGACGGCTTTGCCGGTAAGTTTGCGGTACCCACTTATTACCTCGTCGGTGTCGTCACCGGCTACGATGTAATAGTCCAGCGACTTGCCGGTTTCTGATGCCAGCGACAGGCTGTTCTCATCGGCCTTCGATTGAGGATTATTGTGTAACAGACGGAAGTATCCGCCCTGCGAATCCCAGTCGACTTCAATGTCCACCTTTTCTCCGGCGGTGAGCATGATTTCAGTATTGTGAAACCAGGGATTCCAGTTCATCCGCCACCGGTCCAGCAGCTTTTCACCGTTTATAGTCAGTTTGGCATAGCCACTGGAGTACATACGGAACTTGTGAAGTCCGCTTTGCTTAGCGCTTATCTGCCCTTTCCACACTACCCGTGGCTGGCTGACATCACCAAGCTCTGCAGGAAATGGTATTTCCCGGGTGGTGTTGTGAGCAAGAAACTGATAATCAAGATCAGCCTCTGTGCGTTTAAGCAGCAGTTTATCTTTATCATAATAGTACGCGGTTAATCCTCCGGCGTTGCCGTTTTCATCATAAAGCGCAAAGCCTGCGTTCAGCGGCGCTGATTCCACCGGGTTGCCGAACCGGGTAATGGCCGCGTTGTCCCATAAAATCCCGTAATGTTTAGTAGAGACCAGAAATGGGATAGAAATCTGCAGGTTATGGGTGCTCAGCTCAACATTATCTCCGGCATGATTAATGCGGCCATCCTGATGCTGACCCAGCCCGTAAAAACCCTCATCTGAGCCGGTATTCCACTGCTGGTGAATAGCAAAATTGTGTTTACCGGCACCGGCAGGATCGGCGGTAACCGGCGCAAACTCACCGCTGTTCACACTCTTCAGCAATACCTCTCCGGCCCGGTTTTTTACTACCAGATTACCGTCAGTCAGTGATACTGAGGCTGTCATAGCGTTTGTAGACAGTGTCACAGCTCCGGCTGATTCTTTGATGTCGTAAGGGGTATTTCCCGTAGAGGCTGTCACCATTAAGCTTTCGGCAACACGACTGAAATCATCGTGTGGCAACGCCGTGACGCGGATGATCCCTTCATCAAATACTTGTAAGCGCACGGCTTTAGCCTGCCCCTGAGCAGGCAGAACAAGCAGGCCGTGTTCTGTCGCCTGATAGCTTCCTGCGCGAACAACTTCAGCACTGCCGGTACTGTTTTCGCAGCCACTGAGTACGGTTGCTGACATGAGCGCGACGGCCACACTGGCTGCAATTCGATGGATTTTTTTCATGGTGTTATTCCTTTTACCTTTGTTCATAGTTGCAAGGTATTCATAGTGACAAGGTGTTCATTCTTGCCAGGTGGTCATTTTTACTTTGAGAATATGCGGCTCATCGTTGAAATTAAGTCCCCAGTCAGTTTGATCGCCATTCCAGACCCGCTCAAATATCCAGTTACCCTGCTCATCAAAATGGCCTTCTTCTACCCTTTCAATCATTACAGGAAGTGATACGATTTCTTTTGACGGTGTAAACGTGACCCGTGCACGCAGCGCAGTCACTAAAAACTCGTCGTCAGATAATTTAGCGATAAGTGCGCCACCGGACGCCGGATGATTTCCAGCAGGCGGGTCAACCCAGAACATGGGTCGTCCGTAGGACACTTCTGCATCCCAGTTTCCGAGATCCAGTTGCTGACTGTAGGCGGGAAACTCCCCTTTTGCTTGCGACACATTGGCATTCCACACTTTTTCATCTTTTGACGAGTCGTGAGGCTCTGCCACTCCCCAAACCTGGTGTTCAAGACTGAGTTTTGCCCATACGCCGGACCATGAATACATCAGCCCGTAAATTTCAGCGAAGGGAGCGATGGTGTCGTCGTTAACGGTTTTCGCGCCCAGTGGATAATTAGCATAACCGGTGTAGTCCATGCCGAATGGCGCAAAACCGATCCCCTGATGCCCCAGGGTACTGAAAAAATAGCGGGCATAGGGCTGGTCGTTACCAATCTCTGCCACAAACAAGGGGTTATCTTCCCGGCTGTACAATTCCAGCACCCGCTTTACCGTTTTATGGTCTCGAAAATAAATATCCGGTGAAATCATATCGATGTGCGGGGCACCGGCTTTCCAGGCGTCGATGACATTGTCAGTGGGGCCGCCCATGGAATAGCCCGTGCCGGGATTAAAAGGATTTCTCAGCGCTACATTAACGTTCATGGGCAAAGGTTTAATTGCTTTACCGGCCTGTGCAATCTCATCGACGTAACGGGCAATAGACCAGGCATGAAAGAATTCATCAGCGTCATCACCGAATACCTCAGGCCATGTACCCGGTTGTTTGTTCATCCGGGCCAGTAACGTGTCAGGGACAGGCTCATTAAAAAGAGAATTTGCTAACGGGGAGTAATCACGTTTTGAGCCGTAGGTGCCGGTTTCATTTTGCACCTGTACCATGATCACCTGATGGGCCGGATCATTATCGCGCAAATACGTCATCAGAGCTTTGAAGGCGCGCTTGTCCGCAGCCAGCGTGTATTCGCCGTGAGGCGACAAAGAGTTCAGGGTTCGCCCGTCGCGTGTGATCACTCTGGGGAAACGCTGATTATTCAGTTTGATCCAGGCCGGCGCGTAATGAGGCGCGTTATTTTTCCAGGTGGCAAACCACAGCAATACCACTTTCACTTCCCGTTCTGCGGCCTGGCGGATCAGGATATTAAGGTAGCTGAAGTCGAAATGTCCTTCTTCCGGTTCGATTTGCTCCCACGCCACCGGAATACCCAGGGTGTTAGCATGCATGGCATCAACAACCGGCCACACTTTATCCAGCGCTGCGGGATAGTTAGCGGAATTATTCGTTTGCGCACCCAGCATCAGAAAAGGCTTACCATCGACGAGAAAGGCATGGCGGCCGTTTTGAGTGACCACTTGAGGTAAGTCGTGCCGGGATTGAGAAGCTGCGGCGGGCTTAACCCCCGCACTCTGGCAGGCACTTAGCGCACACATTGCACAAAGAAGAAGACCTGCAAAATAATAGATTTTCATAGTGTCCAAATATCAATTCAGGGTTGGGAAAAGCGTTGCACTGCACCGGCAGGTATTACCATTACAAAGCCGGTGCAGTGCGATACGCGCGGGTACTAGAAATTGCCCCGCAGGGACAGTGCATAACGGATGTCATTCACGTGATAAGCACTATAGTGATTACCCGGACCGTTCTGACGCATCTCATTTTTGGTCACTGCATCATTGAGATTGTTCGCTTCCAGAACCACGGCGTAATTGTCGTTGATACGATATGTCACAGAGCCGTCGAGGTAAGCAGTCGCCGCATTGAGCAGCGGTAAGCCATAAGTGATGCCATTTTCCGTGCCGGTGAAACCATTTGCATTGGTTGCAATCAGGAATTCATCCCGCCAGTTGTAGGCCAGGCGTGCGGAAAACGGACCTTTCTCGTACATTAACACCAAGTTTGCCGCATTTTCCGACAAGCCTCTGAACGGCATGTCCCCGTAGCCGGAGCCGTCTGTATCCACCGGCTGAGAGCTTGAATCAGCATCAATTTCACTGTCTATCCAGGTGTAGTTCACTTGCACGCCGAAACCGTCAAAAGGTGCAGGAAGTGAGGAGAAGAAGTGATTTAACGACAGCTCGACACCCGTGATTTCAGCATCAGCACTGCTGACTGGCCAGCTGGCATTATAGGTATAGCCGCCAAATTCAACCTGAGACAATTGTGGCACCTGGTAGCCGGAGATATCCTTAGTAAACAATGCCACATAAGCAGAACTGTCTTCGGCGTAATACCATTCCAGAGACACATCAAACTGGTTGGACTCCATAGGGTCGAGGTACGGATTTTGTGTGGAGTCCAGTGTCAGCACGTAATCTTCCACTTTAGGCGGATTACCGGCATTCTGGCTGGCCTCTCCTGCACTGGATAAATTTGCGTTCAGCACAATATTGGCGCCTAAATCTGCAAAATTTGGCCGCGCCATCGCTTTGGCAGCAGCAAAACGCAGCAGTAAATCTTCGGTCAGTTCTACTTTTACGTTTAAGCTGGGAAGCCAGTTACTGTAATCATGCTCCGCATCCATGGCGGTGAAAGCACCGTTGCCAAACAGCGCATTGTTCGGATATTGCAGATAACCATGAGCAGTATTTTCGGTTTTAACGTAACGCACACCCACATTACCCGACACAGGTTTGCCAAGTGCGTCAGTAAAGAAGTCGAGCATCACATAAGCGGCGGCCGTTTCCTCTGTCTGGTCATTGGTATACTGATCATCATTTAAATCACGGCGGTTCCAGTACGCCCAGGCAGACCAGTCTGCATACACGAACCGGTCCTGTAAGGCCTGAAAACTCTGCGGATAACCAAACGCAAAACTGGCATCAGGTGCATACACGTTTGCCGGCGCCGGCACATCACCACCAAAGAAGTTATCAAAGGAGTTCAGATTCAGCTCACTGACATCAGGGACAATATTCTCCTGCCCTTCCACAATGGCAGCTTGCAACCAGCTTGGTGCTAACGGACTCCAGTTGTAACCGGTATCGGCGTTATCAGACGATGTTTTGCTGTAGCGTGCACCAAACTTCACAGCTTCGAAAAAACCGTCAGATAAAAAGTACTGAATATCGATATCTGCCGCAGTCATATCCGCCTGGCGGTCGTACTGGTTATCCATGATGAAATTCCAGACGTAGTTGTCCGGGTTTCCCAGATAAGAAGCATCTGAGGTCACAGTGGGCAAGCTGCCGGTTAAGTCGACATCAATGTAAGGCACACTTATTTGTGTGGCCACCGTGTTATCAAGCCCTGCAGAATCAGAACTTACCCGCTGCAGAGAAGTTTCCACCAGAAATTTCTCACCGGCATAGCGGTAACGCAAAGCGAAATCTTCCGTTTTTGCCTGCTGGGAAGAGGCTCTCACATCGGCCCCCATGGGAATACCGCCATCCTGTATTAGCCGTCCTTTTTCCAGTACGCCGCTGTCCCTGAACTGTGCACCGCTTTCCACTTGCACACCATAGGGCCAGTTATCAACGAATATGGCATCTTCATTCCACTGCATATCATAATCGCTGGAAAAGTATGTCAGGGTAAATTCGTGGTTTTCTGACGGTGCATATTGCAGGGCTGCATAAGCACCATTACGTTCACGGTTAAAATACATGGTACGCCAGTCAGCACCTCTGGGGACATAGACTGTTGACCCTTCGTATCCGGCAATGTCATCACGGTAGAAAAAAGGTCTTACGTACATGGAATCGTTACGGGTAGACAATTCAGAGACGGCAATATCAAACAAAAACCCGACTTTACCGGCAGAAGTATTCCAGTTGTTGGAATATAAAAAGGAATAGCCCGGCTTGGTTTCTTTTATCACGTCGCCGTAGTTGGCACTGATATCAAACGCGATTTGCTGACCGTCACGGTGAAAAGGCAGACGGGTTTCCAGATCAATCGTACCGGCAAGGCCGCCTTCAATCTGATCCGCCGACGGACTTTTGTACACATTCACAGCATTCAGCAGTTCAGGCGGCACATCACCAAAGCTCAGCGTCCGGCCCCCGTCAGCACTGAACGTTCCCCGTCCGTTCAGTTCCGACCGGACCTGAGTAAGACCGCGCACAATCACACCGTTACCTTCCACCGAAAAGTGCTCAGGATCTCCTAACGACATGTAACGGTCGATAGCAACACCCGCCACCCTTTGCAAAGTTTCAGTGATACTGCGGTCAGGCAGTGCGCCGATATCATCAGCACTGATCCCGTCCATGATTTTATTGGAATTCATTTTAGTTGCCTGAGCGGAAATGACGCTGGCCCGCATGCCTTTTACTTCTATAACTTCCAGCGCTTCACTGTCTTCTTCCTCTGTGTCAGTCTGTGCCAGACCCGTGGCGGGACAGGCCACCCCTAAGGATGCCAGTAGAAAAGCGGTAAGTTTTGCGTGCTTAAACTGTTCAAGTCCTGAATGTGTAGTTTTCATATTTTAAAAGTCCATGTTGCGTTGAACCATGCCACTGTTCAGCTCTTCGTGGCTATTGTTGTTACTCAGCAGCAGAAACGGCATACTCCTGCTGCGCTGAGGTGGTGAAATTAATAACGCCCTGCTCAGGCGACGTAAAAGCAACGTATTCTCCGTTAGCTGTTACTATAATCTTGTGGTCAAAACTGTCACAACGAATGCGGATTTCGCCGTCTGTGAAGGTTTTAATAATCGCTCTATTAAGGCGCCCGTCAGACCATTCCATACTGACTTCATGATTCCCCCGCGCCCTGAGGCCGGTTACTCTGCCCTGCTCCCACGCATCGGGCAGCGCTGGTAGTAAATGCAGTTCCCCCCTGTGACTTTGCAGCAGCATTTCCGCAATACCAGCCGTTGCCCCAAAATTACCGTCGATCTGGAAGGGAGGATGAGAGCTCCACAGGTTGGTTAACGTGCTGTCCCGCAATTGTGCCTGCAATAATTTAAGGGCCCGGTTCCCGTCAGCAAGGCGGGCCCAAAAGTTGATTTTCCAGGCACGGCTCCAGCCTGTGCCGGCATCACCTCTTGCGTTAAGTGATACCGCTGCGGCTTTCGAAAAGGCCGGTGTATCAACCGGTGAGATATGATTGCCCGGATGTAAAGCGAACAGATGGGAGATATGACGGTGGCGGTTTTCCTTATCATCAATATCCTGGCGCCATTCCTGCAAATGACCCCATTTACCAATCCGCAGACCGGGTTCGAGCCTTTCAAGTGCATTCTTTAATGCAGCGGCAAACTCTTCGTCGCCAACCTGTTCTGCAAGTGCTAGCGTGTTTGCAAACAGATCCGTCACGATTTGCTGAGACATAGCCGCACCGGCAGTAAAATCACCATGTTCCGGAGAATAAGAAGGAGAAATCAGTAGCGTTTCTGAATCCGCGCTTTCAACCATGTTGTCCAGCCAGAACTGACTGGTTAATTTGAGAAGCGGCCAGGCCCGTTCTTTCAGGAAGCTTTCATCAGCATTGAATGAGACTTCTTCATAGAAGTGTCTTGCTATCCATGCAGCCGCCTCCGGTTGCCAGAATGCGGTGGGCCAGTCAATCAAACCTGTTGAGCCCCAGGGATTGGTATTCAGAAAGACCACCCAACCTGCTGCACCAAACAATCTACCGGCAGCTTCCCGTCCGGGTATTGTGAGGTTCTCTACAAAATCGAACAGCGGCGGCAGTGTTTCGGGCAGGTTTGTGGTGTGAGCCAGCCAGTAATTCATCTGTAAATTGATATTCAGATGATAGTCAGCACTCCAGGGAGCCTGAATGTCTTTATTCCATATACCCTGCAGGTTCGCCGGCAGCGAGCCCGCTCTGGATGAGGCAATTAAAAGATAGCGACCATAGTGAAAATAGAGACTTTCCAGCGCGCGGTTCTGCGACTCATTTTTAGAAGGATAAGCCTTGAGCGCAGCTTTCAGTTCTCCGGTTTCACCATCGCCAAGATCGAGTTTGACGCGGTTAAACAAAGGCTGATAATCATTTAGGTGACGGGTTAGCAGCTCATCAAAAGTGAAGTTTTGAAGATGAGAAAGTTGCGAAGTGACTTTATCTTTTGCATGTCCCAGCCGGTAATCCGGGTGACGTAATACATAATTGGTGACCGCGGTAAGCACAATGGTCACGACGTCAGCGTTTCTTACGCTGAATTCTGCGTCTGTCACATCTGTGGTGCCACCCTCATGCAAAATACGCATGCCGGATGCAAATTCAAGCCCGTTGTCTGTTAATGCTCCGCTGTAGAGTAACGTATCCTGACCGCGCCTCTCTGCCGACCAGGTTCTGTTTTCAGGAAAGCGTAACTTGCCGGATACGTTCACCGCGCCTATTTCAGATGCCGTCAGCCTGATGACAATGCTGTTGTCGGGATAAGTTACAAAATAATCTCTTTTGTAGTCAATTTTGTCTGCGGAGTAACTCACTGTCGCCACAGCCGTATTTAAATCCAGACTGCGACGGTAATCGTGGATGTCCTGCGTGTTTTCAGGATACGACAGCACCAGATCGGCGAAGCTTTGATAGCTGCCATAGTCCGGCTGTTGATGGCCCAGTTTGCCAGCCACATACTCAGGTGACAGCGAGCCTTTTTGCGCAATCTCTTTGACGACGGCTTCTACCTGCTCAGCATAACCGGATGTATCGTAAGGTAAGCCGGATTGATACGGACCGTTTTTGCCGGGGCCGCCTGTCCAGAGCGTTTTTTCATTAAACTGAATAACATCTTCTGTTACACCACCGGCTATGGTTGCGCCGAGTAAACCATTGCCCAAAGGAAGAGACTCAGACTCCCAATCTTCGCCGGGAGAATTAAAAACAAGAACTGCATGTTGGTTAATAGCGGTTTTATCCGGAGGGCTGACCGGCGAATTCTGCCCGTAGCTTAGCGGGGAACCGGACGCAAAAAAGAAAGCGATGGCAACGGCATTAAGCAGACGACCATTGTTTAGTTTTTCTTTAAAGGCTTTTGCTTTTTTCATTTTATTTGCCAGTAAACTCAAAACATAAAAGTTATCTTTGAACACGTATCGCCTTCATGTTGTTACCACGAGCGGGATACGATGTTTATTTTTTGTTAATGACGATAAAACTAATGAGAATGCGGGTCCGGAGATATCTGAAAACGCAAAAAAGCTAGCAATGTGCAAAAAACAGAAGAAATTGTGGCAGAAAATATAACTATATTTAGCATGTAAGTATTCTTACATGTCGCACCCTTGCGCGCATTGACGAATGATTGTGAGTTTGATTATATAAACCTATCCCTATTTGCAGACTGGCACGTGGTTACAACGGAAAGTATGTTTGGCTACCATAAAAAAGTTATTTATTCGTTAACGGCATACGCTATTTTCGCCGTAATACTGGTAGCCATTGCATATCATCAGTCTTTCCCCGAAGAGTCTCTGCTTCCCCGCGCCGCTGAGGAAAACAAACTGAAATGGAAAAGCCTGACTTACGATGATTCGCAGGAAGGTGGCGCATCCACTATTTCGGTTATCGATGACGGGTTCAGTTACACACTCAGCATGTTACTGAACGAACAGAAAGACTATCCCTTTGCCATGGGCGAAATGCTGTTTCTGAACAGTCAGGGACAGCCTGATCTCGTGGACTTGAGTCCGTTTGATACCTTGTCGTTTATGGCAAAATGTTCACCGGAAAGTACCCTGACCTTCTCTTTATTCACTCTCGATAAAAATGCCAGCAAAATTGATGATGCCAGGTCTGATCGTATTTCCACCCGGTATTTTCACTGTAAAAGTGAGTGGCAGCGTTACGACATAGATATCACCCGGCTGGAAACACCGGAATGGTGGTACAAGTGGTATAATCAGGCGCTCAGTGAGCAGGAATACAGCCTGGCCAGAGTAAAGAAAATTTCATTTGGCAGTTCCATTCAGAGTCCGCTGAATGTGCAGTCCACCATCAGTATCCGCGAAATTGTGTTTAACGGTAAAGACTGGTCTTACTTATATACCTGCACTGCTATATTACTTGCCTCAGGTGCAATGCTGGTCGCATGGCTGTTTAAAGCCCACAGCAAATATCTGATGAAAGAAGTGAAAAATAAACTTCAGAAGGACCGGCCGTTAATTGACTGCGAACACCTTTCACTGGAAAGCCACAGAG
Source organism: Alteromonas sp. ABH4_456 (assembly GCF_056160645.1). Classification (NCBI taxonomy): domain Bacteria; kingdom Pseudomonadati; phylum Pseudomonadota; class Gammaproteobacteria; order Alteromonadales; family Alteromonadaceae; genus Alteromonas; species Alteromonas sp. ABH4_456. The sequence continues at coordinate 350,355 of NZ_JBSWXO010000001.1, forward strand.
ACAAAGATAAAACGGCCATTTTGAAATTCCTTGCCAAAGAGTACGCAAATCCCGGGCTAAATCTGGAGTTTATTGTCCGGGCGTTAGGCATTAACCGGAATAAAATTAACGACATTCTGAAAAGTGAGTGCGGATACACGTTTTCAACCTATTTAAACAAGTTGCGGCTGAACGAAGCGGCACGCCTGCTGACGGAAAACAAGGACGCCAACGTTTCTGAAATCGCATACTCGGTAGGGTATAAAAACGTTCCCTATTTCAATAAGCTTTTCAAAAACGAATACGGATGCAGCCCCGGCATGTTCCAACATGGAAGTGACCATTTCCACGCCAAAACGGCATCCGGATAACCGGGTTCACATAATCGTAAATACGCTACCAGTTCATTATTTCTTTCAAATAACCCGTCAGCTTCGCGGCATTTTCTCTGTGCTGTTCCACACGAGGATGAGCACCGTAACCGGTAAAATCAAAGACCAGCGTATGAACTCTTTGCCCGTCTCCTTGTGAATCAGGTGACGCCTTAATTGCATCAACAGCACTGGCAATGTAATCCGGCCACACGCTGGTTTTTGTTGCATCCATACTGCCGATAGCACACACAAACTCAGCATCAGGATGATGCTTCATCAACGTGCGGATGAATTCTTCATAGGATTTTTTGATCTCCTCAGGCCCGGCGTTTAAACGCTTTTCGTTTTCAATCAGCCAACGATCATTTTGGCCAAGATTGACCACCACCACATCAGGCTGCCAGTCATCAAAATGCCATGAAGAATTGTTGTTACTTTCCGCTGTAAGCTGGTCATAATATTCCGGCATCGTAAAATCAAACCAGCTGACCATAAAGCCAATACCGCTTTTCGCAATTGAATGGAATTCCGCATTGAGATGCCGGGCCGTGATAGCCGCATAGGAAAGATAGTGATTTTTTTCAGAAGGCTTATTATCCGGGTCATTATGGGCAGCTTCATTGCCCATGCCGACGGTAATCGAATCGCCATAAAACAGGATGCGTCTTGAAGGCGGCACCGGTTTTGCCAGCAGCTTCCCCCCGTCTGCCAGTGTCACGCCCTGAAAATAGGTTCCGCCTTCTTCACCTTCAGTACGTTTAAACAGTGTCACTTGCGTTGTATTGTTGCGTACCCTATGACTCAGATCGTACTGATGCAGTCCCTGTTTCGTATGAATGACATAGGGTGAAATGTCCTGACCATTAAAAATGACGTTGTAATAATTCCTGCCGGTTTGATCGTCTAACGCCAGGACCAATTTTTTGCCGGAGAAAGAAAAGGTAACACTGTTACCCGGCCAGCTTAAAAAGGCTCCCTGCTCTGTATAAGCCACTCTGCCAGAGTAAATAAACCCATCATTTGCAGAAGTGACGAAACGATCAGCGAAAGCCCGTATAGGGTTAAACAGTATGAAAAAAAGAAACAGAAGGTGTGAGTAACGCATTGTTGTAAGTCATTCCCTTAGCGTCTGAGTAATCCGAAATACTATCGTTACCCGCATCGACTTACCATACACAACCACTCACATCCCGTTTTAGTTTCTTATTTTAATCCTGCTGCCCGTTTACCACGCGAACCACGTCACCATTTTCAATGCCATCAGGCGGCAAGCCCCGCCACTGCCAGGCAACCGCAATCACCGGAATATCCACATTCGGGAAAATATCCGTCGGCGTCCGCATGGCCGACAACGGCCCTGTAATAAGAATAAGTAACGCCAGCACCACGAAGGTGTAGGGTTTACTCAGTGCAATTCTAACCAGTGCAAGCATCATATCCAGCCACTTAATGTGAATAATGACACTTTATCAGTGTGCACAATTCATGATTAGTGGGGCAAATCTGCATGTACTTATGAAGGTAATTAATGAATGGCTAGCTTTACGGAAACCGTACCGGGGCCCGGTTGGTGTATTCCCTGATTCATATAGCATTAACCTGTTGTTCGCGATCAAACATTCATTTATATTCATATTGAATATAAATGAATACATAACGGGAATTCTGATGGCAAATACAAGTTTAACGTTGGGAAAACATTGGGAATTATTCATTAAGGAAGAAGTAAAAAGTGGCAGATATGCGTCAGCCAGTGAGGTTGTCAGAGATGCTTTGCGTACATTGGAAGCGAAAAAAAATTATCAGCAGACCATTCGGGAGCATCTCATTGAAGCTGAAAAAAGCGGTTTCAGTGAATTGGATCGCGATAGTCTCCTCAAAGAGATAAAACAAACATTACGACGGAATGACAAATTATAAGATTTCAAATAAAGCAGAAAAGGATATCCGGGGGATATATTTATACGGATTTCAGCGATTTGGTGAAGCCAGAGCCGATGCTTACTACAAAGCCTTGTTTGAACGCATAGAGCAAATTGCAACACATCCCTACCGGTATCCGAAGGCGACGGATATAAGGCAAGGCTATCGCAAGTCGGTTATTGCTAATGAAACCATCTATTACCGCATTGCCGGAAAAGATACAGTTGAAATTATGGCGGTGCTGAGGCGACAAAATGTCCGGGATAATCTGGATGGACAGTAGAATTTGAATTTAAAGTTGGTGCCCGGATATTTGGTGCGTCTACCCTGACTCGAACAGGGGACCTCTACCATGTCAAGGTAGCGCTCTAACCAACTGAGCTATAGACGCATTTGAAGACGTTCCGCGATTGCTTGGAACGGCGCGTATAATAGCGATGCAGTCTGGCTGGCGCAAGTAGTTTTTTAAAGAAAAGCGCGGTCGCCGGTATTATGAGCGGTTGTTGTTCAATCTCTACGCACTTATACTCTGCCCTGCAATCTTGTGCTAGTGTTTCCCCTTGATTCTTTTCATTTTTCAGCAACGTTACACACCTATGAATTCAGATATTATTGACAGCCTGCTTGCGGACTGGGCGAAACAAAAGCCGGACATGGCGGGAACAGGAATGGCAGCCAGTGCGCGCATCATTCACCTTGGCAACCGTTTTGAACAGAACGTAAACCAGTTCCTGAAAACACATGGCATCAATTATACCGACTTCGACATTCTCGCTACATTACGTCGCAAAGGCAGCCCTTTTCAGTTATCACCCGGAGAACTGCAAAAATCCGTTATTTTAACCTCAGGCGCAATGACGGCCTGTCTGAAGCGGCTGGAAAATAAAGGGCTGGTGAAACGCACAGTGTCAGACGGCGATCGCAGAGGTGTTAAGGTCACGCTGACAACAAAAGGTAATACACTGATTGAAGAGTCCATTGCCGGCCGGTTTGCGCTGGCAGATAAATCGGTCTGTGCACTGGATGAATCAGAACTGTCCACGTTAATTACCCTGCTCAGAAAAATATCCCTCAGTTCCGGTTAAGGTCTTCCCGCAGCACACTGTGCTGAATCGCTGATACAAATTGCGCACTTTTATCTTCACATAAAGATAAACAACTCGAATCACTTTTAATTTGTGCTTATGATAGAAAAAAAGACAGAGGTTAAAGTGAATGAGTATCGTAACTGAAAACGCACCATCTCCCGGCGGGCATTATGTACAGGCTTTCAGGTCCGGCAATATGCTGTTTATTTCCGGACAGCTCTCCTTTCCGCCAGCAGGTCCTGCGGCCATCGCACAGGACTTTAAAAGTCAGGCCATTCAGGCTTTCCGGAATGTTGAAGCTATTTTAAAAGAAGCCGCATTACCTCTCTCCTCACTGGTTCAACTGAGAGCATATATAACAGGCGTAGAAAACTGGCCTGTATTCGACGAAGTCTGTGAAGCCGTGCTGGGAGCGCATAAGTGTGCCCGTGCGCCGGAACTGCATTATGGCTGCCAGCTGTAAATAGAAGCGGTAGCCGGGGCCGCTGCTATTCTCAATGAGGCCGGCTATCCCTGCGAAATTGTCAGTGCCGGTTCCACACCAACCGCCCATTTTGCCCGTGACCTGACCGGCGTGACAGAAATCCGCGCCGGCGTATTTGCGTTTTTTGATCTGGTCATGGCGGGGATCGGCGTATGCCAGCCTGAAGATATTGCTCTGTCTGTGCTGACAACGGTTATCGGGCACCAAAAAGAAAAGAATTGGATTCTGGTAGACGCAGGCTGGATGGCTATGTCCCGCGATAAAGGCACATCAAAACAAAAAGAGGATCAGGGATACGGCGTAGTATGCGATATCCACGGCCATATTTGTGAAGACTTTCTGATGGTCGATGCCAACCAGGAACACGGTATACTGTCCCTTAGCAGCAGCAAAGGCAGCCTGCCGGATTTACCGGTAGGCATCAGACTGAGAATCTTACCCAATCACGCCTGCGCCACAGCAGCGCAGCACCCTCACTATGAAGTCACAGAAGGTGAAAATTTAGCGGTAATTCATCGGTGGCAACGTTTTTATGGCTGGTAGTAAATGCATCGTATAATTTCCGGATACCAGTGACGCCTCTTTTCAGTGAAAATGGTGCTGAATCAGTAAAAATGATGTCATTAACCTTCTGTGTTAATGACAGTTTTCAGATTGATTTTTGAAACTGGTCGTAGATAACCATCACCTCATCGCACAAATTATCTGCAAAGCTGCAAAAGCATAAAATGCCGCAACCTGTTTAGTGTTGATATTTTTAGCTGTTTTAGACGCTTTTTTCGACGCATTTCCAGCGACTACCTTCCCGTATACTGATTGTGGAAGGTGAATCCGGGTGACAACCAGACTGCATAAGCAGCGTAAAAACATAACACCGGAATCCTTTTGCCGTTGAATATAAATACATGGAGAACAACGCGTGATGAAGAAACCCGGAATTTTTATGGTGTCTGTGCTGACAGCCTCTGTCAGCATGGCACTGACGGCAAGTGTTAATGCCCAGGAAAAAAATGCATCAGCAGATGATGTTGAAAAAATTGAGGTTGTCACCCAGCGTCAGCCTTATCGTGGCGACGTTCCGTTAAAATCATTACCCCAGAATGTGGATATCGTATCCGGCGCGCTGTTAGAAGATACCGGAATTAATGATCTGCAAAATGCACTGGACTTTACCAGTGGTATCGCCCGCCAGAACAGTTTTGGTGGCTTGTGGGACAGCTTTGCCATACGCGGGTTTGCCGGCGATGAAAACTTACCTTCAGGCTATATCGTTAACGGCTTCAGTGCAGGCCGTGGTTACAGCGGTCGCCGTGACACCTCTAATATTCAGTCAATTGAAATACTAAAAGGCCCGGGGTCAGCCCTCTATGGCCGCAGTGAGCCCGGCGGTACGATTAATATCATTACCAAAAAGCCTCAGTTCGACGAAGAAGGTTATATTCAGGCGACCTTGGGATCCTACGATCTTTACCGGATTGAAGGTGATTATACGAATGCCATTAACAAAGACGCCGCTTTTCGTGTAAATGGCGCTTATGAGGACGCCGGCAGCTTCCGTGATACAGTAGAAAGCAAGAAGCTCGCCTTAACCCCCTCTGTAACCTATAACTTTGACAGCGATACCAGTGTTACCTACGAACTGGAACTGTTGGATCAGGAAGCACCGTTTGACCGCGGTATTCCGGTTCTTAACTACGAATTTGGTGCTGTACCCATAGAAAACTTTTATGGAGAACCAAACGACGGTCCCATGCAAATTGAGGCACTGGGCCATCAGTTAACAATTCAAAACCGCATTAACAGCGACTGGAATTTACTGGTTGGTCTGAATTACCGTGAGTCTACCTTCGAAGGCTATTCCACAGATATCGAGCTTTCTGCCGGTCGTCAATTGTTGTACACAGACGGTGAAACGGTTTCCCGTCAGCGACGATACCGTAATTATGAAGCGGACGATCTCTCCGGTCGTTTTGAGTTCAGCGGCACCGTAGAAGCCGCAGGCCTGACCCACCACATTCTCTTTGGTGCTGATGCCTACGACTACCAGTTAGATCAAATCCAGCAGCGCTGGAGAACGGCCTGGGGCGCAGGCGACACTACCTACTCTGTGGATTTGCAAAATCCTGTTTATGGACAGGAATTGCCGGAAACATCTCCTATGTGGGACAACCGCGAAGAACAGAGCGCATACGGGGTTTACTTTCAGGATCAGATTGACTTAACAGAAAGCTGGAAGCTTCTAGGCGGCATACGTTTTGACGATTTCGAGCAAACCTTTTACACATACCTGACTGACACAGTTGCAGAGCAATCGCAAACGGCCCTCAGCCCACGTGCAGGTCTGGTGTATGAAATGTCACCTCTTTATACTTTTTATGCCAGTTACTCTGAAGGGTTCAGACCAAACTCAGGTGCAGACATTAACGGTATGGCTTTCGAGCCGGAAGAAAGTAAATCTTATGAAACGGGCATGAAGTTCAACAACGCTGATGAAAGTATCAGTGGTACAGTTGCCATTTTCCGTGCAGAAAAAACCAATGTACTCACAGCGGACCCTGTGAACTCAGGCTATTCAGCCGCACTTGGTGCAGCGGAAAGTCAGGGTGTTGAAATCGACATTAATGCTTTTATAGGCGCTGATACTACGCTGACGCTTGCTTACGCATACGTAGATGCAGAAACGTCGAATGATATTATCAACTTTGACTGGGGCGTTGAAATTCCCGCAGGCAGTCAGTTAATTAATATCCCTAAAAATAAAGCCAACCTCACTGCCATGCACTTTTTAAATGTGGCCGGACACGACGCTAAAATAGGCGCCAGTGTTACTTATGTCAGTGACAGATTAGGTGAGACTATCGATCCGGATTATGTGCTGCCCGCCTATACCACGGTGAAGCTGTTCGGCAGCATAAACTTCTCTGAGCAGCTGTCGGTTAACGCCGATATTGATAACCTGTTCGATAAGGAATACTACGCCAGTTCCTACTCCGCACTGTGGACCCAGCCGGGACCTCCCCGTACGGCGAGGATCAGTGTGAAATACGCGTTTTAATTAGCAGATTCTGCTGGTAAGCGTTGCTTTACGTTACTTAATACAGGTAACGTAAAGCCAGTTAAGTAGTAAACGGAGTATTTTATGGCGGGTACAAAGCTGGATCGTATCGACATCAACATTCTGGCCGAATTGCAAAAAAACGGCCGTATTACCAACACAGATCTTGCTGATGCTGTAGCATTGTCTCCCAGCCCCTGTCTGGCGAGGGTCAAGCGACTTGAGAAAGCCGGTTACATCACCAGTTACAATGCAAAAATCGCCCTGCACAAGTTAGGCGAAACGGCGACGGTCTTTACCGAAGTAACTCTGGCAGATCACCACATGGAAGATTTTGCCAAGTTCGAACGGAATATCCGCACCATCGACGAGGTGATTGAATGCCACCTGATCAGTGGCGGCTACGATTATCTGCTTAAGTTTGTGACCCGGGGTATTTCTCACTACCAGTCACTGATGGAAGAAATTCTGGAAGCCGATTTCGGGATATCCAAATATTTTAGTTACATCGTGCTGAAATCCCCCATCGAAAAATTGCATTATCCTTTGTCTACTTTATTTAAACCGGAAAAATAACGTGCCGCTGACGCTACTTTATAAAGGACCCGCCGCCCGCGGAGAATGCTGGCAAGCAGCAATGGCTGACGCGTTACCGGAAGTAAACTGGTTGACTTGGCCGGATGTGCCCGATGATAGCGCCGTGGACGGCATTGTCACCTGGACGCTGCCGGAAAATGCGTTGTCGCGGTTTACAAATTTGAAAGCGATTTTCTCCGTTGGTGCCGGGGTAGACCAGTTCTCTCCGGCATCACTTTCTTCTGATATAAAGCTGGTAAGAATGGTCGATCCGGCCATTGCTCAGCAAATGAAAACTTATGTTGCCTCTGCCGTGTTAATGCTGCACAGGCAACATATGGACTATGCACAGGCGCAACAACGAACAACCTGGTCTCCCCTGCCTGTGGCCCTGCCACATGAATGCACAGTGGGTATTCTGGGCCTGGGAAATCTGGGCAATGAAGTCGCCACCATGCTTTCCGGACTGGGCTTTACGGTAAGAGGCTGGAGCAAAAGCGCTAAAAACTTACCGGGGATCACGACATTTCACGGTGAAGAAAGTCTTCCTGCGTTCCTTTCCGGATGTCATGTGCTGGTTTGTTTACTGCCACTCACAGAGCAGACACGGGGCATTCTGAATCATGACACGTTGTCGGCACTACCGGCCGGCGCGTCATTGATCAACACCGGTCGGGGTGGCCATCTGGTTGAAAAGGATTTGCTGGCCTTACTGGAAAGCGGGCATTTGAATTACGCCGTTCTGGATGTATTTGAAAAAGAGCCGCTACCGGAATCCCACCCGTTCTGGGCGCATCCAAAAATTCATATTACCCCCCACATCGCTTCATCGACCCGCAATGACACTGCTGCTTTGCAGCTTGTTGATAACATAAAACGCTGGCTTAATGATGAACCTATGGAAGGGGAAGTGGATTGCAGGCAAGGCTATTAGCCCTGCCTGCATGTAATAATTTGAAAAGAGTCCCCTCTTCAAACTAAGCGGAAAATTCAGGATTCCACGGCAGTTTTAATTACATCTTTGGTAAGGGGTTTAACCAGGTGTTTTTCAAAACCGGCGTTTTTGGAGTCTTCCAGATAGCGGTCTGATCCCCACCCACTTTGAGAATAAAACTTAACCTGATACGCCTCCGGCTGAATCTTCAGCACCTTACATAATTCATAGCCGTCAATGCCGGGCATGCCGATATCTAAAAACACACAGTTGGGCCTGAAAACCCTGAATGTTTCCAGCGCTTTAGTCGGGTCTGACACGCCTTTGGTTTTGTATCCCATGGACTCGGCCAGCATGCAATAGGTATCAACAAGGTCTGCATTATCGTCGACAAACATTACCCTGGTTTCTAACGTGACCTCATCTTCGTCAGAACCCACGGTGGTTTCATCATAGGCAATACGCGAAATTGGAAGACGGATAAAGAAGGTGCTCCCCTTGCCCGTGCCTTCACTTTCTACGCGGATATCGCCATGGTGCAGAGCCACAAGCTTGCTCACCAGAGTCAGACCGATCCCCAGCCCGCCCTTAGTATGGGTAGAATGGGCTTCAATTTGCGTGAACATATTAAACACATCTCCCAGCCGTTCCTGAGGGATCCCCATGCCATTATCGGCAATTTCCACTACAACCAGTGAGCCTTCTCCCCGCACCAGGATGCGAATATGTCCGCCATCTTCTGTATATTTGGCAGCATTATGAATGATATTGGAGAATATCTGGCTGAGCCTTGCTTTATCGCCGTAAACAGTAACATGCTCATTCGGGTATTCCACATCAATATGATGATTTTTAGCAGCAAGATGTTCGTTGACCATTTCCAGTGACTGGGAAATCACTTCATGAATAAGTAGTTTTTCGAACTCCAGTTTTACTTTCCCCTGCGTGATCCGCGACACATCCATGAGGTCGTTGACCAATTTGGACATGTAGTTTGCCTGACGACTTATAATGGCTGTCACACGCTTTCTGGTGGCTTCGTCGTCTACGGATTCCAGGATACTGGCACCGGACGTAATCGGCCCTAACGGATTGCGCAATTCATGGGCCAGCGTAGCGAGGAATTCGTTGCGGTAGCGATCCTGTTTTTCGAGCTCCTGAATACTGATATGCATTTTTTCCTGCACATCCAGTGCGTACACCAGGAACATACGATTCAGCCGGTTTGCTGTTTCAATATCGGCTTTGTCGAAGGCATGTGAATACCCGTTAATACGACGTTCGTTCACGGCAAAAGAGGTTCTGGGTTTTAACCGCTCCTCTTTAGGTGCATCTTCGTCTTTTTCATTTTCAACACCAACCCAACGCTGAATACGCGTCGTTTCCTTCCGGAACCATGCCGTAAAGTAGCGTTTCTTTTCGAACAACGGGATAATCATGATCCCGGCGATCCCATGCTCCCGGGCTTCCGGCCACTCTTCATAGAGATGGTCATTGGTATAGGGAAAGCCGTAACTGTGACTAACCTTAGTAAAAATAGATTTAACCAGTTCAATGGGCAAAACGTTACCTAAAGAGATGGTTTCGTACTGAGAGAAATACAGAAAGCCATCTGAATTTAACGCATCGAGAAACGCTTTCTCACCACTTTTCACGACTCTGCCAATAGGGTTTGACGGGCCGATTTTATCCAGCATCAAATCAACGGCTTTATCCGTTTCTTCTTTTTTAATACGGGCAATTTCTTCTTCCTTCGCCCGCAAATGCCAGCTGAACAACTGACTTAAGTTCTCACATTGCAGGCGCACATCCTGAGGAATATAGCAGGGTTCACGGTGATGGCAGGATATCAGTCCGTACAGTTCGCCTTCGGTTACCAGTGAGACGGAAAAAGATGCCCGAAGGCCCTGATTGCGAATGTACTGCAAATGAATTGGAGAAAAACGACGCAGCAGAGAGCGGGTTAAATCCAGCGGTTCACGGCCGGTTTCTAAACGCGACGGGATGAGTTCAGAGGCAGGTAATTCTGTATCCGGTGTCAGACGAACCCAATTAGTTTTATAGAGCTCCCTCGCCTGTTTGGGAATATCAGTAGCCGGAAAATAGAGGTCCTGATATGAAGACATATCTTCCGCTTTTGCTTCTGCGATTACCTTACCGGAAAAATCGTCATTAAACTTATACAGTACTACTCTGTCCATGTTGGTGAGGTAGCGGATAGTTGATACCATTTCCGCCGCCATTTCATTTAACGTGGACATTTCTTTAAAACGGGGAGCCACAGACATGGAATACAGTTTAATAAACTGCTCTGCACTGTACGTATCACGGAATTCAGTAGCCGGTTCCAGTTCAACCACATAGTGATCGCCACTGTTATAAACTACCGCAAGATATTCGGCTTCGGCCCCTTCACAAAGCAACTTTTCATTTAACCGTATCTTAATAGGCAGCCTGATATTGCTTTTTGAGACACGCTCAAAGGTATCCGTCAGGAATGATTTACTGTCAGTTTCCGGCGAGAGCAAAGCCAGAAAGGCTTTACCGGTAATGGAGTCAATGAACAGATTATTTATATTCTCACTGACTATCGTTACATCTAACGTCTCTTTTCCGAACGCGATGAGAAAGCCGTAACTCTGAATAGTTTCAGGGATATGAATGGGTTCATCTTCACAACGTTGAAATGAAAATGACGAATTTTGTGTTTGCATCGATACCCCTCTGCAAAGAGATTTTATTAGACAAAAGTCTAAAATGGGGAATCACGCTAACACACCGACACTCAAATAGATAAGAAAAAGGGAAATTAAGGCCGCCAATCAGCCTGGTGACTTGTTTGAACGCTCAACAACCAAAAAACGTATAGTGCGCTAAAACGTTGCTTCGCAAGGCATACCTCTTCGTCTGAAAGTATAGTGGCGCACAGACAAACTTGCTGCCAGAATCAAATGACGGCAATACAGAGGTTGTTCTATGGGAAGTTATACTGTTGAGAGAAATAAGCAGATGTCAGTTCTGGACGGGATCTCTTTTTTCTGCAAAAAGAAACTACTGCATATTAAAGAGTTTAACAGCAACCTGAAAACCGGTCACATCAAGGCCACGCTTTCCGATTCAGGCACCATTGAGTTTTTATCGTTAAACGCCAACCTGCTGAAGGTATCATTACACTCCAGTGCTAATGCTGAAAATTTCTTGCTGAAATTTGAAGGTAACGGCTGGACGTTTGAAAGAGAGCAGGCTTAAGTCCCCGATAAAGGGACTTTAAAGTAAAGTGCAGGCGCTTACGTTTTATTGCTCGTCGTTATATACACACACATACACTTTTTTATAAGTTTCTATAGTCCGCCACGTCCCCCGGTAACCGTCTTCCATGAAGAATGTATCTCCGGCACTGTATCGCTTCGGCTCACAACCGTCTTCAGTGAGTTCGATTTCACCTTCAATCATGTAGCAAAACTCTAACATGCCATTTTTTGCCGAACGGTTAACACCGGGTTCGCCGGACATCACACCAATTTTGACTTTTTTAGAGGCTGACAAGTAAGGCGCCCACAATTGCAAAAGCGGATTACCTTCCAAAAGGATGTCAGGATTCACAAAACGCTCTTCCGGTTTTTCTGCAGGGGACTGCTCAACGGTATTCAGTAAAGTCATAATGATTCCATGTAAATTATTGGCAGAAATTCTATCCCGGCTCCTCCCGCAGATTAGGCTCTTCCCTTCCTGTGTGAAGGCATAAAATAGTTAAATCTGCAGTCAAATCTGCTTATTTCGCTGAAAATCCTGAAGGTATTGACACGCTGTGACGCGACAGGTGAAACCGGCAATGTTATCAGGAGGTGAACTAATCCTTACCCGTCACTGTACCCATCATCTGAAGGCTGTCTTTAAAGGCACGAAGATGCACTGTCATTGCTAAGGATAAGATATGAAAGAAAAGGCGACCCGCTCCACCATACTCATTCCGGTATTCTTACCGGCTGTTACCATTATCTTGTTGCTGGTCGCCGGCACCATCAGTAATCCGGAATTAGCCGGAGAAGCCTTTGACAGCACGTTAGCGTGGATCACTAAAACCTTTGGTTGGTTTTACATGCTCTCTGTCGCACTGTTTCTTATGTTCATTGTGGCAGTGGCGGCCTCGGGTTGGGGAAACATTAAACTCGGGCCGGATCACGCCGAACCGCAATACAGTTTTCCTGAATGGTTTGCCATGCTGTTTTCAGCCGGGTATGGCGTTGCTCTTCTCTACTTCGGCGTTGCCGAGCCGGTTTTGCATTATGCCTCGCCACCGGCCGGCGCACCGGAAACTATTGATGCCGCTAAACAGGCGATGCAAATTGCTTTCTTTCATTGGGGATTTCATATCTGGGCCATTTACGGCCTTGTAGGCCTGGTGCTGGCTTATTTCGCATTTCGCCACGGACTGCCCTTGTCTATCCGCTCGGCCCTGTACCCGCTTATCGGCGATAAAATTTATGGTCCCCTCGGACATGCCGTAGACATTTTCGCGATTCTGGGCACGCTATTCGGTATTGCCACCACCCTTGGCCTTTCAGTAACGCAAATTAATGCCGGGCTGAACTATCTGTCTTCAGACATTCCCATCAATACCACCGTGCAAATCATTACCATTGCAGTAATTACACTGGCAGCAACGGTATCGGTTGTTGCCGGGATGGACAAAGGTGTAAAGCGCTTATCAATACTGAACATGGTGCTGGCGGTCTCTCTCATGAGTTTTGTTTTTGTGCTTGGCGAGACGGTTCATATCCTCGAGTCTTATTTACAAAATACCGGCAGTTACCTGAACGGCATTGTGGCCCGGACATTTAATATTCAGGCGTACAGCCGCAGTGACTGGATTGGCAACTGGACCTTGTTTATTTTCGGCTGGACGATTGCCTGGGCGCCTTTTGTGGGCATGTTTATCGCCAAAATTAGCCGTGGCCGTACTATCCGTCAGTTTGTTGTCGGTGTAATGCTTGTACCTACCCTGTTTACCTTTTTATGGTTTTCCGTATTCGGTGATACAGCACTCAACGCCATTATGAACGAGGGGGTCACCAGTCTGATTTCCGAAGTGCAGGCAAACCATGCCATCGCATTGTTCAAGCTATACGATCAATTACCGTTATCGTCGTTACTATCGGCGCTCACTGTGGTGCTTATCATTACCTTTTTTGTCACCTCATCAGATTCAGGTTCGCTGGTTATTGATTCGCTGGCTTCCGGCGGCAATCCTCACAGTCCGGTTTGGCAACGTGTATTCTGGGCCTTCCTGGAAGGGACCGTGGCCGCAGTACTGTTGCTAGCCGGCGGTCTGAGTGCCCTGCAAACCATGACCATTGCCAGTGCCCTGCCTTTTGCTGTGATCATGCTGCTGGCAGCAACCGGCTTGTGGCGGGCTCTGGTTATCGAGGGCTACAGAAATAACAGTCTTCAGGCGCATACGCTGAACAAAAATAACCGTAGCGGTTCCCAGTGGCAACGCCGCCTGGCGTCTATGGTGGATTATCCTGATAAACAAACCGTGCATGAATTTATTAAGGATACTGTCGTGCTTGCCATGAATGATGTCCGTGATGAGCTTAAATCGAAGGAATGGCATGCCGGTGTAACCTTTGATGAGGAATTAAGCCGTGCGTGGTTAACGGTTGAACGTCACGACCACATAGATTTTGTGTACGATATTCGTATGACCGAACATCTTGTACCGGGCTTCAGTTACGCTGAGCTCAAACCCGAAGAAGATGAGTCGGAAAAATATTACCGTGCGGAGGTATTTTTACGCCGTGGTGGCTTGTCTTACGATATTTACGGGTACGCAAAAGACAACATCGTTAAAGATATCCTCGACCAGTTTGAAAACTATCTACACTTTCTGGACAACAGCCCGGGTGAATTGCCCTGGAACATGGATGACCATGACGATATGTTGAAAAAGCCTGAGCAGTAAAAAGGACAAGAACCTGCTGCTTTGAAAAACACCGGTCTGCGCTTTGCACACCGGTGTTTTTATTTACCTGTTATCGTGAGGATTCAGCTTTATTGTCACGGATAAACCAGGGATAGAAAACGGGCAGAACCACCAGCGTTAACAGTGTGCTGGTGATGAGACCACCAACGATTACCGACGCTAACGGTTTCTGAATTTCAGCGCCAATACCGTTTGACAGCAGCATGGGCACAAGACCCAGTGCCGATGTTGCTGCTGTCATCAGAACCGGTCGCAATCTGGAAGCTGCACCGGCCAGTACACTTTGGTTGAGATCTGTACCGCTCTGCCTGCGCTGATTGATGCTCTCCACCATAACCACACCATTAAGCACTGCAAGCCCGAACAAGGTGATAAAGCCAACTGAACTCGGCACAGACAAATAATGCCCGCTGACAAACAATGACAACACGCCACCCACAGCCGCCAGCGGCACGTTCAGCATAATAAGCAACACCTGATCCACACGCTTAAACGCAAAGAACAGTAACAGCGCAATGAGCACCAGTGATAACGGCACCACCACCGACAAACGTTGCATGGCCCGCTGCTGGTTTTCAAACTGACCACCAATCTGCACCGTGTATCCGGCGGGTAACACCACTTTGCCGTCGATCTGCTGGCTGATATCAGCAACCACGCTGCCCATGTCACGGCCTTCCACGTTGGCCTGAATAACCACCCGCCGCTGAACATCATCCCGGCGGATTTGAGGCGGGCCTGATTCAATTTCGATACTTGCCACATCTTTCAGGCGTACCCTCGCCCCTTGCGCAGATAACAGGCGTAATTCCTCCAGAGCGGGAATGTTGTCACGATAGGGGTTGGCAAACCGCACCATAATGTCGTAGCGCTCGTTACCGTTAATAATTTGCCCTGCTTCCTGACCGCCAAGTCCCTGCTGTACCAGCGCCATCACATCAGCCACGTTCAAACCATACTGGCTGAGCGCCCGCCTGTCGGGACGGATAACCAGCTGGGCTTCGCCGGATATTTGCTCTAACGCTACATCCCGTGTTCCGGGAACCTGCGCAACCACATCGTTGATTTGCTGCCCATACCTGGCGAGTTCTGCAAGATCCGGACCGAACAACTTGATGGCAAGCTGCGCTTTTACGCCGGATAACAGTTCGTCCACACGGGTGGCAATGGGTTGAGAGAAGTTAAAGAGTAAGCCCGGATGAATTTCCAGCTTTTCTTCCATGTGTTGTTGCAGGCCGGTACGGGTGTCTGCCGTTGTCCAGGACGATTGGGGCGTTAACCCGATATAGATTTCAATATTGTTCACCGGCTCAGGGTCACCACCAATTTCGGCCCGGCCTATTTTACTCACCGCATAGGTGACTTCCGGAAATTCCAGCAATAAGGCTTCCAGTTTCGGGGCAACGTCCAGTGCGGTTTGTAAACTGGCAGACGGCGCCAGCGTCACCCGCAGATTAATTGTCCCCTCTTCCAGCTCCGGTGCGAATTCGGTACCCAGGCGTGGAATAATGAACGCAGTGATCACCAGCAAGGCCGCCATACCGGCAACGAGCAGTTTTCGTTTATGCATGGCTTTTTCAAGCAACGATTTGTAGCGTACTCCCAGACTGTTCAGAACCCGGTTTTCCCGCACATTGACGGGCCTGAATGACAACACATAAGTCGCCAGAACGGGTACGAAAATCAGCGCCACAATGACCGCGCAAATCAGTGCCAGCATAATGGCTACGGCCATGGGCTGGAACAACTTAGCTTCCACCCCTTCAAAGCTGAATAATGGGGTAAACACCACCAGAATGATCAAGGTCGCGAAGAATACAGGCCGGGCGACTTCCTTGGTGGCCATAACCACTGAATTCGCCATGGATTTTCCGGCCTGTTCACGCAGCCGTTGATACAGGTTTTCAACTACCACCACCGAACCATCTACCAGCATACCGATGGCCACGGCAACACCGCCCAGCGACATTAAGTTTGCCGAAATACCCAGTAAACTCAGTACACTGAGTGCGAAAGCTATGGAAACCGGAATCGACAGCAACACCAGGAAAGTAGCGCGGGCGCTGAGCAGGAATAAGGCCAAAACCACAACAATGAAGCAGAATGCCAGAATTAATGCCTGAACCACCGTGCTGACCGCCTGATGGATAAGGTCAGCCTGATCGTAATAAGGCTCAAAGGTGACACCTTCCGGCAGGGCCTTTTCGATGACGGGCAACCGCGCATTAATCGCATTGATTGTGGCGTTGGTGTTGGCCCCCATTCTTTTCAGCACAACACCTGAAACCACTTCACCACGATTGATGAGCCGGCCGTTGTCATCTTTGACTGACATGGTTACTGCGCCCTGGCGGATCTCGGCGCCCATTTCGACACTTGCCACATCACCTACGGTTACCAGCGCCTGCCCCTCGTTTTTCAGCGGGATCTGGCGCATGGCGGCCAGTGCGTCTTCGCCACTGCCCAGCCAACCGGTCCCTCTGATAACAAGCTGTTCCGGCCCCCGGTCCAGATACCAGCCGCCGGCGTTATTGTTATTTTTCTCCAACGCGTTAATCACGTCCTGTTGAGTAAGGTTGTAAGACAGCAGCCGGTTCGGATACACGTTTACCTGGTACTGCCTAACCTCACCGCCGAAAGACAACACGTCAGTGATCCCGTCAACCGGCATCAGCAACAGTTTCAGCAAGTAGTCATTCAAACTGCGCAGTGCTTTACTGTCATAACCGGAGCCCGGTTCTGCAACCAGCAAATACTGATAAACCTGTCCTAACCCGGACGTATTCGGACCGATAACCGGTTCCCCTACACCTTCCGGAATCATTTGTGCCGCCAGTTGCAGGCGTTCAAACACCAGTTGTCTGGCAAAATAAATATCGGTGCCTTCTTTAAATACCACCGTAATACCGGACAAACCGGTTTTAGAAATGGACCGCACCTCTTCCACATCGGGCAACGCATACATCACAGCCTCAACCGGATACGTAATGAGTTGCTCAACCTCTTCAGCAGCGAGGCCGGGCGCTTCAGTATTAATTGCCACCTGAACATTGGTAACGTCCGGAAACGCATCAAGGTTTAATTGCGGTACCAAGGTGGCCGCAAAACCGCATAGCGCAATGAGCGCAAGTAAAAACAGTGCCCGCAGACGCACCACATTATCAATCATGTTACTGAACACGGCGCTCTCCTAGTGGTTATGCGGGTCGAAACCGCCTTTAGCGATTTCAGATGCCACAAAGAATGCACCGGATGACACATAGGTAACTCCGGGTTCAACACCGGAAATTTGCTGAAACTCACCGAATTTTTTACCTAATGTCACGGTTTGTGCCTGCAAAGTGCCGTCCTCACCGGCAACAAATATTTGCCATTCACCGTCAGCATCACGCATCAGCGCAGACTCAGGCACAGCAAGAACCTTTTCAGCAAAAGGTGACTGAAAATAGATATCGGCAAACATGCCGGCATGAAATTGATGGCGCAGGTTATTCAGATCCATCCTTACCACCCGTGTGCGGGTTTGCGGATCGATGGTATGGGCTTCCTGAGTGATGGTAGCAATGGCCCGCAGTCCGCCAGCCATGACAACCGCTTCCGTGCCTATTTTCAGCGGCAGATCGTTGTGCGCAGGCAGCCGGGCTTCAACCCATAATCTTGCTTCATCTGAAATCAGCATCAAGGACTGGCCGGCATCGATACGCTGGCCCTGATTAAACTCGTCCTGCATCACCACACCGTCAGACAACGCTGAGAGCGTATATTCACCCAGCGGATAGTCTTCCTGTCCGGCAATGGCATCAATGGTATCGTTACGCAGACCAAACGCTTTTAAACGGCGGCTTGCCGCATTGAACTGCGTCCGCGCACTGACAAAGCGCTTCTCTCCCACCGCCTGCTGACCAAGCAGCTTTACCCGGAACCATTCGGTTGCCGCCTGTTGCAGTGCACTCTGGGCGGTCACCATCTCTTCACTGAACAGGCCCACCAGAGGCTGACCTGCTTTCACGTGCTCACCTAACGCAGCATACCGCGTGGTAACCACTGAGCTTACCCGCGGCGACACGATGTAACTTTGATAACCGTTGGCTTTAATCTCCCCCGGCGCATAGGCAGAAGCATTTAGTGTTTGCAGGTTTAAGGTATCTAAACGGATCCCTGCCATTTGCCGTTGAGCCTCGGACAAGACAACAGCTGCTGACTCATCATGCTCATCATGATGGTCTTCATCGTGCCCATCTTCGTCATGACCATCTTCTTCATCATACTTTTCAGCCTGATGCTCCCGCGCATCTTCGTGTGAATGTTCTTCAGCGTGGCTGTGCTCCTGCGCTGTCGCTGTGAAAGAGAAAAGTATGACTGACAGAGAAAATACCGTGCAACACAGCGATAACCCCGTAAAGCGGAATAAGTGACTTAATGTAATCATTATTATGTTCCTTCTGCGGCTGGTTTGTCTGCCGGCATTGCGGTAAGTAATGAGGGTAATTTTGCAGTGACCTGCAACCAGGTGAGATGACTTTCTTTAAAGGCGGCTTCCAGCGCCAGTGCGGCCCGTTTGCCCTGGCGTAACTGCGTGATCTGATTCTGATAGTCCGCCATGCTCAAATCACCCTGCGCATAACGGGATTGCAACACACTGAATTGCTGATCAAGCTGACCTGCTGACAGCTGCTGCCAGCGCTGAAAGCGCTGACGGTGCTGGAGCGCATTCCTGTACGCCAGAGACACGGCACTTTGTTGTGCCTGTATGGTATTTTTAAACATCAGTTCAGCCGACAGCGCCAGCTCATTGGCGGCGGCATTAGCGTCACTGAAATCATTACGCCACTGCAGGGGCACAGACACATTCAGTGAAACCAGTCCTTCTCCGGCTTGTTTTCCGGCGCCAAGACCAATAACCGGAACGGGTTTATTTCCCTGGCGTTCGTTCGCGGCCTGTTGCTTTGCCACCAGCCAGCTGAACCGGGCAACCTGTGATTGCGGCAAAGTCATAATGTCACTTCCCGGCAGTAACGCCGGCTCATCTTGCCAGACAGCATCCGGAATGACGGGAAAACCCATGTCTCTCACACCAAGTTGTTCCAGTGTTTGCTCTGCCTGCAACACAGCAAAGCTGGCTTCACCTTCCCACACCAGGCTGTCAGCCAGAATAGCCTTCGCAATGGCAACATCGGTTTGTGCAATCTCACCCGCTGCCAGTTGCCGCTCAGATAAAGACAACATGGCGTAATCACGGCTCACCTGCTCCGATGCCAGCGCCAGCGCTTTGCGCGCCAGATAGCCATTAAGCTGCGCATCAACCAGCCGGGCAAGCAGCTGATTTGTCAAAGCGAAAAGCTCAGCCTCTGCGAGTGAGAACTGCGCCTCTGCCACATCAGTACGGGTTTGTTTTACATCCCACCAGTCAATCTGCGAGGACAGTCCGATTTGATAGTTGGTTTCGTCCCCTTCCCGCTCCACACTGGTTTGCAGTTCAGGGTTAAAAAGAGGCAGGGATGCGGCTTTACGCCCATACCGGTTCGCTGACACCGCACGCTGTTGCGCCTGTAACTGCGGGTTTTCGTTTATGGTGCTCAGGGTCATACTGGCCCAGTCTGCAGATCCAGTGGCAGACGCAGACGGATAAACAATCATGAATGCACAGGTTGCGACAACACGCGCAGCCGTAGTGACACGTTTTTGCATAGTCTTTCTTTCTCTTAATTCGGTTATTAACGCTGTCTGTTGACATCAACAGAGCTGTAAACAGGCGCTGTGATTGCGCCGGAATTAAGCAGAAATAGGAGGCCTTAACAGGTTGGAAAGGTAGCCGTCACCGGCTGAAGAAGGGTTGCCACGGGACTGGTGTTTGATTGCATCTACATACAATGATGATAACACCACGGGCAGGAAAACATGATGACCACCGTGACAGTGGCAACAATGATGGCAGTCGAACCCACCGCCATCTTCACTGATATCAAAGGATTGAGAAAAACTCACATCACCGCCGGCATTGTCGTCGTGACCATGCTCGAAAGTCAGGTGTTCAGTTCCTGACTGATGGGCTTCGTGATTATCAAACGCCGACGCCATGCTCTGACAACAAAATGCCATAAGCAGAACGACTATCAACGATCTTAACCGGGTTGAAACCACACTGAGCCTTCTCATCAAATTTTTAGCCAAACGCCTGTGAGGCTAAAGCAAACACTTTACGGGAGCCGTCACCCTGTGACTTTTCACCTTTTTGCATTACGCATACATAATCGACTTGCTGAAGTCCTGCATCAATGAGCCAGGTTTTCACTGCTTCTGCACAGCCGGTTAAGTCGAAACGTACAAAGCCATCAACATTTTCAAGTAATGTGAGAATAAGCGCTTTCGCCACATCTTCAGATGCCGCTACCACGGGGCCGATTGTCTGCCCACGGCCACTGGTACGTAAAAAAGCAAAGCCTGTCAGGGCGTCACCGTCTCTCGCTAACACACCCTGGGCCAGCGAGAAGAAGCTTCCGAGCAGTTTACTGCGATCACACTGATAAGCAAGGGCATCGAAAGAAAAAACATCTTGAATATCATCCTGTTGCATGGATGATATAACATCCGGCACATCAGGTTTCGGGGGTAACCCCGTTAATGTCCCCTGCACCTGAGTGACGTTATCTGTGACTGAAAAGCCGCACTGTTCGTACAGGCGCTTACCCGCTTCGGTTGCTACCAGCATCAATGTTCTGTCACCTGCCTGTGACATCACTGTGTTCATCAGCCGGCGGCCGAGACCTTGTCCCTGCATATGGTCCGGCACAACCACAAGACCTACGGTGGCGCAGTTGTCGTAATCCCACCACAGAATACAACCAACGATGTCATCATTCTCACCGGTTATTACGCTGCCGTTACCGGTTTCATAATGCAGTTGCCAGTCGATATCGCGGTGCGGCCACTTTACGGCCTGCGTAAATGATAAGCAAACCGGTAAATCCGTTGCCTGCATGGGTCTGACTGTGAATGGGGTTCCCGTCATAGTTACATCCTCTGCCTGATGGGGACAAACGCAAAAACTAAGTACCTGCGTTTTTCAATCAACTTTCGTAAATGATAATACTTCTCAACAAGCATGTTATGTTGAAAACACTGCCTGTCACCGCAGATATTGCTCCGCCAGCGCGCAATGCAGAGAAACGCCGGTTGCCAGCACATCATCATTGAAGTCGAACTCAGGATGATGCAACGGAACATGCTTGTCAGCTTTACCCTGCCCTAACCAGATATACGCGCCTTCACAGGCTTGCAGCATGAAAGAAAAGTCCTCAGAAGTAAATGCTGCTTCCGGTGCTTCAAGGGCCTTTCCTGCTGAACTGGCCGCCACAAGCGCATCTTCTGCTGCCTGCTGATGATTGATGGTTGCCGGGTAGTAGCGGTCGTACTCGAGTTTAATATCAGTACCGCTGGCCCTCGCTGTCCCTTCTATGATCTGCTGCATCGACTGTTCGATGGCATTTTGTACCTCGGGATCAAACGTGCGTACGGTACCGGTAATACAGACTTTGGCCGGTAACACATTATGAGAATGCCCGCCCTCTATGCGGGTCACCGATACTACAGCCGTTGCTGTTGCAGGAATACGCCTGGCAACGATGGTGTTGAGCTGACTGACTAACTCACTGGCCGTAAGAATGGCATCAGGTGTCTGGTGAGGTAATGCGGCGTGGCCGCCTTTGCCTGATACCGTGATCTCAAATTTGTCTGCCGCCGCCATAATCGGGCCGGGACGGGTAGCAATGGTGCCTGCGGGTAAATCCGGCCAGTTATGCAAAGCGTACACCCTGTCGCAGGGGAAACGTTCAAACAGCCCGTCTTTAATCATGGCTCTGGCACCGGCCTTGCCTTCTTCAGCAGGCTGAAAAATAAACCGGACAGTGCCGTTAAAATTGCCGGCTCGGCTGAGCTGTTGTGCCGCACCGAGCAACATGGCGGTGTGTCCGTCATGGCCGCAACCGTGGAATACACCGTCGTGGCAACTCGCATAAGGTAAACCGGTATTTTCCTGAATTGGCAGCGCATCCATATCGGCGCGCAACCCCAGCGTTTTCTTTCCGTAGCCTTTTTTCAGAGAAGCCACAATGCCTGTTCCGCCGATATCTGTCGTGACGTCTAAACCCAGTGCGCGTAAAGCCTCAGCCACTTTTTCAGCGGTGCGGTACTCTTTATAAGCCAGTTCAGGATGCTGATGAATATCCCGTCTGAAAGTGACTAACGACGGTATCAAATCATCGATGGAATTGCTGGTGCCCATGGGTTACTCCGCTGCGGTATACTTTGCTGTTTCACACAGTTTACCGTATCTCTTACAGCGCATTCGACGTGTTTAGTGAGTCTGCAGCAACATTTTTTGCTGTGACATAGTTATCTGCGGCAACCTATGCTTTTGTAAAACAGGTAGACTTTTCACCATCAGTATTCAGCCGGATTTCTTATGCAAGTGGCAACCTCCTCTCTTATTCAGGATTTACCTGTTTCACAAAGCTACATCAATGGCGCCTGGGTCGACACACAAGGCACAGCCTGTGTGGATGTTATCAACCCGTCTGATGAATCAGTGTTAACGTCTGTCCGGATGGGTAGTCAGCAGGATGTCGACAGCGCCGTCGACGCTGCCCGGGCCACCTTTGAGAGCTGGTCTGAAACAACTGCTGAACAACGCCTTGCGCTGCTGGACGGGCTGCTGGCACAATTTGATATGATGGCAGAATCTTTTGCCAGATTGATTTCTGCGGAAATGGGTGCACCGCTCACCTATGCACGGAATGCTCAGGTGCCTCTGGCCAAAGCTCATATCCAGACAGCGCGGGATAATCTACAGCGCTACCCGTTCACACAGTTACGCGGCACCACAGCCATCGTTAAAGAGCCCATTGGGGTAGCTGCACTAATAACGCCCTGGAACTGGCCGTTGTATCAAATCACTGCCAAAGTCGCCCCGGCACTGGCAGCCGGTTGTACCGTGGTGTTAAAGCCCAGTGAACTGTCTCCTTTAAGCGCCCTTGCTTTTGCACAGGCGGTTCATGAAGCAGGGTTTCCGGCCGGCGTGTTTAATTTAGTGAATGGTGATGGTGCTGTGGTAGGTACAGCCCTGTCTGAACATAACGATGTGGACATGATTTCTATCACCGGCTCAACCCGGGCCGGCATTCTGGTGGCACAGGCTGCGGCGAAAACAGTGAAACGTGTCGCACAGGAACTGGGCGGTAAGTCACCGAACCTGCTGTTACCGGATGCGGATTTTATTACTGCAGTACCGGCTGGTATTGCCGCCGGCATGCGAAACTGCGGACAGTCCTGCAGCGCACCTACCCGTATGCTGGTTCCCCGTGAACGCCTTGAGGAAGTGGAAGCGTTAGCGGTTACTGCGGTGAACGGGTTTATTCTGGATGTGGCAGACAATGAGGATGCGACCCACGGCCCCCTTGCCAATAAAGCGCAGTTCGACCGGGTGCAGACAATGATTCAAAAAGGGTTAGACGAAGGAGCACGTTGCATTGTTGGCGGCACCGGAACACCTGACCATCTTCCAACAGGCTATTTCGCCAGACCGACAGTATTCAGTGATGTCACCACCAACATGGCCATTGCACAGGAAGAAATTTTCGGTCCGGTGATTTGCTTAATCCCCTACGATTCACTGGAAGAAGCCGTTTTAATCGCAAACGACACCGTTTACGGGCTGGGCGCACATGTACAGTCACAGGATCTGACGATGGCCCGTAAGGTCGCAAGAAAAATCCGCAGCGGTCAGGTGCACATCAACTATCCGGCCTGGGACCCGCAAGCGCCTTTTGGTGGGTACAAACAATCCGGTACAGGCCGTGAATACGGCGTGGAA
Organism: Alteromonas sp. ABH4_456; assembly: GCF_056160645.1. Classification (NCBI taxonomy): domain Bacteria; kingdom Pseudomonadati; phylum Pseudomonadota; class Gammaproteobacteria; order Alteromonadales; family Alteromonadaceae; genus Alteromonas; species Alteromonas sp. ABH4_456. The sequence goes on from NZ_JBSWXO010000001.1 coordinate 374,622, forward strand.
GGGTTAGAAGAATATCTGGAAACCAAAGCCATCGTCGGCTACGCACAACCCGAATAACATTATCACGTTAACCTGATAAAATTGGAAGAAGCATGTCTCCACAGTTAAAGCACATTGCCAGCGATGACACCTTACCTTCACACGCCGATGTGGTGATCATCGGTGGCGGTATTATTGGTTCGTCAGCCGCCTATTTTCTGGCTAAACAAGGCTACCGCGTTGCGCTGGTAGAAAAAGGACGGGTTGGCGCAGAACAATCCAGCCGTAACTGGGGCTGGTGCCGCCAGCAAAACCGTGATGCCCGGGAGTTGCCCACATCAGGCCTCTCCATGCGCCTGTGGGACGAATTGTCACGTGATATTGGAGAAGATCTCGGTTTCAGACGCTGCGGTTTAATGTATGCCACCGACGATCCTCAGCAGCTGGCTGAATGGGATGCCTGGCGTGAAACGGCAAAACAGTTCGATGTGAACACCCGAATGCTGAGTGCAGCAGAAGCCAATGAAAAAATACCGGCCAATGGCAGAACCTGGCTGGGCGGTGTGCATTCTGTTGACGACGGCAAAGGTGAGCCTGCCCTCGCTGCCCCCATGATAGCGGAAGGCGCCCGGGCACTGGGTGCAACCATACATCAGAATTGTGCAGCGCGTGGTTTAGATATCACCAGCGGTAAAGTGAGCGGTGTCATCACCGAAAAAGGCACCATTCAAACTCAGCGGGTACTGTGTGCTGCCGGAGCATGGGCTTCCATGTTCTGTCGTCATCACGGCATTATCTTTCCCCAGGCCAGTGTGAGACAAACCGCATTCCGCTCCAAACCCATAAAGAACATCGGTGAAGCCATTTACACGTCCGGCGTGGCGTTAACCCGTCGCCTGGACGGCACGTACACCGTGGCACTCAGCGGCACGGCACTGCTTGAGTTTACCCCTCAGGGCATACGTTTTTCCAAACCCTTTATGCCCATGTTTATCAAGCGTTTAAAAGCGGTTCAGGCCGGGATCGGCAGCTCATTTTTCTCCGGCCCTGAAGCAATCAACCGCTGGAAAAACTCACAGATGTCTCCCATGGAAAAACACCGGATTCTGGACCCGGCACCCGTTAAAAGTAATCTGGAAAAGACTTTACATGCGGTCAGAACCATTTTTCCTGAACTGGCAGACATGGAAATCGGCGAAAGCTGGGGTGGTTATGTAGACTGTACACCGGATGCCATTCCGGTAATGTCCGAAGTCGATGGCCCGGAAGGTTTTTATCTTGCAGCAGGCTGTTCAGGGCATGGGTTCGGCCTCGGGCCGGGACTGGCAAAAGTTGCCGCCGATTTGGTAGTAAACAATACCCCTGAGGTAGATGCTACCGCATATCGTTTATCACGGTTAACTGACGGCTCCAAAATTGAAGTAGGTGCGATTTAACCGTCCGTTAACGGGCGTGACTTACCGGACTTATCAGAGAATGGTGCAGCTTTTGCACCGTTTACCGGCAAAAGCAGTAAACAAACCTGTTCTGCTATTGCCGGAAGTCCTTCAATATGACGATACCTGCATTTCTTAAGACTCAGGAAGCAATGACCCTGGGCGCACTGTTGTGTGTCATTGCACTACTCTTCATCGCCAAACGCATTATCCTGGTGCGGCTAACCCGGAAAGCCCGCTCTCAGGACAGCTCCATGGCAGGCATTTACCGCATACTTGTGCTGTCTCTGGATGCGCCTCTTACCCTGTTTATCTTCCTTGTTATTATTGTACTCGGCCGGTTTCTGCTCATATGGCCCGGTATCATAGACAAAGACATTGCAGCCATTGTGGATCACGTGGTGAAGGCCGGTCTGATCCTCACGTTGTTTCTGTTTTTTGAGCGCTTCTTCACTTATTCATTAAGGCGGTACCAAAACCAGTCCACGCTGGTTAAAAATAGCAGCGGCATTGCCGGCGGCGCAATCCGCGCCATACTGGCGTCACTGGCTCTGCTGATAATTTTAAGCACCATGGGCGTGTCTATTACGCCGGTCATTGCGTCACTGGGAATCACTTCTCTGGCAGTGGCTCTGGCCCTTCAGCCTACTCTGGAAAACTTCTTCTCCGGCTTGCAACTGGTCGTGGATAAACCTATCCGCATCGGTGACTTTATTGAGCTGGATTCAGGTGAACAGGGCTTTGTAGAAAAAATTGGCTGGCGTTCCACATGGGTGCGCATGCTGCCAAATAACATTGTGATCATGCCAAACAGCAAACTGTCGAATTCAAAACTGATTAACTATTACTATCCCGAGCGGGAATTGTCAGTGCCCGTGGAAGTGGGCGTACACTATAATTCTGACCTGGATAAGGTGGAAGATATTTGTCTGGAGGTAGCGAATTACACGTTAAAACACCACGAATACGGCGTAGAAACCTACGAGCCGTTTGTGCTGTTTCACACCTTTGATAATTCCAGTATTAACCTGACCGTGATGCTCAGAACAAAAGAATACTTTAACCGCTTCTTTATCAAAAGTGCATTCATCAAGATGCTGAAAAAGCGCTTTGATGAAGAAGGCATTGTAATCCCCTTTCCTATTACAGCCCTTAATGTGGATCAGGAGAATGCTGCAGCAATTCTTGCTGCAGCGAAATCTCCGGAGGCAACAATGCCACCGGAGAAATCATCATAAATCAACCGCAGCTAGGATTGGGGTTGGTACAAACCGGTTGAGGCTGCTGTTTCTGACGCATTTGCATATAGCTCAGTGCCCACATTACCAGCCCGCCCAGGAACAATAAGGCAGAGGCATAGCCAGTTTCATTGAAGGTAGCGCCCGTAGCCAGCAGAGTTCCGCCAATCATAGGGCCGATGGCGTTAGCCGTGTTAAACGCGCACTGTACCAGTGCACCAATCATGGCATGACCGGTAGGCGATACATCCAGCAACATGGACTGAATAACCGCCGCCAGGCCCACACTGGCACCGAGGCAAAATACAGTCACATATAACCAGTAAATGTTTGACGCCGCGAAAACATACATCACCGCAATACCCACACTGCAAAGCAATGCGATACCGGTGGTAGCGATGGGCGATTTGTCTGCTAATCGTCCGCACACCCAGTTGCCGATAGTAGTACCGATACCGAACATCATCATGGCAATAGAAATGGTCACTTCAGGAGCTTCAGTTACATTAATAATCGTGTCTGCCAGATACGTGTAAATGCAGAATACGCCGCCGAACCCCACGAAGATAATGCCGGAAATTGACCATACTAACTTGTTCTTCAGCACGCCGAATTCTTCACGTAACCGCGTAGGCGTTTTCACCGGACTGCCTGGCACAACAAAATAAATCAATACTGCAGTAATAAGGGCAAGTACGGCAACAATGCCCATACAAACCCGCCAGCTCATGGCCTGCCCCACCAGAGTAGCCATGGGTACACCCACAATCGTTGCAATGGTAAGGCCCATAAACACTTTAGACATGAAGCTGGCACGCTTACCTTTTGGTGCCATGTCTGAGGCTACCAGTAATGCTGTACCAAAATACGCACCATGAGGTAAACCGCTGAGTACGCGGTAGAACACCATTTCCGGTAAAGACGTTGCGATAGCACTGAGGCCGTTTGCCACAAACATCATCATCACGAATAAAATCAGCGATGTACGCCGGTTAGTTTTGTTTGTCAGCAACATGAAAAGCGGTGCACCGATCACCACGCCGATGGCGTAACCACTTATCACATTACCGGCCATCGATGGCGTTACGTCAAAAGAAGCTGCAATCAGTGGCAACATTGACATAGACGCAAATTCAGTCAGGCCGAGGGTAAACGTTCCCAGCGCCATAATGAGAATTGGCCAGAAATGAGACGTCTGCGATGTCCCGTTATTAAATGACATAGATACCTTCTATCAGGATAGTGTGTAAATAAAGCCGGCAAAGCCACTGCCTGTCATCGCTTTACATCGCTGATGATTTAGCAAGTCTTCCTACCGGATATAGAATGTGAAATACAGGTGTAAGGTGTATCTGCGATAATTCGGATAAAACAGAATGTAGTCAGACTTCGCAGTATGATGTTTTAATGTTGATATTGTTTAGTGTTCGGGCCGATCCATCGGAACGACATTATTATACCGCAATGTGATGGCTGTTGAACAACGTTGTTTGTCATACTATTTTGTTGATTCATCACTGCAATATGTGCTTTTTTCAATATAAATATAGATTACTAACAGCAGCTTAAAAACTCTTACGAATAATTGATTTTCCTCTGTGCGGCATTGTTCATAATGGTTATCATTACCTGCACATAGCGGATAAAAAAATGATATTTTTCCGTATCAGGCCCGCTCAGGATGAGCAGACCGGACGTAACTGCTTGCCGGCATCGCTTCTTTATAAAGCCGGTTTGATTAAAAAAAGAAAAAATAATTACCATGTACAGTAAATTACGCGCTCTGATGACAGCGCTCACGTTATTCGTGTTGTCCGCAATGCCGGCTTCTGCGGCAACCACAGTCGATGATGTCATCAATAAAGTTCGGGCGCCGGCTTATGATTGCCCGGACTCTGCCCTGTTTGATGAACTGGAAGCCACGCTGAGTGATAAGTCTGTTACGGCTGACCAACGTTTTTCCCTGCTCAGCGCGAAGGGGCAATTCCTGATCTGCAAAGGCGATTACGAAAGTGCACTGACCATGCTCAAATCCCTGATCGCGCAGGAAGATGTGGATGACACCTCGTACGCTTACGTTTCAGCCATCAACCAAATTGGCTTTATCTATGATGCGCAGGAAAGTCCCGAACGTTGTCAGTATTACCGTCAGGCCAGATCACTGTCTTCACCGGAACGCCACAGCGATATTTTCACCTTCGCTTCATTATCACTCATTACCTATTGCTCAGAATCGTCTACAACCGGAGAGCGTCTTGGCAAGATGTTTACGGTACTGGAGCAGAATGCCGCATCAGGAAACCCCGGCGTACTGGCCCATATTCACAACGCCATCGGCCTGCTCTACGGCAGCCTGGGGCAACATGCTCTGGCAGCAGAGCAATACATCAAAGCTCATGAAATGGGCCTGAAGGTGTATGAAGGCAGCAATAAACTCAGTATTCTCATCAGTGCCATTGTGTCGCTGATAAGCAGCGGGCAAACCGAAGAAGCGTACCAGCGGATCATGGAATACGGCGCACTGAACCGTGAAATTAACACGCCGCTGACTAACTACCACTATCATTACGCCCTGTCGTATTACTATCGTAAAACCCGGGATTTTGACCAGCTTGCAGCCACGTTGCCGGATTTCAAAACGGCGATTTCAGCCGTTTCCAGTTCATTCGGCCTGCTGATGTACAATTGGCACGAAACGGAAGTCTGTTTGTACCATCATGATTTAACCTGTGTGCAGAATTACATAGACAGCTTTAATAAAGGTTATAACTACATCCCGCCCAGATTCAGAACCAATCTGGATTACCTGAGCTTCAATCTTGCCATGTATCTGGCACTGGGCGACATAGAAAAAGCCCGAATCGCCAATGAAGTGTTTGCCGCTGAAGCTGAAAATAAACGCATTCAACAACAAAACTCCGCAAACATTCTGAGCGCGGCGAATCTGTACAACCGGATTTACGACCTGGAGGGCGAAGTTATTGAAGCGAAACAGGAGCGCAAACAAATTCTCGCCATAGTGACCGGTATTTTTCTTATCACTGCTGCGCTGGCAGCCTATGTGCTGCGTAAAAAGTTCCTTGCTTCTAAAGCCATCGACCCGGTCACCCAGTTGTTAAATGCCGATACTGCCATCAGCCGCATAAACAGACTGCATGCCCCCGGTAAAAACCGCGCGATTGCCATCGCTATTTTTGATATCAGTAACCTCAGGGAAATTATCCGGCTGCTTGGCTCTACTAAAGCTGACAGTGTGCTGAGAAAACTGGCACAGACATTACAGCTCACCACCCGGGGGAATGACATTCTGGGTCGCTTCGGTACGGAGCAATTCATCATGTGTCTTCACAATATAGAAGAGCGCAGTGCCCGTTCTTTTTTTGAGCGGGTACAGACCGCGCTGGACAACACACTGGACAGCGGCACAAAGACCGGCAACGTTGCCGTTGAGTCAAGTATGAGCGTGTTTGTCTCTCACGAAAAGATTACCGGTTTAAGTGATATTCTGGATGAAATGGTCATGTCCATTGATATGGAGAACAGGTAACCTTCCCCGCCTGTAGTCTGTAGGGTAAAGCAATGAAATGATTGCTGCCGGTTATAACGAGATCACCCATATTAACCAGTTAATGCTGGGCTGGGTGCTCGACAGAAAAGTAGATACCCGTACGTTATTCCGCATTACCGGCATGAAACGCTTTACAGATTTGGACCTGGACAGCGAGCTGGTTAATCACACGCTTGCGCTGATGAAGGAAAATAACATCGCGCTGGATCCCACAACGGTGATCCACGAACATGCCATGACCTCCCGCAACGGTACGGTGAGCCCCGGTGTGGTGGACTACATCGACCACATGCCTCTCAGCAGTCAGCGTGCCGCAAAGGTCGCTATGCTGAATGTGGCGGATGAAGCTGAAGATAAAGCTTACAAAGACGCCTACGCGAAGATTGTGGCAACACTAAAGAAAATGCACGAAAACGGCATTCTTCTGTTGCCTTGTACGGATATGGGCGGCGCATTCCGTCTGCACCGTGAGCTGGAGCTGTTTCAACAATTTGGTATGACACCGGCAGAAGCTTTGAAACGGGGCACCTGGGACATGGCCGTATACATGGGTCACGATGACAAACTGGGCAGCATTGAAACTGGCAAGCTGGCTGACTTCTTCCTCATTCCCGGCAACCCGGTGGAAGATTTAAAAGCCATTAAAACCATCGCCATGGTCGTCGCTGACGGGCGAATCCTGTTTCCGGATGAAGTGTATCCTGAGTTTGGCATTACGCCGTTCACCACCCTGCCGGAAGTAAAAGGCGAATAACCCCGCTCTCATAACAAATAAAACAACGCAGCCCCGTTTACGGGGCTGCTGAATCAGTTAACTTCTGCCGGAAATAGTCACGCGCCCTGTGGCATAAATGCCGGTGAACTCACCTTCTGTGCTTCCGGCTCCGGCGTAATATTAAACACAATAAACATTAAAAATGTGCAGTACATACTGGCAGCAAGCAGCAAAAATGCGCTCCAGTCCTGCTTCAGCACAATCGCCAGCGGAACAAACAATGCCACAGGCAGAAAGGCAGCCAGAGTTTTCCAGCGGAACATCAGCGACAACCAGATATGCTCACCCTGTTTACGGGACAGTGAGAAGCTGTGACAGAAATGAGCAAGGATGTAAGGCATCAATTGCGCCACACACACCAGCGCACCGCCAATAACAATACCAGTCAGCGTTATTCCGTCACAGGCCACCGCTACACTTCCGGAAGATGCCGGCATTAACCCTGTCAGAAAATCAGCCGCAAGAAATGCCAGCCAGCTTAAAGCAGTGATCCCCAGAATAGCCGGCAATATCAGCCGCTGATGAAAGTTCAGTTCAGCGGCAAGTCGCCTGAGCGAACCATACCGGTACTGAATACTGACCACACACACCACAACTGAAACCAGTAGCGCATACGCGCCCATTCGTAACGGAAAGAAAGAAAACGGCACTACAGTAACAAGCAGCGCCAACAGCAACATCACACCACAGATCACAGGTGACCGGGCAATGAAACGGCACATTTCCTTGTAGCCCCGAAAGTAGTCCTGTACCGAAAGGTTGGTATTGATTTGCATAAGAACACCTTTTGAAGATAAGCGGCTATTTTATGCGCAGCAAAGAAGAAATGAAGTGCATGAACATTAAGGCAGGTATCAGAATACATGCTAAGGTATTTTTTTTATACACTTCAATTTTAAATATCGCGACTGCAGAATGCTGCTGGTCAGCAAGACACTTTCCGGTTGTCGTGGTTATGACGTCCGGAGCAAATACCGGGTATAAACGAATGAAACAAGGCTTCTGATAAAGTCTTTTTGTCTGACTGTCTCTTCATCATCCAGATCATTTATTGCCCATAAGATTTCATCTGTATAAGCAAACAACAACATACTTTGCCAGTTAGTTTGTTCAATCTCAGTTATCTGGATATTTTGCCTGTAACCTGACAGGAATATTTCCCATTCTTCTAAAGTAAATACTCTATCCGGAGCAGAGTCTTCACATGTGTGAAAAAGGAGTAAGGCCAGAGCGAGGTCAAAAATTCTGGGCCTTAGCAGGGTTGCCCCGCTCATACGAACGGGGACAGCCAAAAAGAACAAATCTAGTGAATGGCTCTTTTGAAGGGTCTTGATGTCTCTAAAAGTTCAGTATGACTACTCTGAGAAACTGAAACTTCAACGCCAGTGGTGAAGTTGAGACCTTGAATATCTCTGTCCACTATAATTCGCGTTAACTGACCTGTATTGGGGTAGCCACCGCACGTTTCTCCGGCATCACAAATGTAAAAGTCATTATCTGCATCTGTACCTGCCAATATGTAGTACTCCCCCTTTGGTACACTTTCAAATCGAAATGTGTACTGATTATTTTCGGCAACAACTTCTAACGAAGAAACCGTTTCAAAGGTTTCTGCATCGATAAGCAGAACATAATGCATACCTGCATCCACTATTACCGTATCAAGTGCAGCAGATACCGCTACGCGAACTGTCACCGTGTTTTCAGTAGTTGAAAACACTACATCGGTAAAATAAACACCTGGTGACAGGCTGTCGCGATTCACTGAGAAGCGATAAGTGCCTAAACCATTCTCATCAACAGAAGCGGCACTAATGTTTAACCATCCACCTGAATTCTCCGAGATGCTGTTCACTGTCAACTCACCATCACCACCATTACTGATGTCCAGAGTAAATGAATCCAGTAAGCTGCCAAAATTGATATTGCTGACACTGCTCACTGCTACCGGAGAGATCGGCACAACGTCTCCACCAGCTAGCAATTGGGCAGCTTTAACAGCCTTATACGCATCAATGAGCCCGTGCCCGAACAAACTGTCTCTGCCGTAAGCCCCCAGATCCTTAGTGATTGCACCGTTCGCCAATAACGTATCGACCTCATCAGGCGTTAAGTCCGGATGCACAGACTTCATAAGAGCGATCACTCCTGCGACATGCGGTGAGGCCATGGAGGTTCCCTGGTAGGCATAATAAGAAAAAGCTATCGAGTCACCGTTATCAGTTCCTAAAGTACTGAAAACCCCGTCAACTATTCCATCACCATTGTAATCAACACTTGAATCACCGCCGGGTGCTGCAACATCAATGAGGGAGCCATAGTTAGAATAGGGAGCGAGACTCTGATTGATGTCGACTGCACTCACAGAAATCACGCCATCATAGGAAGCAGGATAAGACAATTGATTGCTCGAATCATTGCCTGCTGCCGCGACAATGATGACCCCCTGCTCTCTTGCCCGCGCATACGCATCCCTCGCCCTGTAACTATATCCGTAGCCTCCCAAACTCAGGTTCATGATATCCGCTTTACGATTCGGCACGGTACCGGAAGCATTGGGCAGGCCTGCTGCATAAAGAACGCCCTGAGTAATGTCTTCTGTGGTACCGCCACCTTTACCGAGCACTCTGACAGGCATAATAGAGGTATTCCATGATACCCCTGCCACCCCTTGCGCGTTATCAGACTCTGCCGCGACTGTACCTGCAACATGGGTGCCGTGAAATGAACTCGTTCCATTCGCGTTATCCCCGCCCGGATCATCAGGGTTCGAATCGATGCCATCACCGTCAAGCGACATATCAGGATCCGATATAAAATCGTAGCCTTGAACAAGGTTGTCGTTTAAGTCCGGGTGATTAAGCAGGACACCGGTATCCACTATGGCAACAATGACATTACTGCTCCCTGTCGTCACATCCCATGCTGCAGGAAGGTTGATCTGCGGGTAATGCCACTGGTTTTGATATAGCGGATCATTAGGGATGGAAGAAGGCCGGAGAATGAAATTAGGTTCCGCCCACTCGATATCTTCTGCTTTTGATAACACTTTAATGGCCAGTAGTGTATCCAACTTTTTCTGTTTATCTGATGGAATAATCCCTAATGAAGGAGCTTGTGACTGCGTCACATGACCAGACAACGACTGGCTATTCAATGTTGTTGGCCGCGTTTTAATTCGCATTAATGAGGAGTGAATACTCTTCTCGTCTTCGCCAAAAGAATAAAGCCCTGTTCCATTTGTAATCCGTCGGGATTTCTGACGAATACCATATCGAACGGGGAGTGCTGATGAGGTATTTGCGGCCCCGGATGTTTGAGCTGACTTTTGCTTCGCTATGACATCGCCGATAACAAAATCATCGGAAAGGCGTAGCTGACCAGCAGTTGAAGTCACGGACTGGTCACTCAACGTCAGGATATAATTAGATGCTCCTGATTCCGCATACACTCCCACATAATACAATCCGTCGTCCGGAATAATGACAGATTCAACATCACTATAGCTCGTTGATGCGTCGACCAACTCCCGGTTACTGTCATATAAGTACAGATCTAAATCGTGCGAATAATCTGCATCAGCAATTTCCAGCCGTATTGTCTGTCCTTGTACAAAATTAGTGTAGAACGCATCCCAAATATCACCGTCTTCTTTTGATGCTCCGTCTTCCCCGGCGCCTGCCACATTCACATAGCCCTGAATTACAAAAGGCGTATTGACATACTGGGCAGTGTCGAAATTATTGTTGTCCGCGTTTGTGCTCTGCGGATTGTTGGTATCGGAATCCTGCGTCAAATTAATCTGTGAAGTCACAACACCAGAGACACTGCTTAATCCAAACTTATTGACACTACAACTTAAATTAGTGAGCGTGCCATTTGCGTTACGCAGCAGATTCAAAACCTCAACACCCGAGTATGGCGTATCAATCTCCAGCCGTGCCAGGCCACTCCACTCGCCGGTACCGGCATGAGTTTCAAGCAGCGGAGCTGACATAATGACGGTTTCGTTTGCGTTAAGCTGCCCGTTGATTATGAATCCGGGCTGGCCAAGTATTTGTCCGCTCTCATCATACAAAGTGCCCGTCAACCTGACAGGTGAAGCCAGACGATTGGATATCCGGATGAATGCCTGGTCAACAGAGGAAGCATTTGGGATGTAGTAAGCGGTTCCGTCATTTGTGCAACTCATGTTGGTAAGAATGTCAGATGGAGAACGGATGAGATTCAGTATCGACAATCGCGACGTTTGCCCCTGAATATTTAATCTTGCGCGCTTAGTCCACGCGCCTACGTTTAGTGAATTTTCAATCGTGCTGGCTGAATACACTTTGGTTTCTTTAGCATCCAGCGTATCCAGATAGGCACTTTGACTCAGCGGAAGCCCGTCCTGATGCAGCAGTTCAGCATTCACATCTACCGGAGCATCACTGGTATTGGTTATCCGGATAAATGCGCTGTCCGAATTATTGGTACCCGGAATATTGGGTACTGAACTACTTGAAGAACAACTCATGTTGGTTAATGTACTGGATGTCCTTATCAACCCCATAATGGCGAGTTGGCTAGTATCAGAAGTGATTTCAAGGCGGGCACGCTTTGTCCAGGTATCAGCCCCGGTCAAGGCCTCCAGGGATGCAGCCGTAAGCACATGCGTTGCTTTAGGTGCAAGTTCATCAATTAATACTGAATCTTCACTGCCAAGTACATACCCGTCCTGATGATACAAAGTTCCTCTCACTTCAATCGTTTCATTGGTTACATTGCTTACACGGATAAAAGGCTGGTCAACGTTGTTTGCGCCCGGGATGTTGTGTACATACTCAGAATTTGTACAGGTCAGGTTCGTTGTTGTACCGTTGGGCGTTCTGACGGTTACCAACAAATCCACATTGTTGCTGGTTGCCAATAATTCGAGGCGGGAGCGTTTAGTCCATGTATCCGTACTGAAAATTGCCTCCAGGTCACGCGCAGACAAAGAAACCCTGCCTCCCGGTGCAATGGCTTCCCCGACTGTGGCCCCACTGACACCAAGAACATATCCATCCTGATGATAAAGTGTACCTATGATGTTAGCCGGCGAGTTACCAGAATTAATAAGATGGACGGTTACTTGATCTCCACTGAGACTATTCGGAACATTAAATGCTGTGAGTGGAAAAGAAGGGTTCACTGAGTGCGCTGGAATATCAACACTGGCTATTTCATCATCAAAAAAACCTTCATAATGAAGCGTGAATGCATGCTGATCATCATAGTTTTCGCTGATGGTCCATTGGTTGAGAATGAGTGTAACAGGTTCTTCCAGATACCCGCAAAATGAACTATATCCGGGACCATCCTGAAATCTGACAGACGTAAACCATTGGCCCTCTTGCTCAACTTCAAAATTTGGACCGCAAAGAAATGGCTCTCCGGACAACGGCGTTGCTCTGAATAACACAACCGACTTTTCACTATCATTCACACAGGTTTCACGCCAAAAATCCAGCTTGAACTCATCGTCAAAGCGCGCGCTGGTCATTGAGTAGACAGTACCTGAAGGTGATACGGGCAATACAGAAGGTATGCAGTCATCAGCTACACTGGAAGGATTAACTAACTCTGACTCAAGTGCTCTGAGCTCTTCTTCTTTTTGCAATAATTTTTGAGTGCTTGAATACCTGATTTCGCGTTGGCTGGCATCATCAACATATATACGTTTGGTATTCCCGAAGGCGAAAGAAGAAAAAATCAGTGTTGAAAACACCACTAAACAAGCACGACAGGAAGTACTGGACAAAACAACTCCACGCTAAAATATTTAAACACTGAATAAAAGTTAGTCTATACCCGTATCAGCGGAACTTACAGCTTTAACACCTTAAAGTTTCATTAATGCGCGCAGTCTCATTAATCACTGCCTGGATCTTTTTACCCCGATAATATTGATCAAATTACAAACATCTGCTATTTTTACCCTGATAAAAATAAAGGGCACAAATCTGTGGGTGACATCTACATCGCAATCCATAACAAAGCTCTCATTGCGCAGGGTGAATTGCCGGCGGTTATTCGTGAAACAGTGAAGCTGTTTCCAGACGCTGAGCCTTATTTATTTAAGTTAGATGATGGCAAGCGCACAGACATCGACTGGCGGGGCGATGCTGAAGAGGTTATCAGCCGTTTGCCTGCTTCACTGATGCCGCAGGTTAAAAAGCGGGGTCGCCCTAAGCTTGGCGTGAAATCAAAAGAAGTGACACTGTTACCTGAACACTGGGAGTGGCTGTCCTTGCAGCGCGGGGGCGCATCGACAACTTTACGCAAGCTTATCGACGCAGCCATGGCTCAGATGACACCTGAGCAGGCACGTCGCATTAAGCAGGATCAGCTCTACAATATGATGCGGGTATTTGAAGATGAAGCCGGTTTTGAAGCGGCTTCAAGAGCACTGTACCGGCTGGATGAAACAGCTTTCACGCAGGCAATAGCAAACTGGCCTCAGGCGCTGCAGGCAATATACAAGGACAAGTTCACAGGCTTGAATTCTACAGGTAAAGACACAAATGACGGAACAAACTAATCTCAACCCGTATGTCACCCCGCCCCTTACACGGGTATTTTTAAAAACTGCACTGCCCATCATTCTGATGATGGTAGTAAGCGGCTCGCTGAACCTGGTAGACGCTTACTTTATTGGTGTATTTGTGGGGTCGGATGCGCTGGCAGCGGTCACGGCGATGTTTCCGTTATTTATGGTTCTGATTGCCCTGTCCACCTGGATTGCCAGCGGATTCGCCAGTGTAATGGCCCGCCTGCTGGGAGCAAACCGGTATGATGAAGCCCGTAATGCCTATGCGCAGGCACTTACGCTGGCACTGGTGATAAGTGTTCTGCTGATGATCGTATTCAGCCTGTCAGGTCAGTCACTGGCGCTGGCCAGTAACAACGATAATCCAGCGCAGGCAGCTACCAGCTTTACCTATATGGGCATCATTATGTATGGTGCTCCGTTATTTTTCTGGCTGGCCATCGCTTCAGACAGCTTGCGCAGTGAAGGTCACATCGGCTTTATCGCACTGGTCTCGCTGATAACAACGGTGGGTAACGGCGTGATGAATTACGTTTTTATTGTACTGTTAGAAATGGGCGTGGCCGGGTCTTCATACGGCACGGTAGCCTCACAAATTATTGCATTATGTGCTGTCTGGGCTTTTCGCCGCAGCCATAAAAACCGCACCGGTCTGCCGCTGTTCGCCATCACAGCGGTGCGGAACAGATGGCGTGAGTTTTTGTCTCTGGGCGCACCATCCAGCCTCACCTACGTAGGCGTGGCACTGACTTCAGGGGCTATTTTGTTTAGCTTGCAACAATGGCTACCGGACAACTACGAAGTAACGGTGAGTGCTTATGGTGTGATCACACGGGTTCTGACCTTCGTGTACTTACCACTGCTGGGGCTTGGCCTCGCGATGCAGAGTATTGTGGGCAATAACGTGGGCGCGCAGCAATATCAGCGGTCTGACCGCAGCTTGTGTATCGCTGTCGGCATTGCGTTGTTTTATGGCGTAGTTACCGAAGGGTTATTATGGTGGCTGCGGGCTGACGTTGGTCACTTGTTTGTGGACGAGCCCGCCGTCACGGATGAGATTGCCAGGTTACTGCCTGTCGTCAGTCTCGCCTTATTCCTGACAGGCCCCTTAATGCTGATAAGCTTCTACTTTCAAAGTATTGGTGATGCCAGACGGGCGGGAATATTAACGATTGCCAAAACGTACCTGTTTGCCCTGCCGTTAATTTTTGTGTTGCCGCTTATGTGGGGAGAATGGGGAATCTGGTATGCCGGCCCGGCAGCTGAATTTCTCGGGCTGATGCTTACCGCAGGTATTTTGTATCACCGTGCAGCTAAGGGCAATCACCGCTTTGGTTTGCTGTATACTGAGCGTCAAGCTGAGCCACAGACTGGAAAATAGAAACAGAACGTTATGACCTCAGAATTTATTGATAGCCTGCATGATATATTTTCAACGCTGCAACCGGTAACAACACGGCGGATGTTTGGCGGCACCGGCCTGTTTCACAATGGCCTCATGTTTGCCATCGTCATTGATGATTTGCTCTACCTGAAAGCGGACATGGAGACCAGCCAGCAATTTATTCATGAAGGCTGTGAGCCGTTTACTTACAGCAGGCAAGGCAAACAGGTTGCACTGCAATACTACAGTGCACCTGATTGTATTTATGATGATCCCGACGATGCCGCTCTGTGGGCACAGCTGGCCTTTTCCTGCGCCTTACGCAGCAGGCGGTCTTGAGTCCAGCCAGTTCGGATCTAACGTGGGTACGCTGGCCACCAGTTTCTTCGTGTAATCGTGGGAAGGCGCAGTACTTACCCCTTCACCGCTCGCGTATTCCACCGCATTGCCTTTATAGAGAACCAGCACATCGTCACACAAAGTGCGTACAGTAGGTATATCGTGACTGATAAACACTATGGCTATATTCAACTTCGCCTGCAGATCTTTCAGCAGTTCTAAAATGGCTGCGGCAACAACAGTATCCAGCGCTGATGTCACCTCGTCACATAAAATTACCGACGGTTCCGCAGCCAGCGCACGGGCCAGGTTGATACGTTGTTTTTGCCCGCCGGACAGCGCGCCGCATTTACGCTCAGCCAGTTCAGCGGGTAATTGCACCAGCGCTAACAGCTCTGCCACACGGGCACGTTGTTGTTCCCCTTTCATGCCATGGAAGAAAGCTAATGGCCTGCCAATAATAGCCCCCACTTTCTGCGCCGGATTGAGCGCTGTATCCGCATTCTGGAACACCATCTGCACGCGCTGACATTCACTTTTGCTGCGGGACGAAATAGACGCTGGCAGCTCTTTTCCATCCAGCAACATATAGCCTTTCGCTGCGGGAATTAAGCCTGCGATAACACGCGCGAACGTTGATTTTCCGGAACCGGATTCACCGATAATGCCGACGGTTTTGCCCTTTTCTACTTTAATAGACACGTCATGCAAAACAGGAATTTGCGGTAAGCCTTCTGCGGTAATTTTACCGTAGCCTGCGACAATTTTACTTACCTCAAGAACTGTTTTTGCCGTTGGCCGGTTTAATCCGGACGCACCGTGAGACACCGCTGCCAGCAACTGACGGGTATAGGGCTCTGCTGCGTTATTTAAGATTTCGGTGGTGGTGTTGTGCTCGACCATTTTGCCATGTTGCAGAACAAGGATCTGATCGGCCATCTGGGCGACCACAGCCAAATCATGGGATACATACACAGCCGTGGTATTCCTGGCTTTCACCGCCGCTTTAAACGCTTTGAGCACATCTACCTGAGTGGTGACATCCAGTGCAGTAGTCGGCTCGTCAAAGATAACCAGTTCAGGATCGCAGATAAGGGCCATCGCGGCCATCAACCGTTGCAACTGACCGCCGGATACCTCGTGGGGATAACGGTTCCCGATGGTATCGTAATGAGGCAACGACAACTGTCTGAACAGCTCTGTGGCTTTTTTCTGTGCTTCAGCCCGGCTCATTACGCCGTGAATTAACGCCCCTTCAATCACCTGCTCCATGATTTTCCGGGAAGGGTTAAACGCCGCAGCGGCACTTTGTGCAACATATGCCACTTTCCGGCCCCGCAATGACGCCAGCATAGTATCGCTTAAACCGAGCATACTCTGCCCGCCCACCGCGACTTCACCACCGGTGATATGACAGCCCGGCCGGGCATAGCCCAGTAACGACATGGCGATGGTTGTTTTGCCCGAGCCGGATTCACCGATAAGGGCCAGCACTTCTCCGCGCTTTAAGGTAAAGCTGACGTCTTTTACGATAACTTTTTTGCTGTCGCCCTTCCCCGCGGAGACTTCGAGTTTATTAACCGAAACATGAGATGACATATTATTTATCTCCTGCGGAATAGGTGGCACTGCCACGGAAACTGTCGATAAGCAGGTTCACCGCAATCGTGATAGTGGCAATCGCCAGCGCCGGTATAATTACCGCCGGCGCCCATTCGGCCAGACCAGAAATGTTTTCTCTGACCAGCGAACCTAAATCTGCCTGAGGCGGTTGTACACCCAGCCCCAGAAAACTCAGGCTACTCAGCAACAACACGACAAACACAAAACGTAAACCAAAATCAGCCAGCATGGGATGCAGAATATTAGGCAAAATTTCCTTTACCGCGAGGTAAAGCTTACCCTCACCCCGCGTTCTGGCAACCGTAACAAAATCCATATTGGCAACATTAACTGCTAACGCTCTGGCAATACGAAACGCGCCCGGCATATAACTCACTGCAGTGATGGCTAATAAAATAGGGATTGATGAGCCGAACGCAGCAATCATCACTAAAGCAAAAATCTTACTGGGAATGGAAATAAGTGCATCCATAAAACGGCTTATCAGCTCATCGACACGTTGATGACTGACAGATGCGTACAGCGCAATGAGCGTGCCTGCAGAACATGCCAGTGCAGCAGCGAGTAGCGGAATAAAAACGGTAAAACGTGCACCGTCCATCAAACGGCTGAGCACATCACGTCCGATGTAATCAGTGCCTAACAGGTATTCACCGCCAATGGGCTCAAATACGTCCCAGGCTACAATTTCCTTTGCACTGTGTGGCGAGAGGAAAGGACCAAATACGGCAATAAATATCCAGAAACTCACAATGGCTGCGCCAATTTTACCTGATAACGGCAGGTTCTTTATTGTTGAGAGCATGGCTCAGCCTCCTTTACGCAGTTTGGGATTTGCCACAATGGCGGCCAGATCAGCAATCAACACCAGCAACAGATACCCGAGACAGAACAACATGGCACAAGCCTGAAGCAATGGCATATCCCGGTTTGTAACCGCATCGACCATCAAACTGGCCAGTCCCGGATAGTTAAAGATCACTTCAACAATCACCACGCCGCCCAGCAAATAGGACAAACTGAGGGCGACTGCATTAACAATGGGGCCTATAGCGTTAGGAAGTGCATGACGCAGCACAGCCCGGGAAAGTGTGGACCCTTTTAGCAGGGCCATCTCAACGTAGGGCTGAGATAATTGTTCAACGACTGCCGCACGGGTTAAACGGGCCATTTGCGCAGACAGTACGATACACAAGGTTAATACCGGCATCGCAAAGGCACGGAAATAATCGTATAAACCTGCATCACCGGCTATGTAAGACAGTGACGGTAACCAGTTAAGCTCGACTGCAAAAATCAGAACGAAAATCGTTGCCAGCAGAAATTCAGGTACCGCGACCATAGACAACGTGAAAAGATTTATAGCGCGGTCAATCCGGGAGCCGCTGTACATCGCCGCAGATATACCAAGGATCATGGCAAAAGGGACGGCGACAACTGTGGTAAACGCCGCAAGCAACAAAGACTTGGATAGCCGCTCATTAATCAAAGAAGAAACAGGCTGTGCATTCGCCAGAGAGACACCGGCATCACCCTTAACAAGCCCCCATAACCACTTGCCATAGCGGGTTAAAGGCGGATCGTTCAACCCGTAAGCCTCCCGGAGTTCAGCGACAGCCTCAGGCGTGGCACTCTGCCCCAGCATTTCCTGTGCAGCGTCACCGGGAAGCAGATTTGAAATACTGAAGACCACAGCAGAAACCAGTAGCAGTGTTATTACCGCTGTGCCTAATCGTTTTATAATTATCGGTACTAAAATGTTCACCGTGATACTCCCATCAGGCGTCCAGCCAGATATGCTCGGCAAAGGTGTACCCCATAAACCCGCCGGTAGGGATGGGGTAAAAGCCTTTGATCCGCTTGTCGTATCCGTCAATAATGTTAATGAAGACCGGAATACTCACGCCACAATACTCACTGATAAGCGCCTGCATATCGCCATACATTTGTTTGCGCTTAACTTCGTCCCCCTCGCCTCTTGCAGCCAGTAAAAGCTGGTCGAATTGCGCGTTCTTCCATCCTGATTCATTCCACGGAGCATCAGACTTATAAAACAATGTGAACAGTTCATCCAGCGACGGCCTCGGATTGATATTGCCGAAGCCCATAGGGTGTTTCATCCAGTGATTTGACCAGTAACCATCTGCCGGCACACGGTTAATCCCAAAATGGTAATCGCATTCAATACCGGACAATTGCAGAAGTGCGGCCATATCTACAGACCCTTCTGCAGCAGGACTGGCAAAGACAGGGAAACGCGCTCCGCTCATACCGGCTTTTTTCAAATGATACTTTGCACGGTCAATATCGTAGGGCCGTTGAGGCAAATCTGCGTTGTAATATTTGTGCGAAGGCGGAACAGGATGATCGTTTGCAATGGTGGCATATCCCCGGAACAATGCCCGTTGCACCAGAGGCCGGTTCATCATGTACTTCACTGCCAGAACAAAGTCCGGATTATTTGTAGGATAAGCGTCCTGGCGCATAATAAGATTTGTGTACAGGCCAGATTCAGTCTGCATAATGTCGCAGGTGCCGGATGCTTTGACCCGTTTGGTTGATCGCGGATTAAGGGCAATGCTCATTTGTACATCACCTGATAGCAGCGCATTCACACGGGACGATTCGTCTGCAATTCCTACCAGTTCAATTTCATCCAGATAAGGCTTGCCGGGTTTCCAGAAATTGCGGTTCTTTTCTCCCACAGTACGTGTGCCCGGGGAGAACTCTTTAAGCTTGTAGGGACCTGTGCCATTTGCTTCCCGGCTGAAATCTGTGGTGCCATTTGCAACAATACAGAAATTTGATGATGCCAGAATGACCGGTAAATCGGCATTAGGCGACTTAAGAGTCAGCGACAGTGTAAGCCTGCCTGTCGCTTTAACAGAGTCAAATTGCTGAGCAATTGCCGCAGCTCTGGACGTCACTGCCGGGTCTTTATGACGCAGTAATGAATACACTACATCGTCTGATGTCAGTGACTTACCGTTGTGGAAAGTAACACCATCACGCAAGGTGATAAACCAGTGCTGCTGGTCCTCACTCTCCATCTTTTCAGCCAGCGCGAGATCCGTTCCCAGGTCGCGGTTAAACTGCGTCAATCCGCTGTAAAGCATATAAATTCTGGCGTAGTCGGTCCCTAACGAGGCTTTTGCGGGATCTAAGGTATCTTTTGTGGAAATAGACATACCGGCTACACGGATCCGGCCACCATAAACGGGCTTGTCCGTTGCCGGGGTTCCGGCCATCGCAGCCAGAACATGCTGAGGTAAAATCAGCCCGCTGGCCGCAGCTACACCCGCAGCGCCCAGCCCTTTTAATAATTTTCTTCTGTCGTGTTGCGACACAGAATGCAGAGAACGTCGTTCTTTCATGTTGTAACACCTTCCGTCATGACACGTAACGTTCTACGCTTAATGAAGTTTATCCTGAAGCTGGTAATACAAGCCGACAAAAGGCAAAAACCAGGGCTTTCCAAAGTGCAGTGGCACCGCTGGCCAGTCGCTGGAAATCCAGGGACAGTGCGAGGGTTTGCCTTCCACTAAATCCGCCATGGTTTCACCCATGTGCACAGCCATCTGAACACCATGCCCGCTGTAGCCCATGGCATAAAAAAGACCATTGTGCTGCCCGACCTTTGGTAAGCGGTCTGCACTCATATCCACCGTTCCGCCCCAGCAATAATCAATTTTTGTACTGGCAAGCTGCGGGAACATGTCATCCAGAGACTGGCGCAATATCACGCCGCTTTTGGCATCTGACTTCGGGTTGGATACTGCAAATCTGGCTCGGCCACCGAACAGCAAACGCTGATCCGGCGTTAAACGGAAATAATTGCCGATATTTTTGCTGGTCACGTAGGAGCGGTTGCCGGGGAACAATTCAGCCACCAGTTCGTCTGACAACGGTGCAGTGGTAACAGCAAAGCTGCCCACCGGCACAATGCGGCGGCGAAACCAGCTAAACGGACCGGGACCACTGCCGCCAGTGGCAACCACAACCTGCTTTGCCTGTAGTGTTTGCACCGGCGTAGTCACCTGCCATGACTGATTATTCAGCTTACGGACCTGCGTGACAGGCTGATGCTGAAACAGCACGGCGCCTGCCTGCACACAAGCCTGAGCAAGACCCGTGACCAGTTTGCCCACATGCAGTTGCACGCCATTGGGTGTCAGCAACCCGCCGTAAAACGAACCGGAGCCGATTTCTTTTTCCAGCGCGGATTTATCCAGTAATTTCGCATCAGGATCGACTGACTGAATCAGCGCAGCGTGTGTTTTTTCCAGTTTTTCCATGTGTTCAGGTTTAGCTGCCAGTTTAATTTTTCCGGCCACTCTGAAATCACAGGCAATCTGATGCTCTTGCACAATGCGGGTAACAGATCCAACAGCATCATTATAAAACGTATAGAACGCGCGGGCTTTTTCTTCGCCGTATGTTGCGACAAGCCCGGCATAATCCTGCGCCGTACCGTTATTACACTGCCCGCCATTGCGGCCGGATGCTTCCGAACCGATAGTGCCGGCTTCAACCAGAGCCACCGCTGCGCCCCGTTTTGCTAAAGCCAGCGCAGTGGACAAGCCGGTAAAGCCGCCGCCAATCACCACGGTATCAACTTTGGCATTGGCCGGGCTTTCCGGTAGTGAAAGCGTGGGGGCTGTATCTAACCAGTACGACGTATTTTTCATGTTTTACAGTCCGACTACACCGGGTAGTCCGCTGATGTCTTTGATTTCGGTGTAGCCATAGAACGGATTAGCCGGCTCATGCCCACGGTTTACCCATACTTTATTTTTAATGCCGATATCATGCGCTGACATCAGGTCATAACGGAAGCTGGAAGAAACATGAAGAATGTCTTCCGGATTACAGCCCAGGTTATCAATCATGTATTCAAAGGCTTGTAAACGGGGCTTATAAGCCTGCGCCTGCTCTGCGGTATACACAGCGTGGAAAGGCGCTTCAAGATTGGCCACATTAGAATTGATTTGCTCGTTTGCCGCGTTGGATAAAATGACCAGCGGGATCTCAGCAGCCACTTTCTTTAACGGTTCAACTACATCCGGGTGTGGTCCCCACGTTGGCACAGCCTTGTAAATTGTTACGCTGTCTTCATCGCGATACTCAATGCCCCATTTCTTACACAAACGGGTAACGGCATTGCGGACCACTTCAGAGTAAGGCTTCCATGCGCCAAGTACTTCATCTAAACGGTAGGCTGAAAAGTCCTTTACGAACTGAGGCATTTGCTCCGGCGTGATCCGGTCTGCAAACAGTCGCTGCGCAACAGGCGCCATTTCAAAGTAAATCAGGGTGCCGTAGCAGTCGAAAGAAATATATTTAGGTTTAAATGCACTCATTGTTGGTTCCAGCTATGTAATTTTTATGTCGAATCTATTACACCACGCGGTAACGGTATAAAAATACCAAAATGAAATGTTACCACGGGATGATGCGTCTGTTTTGTTTGTACAATCAGCAGAGTATGCCGCATCGTTTCATTTGCTTTTCCACCGGCCAGAACGCCTGAAAATGGCCCGTTTCCCGTGACATCACTTGTACAGTGCCACGGTTCAAACCAATGCTGCTGTCGCATCACTCCTGCTTAATCATCATGCCGCATTAATCGCAGCATATTTTGCTGAGAAGCTGACAAAAACAATATTTCCACACCTTTATCTCAAATCGTTCGGAAGATAAACGAACTGGTGCAGCGCTACTATTATCAAGCTGAATTTGCTCTGCGTTTCTTTACCTCCGTCTTTTTTCTCGCCGGATAAATCACGCAGATGTCTTAAAGAATCATAAACATTAAGCGGCGCACACACTTCGCTTAAAAAATACAAATATGGAATGTCATCATGCAAACCTCTGCCCTGAAAGAACTGGACAGCCAGTACCTGATCCATCCGGTATCTGATTTCCGTGGTCACCAGCAAAAAGGTGTCAAAATTTTACAATCCGGCAAAGGCCCCCGGGTGACCGACAGCGAGGGAGAAACCTATCTGGATGCATTTGCAGGCTTATGGTGTGTGAATGTTGGTTTCGGGGAACAACGTATTGTCGATGTGGCCAGCAAACAAATGTCGTTACTTCCGTATGCCACAGGCTATTTCGGATTCGGCAGCGAGCCGGCAATCAAACTGGCAGAAAAACTGGTATCCATTACACCGGACTCATTACAGCATGTTTATTTCTCTCTGGGTGGTTCTGACGCTGTCGATGCCGCGCTGCGTTACATTACTTATTACTACAATGCCATTGGTAAACCTCAGAAAAAGCACATTATCGCGCTGAAACGGGGCTACCACGGTTCTTCGTCGGTGGGCGCAGGGGTAACCGGCTTACCGGCTTTTCATGCTAATTTCGATGTGCCGCTGCCGACCCACCATCACATCGCGTGCCCGTATTTTTACCGTAGCGACTTCGACACCGAACAGGCGCTCATCGACGCCTCTGTACAGGAACTGAAAGATAAAGTCACAGCCCTGGGTGCCGACAATGTTGCTGCGTTTTTCTGTGAACCGGTTGTGGGTTCCGGTGGCGTAATCGTGCCCCCGAAAGGCTGGTTAACCGCTATTGCCAAAGCGTGTAAGTCACTGGGTATTTTATTTGTGGTCGATGAAGTCATTACCGGCTTTGGCCGCACGGGTAAAATGTTTGCCTGTGAACACGAAAATATTCAACCCGACATGATGACCATGGCAAAGGGTTTAACATCAGGCTATGTGCCGATGGGTGCAGTGATGATGTCAGATGAAATATTCAAAGGCATCGCCGACGGCCAGCACCGTTCAGCGGTAGTCGGCCACGGCCAGACATATTCAGCCCACCCGGTCAGTGCCGCTGTGGCACTGGAAGTGATCAGCATTTACGAAGAAGGTCTGCTGGAGCATGCGCAGGCCATGACGCCGTATTTCGAAGACAAATTACAATCGGTACTCAGCCATCCTCTTGTGGGCGATGTACGAAATCAGGGCTTGCTGGCTGCTGTAGAACTGGTGGCAGATAAATCCACGAAACGTCAATTTCCGGCAGAACTGGGCTTGCATGAGGTCATTGCTAATATTGCCTGGAAGAACAAACTGATTTTCCGTGCATTTGGCGACAATATTCTCGGCTTTGCCCCGGCGCTCTGTTACAGCAAAGAAGATTTTGATGAACTCTTTGACCTGTTACAGAAAAGCCTCGATGAAGTGTTGTCTTTAGATATGGTTAAGAAGGAAATGGCCCGCTAATGAAACCGTTTAATATTGCAGTAATTGCCGGTGATGGCATCGGAAAAGAAGTTATGCCTGAAGGACTGAAAATTGTTAAAGCGGCTGCAAAGAAATTCGGCATCCCCCTTAACTTCCAGGAATTCAAATGGGGTGATTGCGACTACTACGCCGAATATGGCCGTATGATGCCGGAAAACTGGAAAGAGTTAGTGTCAGACATGGATGCCATTTATTTTGGTGCCGTTGGCTGGCCGGCGTCTGTGCCTGATCATATTTCACTGTGGGGCTCCATTCTGACTTTCCGCCGTGAATTCGATCAGTACATCAACATGCGCCCGGTACGTACTTTCGAAGGGGTCAAATGTGCTCTGTCGACACCCCGTGCTGATGACATCGACTTTGTGGTTGTACGGGAGAATACTGAAGGCGAATATTCATCCATTGGCGGTATTATGTATGAAGGCACAGAGCGTGAAGTGGTATTGCAGCAATCAGTGTTCAGCCGTCACGGTACCGACCGCGTTTTAAGATATGCGTTTGAAACCGCACGTCAGCGTGATGCGAAGAAACTGACTGTTGCCACGAAAAGTAACGGTATGGCCATCAGTATGCCCTGGTGGGATTCCCGCGCCGAAGCCATCAGTAAAGACTACAGTGATATTCAGTGGGACAAACAACACATCGATATCCTTTCAGCCCGTTTTGTCATGAATCCGGAGCGGTTTGATGTGGTGGTTGCCTCCAACCTGTTTGGTGATATTTTGTCTGACCTGGGTCCTGCATGTACCGGCACCATTGGTCTGGCACCTTCTGCGAATTTAAACCCTGAAAGAAAATTCCCTTCCCTGTTCGAGCCGGTACACGGTTCGGCGCCGGATATTTACGGTAAAAACTTCGCCAATCCCATTGGTATGATCTGGTCTGGCGCATTGATGCTGAAGTTCCTTACTGAAGATTCAGGCTCCGGTGCAGAGGCCCACGATGCTATCATCAAAGCCATAGAAACCGCTTTAAAAGGCGACATTACCACTCCGGATCTGGGCGGCAATGCCAGCACACAGTCCATGGGTGACGCCATTCTTTCTCACCTTTAAGGGTTTAACAGCAACGTGACGACAGAAACAGGAATGACGCTGAAAGATCAGACACTACTCAGCACGCAAAACTACATTAACGGAAAGTGGCAGAATGCGATTTCCGGGATGACGTATCCGGTTATCAATCCGGCCACAGGTGAACGGATTGCCAGTGCGCCCGACAGTGACGCCATTGATGCCGCCCATGCTGCCCGCTCTGCACAAAAAGCATTTCAGAGCTGGAGTAAAACCAGTCACCGTGAACGGGCCACACTGCTGGAGAAATGGTACACTGTCATCAACGAGAATATTGACGATCTTGCACTTACCATGACCACAGAACAGGGTAAGCCGCTGGCAGAAGCAAAAGGCGAAGTGGCCTATGGCGCTTCCTACGTAAAATGGTTTTCTCAGCAAATCATGCAGCTTCGGGGCGATATTTTACCTGAAGCCGGCAGCGGCAAAGTGCAAACCGTTGAAAAGCGGCCGGTGGGCGTTGTTGCGGTTATCACACCATGGAATTTCCCGTTTGCCATGCTGGCCCGAAAAATTGCGCCTGCGCTGGCGGCCGGTTGCACAGTAGTGGTTAAGCCGGCGGAAGATACCCCGCTGACGGCACTTATGATGGCAAAACTTATCGATATGGCAGGCTTCCCGCCGGGTGTGGTGAATGTGGTCACTGCCAGTCGTGAACAAACGGCCATTGCCGTTGATGCCTGGCTTAAAGATCCGTTAGTGAAAAAGCTCAGCTTTACAGGCTCAACGCAGGTAGGCCGCTATCTGGCGGAGCGCTGTGCCAGTACGCTGAAAAAGCTGTCTTTAGAATTAGGCGGCAATGCGCCCTTTATTGTGTTCGCTGATGCAGATTTAGACGCGGCGGTTGAAGGCTTAATGGCTGCTAAACTCAGAAATGGCGGGCAGACTTGTGTATGTCCTAACCGCATTTATGTAGAAGACAGTATTTATGATGAATTTGCCAGCCGGCTGACGGACAAAGTCGCGGCGTTAAAAGTGGGTTCACCTCTGGACGAAGATACCCGCATCGGCCCGATGATAAATCAAAAGGCTGTAGACAAAATTAACGCCCATATTGCTGACGCGGTGGAACAAGGCGGCGTTGTACTGTGCGGGAATAAAGCGCCTGACGACACCCTGTTCGTCGAGCCCACCGTCATTGCCGATGCAAACAATGCCATGCGCCTGTTCACTGAAGAAACGTTCGGACCAGTGCTTCCCCTGTTCCGCTTTCAGTCAGAAAGCGAAGCCATTGAAGAAGCTAACAATACCGAATATGGCCTGGCGGCATATTTCTACACCCGTGACCACTACCGTATTCACCGGTTGAAAGGCGCATTGCAGGCTGGAGTGATTGGCGTTAACGAAGGTGCGGTTGCCAGCGAACAGGCACCTTTCGGCGGTATAAAAGCATCTGGCTATGGCCGTGAAGGTTCTCACTATGGCCTTGATGACTTCTTATATATCGCTTACTTCTGTGAAGGCGGGTTTTAAAACCCGCTCTTTCCTTTCTGATCAATCCTGCTCTGGTAATTACTTCATTCAGCGCTGATAAGTCACTTCCAGAGTGGCTTTCCCTAATGCATTCATGTTCACCATGTAACCTGTCAGTGCGCCTGATGGATTGTCCGGCAGTGACAATTTTTCCGGCAATGCGAATACCGTGAACTGATAGCGGTGCGCTTTATGACCTTCAGGCGGACACGCGCCGCCAAAACCGGCATAACCGAAATCATTCACTATCTGCATACTGCCTTCCGGTAATACCATACTGCCGGCACTGCCCGCGCCGGTGGGTAATTCACTGGTACTGGCCGGAATGTTGACTACCTGCCAGTGCCACCAGCCACTTCCGGTAGGTGCATCCGGATCGTATACAAAGAGTGCGAAGAAGTTTGTTCCCTCCGGTGCGCCATGCCACGAAAGCTGAGGTGACAAATTATCTCCGTCACATCCGAAACCTTTAAATTCCTGCTCTTTGGACATGGGTTCCCCTGCAGCCAAGTCTTCACTGGTTATGGTGAAACTCGCAGCGGTTACAGCAGAGGTGAATGTCAGCCCGACAAAGCAGGCAATACCTGCAACCGTTTTCAACGTCATGATCTGTTCCTTATCTTTATTAGGTGCAGGAGTGCTGGTTGTAACTGACCATAAGCAATTTCAGCTATCTGACACTATTCTACGTGGCACCTGGCGGCTTTGTTCAGCATTAAATTTATACTAACGGAAGGACCGGCGCTGACAACTGGTTTTTCACTCAGATGAATACTGTTTGAGCTTTGAGGCAGGAAAGAGAACGTTGGTTTTGCGGACTTCCCCTGCGCAAAAACGCAGGGGAAATAAGGCGCTTACTACATCAGAAATATTTAACCAGTGGGTTCGTACTGTTGTGTTTAAAGCGAGAAAATGCTTTTGTGGGGAAATACAACACCACTGCCATCAACGCTGCAACCAGCCATACCTGCCAGATATAATCGAAGGCAAACAAGTCACCGTAGTTCGGTCCGGCGAGATCAAGTACAAGGTTGTAACTGATCAACAGCACAAACAGATGCACGATATAGAAAAACATGGGTGCTGAGCCAAATGACTCAATGATTTGTGTGAATTTATTGTTCACTGTATCTAAAGCAAACAGCACTAAAAATGCCCCGCCCAGGGTGAGTAACACGAAATCCAGTGACGGCGGATATTTGGTAAAATTAATGAAATCCATCGCGGTCTGAATGGCTGTTGCCTGTGTTTCCCATGGCATGTCTTCTCCGTAAATATTGAAGCCCCTCAGGACCAGTAGTACTCCCCACATGGATAAAGCCAGACCCAGCAATACTTTTTTACGCTGCGGCGAGGCAACATTGCGCGAAAATACCGGCCCCATGCTGTAACCCAGCAGTATCACACCTATCCACGGCAGCACAGGATAAGACGCTTTAATACGGAAGGTTTCGGAGGTAAATATAAAGCCGCGGTCATGTAAAATAGCCCACAGGGTGTAGCCGGTTTCCCCCGGCGCAAAGCTGATTGGTGATAACAAGTTATGACCACATACAATCAACAGCCCCAGTGCCAGAATCAGTTTTGCCGGTAAGTGACAAACCACAGAAAGTACAACCATACTCACACCAATTGCCCACATTACCTGCAACCACAATGTGTCGTAGGTCCCCATCCACAACCAGTTGATCACTGCAATCTCAATAAAAATAATGAACAGACCCCGTTTAAATAAGAACGGTGTTGCAGAGCGTACAGGCTTGTTCGCAGGGTGGGAATACAACCACGCAGACAAACCGGTCAGGAATACAAATACCGGTGCACAGAAATGGGCACTCATCCGGGTAAAAAATAATTGCGGGCTGGTAATGTCCACGTCCATGGGATCACCCACCTGCTGATGATAGAAATACCGTTCACGAACGTGATCCACCAGCATAAACAGCATCACTAGTCCCCGGAGGATATCAATAGACGCGATACGTTTTGCATGGTTCGCCGCAGAAGTTTGCATTGTTGTCATTTTTATCGTTCTCATGCTCAGGAATTGATTGCAGCACAGACACTTCAATCATTTCATTCGTTGTTTCAGGCAAGACTGCCATAGATAAAATACGGTCGACAGGTGTTTTTGACTGTGCCGGAGCTATTTGGCATATCTTGCTGAAGCCGTGCTAACTCATGAAAAGATCTGCCAGCCGGGAGCAGGAAGATGAAGAACCAAAGAGAGAAGAGCAGCTCGCTTCTGCAGATGAAAACGGGCTTTCTGTGTTGGCTTTTGTTAACCGTTCAGCATTGGAAAAGGCAGTGGCTTAATTTCATCCATGATTTTTCCGTTGGCGGTGATATTCATAAAATACTCGCCCAGCCTGTCGGTCTCTCTAAGCACGGTTTGCCAGTATTTGATGCGGGTTTGGGGTTCAAGGGCATCGAAATCTTTTCTGTCAGGGATTTTGCCGTAAGGTAAAGATGAAACAAATTCTGCCGACGGTACAAGCATCACCACGTTATCGTAACTGCTGCGGTGTGGTACCCGTCTTTTCAGGCCTTTATCAAACCAGCCCGGTACCGGCTTGTCATAAAAATGCGGATAAAGCACCAGCCCTTCACGGGGACCGAAAGACAAGTCAAAATGATAGTCGGTGATACCGCCGTCCCTGTACACCCCTTCAGGTGCATCAACGATTTTCTCTACCCCTTCCAGCACCAGAGGAATAGAGCCGGATGCCAGTAACGCATCCCGGGTATTCACAATACTCAATTCTGTCCGTTCAGTGTTCAGGTTGTACGGATCGTGAATAGTAAAATCGCTGTCCGGTGCGGAAAAAATATGGCGGGTATAAAAGCGGTTAAGACCACGTCTTGAAACGGCGTTGGCAGCAGCACTCATGGCAAGGCCATGGAACTGAGTAATGCGCCCCCGAGATGCCATAGCACGGTGGCAGCGTACAGCGAAAATATGAGCCTTAAAACGATGGTTCAGCAGAATATCGTCAATACCCTCTTCACCCAGCACATGGCTAATGAGTTCACGGGCTTTAACGGTAATTTCATTTGCCGACGGTTTGGCAGAATACACAGTATGTGAATAATGGTGTGCCAGCCGGTTGATGGCCGCCAGTGGGTCTCTCTGAACGGCACATGCGGCTCTGAATGCCCCGGCAGATGAGCCAATCACCTGCACCTGCCCTCCCCGTTCATCGAACCATTCCGGAAACAGCACCCGATCCAGACCCGCCAGCACGAACCATTTGGGTCCGCCGGACGCGCCGAGGAAGTAATTGAACAGCAGCGGATAGAAACCGTGCTCTTTTAATGTGGCCAGTGCGCCCGGGCCAGCGTAAATATTCAGTGGCGCAGTCAACGTGTTATCCCTTCACTTCTTTTTATTTGTGAGTACTTTAGCAGTTGATGGCGGTCATGTCATGACCGCAAAATCCTTTGCTGAATTACGACCCGCTGCCATCGCTGTAAAGTGCAAAACAGGCGCCGGAGGGATCTTTTATATACACAAACCTTGCCGTACCGTGTGTTCTCACGGCAGTCAATTGCTCCCCGCCACATGCCGTAACCTGCGATAAGGCTTCATCAAACTCACCGGTGGTAAAATACGGGATCCAACCTGCGGGTACATCCTGATTCGGGCCTTTCCGGTGACAAATGCCACCTTTTACCTGTCCGTCTGCATCTTTCATAACAAAGTCATTGTAGCCGCCCATGTCCAGCGGCTCTTTTCGCCATCCCAGTACCTTTTCATAAAAGGTGCTGGTTTCCACTGCATCTGCTACTGTTAAATCCCGCCAGTCACCTGCTGAGTCGCTCATGATTTGCTCCAGACTAAATATGAAGTGTCAATACACACAGCTTAAAGAAAACCCAGTTTTTTCCAATATTTTTTTCACACAAAGGTAGACACAGCTTGTGGAAAATGCTTGAACTATGGCAATAGTTATCCACTGACCATTGTTTAACCAGTATTTTTTATCAAGCAATTTCATGCAGTTACAATTCACACACATACTACTCAACAAACTTATCCACAGATAAAGTGGATAACACGTAGAAGTTATTCAAGTATGATGATTTAATAATATGACATGTTCCGGACGACATCAGATAATGAAAAAGCAGACGTTAGCCGTCATTGACGGTGAATTTACTATCCATGCCTTCGATCCTAATTCCGCCATTCCGGCTCCGGTATTGAACAGTGATTTATTTTTCATTGGCAAGACGGAAGATACCTTGTCAGTTGTCGTGCCCTCCTCTGTTAATCTTGTGTCACTGGAATCTGATCAAGGCTGGCGGGCGCTTGAATTGTTAGGCCCCCTTGAATTGTCTATGGTAGGGATTATGGCGAACCTGGGGACAGTGCTGGCAAAAGCCAAAGTCAGTATGTTTATTGTCTCTACATTCGACACAGATTTTTTTCTGGTTAAAGCGGACAAACTGCATGACGCCGTTACTGCACTGCAGGAGGATGGGTACACCATCGTCGGACAATAGCGGCTTCCCTGCATGAATTTTACTTCTGAAAAACCGGCCTCGTTCAACCGCGAAATTATTTTGCGTGCGCCGCTTAACGGCACCCGTACAGAGTTAGCGTCAATTAATGCACCGCTTTATGCCGCCGGTATGTGGGGCCCGGCACTGGCATTTACCTACGCCGGGCATACTTTGTACGCACCGGCAGACTGCCTGATAGAAACGATTCCTGAAACCGGCTATGCGGTCACCATTAAAACCCGTCACGGCCTCAGACTGCACATTAACCTCCTGCCGGCAGGCCACACACTGATGGGCGAGCGTTGCATGCGTCTGGTAAAAGCCGGCGAGAAAGTTAAAGCCGGACAACCGCTGATGTCTTTTCAACCGCAATGGCTTAAACAACAGGGCCTGCCGCTTAACGGTGTGTGCTGTGTGATGAACGGCGAAAAATGTAAAGCCGTGGTACATAGTCATAACCGTCAGTTCATGGCCCCCGAAGATCCGTTGATCTACGTTTACATTTAATCTGTCTCAAACAGGAATTATTTCATAGCCGTGCAATCTTTATTCGCGTAAACATGCTATACATTTTATACAGCTCGTTTAGTCAGGTTTAACCGTGAAGAACTACCAGTGCGAATGTGGCAACACTCTGTATTTCGCCAACTCAACTTGTTTGTCCTGCCAGCGGCCGGTGGGCTTCATCAGTCAGGAAATGACGTTATCTGCCTGTGAAATTGATGACAACGGTCACTGGATAAGTTGTCTTAACGGTAAAGCTTACCGTCCCTGTACCAACTTCAGTGGATGGGTGTGCTGAAGTCTTTGTCGGCCTATAAGGTATACCGGCAGGAAATGCGCTTACGGGTTCAGCGGGCTGATATTCTGGAATTCCTGTTAAAGCGGAAGTCCTTTCCCCGTAGCATTAACCATTCTCTGGGCCAGGTGGAAAAATGTCTGTCGGAACTACCTGAACCGCAGGACATCAGCAGCAAGGTCAAAGAAATATCTGCCATGCTCATGGAGCTTGAAACCAGAGATCTGAAACAGGAAGCGCTGCATCAACTGATAGACGATATACAGGCTCCACTTATTGTCATTCATGACTCGGTAAAGAAAGCGTATTTCTGATCCGCACCGCTTTGTGCATTCATTGTTCGCGGTAAAGACCACAGGAACTTACCGCGAACACTCATTTATCTGACCATTCACGGGCTGTTCCCGTCCCGCCCCTTCTGATGCCCCCGCGAATAACGCCGCATTTCGTACAGAAATGAAGTAAACTACGGCCAAATCCGGCTGAATGAAAGAATATCGTGGCGTTACACTGGTTCCCTGGGCACATGCACAAGGCCCTGAAAGAAATAAAAGAAACCTTATCTCAGGTTGATGTGCTGATTGAAGTACTGGATGCCCGCATCCCGTACTCCAGCGAAAACCCCGAAATCGCTAAAATTCGTGGCGATAAGCCCTGCCTGAAAATCCTCAATAAGTTCGATCTGGCCGATCCTGAACTAACCGAGGAATGGCAGGCTTACCTTGAAAGTGAACGGGGCGTGCGCACTATCACCACCAATACGGGAGAGCCGGGAAACACTAAGCACATTCTGAGCATGCTGAAAGACATGTTTCCTCAGAAAGCCGGCCCCGGTAAAGCCATTCACGCCATGATCACCGGTATCCCTAATGTGGGTAAATCGACGCTGATAAATATTCTGGCTGACAGAGTGATTGCTAAAACCGGTAATGAACCGGCGGTGACCAAAACCCAGCAACGGATCAATCTGGGTAGCGGCATTATTTTGTTCGATACCCCGGGGGTACTGTGGCCAAAGCAGGAAAACCCGAATTCCATTTACCGGCTGGCTGCATCCGGCGCGGTTAAGAACACCGCAATGGAGTTTGATGACGTGGGCTTTTATGCCGCCGACTATCTGATTAAAGCTTATCCGGACGTACTGAAAGACCGCTTTAAGCTGGATGAAATAGCAGATACAGAGATTGAATTTCTCGAAGACGCCGCCCGCAAGCGTGGTGCAATCATGACAGGTGGCCGTGTGAACCTGCATAAAATCTGTGAAATACTCCTCACCGAATTACAAGCAGGAAAACTGGGCCGGATCACACTCGAAACGCCCGCTATGCTGGAAAAAGAGAAGATAGAAATCGCAGAAGCCGAAGCGAAAAAAGCGGCGAAGAAAGCCGCCCGGAAACAACGCTTCAAAGATGGCTCAGCGACCCCTGATAAACACGACAGAAAAGAAAAGCGTAACGAAAAACGTGCTGTACAAAGCAAGCGGATGCGTAAGTCTTAATTGAATTGCCGGGGTCTGTCTGAAAGTTTGGATACCGCAGAATATCTTCATGAACTGTGGTATCCCTTCATGACCGCTTAGAGTAATCAGCTCACCGAATCAATGAAATTTCCCAGCCGGTTGGCGCCAGTCTGAAGTTGGTTGGCAGCCCTGCCAGTTTGCTGTTCAAGCGCCTGTGAAGCTTCCTGTAAGTCTTGCGAAACCTGCTCATTGTCGCGGATGTTCTGCAACTGACGCAGCACGGCCACCTCGGCACGGAGCAACTGAATCGTTTCGTTAATTTCTTCCTGTGATGCCGGCTCATCAGCTTGCTCTGACGCTTCCTGTTGCCGCC
The DNA here is from genome assembly GCF_056160645.1 of Alteromonas sp. ABH4_456. Classification (NCBI taxonomy): domain Bacteria; kingdom Pseudomonadati; phylum Pseudomonadota; class Gammaproteobacteria; order Alteromonadales; family Alteromonadaceae; genus Alteromonas; species Alteromonas sp. ABH4_456. Next base: position 408,477 of record NZ_JBSWXO010000001.1, read on the forward strand.
TCTGTGACTGTTGCTGCAGCTGTAAACGTTGCTCTCTGAGTTGAACCTGTTCTTCCTGCAATGAGGCCAGGCGCTCTTCCTGAAGCAACGCTTCCTGCCTTCTTTCTTCACGACTGGCTTCTATTTCACGTAACAACGCTTCCCTGTCCTCTTCCCGCCGGAGCTGACGTTCTTCAATCACTGCCGTACGCTCTTCGCGCCTGAATGCTTCACGCTGACGCTCTTCCTGCAGCGCTTCCTGACGATACTCCTGTTCCAGTCGCTCTTCGCGGCGTATTTCCTGCTGACGTTCATCCGCCTCGCGCTCACTGTCCCGGACCTCTTCAGCCCGCTCAGCCGGAGAGACAACTGGCGACGACTCACTCACGCCCCGCTCTTCAGCCCGTCTTCTGGCCTCAAGCTCTTCAAGTGCTGTAGCTGGTAACTGATTGATCGTCATAATGACCTCCGCTGACTGAACATAAAGTACGCTGCTTACACAGTGCATATTTAAGAGATGCATGGTAAATGCCAAATGGGGAAATAGCGGACAGCACTATCTGAGCAAATCATTAAAGCTAATACTTACAATGTGTTAAAAAAAATTAACGAAAAGAATCAGGTAATAAAACGACGGCTGCATTAATGATGAACAGTGGAAATTGTGTAACTTTTACGCGACAGATATGCGCCGTGAAGCAACCGCGCTTGCGTGGTAACAAAGATTAATCAATCACTGCCGGTGTGGTCTTTTCAGCCCGCCGGCAGAGTTATTGTGAAGCGGGTACCTTTAAAAGGTGTTTGTACTGTCCGTCCCGATGGCGGCGATTCGGCGGTGATCTTTCCATCGAAACTGGTCACGAAGGTTTTCACAATATTCAGTCCGTAACCAATACCCAGTTCAGACTCTGTTCCCATAGAAGACACGTTCTTTTCCACGGTGAACAAGCGGGCAAGTTTTTCTCCCTCAATCCCGGTTCCTTCATCTTCCAGAATAATGGCAACGGTATCGCCCTTCTCTTCTGCATCCAGCCTGATGGTGCCGTTGTGATAGGAAAACTTCACGGCGTTGGACAGCAAATTCGCCATAACCTGATGGGTAAACAAACCGGGATCCACGTTAATCCGGATTTTCGATAACTTCTCTTCGTCATAGGTAAACGTGAGGGATTTATGCTGCAGTTTCATCTCAAACAACGATGATAACAGGCCGACACAATCAGCCAGGCTGCAGGGCTGCTTTTTAATTTCAAGGGATTCATTGGCCAGCAAATACAATTGCTGAACACGCTTTGTCATATCGGTCAGTGACTGGCAGGCAACATCAATATTATCAATATAATGTTCCGGATCCCCCTGGCGGGTTTTCAGCGCCCAGCTGGCTGCATTGATACTGGCTACCGGCGTGCTCATGTCGTGAGTCAGTACCTTTAGTAACATACTGATGTTGGCGTTCTGGGCAGACAATTTCCGCTCATATCGTTGCTGCATGATCAGATGGGCATACATCATGGTGGTGTTGATAAATATCCAGCCGAACACCATCAGCGACTGGAAAACCGGCGACATGATACCGTCACCACTGCCCGGGAAATTAAAGCCATTAATGTCCATAAGAAGCAGCACCAGGCATACGCTGGTGGTGAGTGTTGCCCAAAGCACCAAGCCCCGCATACCGGAGATGATCCCTGCCAGACTTGGCAAAATTCCGAACCAGATCAAAATATGGCTGTTGAATCCCCCTGAATAAAACGCTGAAACCAGTTGATGGCTCATGCCTGCCAGCAACATGATGTTAGAAATTAAAAAGACGCGGTTAGAGAACCGGTAAAATAACGGGCTGATCAAATGCACGATGGATGCGACAAGGCTGATAACCTTAGGGGCCGTGCTGCTCATAAAAATGAACGACACCGCGACATAAGCCCACATGAGAACACCGGTGCACAACACGGTGATAAGATGCGCATGGATAACTCTGGGATCGAGGTCATTTTTATTCAGCCTGACGGCGGCGATGTAATCGAAAATGTGCCAGTAGAGTTTACGCAGGACACCTTGAGACTCAGTTCGTTTTACAGACATCGTATTTCAGTTATGATTAACGAATAATCTAATTTACGGGTTTTGCCCCGTTAATTCCATAAATCCCTGCCCTGAATGTGTACCTTCTACATTCACCCTGCCTTCATAGTAGGAAAAGCGTCCTTCGTTCCACTGACCGGGCTTGAACGGACTGATTGTCACTTCAAGATTTTTTGACGGGATCTTCATGTTCCACCGAACCTGAGCCGTCCGGCCATGGAAGATTTCGGCTCCGTCCGGAACTAGGGATAAATCGTCTTTCGACAAGGTTTCAGGGCGTCCGTCAGCAAAAATATAGGTTCCGGTAAGATATGGAGGCTGATTATTAACGTGCATTCTGAACGCCATTACTTTATCACCATTATCCAGATGCAGTGAAAACCAGTCCCAGCCTAAGGCATCGTCACTGGCCAGTTGGCTGCTCCATTCATGATCGAACCAGCCAGACCCTGTCACTTCCGTCTTTTCACCGTGACTGTTTATCACCCCGTTAGCCTGAATAAATGGCTGACTGTAGTAATAAGACCGGTATTGCTCACTGGCTGATTTGGTGCTGTAGCCCTGCAGTCCGTGAAGCACGGGGGGACCATTTGCGGTCAGACTGAGGGATATATCCGTATGCCGGTTTATGGTGAATTTGAGCTCAGACGGGGTAAGTGCACTCCCTTCTGCCTGCCAGCGCCAGTTGTCAATAAAGGCACTGAACGGTGCTGTTGTGACACCGGCCATACCGGTGCCACCGGCAGCGAAACGCTCTTCAAACTCATGACTGGCAGCACTGTGCAGGGAGGCATGCCCCATCCACCATTGGTTATCCGCCCAGTTATTTGGCTCATATCCGTCATTAATGAATCTGAAGAGTGTGAATTGCAGCCCGTATTCGTCCGGTCCGGAGCCGCCTTCAGGTTGTGCGTTTTCCAGTACGAACGTGAGATACCACCATTCCAGGCGAAATGCCGGATGACTGCCATGATCATCAGGCAGAACGACAGGCCTGTCAGCGCTGACTGTTGCACTTTGAGGAAGTTTCCGGCTTTCGGGCATATTCAGACCGCTAAAAATGCCACCGGCTTTCGCTGTGTTACCGTCCTCCTCAGCACCTGAATCACCGGAACGGGTTATCAGCTGAAACGCTGGCAGGGTGACCAGAAACAATGCAAAACTGATTATCAGCACAAGTGCAGCCTGCTTTCTCACAGCCCTTCCTCCTGCCTGAGATCCACTTTTGCGTTCATTTTTCCCAGAGGCAATAACAGAATAATAAACACTACAGCCATGCTAAGCATAAGACCGGACAGCAAAACGTCCACCGACACATTCAGCGGATAAATCCAGTAGAACGCGTACCGGTTTACCTGAAAGATAAATACATGAGCCAGCACAATACCAGCCGGCAATGCCATTATCCCGGCCAGCAAGCACAGCAACATATATTGGAATATCAGTACCAGTCGTAATCGCCACTGACCAACCCCCATGGCCCTCAGCACATTCAGTTCAGGACGGAGATCAAGAGTGAGCACACTGACAGAAATGGCAAAAGCGAGACCGGCCACCAGCAGGGTTGCCACGTTCAGCGCATCGGTAACGACAAAAGTACGGTCGAAAGTGACCATAGATCGGGTGATCAGTTCACCGGTAAAATACAGTGTTCCGGCACTGGCCAGTACGCTCAAATCCGGTTTCTGCCCGGAAATGGCATGAGGTTCATAATAAATCGCCGACAATCCGGCATACCCAGACGGCGGTGAAAATGCCGGAAGGGGCAATAAAAGCTGCGCTTCAGGATTACCATAGTCCGGATAAATTCCGGCAATCAAAAAGGCGTCACCGGATGTTTTGTCAGAGAGGCTGACCATGGTGCCATCATCAGTTTGAATGTCGCTTAATACCACACTGTCGCCGGGCTTGATATTTAGCCGGAATGCCAGTTGCTGATTAACAAAAATCCCTTCCCGGGATCTAAACTGTGACCACGCCAGCTCAGCGGATGAATATAATGCAAGGCTTTTACGGGCAATGTCGTCAACCGGAAAACTCTTCACTGAAACCGCCAGGCGTCTTTCAGTTGAAGGTACATTAAGACGAATAATGCCCCGCCCTTCATAGACTGAACGAGTTTGAACCTCATCGTCAATCAATTCCGGAGGTGACGGAGCGTCTGAATAAAAGTATGCCGGAGCGGACAACCGCTGCATCAGCCAGTCTTCAGTGGCCTGCCTGAAACTGTCTGTCATCACATTCATGCCGGTATTCGCAGTGAGAGCGATAAAAAATGCACAAACTGCCAGTTTACTCTTTGCAGAAAGGCGATGCGTGCCCGCTGCCACATAAGACAATACGGGCATTGAAGACGGCACCAGCCTGCAAACCATTGCTGTGAGTGCCGGCAACCACAGGATAACCAGCACACAGCCACTTAATAACACTGCGCCGGTGCTCACCAGCGCGGTCAGCGTACTGCCGGCATTAAAAACAAAACCTGCCGCAATGCCAGTGACTATTACTGTAGTAAACAGGCGCCCGGCAACAGACAGTGTTGACTGACCCTCACTGAAACGGCGCAGAGACAGGGCACCGGATAGCTGTTTAACCGGAATAACAAAAAAAATCGCGAGCGCAATCACGCTGATAAGCCAGGCCAGCAGCACCATCTGCACAATAAAAGGTGAAGGTGAAATAAATACCCCGTCGAACAGGCCGGCAAACACAGACTGCAACACCGGAGTCAAACCTCTGGTAAGCCCGAGCCCGCAAAACACGCCCGCCGGCGCGGCGATAAAACAATACAGAATAAGTTCTGCAAACAGTGCCGTGAGTATTGTCTGCTTTGCTGTACCCAGTTGCCTCAGCCGTATAATCGTTGCCAGCCTGGCGCGGTACATCAGCATGAGTGCATTTAAAATGATGAACAAAGCCACTACCGCCATAAGCATACCCATGGCCTGCAAATTTAATCTGAAGCTGGCTGACAACGTACCGGTTTCTGCCTGAACCGGCGGAGGTATAAAAGTAAGATGAGCAGGTAGTGCAGACTTTAGCTGTGCGATTTGTTGATCATCCGGGTCGCCTGCAACAATCAGCGCAGACAGAGGAGTGTTGTCAGGCGTAATCTCTTTCCGGTAAAAGTTTTGCAGACCAGCTACCAGTATCTCCTCCGGCAGCCCCTGCACAGAGACAGGCTGCCGGACAGGCGTCCCATCGCCGTACAGCATCTGATTGTCACAGGTAAAGCCTGTAATAAACCCCGGTGCAGCATAGCTGACAATGCCTGATGAATTTCCCAGGTTGCCGGGTTCAAATAATGCAGAACTACCGGAAGCACTCTTGAACGTGCGGGACTGAACAGTCGTGTCAGGTAGCGACATGAGGGCTGTTTCATCGATACCGGTCAGGGTGACAGTTTTTGCGTTTTCACTTTGCTTTCTGTCGTTCCCGGTATCACCGCAGGAAAGTGTAATATCCCGCTGACTGATACCAATCAGTCCGGTAAACCCCTGCTTTCTTAACCGGACATAGTCTTGTTTGGTTAACGGCTCAACGTCAGAGCGCTGCGACACCGTACCGGCAGCAAAAAAACCGGGACTACCGGAAGCCAGCTCCCCCAGCCTTGCGCCTTCATTAATTAACCAGACGGCAGAGAGCCCGCCGGTGGCGACAAGTAATGCCATGAGAATAAGCAACGGCTGCCATGGCCGGGTCAGTGCCATTCTCAGAAAAACGTGAAGCACCGGAAACAAACCGTGCATGCCTCAATCTTCCAGCTTACCGTGACGTAACCAGCATTGCCGCTGCGCGAGAGCGGCTACTTCATTACTGTGTGTTACCACAACCAGCGTAGTATTCAGCTCACGGCACAATGCATATAAAGCAGAAGATACTTTCTCACTGTTGTCTTCATCCAGATTGCCGGTAGGTTCATCTGCCAGAATGAGGGAAGGTTTATGAACCAGAGCACGGGCAATGGCAACCCGTTGCTGTTCACCGCCTGAAAGTAAGGCGGCAGACTGACCGGCCAGCGCGCTGATCCCAAGCCGTTGCATTATGTACTGCTGATAATCAGGATCCACATTGCCTTTTAACCTGGCGGTAAAGGCAATGTTATCTTCAACAGATAAACAACCCAGCAGATTGAAACTTTGAAAAACCACTCCCAGGTGTTCTCTGCGAAACCGGTCAGCCTGCTTCTCGCCCTTAAAAGGCAGAGTAACGTTGTGAACAGTAATGGAGCCGCCGTCCGGTTCATCAAAACCGGCAATCAGCGAGAGTAATGTAGACTTGCCGGAACCGGATGCGCCGCGGATACTGACAGACTGCCCGGTGTCCATTGATAAATTGAGATCGTCAATAACAGGCTTGTTGCCGTCACCGAACCGCTTACTGAGGTGGCGAATTTTCAACATGACTCTGCACTAACCCTGCATCTGTAAAGATGTCCGGAAAGGTGAAGCACCGGAAAATCAGCGCCCGCCTTCATTGCTGTTTGCTGCAGCTACATGCGCCTGCGTACCCCACAGCGGCACAGTAGATAAACTATGTTTGAAACTGCCGGAAGTCTCTTTCGTAGAATATGCCAGATACATCAATGTCTGGTTTTCAGCGTCGAGAATGCGCCGGATTTTCATTGACTTAAACAGTATGCTTTTAGACTTGGTAAACAGCACATCGCCGTCTTTTCCCTTATCGATTTTATCTATCATCTCACGGGTGATCGGACCGGTCTGACGGCAGGCAATGGAACTGTCTGACGGGTCGGAGAAATCCAGATTGGCTTCAATGCTGGACACATGGCAAGTCACACCGGTGACCACAGGATCGGTAAAGGCGTCCAGCTTAATATCTTTGGTGGTAAAAACACCCAGCGACACATCGCCAACTTCATTTCTGTCACAGCCACTTAATAATAAAACGGCTATAATACTGACTATCACCCGCATACCTGCTCCCCCGGTTAAGTTCATAGTTTTCTGCATCTTCGTACTGTTAACTCAGTATGGCGGATTACACCGGCTATATTAAACCCTTTTCAGTTTGAACCAACCCTCAATTGTGCCGTATCAGAAGCAGCACTCAGGAGAATACCGTGAAACAACCTTTACCTATGCAATTATTTGAGCTGTGGACACTGGCACCTCAGGTTATCGCCACCCGGTTAATGCAAATGGCCACCACGTCTTACCCGGCAAAAAAATCCGAAGTGCGTGAAATGAATGAGATGTGGACAGAAAAGGTACAGGCCGTGGTCAGTGCCTGTCAGGCTGTAACGGCAGAATCCATGCGTTTTCAGACAAAGATTTTTTCCGCAGTTGTCAGTAATGCCATGACCCCTGCACTCATTCCGCAAACCACAGCACAGGCAATGCTTCGCTACGGACCGGCAGCGGGAACAAAAATGACAGAGAAGCTGGTTCAGCCTTTTCACAAAAAAGTGAAGTCAAATGCCCGGCGTCTGCTGTAGCACCGGGCATCCGGTGCTTCAGCGTTGTGCCGCCGGGTGTAAATAAAGGATGGTTTAACCGGCTGCCAGCCAGATCCCGACACCGATCATCAGGGTGCCGGCAATCCGGTTCATCACCCTGACATTACCGCTTTTCATCAACAGCGACCTCAACGAGCGGCCACCGGATGCATAAATCAGCAGGCAGGTGAATTCGAGCAGGAGAATAATCGTAATCAGGCTGACCAGTTGAGCTGCCAGCGGTGAGCCGGTATCAAGAAACGGTGGCAACAGCGCAACAAAAAATGCCCACCCTTTGGGGTTAGCAATGGCAGTGATAAAACCCTGCATAATTAACGCTTTTTCCGTGGCCTGTGCCGCACTGTCAGTGCTGATGGCCATTTTGCCCCGTGACATCCACATTTGTATGCCGGAATAGGCCAGATAAACCCCGCCGGCATATTTCAGTACGGTGAACACATCCGGATAATTCAACAGCAGTGCTGCCACACCGGCGGCTGAAAGCGTTGCCACTAACCCGACGCCGGCCAGTTCTCCCAGCATCATCCACAGTGCCCGCTTAACGCCGATACTCATGCCCAGTGTCATCGCCAGCGTCATACACATACCCGGCGTCACAGAGACAAAGAAAAAGGTGGGAATAAAAACAGACAATAAGCCGGTGTTCATAAAATAATGTCCGCAAAAAAAGAGCATGGGAAATTGCCAGAAACCTTTGCAAAACGCAACGACGAGCCGGCAAAAATGAGGCAAATATACGCTTTGTCATGACCGTTTACCCCTGCGCCGGTTGCGCCGGCCAGCACAGTTAATTAGACTGACCGGCAACGTATTATCACGATGAACACTATGAGCACTACTCTTTACGGTATCAGTAACTGCGATACCATCAAAAAAGCCAGAAAGTGGCTTGAACAGCAAAATATCCCTTTTACTTTTCACGATTACCGTAAAGACGGTCTGGACGAAGCCTGGCTTAAAGAAACAGAAAGTCATCTGGGCTGGGAAAACCTGCTGAATAAACGGGGCACTACTTTTCGTCAGTTACCGGAAGAAGACAAAACAGATTTAACCCGTGATAAAGCCCTGAGCCTGTTACTGGCCAATCCGTCGATGATTAAACGCCCGGTGCTTATTCACGACAACAGCTACTATCTTGCTTTTAAACCTGCTCAGTATGAGGAGATTTTCGCCTGATGAGTACCGTAATCGATGTTGCCAAAAATCTGATCAACCGCCGCTCAGTCACACCTGAAGATGCCGGTTGTCAGGATTACATGAAAGCCTGGCTGGACGAGTCAGGTTTCAACCATGAAACCATGGTTTTCGACGATACGACGAATTTATGGTCCCGACGGGGCACTGAAGCTCCTCTTTTGTGCTTTGCCGGTCATACCGACGTTGTCCCAAGCGGGCCGGAATCAGCCTGGCAAACCCCGCCGTTTATCGCCACTGAAAAAGACGGCTATCTACATGGCCGCGGTGCAGCTGATATGAAAGGCAGTCTGGCAGCGATGATGGTCGCTACCCGCAGATTCGTTGCTGACTATCCAAATCACAAAGGCAGCATCGCCTACCTCATTACCAGTGACGAAGAAGGACCATTTATTAACGGCACCACCCGAGTTATCGACACGCTGGAAGCCCGGAACGAGAAAATTACCTGGTGCATCGTGGGCGAACCCTCCTCCACTTCACAGGTGGGAGATGTGGTGAAAAACGGCCGCCGTGGTTCTCTTACCGGTGATATGACAGTGAAAGGTATTCAGGGTCACGTGGCGTATCCGCATCTGGCTAAAAACCCGGTGCACGATGCCGCCCCTGCGCTGGCCAGCCTGAGTCAGGCACACTGGGACAACGGCAATGAATTCTTCCCGCCCACCAGTTTTCAAATCTCCAATATTCACGCAGGAACCGGTGCAGGCAATGTCATTCCCGGCACCTGTGAAGTGTGCTTTAACTTCCGCTTCTCAACAGAAGTCATCGACCGGGAATTAATTGAGCGGGTCACCACCATCCTGGATGGTCACGAACTGGATTACCATATCGACTGGACCTTTAACGGTCAGCCGTTCCTGACAGACTCCGGGGATCTGGTTGAGGCTACACAGGCTGCCATCAGTCACGTAACCGGCAGAGAAACGGAATTATCCACTGCCGGCGGTACCTCTGACGGCCGCTTTATAGCGCCAACCGGCGCACAGGTCGTTGAACTGGGTCCGGTGAATGCCACCATCCATAAAATCGACGAATGCGTATCGATGGCCGATCTGGAAACGCTGACTGATATTTATTACGACATCATGGTCAGGTTGCTGGCATGAGTATGACGGCATGGCTGGGTATTGATAATCCTTTTCTGGTTCCTCTTGATGATAAGTTCTCCATACACCGTGAGGTAAAGGAACCATGGCTTGCTTTGCAGCGGGCCGCACAGGAGGAAGGGCTCGATTGTCAGCTGGTCAGCAGTCACCGTGACTTTACCCGTCAGCTGGCGATCTGGAACAGAAAATGGCGTGGTGAAGCCACCTTGTATGATGCGCAGGGAAAGGCCCTCAATCACAGCGCCCTGTCCGATGATGAAAAAATTGATGCTATCCTGACCTGGTCAGCATTGCCCGGCGGCAGCCGTCATCACTGGGGATCAGATATTGACGTATTTGATAAACACGCAGTGAATGAATGGGGACAACCCTTCGAACTGGTTGACAGTGAGTACCGTGAGTCCGGTCCCTGCTTCGGACTGGCCTGCTGGATGGATGAAAATTTGCACCGCTTCGGTTTTTCACGCCCCTTTCTGGAAGACAGAGGCGGCGTGGCTGTGGAATTATGGCACCTGACTCACACGTCGACAGCCAGCACTTTTGAACAACAACGCCGCGCAGATGCGCTGGCAGACGCCCTGAAACAGGCAGACATGGAAGGCAAAGAAGCAGTGCTCAAACGCATTGATTCGCTGTTTGAGCGTTATGTACTGAATAAGGGGATAAGATGAGTACCGGATGGTTAATTCTCATCATTTTACTGGCCGCCGGCTTTATCATCGGCAACATTTTGCTGCTTAAGTCGTCGTCAAAGTTCAGAGTACCGAAAGACTTCACGCCGCGAAAATGGGAAGATGAAGAAGACAAATAATCGTCATCTTCTCAATATTACCCGTTAACCCGTACGGCAGTGCCACTGATACTGACCATCAGCATACTGCCTTTTTCGCCGATTACTTCATAGTCGATATCGATACCCACAACCGCATTTGCGCCCATGGTACGGGCTTCCTGCTCCAGCTCTGCGAAGGCCATTTTACGTGCTTTGGTGAGCTCGTCTTCATAGGAACCTGACCGCCCGCCGACGATATCGCGGATTGAAGCAAACAAATCTTTAAAAATGTTCGCGCCCATGACCGCCTCGCCGATGACGATACCGTGATATTGCGAAATGGTTTTACCTTCAATACCGGGTGTTGTTGTTAAAATCATCTTTTTTCCTCCGTTGAAAAAGCGTTTTTCAATGCTTCAATGCGTGCTGCCAGTTCACTGTCACCATAAGGTATAGCAGGCTGCCTTCCCCACACAGGCGCAGGCCAGGCGATATCCTCTTCATAACGGCAAAGGTGATGAATATGCAGTTGCCTGACCACATTACCCAGTGCAGCAATGTTCAGTTTATAAGGCGCATACAATGAGGATAATACCTTACAACATAAGCGGGACTCCTGCACATACTGCTGCATTTGCCAGTCATCAAGCTCGTGTAACTCTGCCAGACCTTCGACACGGGGAACGAGGATAAGCCAGGGAAACTGACTGTCATTCATCAGCAGCACGCGGCAAAGTGGTAAATCTGTTACCAGCACCGTATCGTTTTGTAAGCGCTCGTCGAGTTTAAACATTAATGTACTCCAGTGAAGCCGGAACGACGGTGAGAATAGCACGCTGCCCGATAGCCACATTGGCGTTGGGGAACACCACCGCTTCGCCGTCCTGTTCAGCAAAATATTCTGCGCCGGTTTCAGATGCCAGCTTATCGCCTTCTGCAAAATCCATGAAATTGGGCGTATCGTCTGCAAAATGCAGTATAAAATCGTCAGCCTGCTTGTTGATCACCTGATTTACACGGTAAATCACCATATCAGATAAGTCGTCATTCAATGATATTTGCTGCTCACACACCAGCGAGATAAGCGCATTTCTCGCTTCTTCAAACCGCGCCATGTCGTTCTGACCAAATGGCTGCACTTTTCCAAGCTCAACGGTAAACGAATGAGCGCCGTGATTCAGTGACGAGTGATAGCTGTAGGTGGTGGTCGGAGACTCTGAAAGTAAAATCGTTTTTACACCACAGGCCTTCATAAAGGACAGTTGCTCACGGCTATAGGGTTTGCCATGGAGGAACGGATACACTGCGAATTTTTCGTTTTTAGATTCACGGATAGCGGTGTGCAAATCATAGTGCAGTTTCTCAGCGTTATCTCCGGCATCAGCGAAGAATACCGCCATGGTATCTTCAAGTTGCTTCGCACGGATTCGCTCATCATTCACCCGCCCTTCTCCGGCAGAGTGCGCGCCACAAAACAGCCGGTTCATATTTTCTTCGGTGAAGCGTTTCGCAATGGCCATAGCATCCAGGTTCCCGAATTGAAACAGCACCGCATGCGCAGGTACAAGAGAACCGGTAAACAGGCGTTTTACCATGTCATCACAGATTTCAATGGGGGCGGTTTCATTGCCGTGAACGCCGGAGGAAAGCACAATATATTTACTGTCAGCATGAAGCGTTTGAGGGTAAAAAGCGACAATGCCGGGTGCAATAATGTGAACACGCACACCGTTTTCAAGTTGCAAAGTCTGAGGTTCAACAATACCAGAAGAAAAACGGGAGAGATTGAGAAAATCGCCGTGGGCGAGCAAGCGGGTACGCATGGATATCCTGTCGTTTATGCAATTAATACCGCAGGATTCTATCTATTGTGCAGCTAAAAAGCCAAACCTGACCGGTTTACACCAGCATCCTGCGTAAAGGAGAGTCACCAATCATAATATCCTGGTGGGCAAGACTGATAAACTCATTAAGCGGTACAGCACGGGAAAACAGATACCCCTGGCCTGTCAGAATGCCTATTTCTCTTAAGGTATGCAGCTGTTCCGTTGTTTCCACCCCTTCTGCAATCACCTGGCAATTTTTTGCTTTGCCGATAATTTTGGCCGCTTCAATAATGGCACGGTTCACCGGGTTATCCCCCAGTTCCATCACAAAGGACTTATCAATCTTGAGAGCATCAATATTGAGTTCCCGTATAAACGCCAGGTTGGAGTAGCCTTTTCCGAAATCATCCACCGCAATGCCGATACCCAGAGCACCCAGCTCATGAAGTTGCTTTTTCACCATCAATGAGTTCGACAGGGCAACGTCTTCTGTCAATTCCAGTTCAAAACGACTGAGATCCAGCGCGTATTTATCTCTGAGACGGACCAGCGCGGGAATGAGTTTACTGTCGTACAGCTGTGTCGGCGAAATGTTTACCGACAATGAAACGTTCAGACCCTGCGCATCCAGTTTCACCATGTTCTGAAATGCCTGCTCGAAGGTCCAGTAAGCCAGTTCATTCATCATGTTATAGGATTCTGCGGCTTCAATCAGCGGGCCCGGAAACAACACACCATCCAGCGGATGATTCCAGCGTAATAAACATTCTGCACCGGTAATTTGCAGAGTATTCAGATCGACCTGAGGCTGGTAATATAATTCCAGCTCATTTTGTTGCAGTGCCCGCTTGAGATCGGCTTTCAGTGCAAGACTGCGTCCTGTCTCCGCCTTTTCATCCATGGACATAACATGGAAGTTTTCATACTTATTTTCTTTCGCCTGCTTGAGGGCAGCCTCTGCACGGGAAACAAACGCAGTAATATCGAACTTCTCCTGCTTACCACTGACCGCCCCGACATTAAAATCAGCAATAAAAGCATGATTGCCGCGATGCATGGGGGTTTTGAAGTGTTCAACGATATGCTCAAACGTAGCACGGAGTTCTTTCTGTTTGATTTTGTCAGGAAAAACAATACCGAAAACATCACCGCTGATGCGGCCGAAGCGCAGGGGTTCATCAAAGAGCAGAATGATCCGGTTTGCGATTTCCAGCAAAAACTGGTCAGCGACATTGATACCAAGACTGGTGGTCACGTCGGAAAAACGCACCACGTCGATGAGCATCAGGGAAACATGCTTATGTTTTTCCGCACATTGCTCGATGGTATCGATAAAGGCATAGCGGTTTGGAATTGTCGCCAAACTTTGATGTAGACGGCTCATATCAGGTGGCAATCCGGTCACTGAATTTTTCTTTTATTATTATTTATCTATAAAAACATGCGGGAGCCAGTCCCGCAACCATTCTATAGTATTAACGCATATATGAGAAAGTACCTGAACTTTTAATCAGACAAATGATGTGTTTACCAAGTTAGATATTCGTAAATATTTAAACTATAGTATAAAACACTCCTTCCACCGTAATTGACTTATTTTACTCTTTGGCTGAGTTTACTTATTCAGACAATCGGGGGTTGTCCCAAAGCAGCAAGTTTTTGCTTCCTGCCCGCTAGCAGGCTGCCAATCGCATTGACTACGAGCGCAAGAAATATAATTGCCATACCTGTTAAAGCCATTGTATTTAACGACTCATTGAGCCACCAGGCACTGAGAATAGCTACCCAAACCGGTTCGAGGGTCATCACTATCGCTCCCTGCCCTTCCGGAGACATGCTCTGTGCTTTCAATAAAAAGAAAAAACGCAGGCAGGTAGCAAGCACAATGCTTAACACCAACCACTGCCACACTTCTGAGACGGATTGTGTCGCACTCTGCTCTGTGACCAGATAGGCGATAAAGCAAATTGTGCCGGCTGAAATAAGTTGAAAGCACGTTTGTGTGACGGGTGGTATATCTGAGCAATATTTGCCATTAACGTTAAAATACAGTGCATAAAGTACAGCTGAAACCAGAAACAAAATATCAGAAGGCTCGAGTACAAAGCCGTTTCTCAACGCAAGAAAGCTCAGCCCCGGCACCGCAATTGCTACAGAAATCCATGTGTGCCTTTTGGCACGGTAACCAAAAAATAATCCCGTCACCGGTATGAGAAGAAAACTCAGGCTAAGCAAAAATGCGCCTGCCCCCAATCCTTCAGACAATAACAGACCCGCTCCCCAAACTGCGGTTTGCACGCCCAGCAAACATCCTGTCATCAGTGCCCGCCTGCGCTTCCGCACGGAGGTACTCAACACTTGACGGGGCTTCAATCCTCCGACCATCAGACCCGAAATGACAAATCGTATAGCCAGGAAAAACATGGGTGTCATGGCAGAAATAACAAATTTTGAAAATAACCAGCCGGAGGCTGCTAATAGCGTGACGACAATAAGAAGTGTATGAGCATAAAGCTCTGTGTTAACCGGTTTATTTTGCAATTGACGAAAGTCCTTTATTAACCAGTCTGTCAGACTGGTGTTTGCATTCGATAAAAATGAAGGGGAATAATGGAATGGTTAGTTTACCGCACCGGGCGCGGCTAATGCACAATCAATGAACGCAGAAATAGCGCTGGATGGATTGTCTTTCCGGTACACCAGATACGTTGGTGCGAAGGCAATATCTTCATCTACGGTTTTCAACGTTAACCCTTCGGTTTGATGCAATGCCAGTACCGAACGCGGTACCATGGCAAGCCCCATGCCTGCGATAACACAGCCAATCATGGTGAAGTGACTGGGGATCTCCGTAACTCTCTCGCAAATGTGATTGTGTCTGGCGAGCCACTTTTCCAATCGATGGCGGTACGAGCAGCCACGGCTGTAACCAACCATGGTCAACGTTTCCGGCAGTGCAGTGTTATTTTCCCACTCACGGGGCAAGATGAGCACTAACTCTTCTTCAAAGCATTTCACCCGTTCCAGTCTTGGATCGTCTGGCGGATCCGATGCCATCACCAGGTCAAGTTCACCGCTGAGTACTTTCTCCACCAGCGGCATCGATGCATTGGCTGTCAACTCGAGTTGTACCGCAACATACTGACGATGAAAACGTGCAAGAATACCGGGTAAACGGGAAGCGGCACTGCTTTCCATTGAACCCAGCCGCAACAAACCGCCCGGTTCTGCAAGGGTTAATTCAGCAATAGCCTGTTTCTGAAGTTGTAATATCTTACCGGTGTAATCCAACAATCTCAGACCGGCAGAAGTTACTGTTAAACGGTTCCCTTCCCGCAGAAATAAATCTACGTTCAGCTCCCCTTCCAGTTTCTTTAACCTTGCCGTGACGTTGGACGGTACCCGGTGAAGAGATTCTGCCGCCCTGCTGACGCCCTTGTGCTCCACAACAGCCTTAAACACCACCAGATCTGAAATGTCCATCAGCAAACCTTACCATTCAATTAATATGAAAGAAATCTTCTCATTTATTCATTATTAATGAAATAACTAATCCCTTATACTTTTGAACAAGCATTAAGGTAATGATTGCCTGATACCGGAAAATTGCACCACGGAGAACCACCATGACAGCGCAAAACAGCGCCAGCCAGAACACACTGAAGGGGTTAGGTTATGCCCTTGCTGCCGTCCTCATATGGACAGGATTCATACTCATCAGTAAAGCAGGAGCCGTATCATCCATGGCAGTGCCGGATATGCTGATGGTGCGCTTCGGTACAGCTTGCCTGCTGTTCTCGCCGTTTATCTATAAGCACCGCAAGGTAATATTCCAGTGGCGTATGTTTGTGCTCGGCGCGATTGGCGGCGTGGCATACGGCGTATCGGTTTTCACCGGTTTCGCCCTTGCACCGGCCACTCACGCGGCATTATTGCTACCGGGATTAATGCCAGTCATGATTGCAGTACTTGCCTATTTCATCGCAAATGAGAGACATCGTCTTTCATCACAAATCGGTATAGCACTAAGCAGCACCGGAATTATTGCTCTGCTAGCTGAAACGTTGCTCGCAGACAGTCACTACTTGTCCGGCGATCTGAGTTTTGTCATTGCCTGCTTATTCTGGGGAATTTTTACGGTATTGCTGAGACGGTGGCAGTTCGCGCCGTGGCACGCCACGCTGGGTATCATTGCGACCACGACCATACTGTTCGTGCCGGTATACATTCTGTTTCTGCCACATAATATTGCGCAGCAAAGTTTTGAAATGCTGGGCCTGCAGGCTTTTTATCAGGGTGTCATGGCTACAACCGTTCAAATGGTTTTGTATGCCCGCGCCGTGCATATTCTCGGCGCAACCAAAATGGGTGGCTTAATGGCACTGGTGCCGGTATTTGCCAGTACGCTGGCTGTACCCATGTTCAATGAACAATGGACAACTGGCCTGTCTGTTGCCCTGGTGATGATATTAGCCGGCACACTGGTAAGTAACCTGCCCGCGTCATTTTTCACCAGAAAGCGTAAGGCCGCAGCCGCCTGCTGAGCAGGCCAGACCGTTAAAACAAAAAAGCCCGGCATCTTTTCAGATCCCGGGCTTTCGTTGTTCGTACTATAAATTTACTTTACAGAACAGGATGAAAGCTTCCAGATACGCTCAACATAATCATTGATTGAACGGTCTGAAGTGAATTTACCCATCTTCGCTGTATTGATAATGGCCATTTTCGCCCAGCGCTCTTTGTCACGGTACGCCTCATCCACCAGGATCTGCGCGTCGGAGTAAGCACGGAAATCAGCCAGTACCATGTACGGGTCGCCGTGATCCAGCAAGCTTTGTTTGATGGATACTAAGGCACCCGGCTTGCCAGGAGTAAAGTAGTCAGTCTCCAGCCAGTCCAGTACCGCTTTGATTTCAGGATCACGGTAATAGTAATCCAGCGGCTTGTAGCCTTTTTCTTTCAGCTCATGCACTTCATCAACGGTGAGACCAAAAATGAAGATATTGTCGTCACCCACTTCTTCGGCGATTTCGATGTTAGCGCCGTCCAGCGTACCAATAGTCAAAGCACCGTTCAGAGCCAGCTTCATATTGCCGGTACCGGATGCTTCTTTACCAGCAGTACTGATTTGCTCTGATAAGTCAGAAGCCGGAATCATTTTCTCAGCTAACGATACGCGGTAATTCGGCAGGAATACCACTTTGAGCTTACCGTTCACCCGCGGGTCGTTGTTGATCTTATCAGCCACTTTGTTGATAGCGTAGATGATGTCTTTCGCCAGTTTGTAACCGGGCGCTGCTTTCGCACCGAAAATAAATACACGCGGGTGCATGTCGTAATCCGGATTTTCCAGCAAACGACGGTACAGCGCCATGATATGAAGCAGGTTCAGGTGCTGACGCTTGTACTCGTGCAAACGTTTAATTTGCACGTCGAAGATAGCATTCACATCCACATCAATGTCCAGCGATTGCTTGATTTCCTGTGCCAGCAGCTTCTTATTTTCCAGTTTCACTTTCATGAACTGTTTCTGGAATGTTTTGTTGTCAGCATACTTAGACAAACCATCCAGCTTTTTCAGATCCAGCGGCCAGTCTTCACCGATTTTTTTATCGATCAGGTTAGATAACGCAGGGTTGCAGGCTTTCAACCAGCGACGTGGCGTAATACCGTTGGTCACGTTGGTGAGTTTACCCGGCCACAGCGCATCAAACTCAGGGAACAGGTTCTTTTTCACCAGTTTAGAGTGAATTTCTGCTACACCGTTTACGGCGAAAGAGGCAATAACAGACAAATTACCCATGCGAACCATCTTCTCATTACCTTCTTCGATAATGGACAATTTCGCTTTTTTCGCATTGTCACCCGGCCACTTCTTGTCAACCTCAGCCATGAAGCGGTGGTTGATTTCGTAAATGATTTCAAGGTGACGGGGCAGGATCTTCTCGATCATGCGTGCAGGCCATTTTTCCAGCGCTTCCGGCAACAGAGTGTGGTTTGTATAAGCAAACACTTTGGTACAAATGCCCCAGGCGGTATCCCAGTCAAGCTCTGCACGGTCAACTAAAATACGCATTAATTCAGGGATCGCGATAGCCGGATGGGTATCGTTAAGCTGAATAACGACCTGATCAACAAAACGGCTCCAGTCATCACCGTGGGCACGCTTGTAACGGCGGATGATGTCTTTTAATGAGCATGAACAGAAGAAATACTGCTGGATAAGACGCAGTTCTTTACCCGCTTCGGTTTCATCGTTAGGGTAAAGTACTTTAGAAATGGTTTCTGCCTGTACGTTCTCACGTTGGGCATCCACATAACCACCGGCATTAAATACGTCCCAGTTGAAGTAATGAGATGATTCACTCTTCCACAGACGCAGTACGTTAACGGTATTACCGCCGTAGCCCACAACCGGGATATCCCACGGTACACCTTTTACAATTGAGCCCGGGTGCCATTCTTTTTGAATGCGCCCATTGTCACCGTACTTAGTTTCAACATAGCCATATAAGGACACTTGCTGAATCGATTCAGGACGACAAATTTCCCACGGGTTGCCGAAGTCGCGCCAACTGTCCGGACGCTCAATCTGTGCGCCGTTTTGTATTTCCTGACGGAACAGGCCGTGCTCGTAATGAATGCCGTAACCGATTGCCGGTAATTCCATGGTCGCCAGAGAGTCGATAAAGCAAGCAGCGAGACGGCCCAGGCCACCATTACCCAGTGCCATGTCAGGCTCTTCTTCCATAACATCAGCAAGTTCTACGCCTAACTCGTTCAGCGCTTCATTGGCAACATCATACAAACCAAAATTCTGCAGATTGTTGGAGAGTAAACGGCCCATCAGGAATTCTGCAGAGAAATAATGAACAGCACGTGTATCGTTTAAGTAATGGGTTTTCTGGGTTTTACGTAAACCCTCAAGCACCTGTTCCTGCATAGCAGCACAAGTCGCCTTCCACCAGGCGTGATTATTCGCTTTGTTTTCATCTGTTCCCAGCGTGCAATGCAGGTGACGGATAACAGCTGATTTAAATTCGTTTTTACTACCGGCGCTGACGGCCACAGGGGCAACCGTTTTCGCTTTAGTGGTTTTCGCGTTCATATCAGTTCTCACTTTACTTTGGCGATGTAAACTGGCTACAAATTAGCCTTACACTGTAATTAAATTACACAATGAAATATCGATATGGCAGCAATATAGCAGCGTTAAAAACGTTTTTTTGTAAAATGTTTGTTAATTTTCAAAAAAAATGGGCTGAATTTTAAAATTCAGCCCATTTATTAACAAAAATTTTACACCTTAATCATCATATTAAAACATTTGCATTTATTTGATGATTTTTGCTACCAGTTCTTCCGCTTCTTTGATGAGAGATTGTAAGTGACTTTCACCATTAAAACTCTCTGCGTAAATTTTATAAATTTGTTCAGTACCGGAAGGTCGTGCGGCAAACCATCCGTTTTCAGTGGATAACTTCACTCCCCCGATGGCAGCATTATTGCCGGGAGCATGAGTTTGCACTGAAGTAATTGACTCACCGGCGAGGGAGTCGCTGGTCACCACAGACGCATCCATGGCGGACAGCTTCGCTTTCTCATCCAGGCTTGCAGCAACGTCGACCCGCTGATACACAGGCGAACCGAATTTCTCAGTCAGCGCTTCATAATGCTCACCGGGATCTTTACCGGTGACAGCAAGTATTTCAGCTGCCAGCAGACACATAATAAAACCGTCTTTATCCGTGGCCCAGGTTTGACCGTTGCGCTGCAGGAAAATACCGCCGGCACTTTCCTCGCCTGCGAAGGCGATTTCACCGTCGGATAATCCACCCACAAACCACTTAAAGCCCACCGGCATTTCTGCCAGTTCACGACCCAGGTTCGCGGTGACTCGGTCAATCATTGAGCTGGATACCAGAGTTTTACCTACTTTCAGGCTTTCCGGCCAGTCAGGGCGGTGGCTGTACAGATAATTGATAGCTACGGCCAGATAGTGATTAGGGTTCATAAGGCCTGCAGCAGGACAAACAATACCATGTCTGTCGAAGTCAGGATCGTTACCCCAGGCAAGGTCAAACTTGTCTTTCAGATCGATAAGACCGGCCATTGCATAGGCAGAAGAACAGTCCATTCTCAGCTTGCCATCTTTGTCACGACGCATGAAGCCAAACTGAGGATCAACCTTGTCGTTCACAACCGTGATATCAAGGCCATATTTTTCGCTGATACGCTCCCAGTAACCGACTCCCGCTCCGCCTAAGGGATCGGTACCGAGTTTAAGCCCGGCTTTTGCAATCGCTTCCATGTCCACAACTTCAGCGAGATCGTCTATGTAAGCTTCCATGAAATCCGCTTCCACAAACTTCCCTTCTGCCCGTGCCTGTTGCACATTCATTCGCTTCACGTCTTTATTGCCCGCAGCGATAAGTGCATTAGCACGTTTTTGAATGACAGAGGTCACATCGCCATCAGCGGGTCCGCCATGGGGCGGGTTGTATTTGAAGCCACCGTCAGAAGGCGGATTGTGAGAAGGCGTAATGACAATACCGTCAGCTAAGTTCGCAGAACGTCCACGGTTATAACGAATAATGGTGCGGGAAATAACCGGCGTGGGTGTGTAGCCGCGGCTGGCGTTATCCGCCTGTTGGATCACTACATCAACACCGTTGGCACTTAACACTTCAATCGCAGTGATCATTGCCGGTTCTGACAATGCATGGGTATCTTTACCAATATACAGCGGTCCGTCGATGTCTTCTGACTGACGGTACTCTGCTAACGCCTGGCAAATTGCAGCAATATGCGTGTCTGTGAACGTTGTATTTGCTGCTGTGCCCCTGTGACCTGATGTACCAAAACTGACAGCTTCTGCCGGCGAGTCAGCATCAGGGACATAGGTAAAATATTGGGTGATAAGTTCTGCAACGTTAATCAGTTGCTCCGGAGCTGCGGGTTCTCCTGCCTGCGGATGTAATGCCATTTTTCGTCCTTTATTAAAGTGAGCGTCTTGCTAACCAGGGGTATTAAGCAAATTTAGCGATAACCGTTTGCGTGGCTTCGTCGCTGTATCCCAGTGTTTTCATTACCTGTTCCAACATCGCTACTTTCTTAGCAGTGTTGTTATTTGTTACTACCCAGTAGGGTGAGTCAGGAATAGATTTAGGGTTAGTACTGCTTCCCGTACTCAGCAACGCGTCTTTGCTGGTTGCGAAATAAATACGATTTTTACCCTTAATTTGTTCAACATTTGCAAAGGCATCGCTGTGCAAATCATGAAGTTCAGACAGAATAAACAGAAACAGATCAACCCGTTTGGTGTACTGCGCCAGTGCAGCACTGGTGAGTCTGGCTTCGATATCTCCGCTGCCGTGCTCTACAGCAAGGGGGGCAGAAACCGTTGTTGACTGTGACGGTGTTTTCGTTTGACGGGCTTTAACAGGAGCCGCTTTTTTCACCGCGGGAGCCGCCTTTACAGGTGCTGCTTTTACTTCGTTACTTTCAGCATCACCCAGCAGTAAACGACGCAGGATGTCCGACGCATTTTCGCCGATGTGTTTTGTCTGACTTGCTATAAACGTATACAGCTCATCATCAATTTCAATGATTTTCATATGGTACTTCCTTAATAAACCGGTCCATTATAGACAACAAGGATATTGATAACAGCACTAAATCAGGTTCACTCAGGTAATTTATATCACCCGG
Source organism: Alteromonas sp. ABH4_456 (assembly GCF_056160645.1). NCBI lineage: Bacteria > Pseudomonadati > Pseudomonadota > Gammaproteobacteria > Alteromonadales > Alteromonadaceae > Alteromonas > Alteromonas sp. ABH4_456. The sequence continues at coordinate 430,632 of NZ_JBSWXO010000001.1, forward strand.
CGCAGACACCGTGTCTATACTCAGGTATCAACAGGATAACAGCAATTCCTTTCAGAATTGCTAGCATGTATAAATAAGGACAAACCGGTTGCGGGAAAACCCCATGCGAACAGAATTTCAGACGATCACAGACGCACTGTCAGAGCATATTATTGGCAAGCCTCAACAGCTGAAGCTGGCTGTAACCTGCCTGCTGGCAAAAGGTCACTTATTGATTGAAGACTTACCGGGCATGGGCAAAACCACTTTGTCTCATGCGCTGGCAAATGTATTCGGCTTGTCTTATTCCCGTATTCAGTTCACGTCAGACTTACTGCCCGCAGATATGCTGGGGGTGAACGTGTTCGATCAGCAGCAGCACGAATTCAGGTTTCACCCCGGTCCGGTATTCAACGAACTGATTCTGGCAGATGAAATTAACCGCGCGTCACCGAAAACACAAAGTGCGCTACTTGAAGCCATGGAAGAAAACCAGGTCAGCGTCGACGGCACCACCTATCCGCTGCCCTCACCTTTTTTTGTTATCGCCACTCAAAACCCGGGGTATCAGAGCGGAACGTATCCCTTGCCTGAGTCACAGCTGGACCGTTTCCTCATGCGTATATCTCTGGGATACCCTTCAAGAGAAGCGGAAAAAGCCATGTTGCAGCAGCAAGGTGGCAGAGAACAAGGTCCGCTGGCGGAAAAAATTGATCCCCGCTCACTGCTCCGCTATCAACAGCAGGTCAACGATGTGCATTGCAGTGAAGCAGTACTGGAATACGTGCTTAACCTGGTAAATCAGAGCCGGGAACAAAGTGGTTATCCGCAACCCCTCTCCCCCAGGGCAAGCCGTGCCCTGTTAAACGCAGCAAAAGCCTGGGCATTCATTCACGACCGCGACTACATCGTCCCTGAAGATGTTCAGGCTATTTTTGCCGCCGTGGCGGAACACAGATTACGGGGTACTCATCACGAGTCCATCGAAGAAAATACACTGAGTAAGCGGTTGCTGAACAGTGTGGACCCGCTGGCAGCCTGAAAAGCGGATGATGAGAAAAACTTTCGGAGCATGGTCTTTAAAATGGCTGGCTAAGAGAATGCCGCCGGACACTGCTCATCAGTTACATCATGGTAATATCTTCATCTTTCCGGGTACTTTCGGCTGGTTTTACCTGATGATGACCGCCTGTCTGTTTCTGCTTGCGGTTAACTATCAGAATAATCTTCTGCTTTTTCTTTGCCAGTTTCTGTTGAGTCTTTTCCTTATTACTTTGTTCACTGCCTACAAAAATATCTCAGGAATACGATTGTCAGCAAGGGAGCTAAAGCCGGTGTTCGCCGGCGAAAATGGATTTATGACGGTAGATATTACCGCCGCTGAAGGAAAATCTCTGCGGGGACTGATGGAAATCAGATGGTACGGTGATATTGACCGCAGCACGTTGGATCTCGAACAGGAAAAAAAATCTCATCTTCTGGCAATACAGGCAGATAAACGGGGCATCATGAGATTGCCCAGAGTGACCGTCATCTCCTCTTTTCCCCTCGGACTGGTGAAATGCTGGACCCATCCTGATTTTAATCAGACGCTGTTAGTCTATCCGCAGAAAAAGCCCGAGCACGCCGATCTGTCTCAATGGTATGCCCGCAGCGGTACCGGCAAGCAGGTGCAAAATGGCACCGATGACTTCTTTGCACTGCAGCCCTGGCAGAGCGGAGAGCCGTTAAACCGCGTTGCATGGAAACGGGTCGCCAAAGGCGGTGACCGTGTAAATAAGATTTTCACCGATCAACAGCCGGTCAGCGGCTATCTGGATATCCATCAGTTACGCACGGATACAGAGACGGCGCTGTCGGTGCTGAGCTGGCAGGTCACTCAGCTGTCAGCAACCGGCACACAATTTGGCCTGAAACTGGATAATCTGGTTATTCAGCCGGGCTGCGGACAACAGCACAAACAGGCCTGTTTAAAAGCTCTGGCCCTTTTCCGTCAGGACACACCGTCATGATGCCTGTAAGCCTGCCGATTGCGGGGAACCGTGAAAGTATGCTGACTTCCGTTTTCTTTGTGGTGCTGGCAGCCTCCCTGTTCAGCGATATTCATTTGTGGGTACTACTGCTTTGTTTATGTGCCGGCATTGTCAGAGGATTTTTGTTTCTCGGCTGGTACAACCATATGCCCGGAAAGCGTATGGTCAACTTACTTGCCCTGCTGGCGGGAACAGCACTGATCACCACCAGTGACGGTATGGATTTCCTGCATATTATGGTTAACCTGCTGCTGCTGGCCTGTGCGCTAAAATTAATGTTGTTAAGTAAGCGACGGGATTTCTATCAACTTTTTATCTGCGCCATATTCCTGCTGGCCTGCGGTTTCATTTTCTATCAGTCGCTGGCCCGTACCTTATTTTACGGCATCCTGTTTCTGTTCTTACTGTATATTCTGTTGTCTGCTCACACACCGTCGTCAACCAGACAATTCAGACAAAAGAAAACCTTTATTCTGTTCTTTCAGGCGTTGCCTCTTGCTGTTATTTTGTTTGTGTTTATGCCCCGGCTTCCCCCTTTATGGAAAATGCCGGAAGGCAAATCCACAGAAACCGGGCTGGCAGAAACCATTACGCCGGGTGACATTGCCAATCTCGCACAGTCTGAAAAGCTGGCATTCAGTGCCACATTCTCAACGCCTGTTCCGGTCAGAGAACAGCTTTACTGGCGTGCACTGACGCTGGAACATTTTGACGGAAAATCGTGGTCAGTCAGTGAAACAAGGCAATACGCAGAAACCCAATTGCGGTATATGAATAAGCCGTTCCGGCCGGCCCTCAGCGGTGAGCCTGTCCGCTATGAAGTCATTGCCGAACCCACCAAAAAATCCTGGTTATTTGCATTAGACACAGCTGTACCGGACAGTGCAGCCAGTCAACGGGAATTGTGGCAGGGCTGGCAATACCAGCTAACATCAAGACAGCCACTGTTCAGCCGCTATGCTTATTATGTTGCCTCCTACCCTGACTCCCCGCGAAGTCAGGGGAATGCGGCGCTGGACAATACGCTGAACCTGCAAGTGCCGGAAAGAGGTAATGAGAAAACCAGGGAATGGGTACACGGGCTCAGAGAGATGCATCCTGATAACCGTGCATTTGTTTCAGCACTGATGCGTTATTTTAATGACAAGCCTTACAGTTACACGTTAACACCACCGCCCATGCTTAATGATCCGGTAGACAGTTTCCTGTTTGACCATCAACAGGGGTTTTGTGCTCATTATGCCAGTGCGATGACGTTTGCACTGCGGCTTGCCGGTATACCCGCCCGCATTGTGACAGGTTATCAGGGTGGCACACCTATCAATGATGAAACCGTCAATGTGTATCAGTACGACGCTCACGCCTGGGTAGAAGCAAAAACTGACGGGGTGAGCTGGCAAAGCTACGATCCGACAACCATGGTTGCGCCTTCACGAATTTTCGACGGTTTTGAGCAGGCAGCAAGATTCTCGACAGAAATTCATGGCGATCACCCGCTAAACGGTATCAGCCAGCTAGCGTTCTTCGATGCATTGCGCAACATGAGTGCACAAATGGATTTTCTCTGGAGCCGCTGGTTTTTAGGCTATAACAACGATAAACAAACGGACATTCTAGACCGTATTTTAAATGGTATAACGCCGTTAAAGCTCAGCTTATTAGCCGCCGGCCTGCTCTTGTTCACAGGTGCGCTGCTGGTTATTTATTTTGTACCGGGATGGCAACGAAGTCACATTGCCAGAGAAAAGAAGTACTATCTTGGCGCGGTTGAGAAACTGGAACAAAAATTTAATCTACGAAGGGAGAACCGCAGTCCGGGACAATTCTATGAATACTGTAAGCATAAAGTGCCGGAGGCTATAGCAAACGATCTCGCCAGTCTGACCAGATTGTTTGAACAGTATCAATATCATCCTCATCAGGCTCCTCCGGCAACGGCGATTCGTGAAGCCGCGAAACAACTCTGCCGGCGGGTGCGAAATACTGCCCGTCATTAAAGCTGACCACATCCATGCCATAATACCGCTGAAAACGACAGCTTTCCGCCAGAGTTTGCCGCGGGTAATAAGGTACATAGCTGACAGTAGCGTGGCTGCAATACTCATGGATCCCTTCAGCCAGTTCTGATGACTGCCCTGCAAGCAACCATAACTCAGCAATTTTACAGGGGCCGGCATAGAATATAATGCAACGTGCTGTGATGATGACTTTGGTTACCCGGCTGACAGGTACAACGACTGCCGCTTCCAGCCTGAGCAGTGAGGCGACGGTAGGATAAATGGCGATGGTATCTTTACCGCCCTGCTTCCCTTTGCGAAGCATAGACTTGTACCAGGCGTTTCTGAACCATAACCAGTAGACGATAAAGCCGAGGGGGATCACTGTCGCTAGTGTGTGAACAATCCATTGCATAACTCTCTCCTTTAAGCCGCTTAAATGTATCAGCTGCCGGAGTCGTCGCAAGTACAGGTTTAGTACAGTTTTACCAGCCATAAAAAAACCCGCCGGATGGCGGGTTTTTTAAAGCTTTCAAGAAGAATTACTTAGCGTTTTTACGCGCTTTCGCTTCTTCCATTACTTTTTCAGCTACGTTCTGAGGACATGCTGAGTAGTGGCTGAACTCCATAGAGAACTGGCCACGACCAGATGTAATAGTACGCAGGTGACCGATGTAACCGAACATTTCAGACAGAGGTACATCTGCCTTAATGCGTACACCAGTCGCACCAGCTTCCTGGTCTTTGATCATACCACGACGACGGTTAAGGTCACCGATTACGTCACCTACATTGTCTTCAGGGCTGAATACGTCAACTTTCATCACTGGCTCAAGCAGTTGAGGACCGGCTTTAGGCATAGACTGACGAAATGCACCTTTCGCTGCAATTTCGAACGCGATAGCTGATGAGTCAACTGCGTGGAAACCACCGTCGTACAGTTCAACTTCAACATCCAGTACCGGATAACCAGCCAGAGGACCTTCGTCCATCATACCTTTAAAGCCCTTCTCGATAGCCGGGAAGAATTCTTTAGGTACGTTACCACCAACAACGGTAGATTTGAACGTAAAGCCAGAGTTTTGCTCGCCTGGCTTGATACGGTAATCGATCTTACCGAACTGACCAGAACCACCAGACTGTTTCTTGTGCGTGTAGCTGTCTTCTACCGGAGTAGTGATAGTTTCACGGTAAGCAACCTGCGGCTGACCAACTTCCAGCTCAACGCCGTAAGTACGCTTCAGGATGTCTACTTTGATGTCTAAGTGAAGCTCACCCATACCTTTCAGGATGGTTTCGCCAGAATCTTCATCAGTTTCAACCTGGAATGAAGGATCTTCTGCAACCAGTTTACCGATAGCGATAGACATCTTCTCGTTAGCGCCTTTATCCTTAGGCTTAACAGCGATAGAGATTACAGGCTCAGGGAAGATCATTGGCTCAAGGGTACAAGGGTTCTTTGGATCACACAGGGTGTGACCAGTCTGAACGTTCTTCATACCTACAACAGCCAGAATGTCACCTGCCTGCGCAGAAGTCAGTTCTGTACGCTCATCGGCGTGCATCTCTACCATACGACCGATACGCTCAGTCTTACCAGTAGCAGAGTTCAGGATAGTATCACCCTTGTTCAGCTTACCAGAGTAGATACGGATGAAGGTCAGCGCACCGAAACGGTCGTCCATGATTTTGAACGCCAGAGCACGGAACGGCTCGTCAACAGATACAGTGGCAACTTCACCAGTAGGTTCACCAGTTTCTTCGTCAGTCAGCTCCTGAGGATCAACTTCTGTAGGAGAAGGCAGGAAGTCAATTACTGCGTCCAGTACCAGTTGGATACCTTTGTTCTTAAATGCAGAACCACAGTAAGTCGGGAAGAATGACATATCGCGTGTACCTTTACGGATACAACGCTTGATGTCTTCCAGAGAAGGTTCTTCGCCGTCCATGTAAGCCATCATCAGGTCATCGTCCTGCTCAACAGCAGTCTCAACCAGTTGCTCACGGTACTCGTTCGCTTTGTCAACCATGTCAGCAGGGATATCAACGACTTCGTAGTTTTCTGGCAGGCCAGAGTCATCCCAGATGTACGCTTTCATGTCCAGCAGGTTAACAACACCTTTGAATTCGTCTTCGATACCGATTGGCAGCGTCATTACCAGCGGGTTAGCAGCAAGTACTTTCTTAACCTGGCCAACAACACGGTAGAAATCTGCACCCATACGGTCCAGTTTGTTTACGAAGATTACACGGGCAACTTCTGATTCGTTAGCATAACGCCAGTTAGTTTCAGACTGAGGCTCAACACCGCCTGAACCACAGAAAACACCGATACCACCATCCAATACTTTCAGAGAACGGTAAACTTCAACTGTGAAGTCAACGTGTCCCGGAGTATCGATGATGTTCATACGGTGGTCTTTCCAGAAACAAGTAGTCGCAGCAGACTGGATAGTAATACCGCGCTCAGCTTCCTGTTCCATGAAGTCAGTAGTTGACTCACCATCGTGTACCTCACCAGTTTTATGGATTTTACCGGTAAGCTTCAAAATACGTTCTGTAGTGGTAGTCTTACCCGCGTCTACGTGGGCGAAGATACCAATGTTTCTGTAAAGAGATAAGTCTGACATTAGTTCACTTTCGTTGGTTCAGAGTAAAAAAACGGCGGGATTATAAAGGATTTCAATACCAGATTTATAGTCCTTTGCGAAAAAAGTCTAAAACTTATTCAGCAGTTCCGCGCCAAGCCTTTAATTTTACATTTAAAATCAATAAATTACCATCACAAGGCTTTATTTAAGCTTTTATGACAGTAACAGTAACCTCGTCGCGATTATGATAAAGGTGTCTGACTTTCATCCGAAAGCCGCCAGCTTTTTTGCCAAGTCGCGATTGTATTTCCCCGATAGCGGCCGTCACCGTGTCGTATCGTTTCTTCATTGGCAGCTTAAGGTTGAAAATCGCATGATCTGCCCAACCTTTTTCAAGCCACTCACTCATGAGTACCGCTACCCTGTCGGGGCGCTCTATCATATCACACACCAGCAAATCTACACGGCCAAATTTGGGCTTATAAGTAAAGCCGTCTGCCGCATAATGGTCCACTAATCCTGTTGCCATGAGTTCTTCGTCGATAGCACCGTTGTCAATGGCCTCAACGCCCATCTCGCGGATCACCAGCTGATACGTCCAGCCACCCGGACACGCCCCCAAATCTACCGCACGGGCGCCTTCACGGAAAATTTCGCGGCGTTCTTCATCGTCCAGCATGGTCAGAATGGCTTCCTCAAGCTTGAGAGTCGAGCGGCTGGGTGCTTTCGGCGGAAATTTCAGACGACAAATGCCGTTAGCAAAGGGACTTCGCATGGCCGGATAAGAATGGCCCACGAAACAATTGTCATAATCAGTGAAGAAAACATGCAATGCCCTGCCGTCTTCCCGTTCTTTATATGTTAGCGCTCCCTGCTTTCTTAAGCCTTGCCGCAGTGGCACAGTGAACTTCCGGCAGAATTTAGCCAGCGCTTTCCCTGCTTCAGTATCGGCATGCTCGACAAACAATAAGGTGTTTTTCCACTCATCCGTGTCTGCGTCGCTGATGGCGGCCAGTACCGGACCTGCCCGGTTCGATTTATCGAGATATTTAAGATGAGCGGTGACCACCACAATCTGACGGGGGAAAATGGTATCAGCCACAGCAAGACGCTGACCCAGCCGGTCTGCATCGCCCTGCTCATAAAAATGAAACAAAATGAAGCCCTGGTCAGGCGTAAATACCGGATACCCGTAAATACCGGCTTCAGAGGACAATGCTGTCAGTTCCCCGGCGGTATCAGCTTCATAACCACTGCGGCAATAAATCAGCAAACTATTCATGCCACTTTCCTTTTACCACACCGGTGATCAGTGCCACCCAGCCAATCATAAAGAATAAACCGCCAAGTGGCGTTACCGGTCCGAGAAAGCGCCATTCCAGCAAGGTGAGTAAGTAGATGCTGCCACTGAACAAAACAATGCCGGCAACAAAACAAATACCGGCAGTACTTAATAACCTGTTACTCACTGCGTGTCGCAGTGCCGGCAAAATCAGTAACGCCAGCGCATGATAAAATTGATAGTCCACAGCGGTATGCCATGATGTCAGTTGTGAATCGCTGAGTATTGACTTCAGCGCATGCGCACCGAACGCGCCAAATATCACCGCGGCCAGCGCAGCAATGGCACCGGTAAGTACAAAAGGTTTTAACATGAAGTAAGCCTGTTGATGAAAGCGGCTGAAGCTGAGGCCGCCTGCTGCATATGTTCGTTTAATGTATAACCGCTGGATTTACGGGGCTTGAGACTGTGATCGCCGTCAGCCAGATAATGCAAAGTGACCTGACCCGACAGGTTGTAACCGTCAACTTCGCTTTGCGTACCGAAGGTGTCCCGTTCACCCTGATTGATGAATACGGGTTTTGTCATCTTCACCAGGTGTTCCGTGCGCAGCTTTTCCGGCTTGCCGGGGGGATGAAAAGGATAACCAAATACCACCGCGCCTTTCGCCTCTGTTGCTTCAAGAATCATCGTCGACACACGACCGCCCATAGACTTGCCGCCGATAAATACCGGCGAAGAGCTATTCTCAGTCACCTGCTCTACCAGATCTTTATAAAAAGCTTCCAGTTTTTCTATTTTATCCGGTGGTCTTCTTTTACCGGTTTCCGCTATGGTCTGCATGTAGGGAAAATCAAAACGCGCCACCGTAATCCCCTGTGCTGCCAGTAAGGCAGCCATATCTGCCATAAAGGGAGACTGCATTCCCGCACCGGCACCATGAGCGAGGATCAAAACGGCGACCTCATTCTCTGCCCGGTCCGTGATCATGTCAGACATCATATTGTTCCTCTTCAACCTGCGCCAATATCCAGCTTCTGAACGCGGCGATTTTACCTAAATCTGCCTGCGCTTCATCACAAACCAGATAAAACGCATCCCGACTGGCGACTTTTTCTTCAAAAGGCATGATTAGACGGCCCGCATCCAGTTCCGGGCGGGCAAGAATAGTGTTACCCAGCGCAATGCCCTGCCCCAGCGCAGCCGCCTGGAGCACCAGCATGGAGTGACTGAACACCGGGCCCTGGTTTACATTCACGCCGGACACGCCGACACTTTTCAACCAGTTTTTCCAGGCCTCACGACTTAAATCGTGCAACAGAACATGGTGTTTCAAATCACTCAGGCTGTTCAACGGTTTAGGGCCGTTAAACAACATTGGAGAGCACAACGGAGTAAGGTACTCGGTATGCAGTTTATCGGCTTTCACACCGCTCCAGCGGCCCTTACCGTAATAAATGGCGACATCCACATCGTCTTCTAAAAACCCTTCATCGAAATCTACCGCTTTAATACGAACATCAATATCCGGATGCTCAATGCTGAAACGACTGATACGGGGTACCAGCCACTGGCTGGCAAAACTTGGCGGCATAGCAACGGTAATCGCTCCTTTACTGCCTTTTGCCAGCAATCGTTCTGTGGCTTCCTGAAGATGTTTAAAGATATCTTTCAGCTCAAGAAAATATGCCTGTCCTTCTTCAGTAAGGAGCAATGTCCGGTTGCGGCGAAGAAACAACTTCATTGATAAGAATTCTTCGAGCGCTTTAATTTGATGACTGACAGCAGCCTGGGTAACGAATAATTCTTCGGCGGCTTTGGTAAAACTCAGGTGCCTGGCGGCGGCTTCAAAGGCTTTCAGCGCATTCAGCGGCGGCAAACGTCTATGCACGCTTCCCTCCGGCAGCTAAATGACCAACGTGATAAAGCATTAGTTTTTCTAATCCTTAAACCCTACTTTTACTCGTTTTAAAGACGAGTAAAATCTGTTTATTATTCGCACGCTTTCAAAGCACAGCACTTTTCAATCAATCAGTTAGACAAGTGCAATGTTAACAAGAAAGCTTAATTTGTTAACGAATTTTAAATTAATTTTATTAGGTGTGATATGACTAAATTCAAAAAATTCTTCAGCCAGATGGCTGTTATCTTAGCGGCAACCACTGCTTACCCAACTATTTCTCAGGAACTGCCGGCTTCTATGCCTGTGGTACCTGCTATGAATACCCTTGAACTGTCTGTAGAAATGGTCAGTGTTCAGGAACAAGTTAAGGCTGCTCTGGCCGCAGAAGTGCAACAGCACGTAGCCAGTACACTTATCGCGATGAACGAAAAAGACAATCGCGACGCTAAGGAAGAAAACCGCAGCGAATAAGCCCTTTTTTCACACCTGATTCGGTGCCCGGCAACAGTGTTGCCGGGCACCGTTTTCAGCGTTTCATCTAGTTTGCACTGGTATCCAGCGTCGCAAACCCTTTTACTAACTCATCTAACGCTTTCATTTGCTGTAAATACGGTTCCAGCTTTGACAATGGCAACGCACATGGTCCGTCACATTTCGCTTCGTCCGGATTCGGATGCGCTTCGATAAATAAACCGGCAAGACCTAAAGCCATACCACTACGCGCCAGTTGCGCAGCCTGTGCACGGCGGCCATCTGCTGAAGTAGCTCTGCCTCCCGGCATCTGCAACGCATGAGTAGCATCGAAAATTACCGGTGCATACGCTTTCATTGCATCCATGCCCAGCATATCGACAACCAGATTGTTATATCCAAAGCAACTGCCCCGTTCACACAGAATCACCTTATCGTTACCGGCTTCCCCGAGTTTACCGATAATATGACGCATTTCATGGGGAGCCAGAAACTGAGGTTTTTTCACATTAATGACCGCACCGGTCTCTGCCATTGCCACCACCAGATCGGTCTGGCGGGCGAGAAAGGCCGGTAGCTGAATAACATCCGCGACTTCCGCCACAGGTGCCGCCTGATGAGGCTCATGGACATCGGTGATCACCGGTACATTAAAAGTAGATTTGATTTCTTCAAAAATCTTTAAGCCTTCTTCCATGCCCGGTCCGCGGTAAGACGTTACAGAAGAGCGGTTTGCTTTATCAAAAGAGGCTTTAAATACGTATGGAATGCCCAGCTGTGTCGTCACTTCCACATAGTGTTCAGCAATTTGCATTGCCAGATCACGGGATTCAAGCACATTCATGCCACCAAATAATACAAACGGCTTGTCGTTAGCAACAGTAATATCGCCAACCTGAATTTCAGTACGGGACTGTGTCATTATTTACTTCCAAATTAAAAAAACAACGGTTGCTTTGATATTGCAACCCTGGCGATTAACCCTAACCAGGTTAATGCACCGATAAAACCGATCCAGCGCAGTGGCTTGTTCCGCCCCCATTTAAGCGCAAACATCCCCATCAGAATATAGGCCACCAGCCCGACCACTTTGAAGGTCAGCCAGCCCTGCACAAACGGATACTGGCCAATAAGAAAACATAGCCATAGCGCACTGACCAGAAGGCAGGTGTCGATGACATGAGGGAGAATTTTAAGCCACTTTCTGGTCAGTAACTCACTGTTAAACTGGGACAGCATAAATCTGAAAATAAACAGAAATACACTGAGAGCGATGGCCGTAAGGTGCAAATGCTTAGCCATTAAATACATAACAACCTCTTTATTATTGTGATATGTCGTCCGCCAGCCGGCGTTGAATTTCTTCGAAACGGCCAATATTCGACAGCATATAGCTGACCAGCTGCGGATCAAAATGCCGTCCGCTTTCCGCCTTCAACGTGCTGACGGTTTTTTCCAGCGACCAGGCTTCTTTGTACGGGCGCTTGTTCATCAGTGCATCAAACACATCGACGATAGCCGCGATCCGGCTTTCCAACTGGATTTCTTCACCTTTCAGTCCTTCAGGATAGCCTTGTCCGTCCCACCGTTCATGATGTTCTTTAGCAAGTACGGAAGCCAGCTGAATGGTAGGACTGTCTGAGTCTTTTAATATCTGATAGCCAAATTCCGCATGCTGGCGGATGGCAAAACGTTCTTCTTCCGTCAGTACATCTGTTTTTGTCAGGATTTGTGATGAAATATGTGCATTTCCCACATCATGCAACGGAATAGCAAGCCGCAGCGTCATGATTTGTGCTTCGCCCAGCCCGGCATATCGTGCCAGTAACTCAGCCATATCGACCATCCGGCGGATATGCTTGCTGGTTTCACTGTCACGTTCCATGGCTTTACCCAACCGCTCAATGATTTCCCGCTGGGTGGTTTCCACTTCCTGACTGATAAGCACATTTTCAAATGCCAGCTGCACATTTTCTGAGAACAACTGCAATAAATGCATATTTGTTTCGCTGAGCTTACGGGGGATGCCGGATAAATACAGTAATGACCCCTTGTAGTGCTTACTGAAGCAGTAAGCCACCACATAATCTTCGCCAAAGATAATGCTCTGCTCTTTTAACGCCCGCTGGCACAACAAATACGCTTCTGCGGGCAACGCATCAATCAACGATTTCCCTTCCTGACCGGCATATTCGCCATTGCCGGCAAACACAAACAGTTCCTGCGGTAAAGACTGCGTGACGGGTCGCGGCACCGCCACGGCATTGGTGATATAGGCGGCGTCTTTGGAGAATCCGAGAATAGAGGAAAGTTGCTGAATGATACCCCGCATGAATTTTTCAAGGGATCGGGAAGTAAACAGGTCGGCGGAAGCATCAATAATTTTTTCAAGACCGGCGCGGCTTTCCTCAATCACGACGATATCGCGATACGATCGCAATGCCGCAATCATGACAGTAAACAGCTTCTGCGCGGTGAGTTCGGTTTTTGACTTGTAATCGTTAATATCATAATCAACAATCACATCCCGTTCCGGTGCCTGTCCGGGTTGTCCGGTCCGCAGAATGATGCGGGTAAAATGATTATCCAGTGTTTCTCTGATGTATTCTGCGACTTCAAGCCCGGCATTATCGGTTTCCATCACCACATCAAGCAGCACCACAGCCACGTCGTCATTTTCACGAAAGTAGGTTTTGGCTTCTTCGCCGCTGTAGGCGCTGACAAATTCCAACCGCTTATCATCCAGCACAAAATCGCTCAACGCCAGTTTTGTCACCGCGTGTACTTCCGGCTCATCGTCAACAATGAGCACCTTCCAGACGCCAAGTTCCTCTGTTAATTCCTCGTCGTCATCGTCCGCAAACAGGAAATCATCAGTCATTTACAGCATTCCATTTTTATAAAAGGCCGGTTAAAGCATACTGTAAGAGGAATTATTCGCAAGCAGGTCTTTTCGCAATAGTTATCCGGTCAAGACCGGCAAGATCAGCAAAGGTGTTTGCCATGGTGTAACCGCTGTCATTAAACAGTCCGCGGATTGCACCGCCCTGCTCACTGCCATGTTCAATAAGCAGCCATCCGCCTGACTTAAGACATACTGATGCCTGACTGATGATAAGCCGGATATCATCAAGCCCGTCCTCACCGGCGGTGAGTGCTGACAGGGGTTCGAAGCGGACATCACCTTGTTGCAGATAGTGACTGTCTGATTCCACATAAGGGGGATTGGTCACCAGCATATCAAACTGCTTATCTTTCAGGGCATCAAACCAGTGGCTGACGATAAAAGAGACGTTGGTGATGTGATTCAGTGCTGCATTTTGTTTAGCGAGGTCGACAGCCTCTTCAATGCGATCTGTACCGGTGACCTGAATGTCCGGTCTTTCGCTGGCCAGTGCCAGCGCCACAGCGCCTGTTCCGGTGCCCAGGTCACACACATTGCAAGGCTCAGAAGGAAGCAGTTCAAGCGCTTTCTCCACCAGCAGCTCGGTTTCCGGACGCGGAATAAGCGTGGCAGGATTCACATTGAGTGTCAGTGTCCAGAAGTCGCGGTTACCAGTCAGGTGCGCCACCGGCCGGCCTGTTTTTCTTTCACTGATAAGCTGTCTGAAGCGGTTAAGCTCCTCGTCCTTAAGTACTTTATCACTCCAGGTGTATAACCAGGTTTGTGTCTGGCCCAGTACATGGGCCAGCAGTACTTTTGCGTCGGTGGCAGGAGACTCTCCCCCTGCCAGCGCTTCTTTTGCCTGTTGAAGTGCACAGGCAATGGTGACTGACATTATTCGTCTGCCAGTGAAGCCAGCAGATCGGCCTGATGTTCCTGACGGATAGGATCAGCCAGCGCAGCCAGATCCCCTTCAATGACCTCATCAAGACGGTACAGGGTCAGGTTGATGCGGTGATCAGTCACACGGCCCTGGGGAAAGTTGTAAGTACGGATACGCTCAGAACGGTCACCACTGCCCACCAGATTGCGGCGGGTGGTAGCCTCTTCTTTCGCCCGCTTTTCTTCTTCGAGCTGATTCAGACGGGCCTGCAGTACAGACATGGCCTTAGCACGGTTTTTGTGCTGTGAACGCTCATCCTGACACTCAACCACAAGACCGGTTGGAATGTGAGTCATCCGGATAGCTGAGTCTGTTTTGTTAACGTGCTGACCACCGGCACCGGATGCACGGAAGGTATCAACACGCAGGTCTGCCGGATTAATTTCAACGGCTTCAGACTCAGGGATCTCAGGCAATACCGCGACGGTACAGGCTGATGTGTGAATACGTCCCTGGGATTCAGTTTCCGGCACACGCTGTACCCGGTGTCCGCCGGATTCAAATTTCATAATACCGTAAACGCCTTCACCGGAAAGATTAGCAATGACTTCTTTAAAGCCACCGTGCTCACCTTCATTCTGACTGACCACCTCTACGCGCCAGCCCTTTGATTCAGCATAGCGGCTGTACATACGGAACAGATCACCAGCAAAAATAGCCGCCTCATCACCGCCGGCACCGGCACGAATTTCCAAAAAGCAGTTGTGGTCGTCGTTGGGATCTTTAGGTAACAGAAGAATTTGCAGTTCGCTTTCAAGGCGTGCAATGTCTTCTTTTGCCTGCTTCATTTCTTCCTGCGCCATTTCGCGCATTTCGGCATCGTCTTCTTCCATCATTTCCAGCGCAGAAGCAAGATTTTCTTCAGCCTGCTGAAAAGCATTAAAGCCTTTTACAACATCTTCCAGCTGACTGAACTCTTTTGACAACGCGCGGAATTTATCCTGATTGGAAATCGTACCGGGATCACCAAGCAATGCCTGAACCTCGTCAAACCTTTCCACCAGGTTCTCGAGCTTTCTGGTCACCGATTCTTTCATATTCTGTTTTACCCTTCTTTGTCCTGCCCGTTACCGGCAAGATCCATCGCCTGACCCAGCCATTGAGTCAGCGCGGCATTATTTTCGTGTGCAGCGTCCCGCAATACACGGGTAGGCCCGTGCATCAACGCATTGGTGAGTTTATAGGCCAGTTCCTGTACAACGTCTTCCGCGTTGCGGCCTTCCGACAACTGATTCATCGCCCGTGCGACCAGCTCATCTCTGGATGCCATGCCTTTCTGACGGTACTGACGCACCAAATCAATGGAATGCTGCGCCTGTTTCCAGCTTAAAAATACGGAGGCCTGATCATTGATGATTTTTTCAGCGTCCTGCGCAGCCATTTCACGGGAAGCAAGATTCTGCTCAACAATATGCTGCAAATCATCAACAGTATAAAGGTAGGCATCGCCGAGTTCATTAACCTGAGACTCAATGTCACGGGGAACCGCCAGATCCACAAGAAACATGGGCATGTTACGGCGCTGCTTCAAGGCCTTTTCCACCATCCCTTTACCAATCAATGGCAACTGGCTGGCTGTAGAACTGATGACAATATCAAAATCGTGAAGATGTTCAGGCAACTGAGACAGTGTGAGCACATCTGCGCCCAGATTCGCCGCCAGATTCTCAGCTCTGGCTACGGTACGGTTGGCAACGGCAAGACGCTGAACACCCTGCTCTTTTAAATGTTGGGCAACCAGTTCAATGGTTTCGCCGGCACCTACCAGCAATACTGAACGCTTTGGTAATGCGCTGAATATATGTTTGGCCAGTTGCACAGCAGCAAAGGCCACAGATACTGCGTTAGCACCAATTTCTGTTTCAGAGCGTACTTTTTTAGCCACAGAGAACGTGTGCTGGAATAACCGCTCGAACTCCGCCCCTACCGTACCGGAATGCTTTGCGTCACTGAATGCCTGTTTAATCTGTCCGAGAATTTGCGGCTCACCGAGGATCAACGAATCCAGCCCGCTTGCTACCCGCATAACATGCTTTACTGCGTCTTCCTGCTGGTAAAGATAGCTGTTCTGTTCAATATCTTCCCGTTTCACATCATGAAAGGCAGATAACCAATCGAGCAGCAATGCCGCCTCACCGGCCCCTTTCACGTAGACTTCAGTGCGGTTACAGGTAGACACGATGACAGATTCTTCAATACCGTCTATCTGCTTCAGCGAGGCGAGCGCAGACACCAGAGAATCCGGTGTAAAGGCGACTTTTTCGCGTAACGCAACAGGTGCAGTTTTGTGGTTTATTCCGAGGGCAGTAAGGGTCATCAATATTTATGCTGGCATCTTCGGAGCGGCATTGTACGAAAAACCCAAAATGATTGAAAGTACTCCTGAAACTGTGTTCCCATTAGATCCCTGAGTTTTGAAGCAATCAACCCGTTGCATTGCGTAGGATCATAATCGTTCATGATTTTCCGAATACTTTTTGCAGGTCTGTTTATCGCCCTGTTATCAGCCTGTACCACTCTGCCGGATGGTCCGGAGACCGCAGTAAACCTGCCTTCACAACTTGAGAAGCTGAAATCCGTCACCCGCTGGCAGATGAAAGGTAAGATGGCTATCCGCAATGAAAAAGAAGCTGTAAGCGCTCACGTAAACTGGAAAACCGATGAGCCCGATTTTAATTTCCGTTTAACCAATATGCTGGGTATTACCCTGGCGAATATCGATTTCAGTGACGGCATGGCTACACTGGAAGCTGACGATAAGCGCTGGCAGGACACCAGTCCGGCACGTCTGATATACCAGACAACCGGCTGGGATATTCCCGCCGGCAAGCTGCTCAACTGGGTAAAGGGGCTGCCTTTACGGGGCGACGACTACAAGCTCAACGATAAACAACTACTGGCTTCCCTTTCTCCGGGCTGTGAAGCCTGCGGCAACTGGCAAGTCAGTTACAGCAACTATGGTGAGGAAGCAGGACTGTGGTTGCCGCATCAGCTAATGCTTACCCGCACAGACAATACAAAAATATGGATAAAAATCCGGATTGATGAGTGGACCATACAGTAATGCAACACAGTGAATGGTGGCCCAGCCCGGCCAAACTGAATTTATTTCTTCATATCCTCGGTAAATACGATAACGGTTACCATCAGCTTCAGACCCTGTTTCAGTTACTGGACCGTGGTGATGAACTGGCTTTTGATGTCACCAAAGACGGCTATATCACCCTTAACCCGTCGATTCCCGGTGTGAATGATGAAGATAATCTGATTGTAAAAGCAGCCAGACTGCTACAGACACACACGGGAACAGACAAAGGCGCAAACATCCGGTTGAAAAAGTCACTGCCCATGGGCGGCGGTATTGGCGGTGGCTCATCTAACGCAGCCACAGTGCTGGTTGCACTGAACTACTTGTGGCAGTGCGGCCTGAGTACAGCAGAACTGGCCGGGTTAGGTCTGCGTCTGGGCGCCGACGTTCCTATCTTTGTTGAAGGCCGCACGGGTTTCGCCGGCGGTGTGGGCGAGCACATCAGTCCCGCTGATTTAGACGAACAATGGTATCTGGTTGTCAATCCGGGTATCCACGTGGGTACCGCTGATATTTTCAGTGAACCTGCCCTGCCCCGCAATACACCGGCCATGGAATGGCACAATTATACTTTCGCTGCAACGCATAATGATTGCCAGAGTATTGTCTGTAAAAAGCATCCGGAAGTTGCAATATTATTACAGTGGTTGCTACAATTCGCACCGTCGCGGATGACGGGCACAGGCGCGTGCGTATTTTCTGTATTTAGTGATGAAAATTCAGCCAGACAGGTTCTCGGGAAATTGCCCGCAGAATGGTCCGGTTTTGTTGCTAAAGGTGTGAATATGTCGCCATTACAACAAAAGCTAAAATACGTGAACGAAGCATCGGACATGAACTAAATTTTTGGGGTATAGCCAAGTTGGTAAGGCAGCGGGTTTTGATCCCGCCATTCGTTGGTTCGAGTCCAGCTACCCCAGCCACCTCCTTTATCAAACGCACCGAGGAAACACTTGTGCCAGATATGAAGCTCTTTGCAGGCAACGCCGTCCCCGAACTTGCCCATAAGGTTGCAGAACGCCTTTATACCAAACTTGGTAACGCCAGTGTTGGTCGCTTTAGCGACGGTGAGATCAGTGTAGAAATTCATGAAAACGTCCGTGGCTCGGACGTTTTTATTATCCAGTCTACCTGTGCACCAACCAACGACAACCTGATGGAATTGATTGTGATGATCGACGCCCTGCGTCGTGCATCAGCAGGACGTATTACTGCTGTTATTCCCTATTTCGGCTATGCGAGACAAGACCGTCGCGTCCGCTCAGCCAGGGTGCCAATCACAGCCCGTGTGGTCGCAGATTTTCTGTCTAACGTGGGTGTTGACCGCGTATTGACCATCGACCTGCACGCAGAGCAAATCCAGGGTTTCTTCGATGTACCGGTAGATAACGCTTTCGGTACACCTATCCTGCTTGCAGACATGGTTCAGCGTGATTTTGTTGACCCGATTGTTGTGTCTCCGGACATTGGCGGCGTAGTACGTGCCCGTGCAACGGCTAAACTGCTGAATGATGCAGAACTGGCAATCATCGATAAACGTCGTCCGAAAGCGAACGTTTCTCAGGTGATGAATATTATCGGTGATGTGAAAGACCGTGACTGCATCATTGTTGACGACATGATTGACACCGGCGGTACGCTGGCGAAAGCCGCAGAAGCCCTGAAAAATCATGGCGCGCGCAAAGTGTATGCTTACGCGACTCACGCTATCTTCTCAGGCAACGCGCCAAAGAACCTGAAAGAGTCGGTTATCGATGAAATCATTGTTACCGACAGTATTCCGCTGTCAAAAGACATGCAGGCAACCGGTAAAGTGAAGCAACTCACATTGTCTGAAATGCTGGCTGAAACGATTCGCCGCATCAGCAATGAAGAGTCTATCTCAGCGATGTTCGAATACTGATAGCTGCCGGTGAGCAGATTATTAACGGCCGGTGCTGAAAAACACCGGCTTTTTTGTATCAGCGGGGACGCAACATCTCAAACAGGTTTTCACTATCAATGGTGTAATAATCCCCTGCGCCACCCGCCCGCAGAAGGGGTTCTGCCCTGCCCGTTTTAAAAATACCGTCTTCAATCAGTGATGTTTTTATCTTCACGCCGGTCACTTCACCGAATACCATCCATGTATCACACAATTCACCATTGCTGCCCTGCAATTGTACGATTTGTGTTTTGCGGCATTCCATCACCACGCCACTTTCCGCTACATGGGGCGGTCTCACAGTGCGGGACTCGCCTTTTGTCAGCCCGGCCAGTTCAAACTCATCCACACTGGCATCGACCTGTGCACAGGTCTGATTCATCTGTTGCGCCAGCGGGACACTCACCAGGTTGTAGCAAAACTCTCCTGTCGCCTGAATATTTCTTAATGAATCTTTAAAGCCGATGCTGGAAAAACCAATAATGGGCGGCGTGTAATTGAATGCATTAAAAAAGCTGTAAGGTGCCAGATTAGCGATACCCTTTTCGTCAACAGTGGAAATCCAGCCGATGGGTCTGGGTGCAATAATACTGTTGAAGGGATCATGCTTCAGGCCATGACCCGCTGAAGGCTCGTAAAAGTGAAATTCTGAAGACATAGACTCAATCCTCTGAGTTTTAATAAAATAAAAAGGCACAAACAATAAACCGCATCCACCTGTTCATTGTCCGTTCAGGTCAAAACCGGCACAATGACAAAAAAGGTCTGCTGACCATAACTACGGCGGAGATATCATGATCAGACTTGTTTATTTAGCAGCGTTAGTCAGCCTGTGCAGTGCCTGTAGCGATGAAGCTGCGCCGGACGACGTGTCAAAAACAGAAACCGTCACCCTCAATGTGGTTGAGAACGTTACGAAAAATGTGACTGATAATATCGACAATAAGGCCACTGAAATGGAAAACAACATTACCTTGTCAGGAAAAATGGTCTATCAGCAGCATGAAGGCGGCTTTTTCGGTTTCATTACTGACACCGGAGAGCGTTACACCCTGCGCGGACTGGATAAATCTTACCGTCAGAATGGCATGAAACTGATTGTCGAAGGTCAGCCGCTGACCGGTATGATGACAACGACTCAATTCGGAACCGTTTTTAAAGTAGAAAAAGTGGTCAGTGCCGATGCCACAGCAGTCGCACCGCACCACAGTGAAATGTAATTGACGTTTGTATATCCTGCTTCGCGGTGGTAGAATTCGCCGCCCTTTTATTTCGGGGTACGGTTAATGAGCCTTGTTTATTGCCGTTATCGCGTGGGTTTTGGTCGCAAAAACTCACAAAAATAAACTAAATATATTGGAGACATATTAATGTCTGAAGCTATTTTTAACCTGGATGCAGTAGTACGTACTGACCTGGGGAAAGGTGCGAGCCGCCGCCTGCGTCATGCTGATAAAGTTCCTGCAATCCTGTACGGTGGCGAAGAAGCCCCTGTTGCACTGACTCTTGATCACAACAAACTGAACAACGCTGCTGATTTCGAAGCATTCTACTCTCACGTTCTGACTCTGAACATTGACGGTCAGAAAGTTGAAGCGTTAGTTAAAGACATGCAACGTCACCCGTACAAGCCTAAGATCACTCACGTTGACTTCCAACGCGTTATCGCTGGCGAAGAGCTGCACACCAGCGTTCCTCTGCACTTCATCAATGAAGAAAAATCTGCTGCTATCAAAGCTGGCGGTATTGCAGAGCACCACGTAAACGAGATCGAAATCACGTGTCTGCCTAAAGATCTGCCTGAGTTCATCGAAGTAGATATGGCTGCAGTTGAAATGGATGCTACCGTTCACCTGTCTGACCTGACTCTGCCTGCAGGCGTTTCGTCTGTTGAACTGGCTAAAGGTGATGATGCACACAACTTAGCAGTTGTTACTGTTAAGCCTGCTCCTAAAGCACCTGAAGCAGAAGAAGGCGAAGAAGACGCAGCTGAGGAATAATCAGCTTGTCGTCAGATATCCGTCTGATTGCGGGCCTGGGTAATCCGGGCCCGGAATATGAACATACCCGACATAACGCCGGCGTCTGGTTTCTGAACGAACTGGCAGCGCGTTTTAACACCTCCCTTAAGCCTGAAAGTAAGTTTTTTGGTCTCACTGGCCGGATAACTGTAGGCACTCAAGATATTCGTCTGATCTACCCGACTACTTACATGAATAAAAGTGGTCAGGCGGTAGCCGCAATGGCAAACTTCTACCGTATCCCTGCAGAGAATATGTTGATTGCTTTTGACGAGCTGGATTTACCTCCGGGAATCGCTAAATATAAAGTTGGCGGCAGCTCCAGTCAGAATGGCATTCGCGACATCGTCGCTAAAATGGGCAACAACAAAGATTTCTTACGCTTGCGAATTGGTATCGGTCACCCCGGCCATAAAAGCAAGGTAACCGGCCATGTACTTGGCAAACCACCGGAAAACGAAAAGCGGGCAATTGAAGATGCCATTGATGAAGCGGTCCGGTGTACAGAGATTTTAATTAAAAACGATTTAAAGCAAGCCCAGAACCGACTGCATAGTTTTAAAGCTGACGTTCAGGGCTGATAACTTAACAAGGGTCCAGCACATGGGTTTTAAATGTGGCATCGTTGGTCTGCCAAATGTGGGTAAATCTACCCTGTTCAACGCACTTACCAAAGCCGGAATTGAAGCGGCGAACTTCCCTTTCTGTACTATTGAACCGAATACCGGTGTAGTACCTGTACCGGACTTACGTCTGGACAAGCTGGCAGAAATCGTCAATCCGCAGCGCGTCATTCCTACTACCATGGAATTCGTGGACATTGCCGGACTGGTTGAAGGTGCTTCAAAAGGTGAAGGTCTGGGTAACAAGTTCCTGGCAAATATTCGTGAAACCGATGCTATCGGACACGTTGTGCGTTGTTTTGAAAACGACAACATTGTGCATGTTGCCGGTAAAGTCAGCCCGAAAGATGATATTGACGTTATCAATACCGAACTGGCACTGGCGGATCTGGAAACCACAGAAAAAGCCATTCACCGTGTAGCTAAGCGTGCCAAAGGTGGCGATGCCGATGCGAAGTACGAATTAAAAGTACTGGAAAAGATTAAACCGCATCTGGACGAAGGCAACCTGTTACGCTCTCTGGAACTGACCAAAGAAGAAATGGCAGCTATCAGCTACATGAACATGTTAACGCTGAAACCTACCATGTATATCGCTAACGTGAACGATGACGGATTTGAAAATAACCCGTTCCTCGATCAGGTAAAAGAAATTGCAGCTGCTGAAAATGCTGTAGTTGTTGCCGTTTGCGCTGAAATTGAAGCTGAAATTGCCGAGCTTGAAGATGATGAGCGTGAAGAATTCATGCAGGATATGGGTCTGGAAGAACCCGGTCTTAACCGTGTTATCCGTGCCGGCTACAACCTGCTGACTTTGCAAACTTACTTCACCGCAGGGGTAAAAGAAGTACGTGCATGGACATTCCCTGAAGGCTCAACAGCCCCTCAGGCAGCCGGTAAGATCCACACAGACTTTGAAAAAGGCTTTATCCGCGCAGAAATCGTTGGCTACGACCATTTTGTTGAGTTTGGCGGCGAGCAAGGCGCAAAGGATGCCGGTAAATGGCGTCTGGAAGGTAAAGACTATATCGTTAAAGACGGTGACGTCATTCACTTCCGTTTTAACGTGTAATCACACAGTCATTCAAAAACACCGCCTGATGGCGGTGTTTTTATTTGAGCGCTTTTTATCTTTAAGGAGTTACGCTGTGATACCGGCTAAAGCTGGTTAAACGGTGAGGCAGGCAGAGCGCTAAACCCAATACAGCACTGCGCCAATCACCACGCCGGTCAGTAGCAACTGCACCAGACAAAACCCCATAATATCTTTGGCTTTAAGCCCGGCAATCGCCAGCACAGGCAGCGCCCAGAAAGGCTGGATTAAATTCGTCCAGGCATCCCCCCAGGCAACACCCATTGCAACACGGCTGACATCGGCGCCCAGTTCCAGCGCCGCAGGAAGAACTACCGGCGCCTGAACCGCCCACTGCCCGCCTCCGGACGGCACAAAAATATTCACAATACCCGCAGAGATAAAACTCCAGACCGGCAGCGACTGCGCACTGGCAAGACTGATAAGCCATTCCGACAGACTCTGCGCTAAACCGGACTGAACCATGACAGCCATAATCCCGGCATAAAACGGAAACTGGATAACAATGCCCGCTCCGCCTTTCACAGCCTGATGCAAACTATGCAGTAATTTCCGTGGTGTCCCGTGTAAGACAATGGCGAGAAACAAAAAGAGACCGTTAACGATATTGAGGTTTAACGTGCCGCCGTTTATAAAGTACATAAGCAGATACGCCAGACCAGCAAACCCGGTAAGCTGGGCCAGAATAACGCTGTTTTCCAGTTTATCCGCCGGACGGGTATTTTCAGCCTCCGGCACAGGTTCATCTTCAAGTTTTGATGCCGGTACAATGACACTGTCTTCTTTCGATGGCAGCATTAAACGGTTTACCACCGGCATTACCACGAACAATATGGCGACCAGAACAAGGTTAAAGATGGCAAAAATAGTTTGTGATGTGTCGATAACGCCGATCTGATCAACAGAAAAGTGACCGGGCGTGGCAATGGTCAGTGGAACAGAGCCGGCAAGACCGCCATGCCAAACCACGAATCCGGAATAGGCACTGGCCACCAGCAAACGATAATCAACCTCAACCTTCCTTGCCAGCGCTTTGGCAAACAACGCCCCCACAACCAGACCAAAGCCCCAGTTCAGCCAGCTGGCAGCCAGCGATACCAGCGAAACCAGTAAAATAGCTTTGGGTGCAGAGTTTGCCAGTCCGGCCATTTTCTCCAGCCCGCCTTTTACCAGCGGCGTACTGGCCAGCATGTATCCGGTGACAAGCACGAGCAGCATTTGCATGGAAAAACTGAGTAGTGCCCATAATCCACTCCCCCATTGCTCAACAACCTGCTGCGGAGATTGTCCTTCAACAAGCACAGCTGCGGCAAAAACCACCAAAGTAAGCAATAAAACAAAGATATACGGGTCCGGCAGATAGCGCTCAACGAGTTTTACGAAGGGTGAAGCGACCTTATTCATCATATTTTTCTTCTTCCTTTAAGATCTGACTTAACAATTTACTCACATTATCGGATTTATTCGCAGATTTCAGGGAAAAAGATTTCACAACCGGCAAATTCATACCGCTAAGCCGGTTAATTAATCGCCAACACCGAGGGAAGAAATTCATAGCAAATGCCCTCGAATTGATCTCTTTTCCACCATTTTGACGCCATATTAAGCATTTCAGTACACATAGTGAGCACTTAAAAAAAGTTAGTAAAAAAGGGGTTGACGGTCGGGGGTCATATCCGCATAATACGCGCCACTTCCTGAGAGGGAAGAGAAAGAAAGAGGCTACGTAGCTCAGTTGGTTAGAGCACATCACTCATAATGATGGGGTCGCAAGTTCGAATCTAGCCGTAGCCACCACTTTCTTACAATATCTCTCAGGTATGTCTAGCTGCGCGGAAGTGGTGGAATTGGTAGACACGCTGGATTTAGGTTCCAGTGCTTCACGGCGTGAGAGTTCAAGTCTCTCCTTCCGCACCATTATTGGGGTATAGCCAAGTTGGTAAGGCAGCGGGTTTTGATCCCGCCATCCGTTGGTTCGAGTCCAGCTACCCCAGCCATTATTTCGTTATGTTGAATCCATTCAGCTAACACCCAGTTGATTGGGGTATAGCCAAGTTGGTAAGGCAGCGGGTTTTGATCCCGCCATCCGTTGGTTCGAGTCCAGCTACCCCAGCCATATTATAAAAAAACCAGTCTTTTGACTGGTTTTTTTATGCCTGTTTTTCAGTGTGTTGAAAATTCAAAAAACAGAGATATTTATGCAAACACGGGTTGTATAGCCTTTTCCCCCTGCCCTGTTCTGATAAGATAGCCGGACAATAAAGAAGATCTATTATAATAACAAGGAATTCATGTGATAAACGATATCGTATCGGCCGTAAATAATGTGCTGTGGGGTGACGGCCAGGTCCTTATCGTCATGTTGCTCGGGTGTGGTCTCTGGTTCACCTGGAAACTCGGCGCGGTACAACTCCGTCATTTCACCCATATGTTCTCGTTGATGAAAGGCAGTACTTCCACAACGAAAGAAGGTATCAGTTCATTTCAGGCATTGTGCACCAGCTTATCCGCCCGTGTAGGTACAGGTAACCTGGCCGGTGTGGCAGTAGCAATTTCTCTTGGCGGCGCAGGCGCTATTTTCTGGATGTGGGTTATTGCCTTTTTGGGCATGGCTACCGGTTTTGCCGAAAGCGTTCTCGGTCAGCTTTATAAGGTGAAAGATGAGAACGGTGAATACCGGGGTGGTCCGGCTTATTACATTAAACAGGGACTGAATAAAACCTGGCTGGCTGTGGCCTTTTCACTCTGTCTGTTTTTCGGTTACGGTTTCGTATTCAGTGCAGTACAGGCAAATACCATTACCGATGCACTGAACAACGCCTATAGTTTTAATCCGCTATATTCTGGTCTGGTAATTATTGCTCTGGCATCGCTCATTGTTGTGGGTGGTTTACGGGGTATTGCCCGCTTTGCAGAGTGGATTGTGCCCTTCATGGCTATTGGCTATGTGATAGCGGCGCTGCTTATTATGGCTTTCAACATCACTGAATTGCCTGCAGTACTCATGTCGATTATCAAGTCTGCATTCGGCTTACAGGAAGCCGGTGCCGGTATGCTGGGGGCTGCCGTGAAAAATGGTATCCAGCGTGGCCTTTATTCCAATGAAGCCGGTTCAGGCAGTGTACCTCATGCGGCAGCCAGTGCTGCACCTACACCAAATCATCCGGTATCTCAGGGCTACATTCAGATGCTGGGGGTTTTCGTTGATACCATGATCCTGTGTACCGCAACGGCATTCATCATTTTACTGGCAGGCGGTGAAGCAACGGGTCAGATGGAAGGTATTGGCATGACTCAGGCAGCGATGACGAAACACATCGGAATGGGTGGTGAAGACTTTGTTGCCGCAGCAATTTGCCTGTTCTCATTCACCTCGGTGGTTGCGAACTACGCCTACGGCGAAAGTAATCTGCATATGTTCAAACTGGACAACAAACCGGGCCGCATTGCCTACACTGCCGGCTACCTTGTTATGATCCTGTGGGGCTCTCAGGCAGCTTTGCCTACCGTTTGGGCAATGGCTGACATGGCTCTGGGATTAATGACAGTAATAAACATCATCGCCATTGTATGGATGACGCCCACTATCGTCTCCATCAGTAAAGACTATTTTACCAAACACGACCGTGGCGGGGACATGGAATACAAAACCGGTGACTGCGAAATTCAGGGTAAAAGCGAAGACGGTATCTGGTAATCCAAAAAAACCTTACGGGCAAGATCAACAAAACCGTGAGCAGGGCTCACGGTTTTGTTATTTTAACATCGCTGAGCAGCCTTGCTGTCAGCCCTGCATCATCATTCTTATTAGCTGAATAACCAGAGAAATCATCACCAGCGGCCAAATCCAGCGGCTGATTTTGCTTGCTGTTTCCGGACTCACCCGCATTTTGGAGCGTTCAATTAACGGCACAATAATAAACAGCGCCAGAAATAACACACCCAGTAAGATCAGAACTTCCATTCGTCCATCCCCATTGCATACTTCAATACCTGATCTTTCACCGGCCCGGCCATATCCGCACCTTTCAGCATCAGGTTTCTTAACCACTTAACTGGGGGTATTTTATTACTAAACAAGAGGTAAAAGCCGTCCATCGCCGACATCATCAGGGCGTTGTCTTTCATTCTCGGGCGTTCATATTCTGTTTTCAGTCTGTGGTAAAACTCATCACTTTGAGGTTTGCAGTCGCCGGTCAGAGCCAGTAAAACCGATACATCTTTAAAGCCGAGATTCACGCCCTGCCCTGCCAGCGGATTAATTGTATGCGCTGCATCTCCGGCTAATATAACGCCCGGCCGCACATAGTCTGAAGCATGTGAACGCGTGAGCACAAAACCGGCCTTACTGACGATACGGAATTCAGGTAAAAGACGGGGAAAATGACTAAGAATTTCCTCTGTTAACGCTTTGTCGTTCATGCCTTGCAATTGCTTTATACGTTCGCCGCTGTCGTACCAAATTAACGAAGCAAACTGGCCGTACATGGGAAGCAATGCTCTGGGTCCGGAAGGATAAAACTGCTGCCAGGTTTCACCCTCAAAAGCATCTGCACCTTCGATAATAATGCCCATTGCCTGCTGGCCGTACTGCCAGCCAGTGGAACCTATTTGCGCCAGCGCTCTCACACGGCTGCGGGCACCATCAGCCCCGATAAGGTAACGGCATTGTAAACTTTCACCGTTTTCCAGTATGACCCGTGTGATGGCCGTGGATTCATCAACCTCATAAGACTGCAAACTGGTTTGCGTTATCCAGTCCACCGGCAAATCCGCCAGAACACGGTGACAGCCTAACTGGATAAGACGGTTCTCAACAAAATATCCCAGTTGAGTCTGGCCGATACTTTGTGCATTGAAGCGGGTGGCCATATCCGGATTTTCCCACACAGACAAGGTATCGTAGGGCCGCACCCGCATGGCTTCAATGTGCTCCCATGCCCCCAGCGCCCGTAATAAATCCACCGACGTCAGGCTGATAGCAGACAAACGCAGATCCGGCGGCTGACCGTGTTGAAATGCCTGCGGCTGCACCGTTTCAATGATGGCAATTTTATATCCCTGCTGCGCCAGCCCTGATGCCAGCGCTGCGCCAACCATTCCACCACCATTGATACAAAAATCGTACATAACATCTCCTGAAGCGATAGCGCATTATGACCTAAACCGGCAGCGACTACCATGAAGCCAATGTCATACTGTTGCTATAGATCAGCAAGCTATACTAAACAGTATTAAACTGCGGAACAGATTTAAGGAACCACTGGGCAAACAGCTTCTCAACAGGTAAAATACGCGGCTATTTTGAACACTAGCCGGCTGTTTTACGGGTTTAGCCCGTGGTTTTTAATGCCGCAACACCTGAAATCGTGACGTGAATATGACCAAAAAGCTGTATATCAAAACCTGGGGCTGTCAGATGAACGAGTATGACTCGGAGAAAATGGCAGATCTGCTGGATTCTACCCACGGTTATTCGCTTGCGCAGGAAGCAGAAGAGGCGGACGTGATCCTGCTGAACACTTGTTCTATCCGTGAAAAAGCACAGGAAAAGGTGTTTCACCAGTTAGGCCGCTGGAAAAATCTGAAAAAAGACAAACCCGAACTCATTATCGGCGTGGGTGGCTGTGTCGCCTCACAGGAAGGCGACCATATCCGTCAGCGCGCACCGTTCGTAGATCTGGTATTCGGTCCGCAAACCCTGCACCGTTTACCGGAAATGATTAAGCAACTTCAGGGCGGTGCCGGTTCCGTAGTGGATGTCAGTTTCCCTGAAATTGAAAAGTTTGATTCACTGCCTGAACCCCGTGCAGAAGGTCCCACGGCTTTCGTTTCGATTATGGAAGGCTGTTCCAAGTACTGCACATTCTGCGTTGTACCCTACACCCGTGGTGAAGAAGTCAGCCGTCCGGTTGATGACGTGATTCTGGAAATCGCGCAGTTAGCTGAACAGGGCGTACGGGAAGTGAACCTGTTAGGCCAGAACGTAAACGCATTCCGTGGCGAGCATCATGATGGCACCATTTGCCGCTTTGCCGAACTTCTGGAAATGGTCGCTGCCATCGACGGCATTGACCGTATCCGTTACACCACGTCACATCCGGTGGAGTTCACCGATGACATTATCGCCGCGTACGAGACAATTCCCGAGCTGGTAAACCACCTTCACCTGCCTGTTCAGAGCGGTTCCGACCGTATTCTCAACATGATGAAACGTGGTCACACGGCACTGGAATACAAATCGAAAATCCGCAAGCTGAAGAAAGTACGTCCTGACATTTGCATGTCTTCAGACTTCATCATCGGCTATCCGGGTGAAACCGATGCAGATTTTGAGGCGACCATGGATCTGATTCAGGCCATCGATTATGACCTGAGCTTCAGTTTCATCTACAGCGCACGTCCGGGTACGCCTGCTGCTGATGCCGTGGATGATGTCAGCGAAGATGTGAAGAAGCAGCGCCTGCACCTGTTGCAGCAACGCATCACCCAGCAGGCATTACGCATTGCCCGTCATATGGTAGGCACGGAGCAGCGGATTCTGGTAGAAGGCCCGTCGAAAAAGAACCCGATGGAGCTGTCCGGCCGTACTGAAAATAACCGTGTAGTGAACTTTGAAGGTTCACCGGACATGATTGGCGAATTCGTGGATGTGAAAATTACAGACGTCTTTACCAATTCACTGCGTGGAGATGTGGTTCGCCGCGAAAAGGATATGGGCTTGCGTGTAGCAGTTTCGCCCCAATCTATTACAGCAAAGCGTCACGGGGAAGCGCCTGATGCACTGGGCGTGGGTCAGTTTGTCCCTGCCGTTTAAATTGATGAATAAGCGAGGAATAGCATAACTTGAGTACTCTGGTAAGCAACGAAGTCATATTAGAACCTGCTGACAATAAACGTCTGTCCAGCCTGTGCGGCCCGTTTGATGACAACATCAAACAAATCGAACGCAGGCTTGGTGTAGAAATCAGTTACCGTAATAACGCCTTTAAAGTGTCAGGCGAGGCCCTTCAGGCCAACGGTGTAGCAGAGCTGCTCAAGTTACTGTATATCGAAACTCAGCCTGTTAAAGGCCTTATCCCGCAACTGGAACCAGAGCAGGTACACCTGGCCATTCAGGAAGCACGCTTCCCTGAGCGCAGTGAATCAACGGTTTACGGCAAAGAAGTTAATATCAAAACCAAACGGGGTGTCATTAAGCCCCGTAATCCGAACCAGGCACAATACGTTGCCAACGTGGTTAATCATGATATTACGTTCGGTATCGGTCCTGCCGGTACGGGTAAAACCTATCTGGCTGTGGCCTGTGCAGTTGATGCCCTTGAACGTCAGGAAGTACGCCGTATTCTGCTTACCCGCCCTGCTGTTGAAGCCGGTGAAAAACTGGGTTTCCTGCCGGGTGATTTATCCCAGAAAGTCGACCCGTATCTGCGTCCCCTTTACGATGCCCTGTTTGAAATGCTTGGCTTCGAAAAGGTAGAAAAACTGATGGAACGCAACGTAATCGAAGTTGCCCCGCTGGCTTATATGCGTGGCCGTACACTGAACGATGCGTTTATCATTCTGGATGAAAGCCAGAATACCACCACTGAACAAATGAAAATGTTCTTAACCCGTATTGGTTTTAATTCCAAGGCGGTGATCACCGGTGACATCACCCAGGTCGACCTGCCCCGTGGCGTGCGTTCAGGGCTGAGAAACAGTATTGAAGTACTGGAAGGTGTATCTGACATTTCATTTAACTTCTTTAAAGCTGAAGACGTTGTGCGTCACCCTGTGGTGGCCAGAATCGTACAGGCTTATGAGAAGTTTGATGGTGAGCAGGAAAAAATCCGTCAGGCAAAACGTGCTGCCGCCGAACAGGAAAAGCAGCAAAATGCCGGTGACGACAGTAAGGACAAGCCGTGACGGCAGTCATCGATTTTCAGCAAGCTTATGCGCCGGAGGACTCCGTTTCGGCGCACATTCCAACAGAAGTTCAACTTTCTCTCTGGGCTAACACTATCTTCTCTCTACTGGATATCAGCGACAAAGAACTGACCATCCGCTTTGTAGATGAAGAAGAATCACAAGCCCTCAACAGAGATTACCGCGGTAAAGATAAGCCGACCAACGTACTGTCATTTCCCTTTGAATGCCCGCCGGGTGTACCGCTGAATCTGCTCGGTGACCTGGTCATTTGTGCGCCGGTTATCAGCCGTGAAGCGAAAGAGCAGCATAAGCCGGTAGCCAACCATTATGCCCACATGGTGGTGCACGGTATTCTGCATCTGATAGGCTACGACCACATCGATGATGATGAAGCCGAAGAAATGGAATCTCTGGAAATTGAGATTTTAGCGCAATTATCCATTGACGATCCTTACCGGGATCTTTAACTTTTATATTTCACACACTACAAAAGACGATTATGAGCGAAGACAGCCCTCACTCTACCAACGGCTCGACGAACAAAAGTTGGTTAGATAAATTAAGACTGACATTTTCCGGCGAGCCGAGAAGTAAGGAAGATCTGGTTGGCGTTATTACAGAAGCCGAACAACGGGAACTGATTGACCCCCAGACCAGAGAAATGATTGAAGGCGTTATCGGTGTCAACGAAATGCGCGTACGGGATATCATGATCCCCAGAACGCAAATGACTACTATTGATATCGACCAGAAGGTAGAAGAGTTTCTGCCTAAAATTCTGGACACAGCCCACTCCCGCTTTCCTGTTATCAGCGAAGACAAAGACCATATCGAAGGCATATTACTGGCAAAAGATCTGCTCAGCTATGCATTCAGTCCGGATAAGGCCTTCGAGTTAAAAGATGTACTTCGTCCGGCGGTCATTGTGCCGGAAAGTAAACGGGTGGACGTACTGCTCAAAGAATTCCGCCAGCAACGCTACCACATGGCTATTGTTGTGGACGAATATGGTGGTGTATCCGGCCTGGTTACCATTGAAGACATTCTGGAACTGATTGTCGGTGAAATTGAAGATGAGTATGACATCGACGAAAACGGTACAGACGACATTAAACCACTGAATAAATCTACCTATACCGTTAAAGCATTAACGCCGGTGGATGACTTCAATGAGTTTTTCAAAACCACATTCGATGAAGAAGAAGCGGATACGATTGGCGGTATTGTCCTGAAAGCATTCGGGCACATGCCGGAAACCGGTGACGAAATTACCGTCAGCGATATTCACTTCAAAATTACCAACTCCGACAAGCGCCGTCTGGTGCAGCTCAAGGTTACCGTACCCTCCATGGAGTAATCTCCCCTGAAAGCGTTTATTCCCTATCTGTTGGCACTGTTTAGCGGTGCCAGTTTAACCTTTGCCTATGCCCCGTTTTCGCTCTGGCCTGTCACGTTCGTGGCGCTGGCCCTGGCGATCCGCCAACTGGTAAAAACGCAACATCCCTTCTTAACCGGCTGGTTATTCGGTCTGGGCTGGTTTGGTGCCGGCATCAGCTGGGTGCATGTCAGTATTGCTGATTTTGGCGGCTTGCCTGTGGTGTTGTCAGTAGGACTCATGCTCATCCTGTGCGGGTATCTTGCATTGTATCCTGCCATTGGGCTCTGGGCTGCAAGACGCTGGTTTCCTGCCAGGTTATGGCCGCTTGCCCTGCCATTTCTCTGGGTCGTTGCTGAATGGCTGAGAAGCTGGATGCTGAGTGGATTCCCCTGGTTATCGGTGGGCTACAGCCAAATCAACAGTCCGCTGGCAGGCTGGGCGCCGGTAGCCGGTGAAACCGGCATTACAGCGATTATTATTGCCCTCGCAGCAGCACTGGCAGTATTCAAAGTCAGAACCCAATGGCCGGCGATAGCGGTTATTTTTACAGTTAGCCTGGTATCAGGCTGGCTGCTGAAGAAAGTTAACTGGGTGGAAACTGCCGGCGTACACTCTGTTGCCATGGTACAGGGAAATATTGCCCAGTCACTGCGCTGGGTACCGGAGCAGGATATTCCCACCATGGAAAAATACCGTGGTTTAACCACGCCGTTGTGGGACAACGATCTGGTGATATGGCCTGAAGCTGCTGTCCCCAAACTGGAACTGATGGCGACAGACTTTCTGCAAGCCATGGACCGCCAGGCGGTAAGCACTGACACGGCACTCATTACCGGCATTGTTAATTACAACTGGGAGTCTGAAGAAGCATGGAATAATCTACTGGTGCTTGGCCGCAAAACACCGGACGATACGCAGGCCCGTTACCATTATTTCCATGCCAACCGGTATGCCAAGCATCACCTGCTTCCCATCGGTGAATTTGTGCCTTTTGAAGACATTTTAAGACCGCTGGCCCCGTTGTTTGATTTACCTATGTCTTCATTTTCCCGCGGAGACTTTGAACAAACAAACCTGATAGCCAACGGGATCCGCCTGGCACCGGCAATTTGCTTCGAAATAGCTTTTCCCCGTCAGGTTTCGGCCAATGTTCACAGCGATACAGACATGATCATCACGGTAAGTAATGACGCCTGGTTTGGTCACTCCCACGGTCCGGCACAACATCTGGATATTGCCCGTATGCGGGCAGTTGAAACCGGCCGGCCGGTACTGCGGGCAACCAACAATGGTATTACCGCGTTTATTAATGAAAAGGGCGATGTGACCTCTGTTCTTCCACAGTTTGAAGCTGGCAGCCTGGTGTCTGACGTCGCAGCTAAACATGGTCTTACCCCCTACAACCGAGCCGGAGATATACCGGTATGGTTTGTCAGCGGTCTACTGCTTTGTGTTGCGCTGTATCTCAGACGCACACATTAACCCTTCTAGCAGCGTGCTAGTGCTTTTCTGAGGCACAAGTACGCGTTCTTCTTCCTCTTTTTTGCGATGATTGTCAGCCAAATTTCCCGCTGATCGGGTAAAGTATGGCTGTTGACAGGACAGTTCCGGAAATGCCAATGAAAATCAAAAGAATACACACATACATGATGGCCGGTTCGCTGGCGCTTACCAGTTTATTTACGCTGGCTAATCCCCTTGTTATTACCGCAGATCGCATGGTCGATGTGAAAGCCGGTAAGGTTATCGAATCCGCCGTGGTGATTATCGAAGATGATGTGATTGTTCAGGCCGGCCACAGCAAAAAAATTGCCATACCGGACAATGCTGAAGTCATGGCGCTGGGTGATTACACATTAATGCCGGGTTTGATGGACATGCACGTTCATCTGACCAGCGACCCCACGAAACACGGTTACTCATCACTGTCTGTTTCCGTTCCCCGTGCTGCTATCACGGGTGTAAAGCATGCTAAAGATACGCTGATGGCGGGTTTCACCACTGTCAGGAACGTTGGCGCACCGGGTTTTACCGATGTGGCGCTGCGTGATGCCATCAATGACGGTGATGTTCAGGGACCGCGCATGTTTGTGGCCGGCCCTTCACTGGGTGTGACCGGAGGTCATTGCGACAATAATCTTCTCCCCTATGGCTATCACGATAAAAGCGAAGGCGTTGCTGATGGTCCGTGGGAAGTACGCAAGAAAGTACGTGAAAACATCAAATACGGCGCTACCGTTATTAAGTTCTGCGCCACCGGTGGTGTTTTATCTAAAGGTACAAAAGTCGGTGCCCGGCAGTACACCGAAGAAGAAATGCAGGCACTGATTGAAGAAGCCCATTTACGCGGCCTCACCGTGGCCACGCACGCTCACGGCACCAGCGGCATAAAAGCGGCAATCCGTTCCGGTGTGGACTCTGTAGAACATGTCAGTTTGCTGGATGATGAAGCCATCGAACTGGCGAAAAAGCACGGCACGTACTTTTCCATGGACGTGTACGTCACAGAATACATTCTCGGAGAAGGTGAAAAGGCAGGTATTCTGCCGGAAAGCCTCGCAAAAGAACGCATTGTAGGCACCAAACAACGGGAAAATTTCCGTAAGGCGGTGAAGGCCGGCGTCAACATGGTATTCGGTTCGGATGCCGGTGTTTACCCTCACGGGGACAATGGCAAACAGTTCGCCCGCATGGTGACCTGGGGTATGACACCCATGCAGGCCATTCAGGCTGCCACCATTAATTCGGCGACATTACTGAAACAACAGGAATCACTTGGCAGCATTGAAGCGGGCCGGAAAGCCGACGTCATTGCAGTAAAAGGCAACCCTCTTGATGATATGGCGCTGATGGAAGATGTAGGCCTGGTGGTCAAAGACGGACAAATCGTCAAATCCCTCGCGATGTAACCCTCCATACCAGCGGCAACTATCCCACTCGCCGCCGGTGCCGCTTTCTGACATAATCAAACCTTTACAGGCTGGTGCTTAAATAAGAGGCCGGCCTTTTATGTTGCCCGTTACGGGAACTCACGCCTTTTGCTTAACAGGACAGGTATGCCTACTATCGACTTAACTCCCCTTTACCGCTCTTTTATCGGCTCAGACCATCTGGCTACATTAATTGAAGCTGCAAACCGCGCAGAAAAGCAGAGCAGCTATCCGCCGTACAACATTGAACTGATTGACGAGTTTAAGTACCGCATCACCATGGCTGTAGCGGGTTTCAGTCAGCAGGACGTGATTGTGGAAGTGCAGGACAATACCTTACGGATTGCCGGTAAAAAGCTGGCAGACCCTAAACAGGCAGAGCGCAAGTTCCTGCACAAGGGCATTTCTGAGCGGGGTTTTGAACGTAAGTTCCAGTTGGGTGACAACGTAAAAGTGATTGCGGCCGATATGGAACTCGGCCTGCTGCATATTGATTTACAACGTCTTATCCCGGAAGCGAAAAAGCCTCAGCGCATTTCCATCGGCGGCGGAGACTGACCGGCTTGTGTCTGTAATTTCCGGTAAAGTGGCATATGATGTTTATGCACTTTACCGGGATCTATCTTAGTCAGCGCGGCGATAGCAGCCTCTTTCTTATCTTCGATAAAGTCCAATTCCGCCAGTCTCAGCCGGATATAAGTTTTATCGCCCGTTTCATACGTACCCAGCGCCTGGTCAAGGGCATGACCCGCCTGCTTCAAATAATATCGGGCCTGCTTATATTCTTCTTTGTGCAGATAGACAACACCCAGACTACTGTAAGCATTAGAAAGCTGTAGCGGCTCATTCTTATGCTCATGCGCTTCGGCCACATAGCCGTAGAATTGCAGTGCTTTGTCGTAATCCTTTATAAATAATGCTACGTGTGCGATTGCCATATGCAAAGGCGCTTTAGCATCAGGATTACGAATATTTTCAGTACGCCTTACCGCCCAGTCAGCCAGCTCGCTGGCAGCGTCATAATCTTTGAGGTAGTTGTGAAGAATAATGAGTTCTGCAAGACGCCGTGGATCAGGGGCATACTCTGCCGAACGCATAATTAAATCGCGGGCAAGATGAGCGTATTCTGTTCCCTGCTCTGTCTCACCGCTACTTAACAGCTTCTTGGCATAAATGGTGTAAACCACAATTTTGAAGACATCAGGGGCATCCGTCATGTCAGCATAACCGCTGAGTTCCTGACGGGTCAGAGACAGGTTATCCAAATCCCACCGTGCAGACAGGTTGTAGTACATCAACATGTACCAGTCCCGGCTTCCGGCAGCAGTATTTTTCAGTAACTGACGGGTTTCATTTTTACAGTCCACAGCACTGGCAAGACAACTGTCAAGACTGGTGTAAGACAACGCATTAACGCTTCCTGAAATCAGGAAAGACAAACTTATAATTATACGGATGGTGTCGCGCACGACTGGTTCTCCGTCTGGCAGACATCTAAAGCAATACTTCCTTACCAGTGCGCAAAAGGATGAAACTCTCTCATAAACCCTGCAGTCCTGAGACAACGTCGTTTATCAGAAAACTCATAGTAAGGTGTGATTTCCACACCGGCATAAACCTTTTATTTTTCCGTAATTATTTGTTCTGCATCTCCATTTGCGCCACATCGATGCATTATATCGTAAATAAAGCGTAAAAAGGCTTTTTAAATGAAGAAAAGACGACGAGTGCAGGCAGGGAAAGCCTGCACAGAAAGAGAATAAACGACAGTTTTACTGAGCGATGCGTGCAGCAGACAGTGCAGGCCGGTGATTACCCGCATGCTCCAGCCAGTTCATCAACACCTGATGTTCGGTATCGCTGATCCCGATGACTGACATATGCGTTTCGTCATCGTTTACGATTCGGGTAACGTTTGCCAGCTTTGACCAGCCGTTGACACGGCGAATGTTACTAACGAGATCCTGATCTGAACCGTAGGTGAGAATAGGCACATTCAGCGCAGGTAAATCTGCAAACATATCTGTCTGCTCAACAGAGAGCCCTGCCCGTTTCAGCGCCAGTTCTGCGCCGGCACGAATAGATGAATCTGGTACCAGCTTGCTTAAACGGGGTTTAAATGTATGGGCGACACCAATGGTAGCGCGGTCAAACCGGTCCATAGGGGCCAGTAATACCAGTCCGGCCACGGACTCCAGCTTTCTGGCTGTTTTCACCGCAGCTAAAGCGCCCATGGAGTGACCAACGAGATAAACAGGCTCTTCAGTGATATCCACGGTGTGGTCGATAAACTCGGCAAGTAAGTCTGCATCACGCACACCAAACCCCAGTGGTGCAGAGGACTCGCCCTGCCCCATTAAATCAGGTTCAATGACGCGGAATCCCAATGCCTGAAAATAGAAACCGGTACTCATCCAGCTTTCTTTTTTTGCGCCGTAACCGTGAAGTAAAACAACGGTGCCGGAAAATTGCCCGACATCACGGGGAGTAATCGTCACTTCCTTCAAAAAGCTGAACTGGTTACCAAAATCCCGCGATACGGTAAAAGACATACTGGGAAGCTGACGGGTAACAGCACCGCCATCTTTATAAGGAATACAATAGGATGAGCGCTCACTACACCACTGCTTCTCAACCACGCCCCATTGGGCATACATCTGGTCCAGTGTGGCCTGTTCGTAGTGAATTAATTGCGCGGGTGATTCGATGCGCTCTGCTACCATCCGTGAGCAGCCACTGAGTAATATCAGGACTAAAAGTAATAATGAATGTTTCACGAACGGTACCGTACTACACATCATTTGCCGTTGCGGCTTTATCCGCTGAGGGCGTTGGTTAAAGGAAGCGGAAAGCCAGAGACTTTCCGCCATCAATATCAGATATATTCCACTTCGGTGATTTCAAACTCGACAGTGCCTGCCGGTGTCTGGATATTTACCACATCATCCAGTTCTTTACCGATAAGACCACGGGCGATAGGAGAATTCACTGAAATCAGGTTATTTTTGATATCAGCTTCATCATCACCCACGATGCGGTAAGTGGTTTCAGCATCAGTTTCCAGATTCATAATGGTAACTGTAGTACCAAAAATGACCTTACCGGTATTATCCATTTTGGTAACATCGATGATTTGCGCGTTAGATAACTTTCCTTCGATGTCCTGAATACGACCTTCACAGAAACTCTGCTCTTCGCGCGCAGCATGATACTCGGCATTCTCTTTCAGGTCGCCGTGCTCACGTGCTTCAGCAATAGAAGCGATAATTCGCGGGCGGGTCACTGTTTTTAATTCATTTAATTCTTTGCGCAATAACTCTGCGCCACGAGCGGTCATCGGATACTGACTCATGGTGTTTCTCACTTATTTTGACTGGTCTGCTGACCTTTTGATCGCTGAGTTAAAAAAAGTGCGCCAACCGGCGCACTTTTCTAAAATATTGATTGCGCAGAATAGCGCAATTTCACACAACTGTCATCAGGCATTAATACGGGCATGCAGTTCCTGCACTGATGAAACCTTGTTACGGTCATCAGCAGATTTTGCACGAATCGTAGCGAATGCTGCATTCATTGTTGTGGTGTAAGTGATTTTATTCACTAACGCTTCACGTCGAATGTATACAGAATCCGTGATTGCCTGGCGGCCTTCCGTGGTGTTGATGATATAGCTGTATTCACCGTTTTTAATTGAATCAACGATGTTAGGACGTCCTTCAGACACCTTATTTACTACAGTACATTCAACACCCGCATCAATCAGGCTCTTCGCAGTACCGCTGGTCGCTTCAATCTTAAAGCCGGCTTCGATCATTGCTTTGGCAAGGTCGACAACACGGGCTTTGTCATTGTTACGTACAGACAGTAACGCTTTGCCTTCTCTTGGCAGCGGCGCACTGGCACCCAGGTTGGCTTTAGCATACGCTTCTTCGAAGGTATCACCCACACCCATAACCTCACCGGTAGAGCGCATTTCAGGGCCTAACAGCGGGTCAACACCCTGGAACTTAGCAAATGGCAGTACCACTTCTTTTACAGAGTAGAACGGCGGAATGATTTCTTCCGTCACACCCTGAGACTGCAGTGACTGACCGGCCATACAGCGGGCAGCAACCTTCGCCAGCGGTACACCTGTCGCTTTAGATACGAAAGGTACGGTACGGGCAGCTCGGGGGTTCACTTCAATCAGGTAAACTTCGCCGTCTTTGACAGCAAACTGTGTATTCATCAGACCCACAACACCCAGCTCTAACGCCATATCACGAACCTGCTTACGCATGGTGTCCTGAATATCTTTTGGCAGAGAGTGTGAAGGTAGTGAACAGGCAGAGTCACCAGAGTGAACACCGGCTTGTTCAATATGCTCCATGATGCCGCCGATAACCACTTCAGTGCCGTCACAGATAGCGTCGATGTCGACTTCAATCGCGTCGTCAAGAAAACGGTCCAGCAGTACAGGGGCGTCGTTAGACACTTTAACCGCTTCGTTCAGGTAACGTTTCAGATCTTTCAGGTCGTACACGATTTCCATCGCACGCCCACCCAGAACGTATGAAGGACGAACAACCAGCGGGAAGCCGATTTCTTCTGCACGGGCCAGAGCCTGTTCAATGTTGGTAACCGTTGCGTTAGCCGGCTGCTTAAGACCCAGCTTGTTCACCATGTGCTGGAAGCGCTCACGGTCTTCTGCACGGTCAATAGCTTCCGGAGACGTACCGATAATTGGTACACCGTTCGCTTCAAGGGCACGGGCCAGTTTCAGTGGTGTCTGACCACCGTACTGAACAATCACACCTTTAGGCTGTTCTTTTGCAACGATTTCCAGCACGTCTTCTAACGTTACCGGTTCGAAGTACAGACGATCTGATGTGTCGTAGTCGGTAGAAACCGTTTCAGGGTTACAGTTAACCATGATGGTCTCGTAGCCGTCTTCACGCATAGACAGCGCAGCGTGCACACAGCAGTAATCGAATTCGATACCCTGACCGATACGGTTAGGACCACCGCCCAGTACCATGATTTTATCTTTATCCGTCGGTGCAGCTTCACATTCTTCGTCGTATGTGGAGTACATGTACGCGGTGCTGGTTGAGAATTCAGCAGCACAGGTGTCAACACGCTTATACACCGGAGAGATACCGAAGCCACGGCGGATGTCGCGGATATCGCTTTCCGCAACGTTAGTCAGCTCAGCCAGACGGGCATCAGAGAAACCTTTACGCTTCAGCGCGCGGGTGAAATCTTCAGTCAGCGCGCTTACACCCTGCTCTGCCACCTGGTTTTCCAGTTTAATCAGTTCTTCTAGCTGTACCAGATACCAGCGGTCAACGTTGGTGTAAGAGAACACTTCGTCAACGCTCATCCCCATACGGAAAGCATCACCGATGTACCAGATACGCTCAGCGCCGGGATTCTGAAGTTCGTACTTCAGTTTGCTCATGGCTTCGTCGTCCTGCGGGTCCAGAATCGGGTTCAGACCCGTAGCGCCCACTTCCAGACCACGTAATGCTTTTTGCAATGATTCTTGCTGATTACGGCCAATCGCCATCACTTCACCCACAGACTTCATCTGTGTGGTCAGACGGTCGTTCGCACCGGCAAATTTTTCGAAGTTAAAGCGGGGAATCTTAGTCACAACGTAGTCGATAGACGGCTCGAAAGAGGCCGGCGTCAGACCACCGGTAATATCGTTAGCCAGTTCGTCCAGGGTATACCCCACAGCCAGCTTGGCAGCCACTTTCGCAATCGGGAAGCCGGTTGCTTTTGATGCCAATGCTGAAGAACGTGATACGCGCGGGTTCATCTCGATGATAACCATACGGCCAGTCTTCGGATCCACACCGAACTGTACGTTTGACCCTCCGGTTTCAACACCAATTTCGCGCAGTACGGCCATGGCCGCGTTACGCATAATCTGGAATTCTTTGTCGGTCAGCGTTTGTGCCGGTGCAACAGTGATAGAGTCACCGGTGTGAACACCCATGGCATCGAAGTTTTCGATAGTACAAACGATAATGCAGTTATCGTTTTTATCGCGAACCACTTCCATCTCGTACTCTTTCCAGCCAATCAGCGACTCGTCGATAAGCAGTTCATTGGTAGGAGAAAGG
This sequence comes from Alteromonas sp. ABH4_456, assembly GCF_056160645.1. Lineage (NCBI taxonomy): Bacteria > Pseudomonadati > Pseudomonadota > Gammaproteobacteria > Alteromonadales > Alteromonadaceae > Alteromonas > Alteromonas sp. ABH4_456. The sequence goes on from NZ_JBSWXO010000001.1 coordinate 471,793, forward strand.
TCAAGACCGCGGGTACAGATTTCATTGAACTCGTCAATGTTGTACGCAATACCACCACCTGTTCCACCCATGGTGAACGACGGACGGATGATACAAGGGAAACCAATGCGGCTGAGTACATCGTGGGCCTGCTCCATAGAGTGAGCAATTTCAGCACGAGGGCATTCCAGACCGATAGATTTCATCGCTTGATCGAAGCGCTCACGGTCTTCCGCTTTATCGATAGCGTCTGCCGTTGCACCAATCAGTTCTACATTGAACTCTTTCAGTACGCCTTCACGCTCAAGATCCAGCGCACAGTTCAGTGCAGTCTGGCCGCCCATGGTAGGCAGTACCACATCAGGACGTTCTTTTTCGATGATTTTGCGTACCACTTCCCAGTGAATCGGCTCGATGTAGGTTGCATCAGCCATTTCAGGGTCAGTCATGATAGTCGCAGGGTTAGAGTTTACCAGAATGACGCGGTAACCCTCTTCGCGCAGTGCCTTACAGGCTTGTGCGCCGGAATAGTCAAATTCACAGGCCTGGCCGATAACGATAGGGCCGGCACCCAGAATCAGAATACTTTTTATGTCGGTACGTTTTGGCATTGCGGCTAATTCCTACTGTTTCGCTTGTTCAATGAGTTCGATGAAATGATCGAACAGGTCTGCAGCTTCGTGCGGACCAGGACTCGCTTCAGGGTGGCCCTGGAAGCTGAACGCTGGCTTGTCGGTACGATGAATACCCTGCAGCGATTTATCGAACAATGAGACGTGTGTGACTTCAAGATTATCTGGCAGAGAGGATTCATCCACAGCAAAACCGTGGTTCTGACTGGTGATCATCACTGTGCCTTTCTTAAGGTCTTTAACCGGGTGGTTGGCACCGTGGTGACCAAACTTCATTTTCACCGTTTTTGCACCGCTGGCCAGTGCCAGCAGCTGATGCCCCAGACAGATACCGAATACCGGAATGTCTTTTTCAAGAATGGTTTTAATCGCTTCAATGGCGTAGTCACACGGCTCAGGGTCGCCGGGGCCATTTGATAAAAACACACCATCCGGATTCAGAGCCAGTACGTCAGCAGCAGGCGTTTGCGCCGGCACCAGTGTCACTTTACAGCCACGGTCAGCCAACATACGTAAGATGTTGTTCTTCACGCCGTAGTCGTATGCAACAACATGGTATTTCGCTTCAGCTGGCGTTACATAACCTTCACCCAGCACCCACGTGCCTTTGGTCCAGGTTTTCACTTCCTTAGTGCTAACTACTTTGGCCAAGTCCATGCCTTTTAAGCCCGGGAACCCCTTAGCAGCGTCTAATGCTTTGGCTTCATCTAAATCGTCACCGCAGATGATACAACCGTTCTGCGCACCTTTGTCACGAAGGATACGTGTTAAACGACGGGTATCGATATCCGCAATACCTACCACGCCTTTGGCTTCGAGGTATTCAGATAATGTTTGTTGGTTTCGAAAATTACTGGCTACGAGGGGAAGGTCACGAATGATTAGACCTTTAGACCAGATTTTGTCTGCTTCGACGTCTTCAGAATTGGTACCGGTATTACCGATATGGGGGTAAGTAAGTGTAATGATTTGTTCAGCGTATGACGGGTCGGTGATGATTTCCTGATAGCCTGTCATGGAAGTATTAAAAACAACTTCCCCAACGGCAGAACCAGTGGCACCAATTGCCGTACCTTTAAAAACTGAACCATCCTCTAACACCAAAAGGGCAGAATTAGCCAAGTCAACCTCCAGATTAAGGATAACCGACGGTTTATTCAGTGGCATGAATAAACCCCACAAAAAACGGGAGGTAACAATAATTTTACTTCCCGTTTACGATACTTTGCAGCTAATAAAACGCGACCCGGACAGGCCGGAACGCTAAATTTTGGCAAATTCCAAGTATTATATAGGAGTTATCAGCAAAGGTCTAATTCAAATTTAGAAAAATATGAAAAACACCTCATTAACTGATTTTTCAGCGTCTAACCTCAGAAAAGCCTATTTATCTGATGAATAATTACGCCAGTCCAATGACATCATTCATGCCATATCGTCCATTTTGCTTACCCGACAGCCACAAAGCCGCATGTACTGCGCCTTTGGCGAAGGTTAAACGACTGGATGCCTTGTGTGTAATTTCCAGACGCTCGCCCAGATCAGCAAACAACGCGGTGTGTTCTCCCACAATATCACCGGCCCTTACGGTGGCAAAACCGATAGTTTGATGTTCACGGGGCGGTTCTTTCCCTTCACGACCGTAAACAGCACATTCTTGCAAGTTTCGCCCTAAAGTATCCGCAATCGCTTCACCGATGGCCATAGCCGTGCCTGATGGTGCATCCTGCTTAAAGCGGTGATGTGCTTCGAGGATCTCAATATCTGCTGTATTGCCCAGTGCTTTAGCCGCCTGCTTCACCAGCGACAGCATGACGTTTATGCCCACGCTGTAATTCGCTGCGAAAACCAGCGGGATTGTTTTTGCTGCTTCGTCCAGCGCCTTTAACTGGTCCTGCGACAAACCTGTGGTACCAATAACAACCGGCTTTTTGTGCTCTGTGCACCAGGCCAGATTGCTGTCGAACGCGGCCGGTAAGGTAAAATCAATCACCACATCAACATCGTCAGGGTTCAGTGATGAAATCGCACTGCAGGCAATGCCCTGCGTACCGATCCCGGCGAGTTCGCCAACATCGATGCCTACCCACGGTGAGTCATCACGGACCGTGGCAACAGATAAATCTGCATCGTCATTTTCACGTAATGCTTCAATCAGCACACGTCCCATACGCCCGTTGGCGCCTAAAATAGCTACTTTCATATCAGGATATTCTCAGTCTGTTTTCCGGCATTTTGCCTGAGCGCAGACAATTTTCAAATGCTCACAGGTAATTAGCGTAGAATATGGTATAACCATCTGCAGTCATGCCATTTCAATTTACCCGCAGAAAATCTGCATTTACACTGTGTTGCATCAATATAAAACCGTACTTTATCCGCTACGATAATCGTGCTTCTGCAGAAAAGGATTCAACATGGAAAAAAAGCTGATCTGGGATATTCCTACCCGACTGTTTCACTGGTTGCTCGTTTTCTCCCTGGCCGGGCAATATGTCACCGCTGAACTGATGGACAACGCCATGCAATGGCACTTCTATCTGGGCTACTTTACGCTCGGGCTGATTATTTTCCGGCTCATCTGGGGGATTGCCGGTTCGGATTACGCAAAGTTCAGCCAGTTTATTTATGGTCCCCGGGCTGTATTACGTTATGCCGGCTCCTTATTTAAGCGGGACTCAGAAGCACACGCAGGTCACAACCCGTTGGGCGGCTGGGTTGTTATCATCATGCTGTCACTGGTTGCCGTGCAGGCGGTAAGCGGATTATTCATGACTGACGACATTTTCCTTGACGGTCCCTGGCGCGCCGCAGTAGAAGACTCAACGCTGAAAACCATGAGTTATTTGCACAATAACGTATTCAATATTCTACTGGTAGTCATTGCCCTTCATATTGCAGCGATTGGTTTCTATGCCGTGTATAAAAAGCAAAAACTGGCACCGGCCATGGTGCACGGAAAGAAAAGCACCAATAAAGCCGGGATCCCGTCATCACGTCTGCTGGCTGCTGTTGTTGTCGCGCTTATCAGTGCCGGCATTGTGTACTACGTAGTAGAAATCGCGCCGCCTGAAGCAGCAGAAGAAGAATATTACTACTGATCTTTTACTTGGCTCAGCTACACAGCCAGATGTTACAAAGCCGCCTTCACAGGCGGCTTTGTCGTTTTATCTCTCATGCAGTAAGCGCTAAAGCTGCGCTATTATTTTACCAGCCCCTGCTTATGATTTTACCAGTCCCTGTTTTTGCATTATTTCCTGAATTTCCGGCACACTGGCCGGGTCATCAATGGTAGATGGTACTGCCACTTCATGGTTGGCGGCAATCTGACGTAACAGCTTACGTAAAATTTTTCCCGACCGGGTTTTAGGTAACCGGGGCACCACCACCGCACGATGAAAACAGGCCAGCGGACCGATTTCCTTTCTGATCATCGCCACCAGCTCCTGTTGCAGGGTGTCTTCGTCAATATCCACACCATCTTTCAGCAGCACTAAACCCACCGGCACCTGCCCTTTTAAACTGTCATGAACGCCTATCACACTGCATTCTGCCACTGCCTGATGCGCCGCCACAATTTCTTCCATTTCACCGGTAGATAAACGGTGACCGGCTACATTAATCACATCATCAGTACGCCCCATAATAAAAACATAGCCGTCGTCGTCTTTAAAACCGCCGTCACCTGAGGTGTAATAATCCGGATAAGCTTCCAGATAGGCATGTTTGAACCGTTCACAATCACCCCAGATAGTCGGCAGACAACCCGGCGGCATCGGCAGCTTTATCGCAATTGCGCCCTGCTCTCCCGCCGGTAAAGGTTTACCGGTGTGATCCAGCACTTGCACATTAAAGCCCGGCACCGGAACGGTTGAGGAACCCGGTTTAACCGGTAAGTCTTCAAGTCCTGCGGGATTAGCACAAATGGCCCATCCGGTTTCAGTTTGCCACCAGTGATCGATCACCGGTTTGCCGGTTTTATCAACGGTCCAGAGATAGGTGGGCGGGTCGAGCCGTTCCCCGGCCATGAAAATCGTCTTCAGTGAGCTGATGTCATATTTTTCGACTAACTTTGCATCAGGATCTTCTTTGCGAATTGCGCGGAACGCCGTCGGGGCAGCAAACAGCGCCTTAATTTTATATTCTTCCGTCATGCGCCAGAACGCGCCTGCATCCGGCGTTTTTACCGGTTTGCCTTCATACACAACCGTAGTACACCCATGCAAAAGCGGTCCGTAAACGATATAGGAATGTCCGACTACCCAGCCAACATCCGATGCCGCCCAGAACACCTCACCCGGTGACATATTGTAAATAGTGTGCATGGAATACTTCAGCGCGACAGCATGACCACCGTTATCCCGCACAACCCCTTTTGGTTTTCCCGTGGTGCCCGAGGTATAAAGAATATAGAGAGGATCCGTTGCCTGCACCACTGTACAGGGCGCAGGTGTGGCTGTTGCCATTGCGGTATCCCAGTCTGTGTCGTCTGCGCTGAGTTCTGCCATTTGCTCAGGACGCTGAAAAACAATAACCGAATCCGGTTTGTGCGCCGACAGACTGATTGCCTCGTCGACCAGCGGCTTGTAGGGGATCACTTTCGTCACCTCAATGCCGCAGGAGGCTGTCACCAGCACCTTAGGCGATGCATCCTCAATGCGCACAGCCAGCTCGTGGGGGGCGAAGCCTCCGAAAACCACCGAATGAACAGCACCGAGTCGTGCCGATGCCAGCATAGCAATGACAGCCTGCGGGATCATCGGCATGTAGATAACAACCCTGTCGCCCTTCTCTACACCTTTACCGGCCAGCACAGAGGCGAATTTTGCGACTTCTTCATGCAACTTGCGGTAGGTATACGTTGCCTTCTTTCCCGTAACCGGTGAATCATAGATAAGCGCAGGCTGGTCACCCCTGCCGTTTTCAACATGATGATCCAGCGCCATGTAGCAGGTATTCATTTCCCCGTCAGCAAACCAGCGATAAATGTCGTTGTCGTCTTTCGACAAAATGGTTTCAGGAAAACGGGACCAGGGCAGCGCCTGCGCCTTTTCTTTCCAGAATGCTTCCGGTGATTCAATTGCCCTCTGATATTCTGTGGTGTACGACATAACGGCCTCGCGAATGTTGTTCCGGTACAATTAATGTAACCATTAATGAAAACTTTTAACTTGATTTACATTAATATAAAAACAACAAAAAACCGCATAAGACTTGGGTCGCAAATTTTTGCCTTGTGCTGACAGAGAATCAGTTCACAAGGCGGGCAATTTTTCCTTTTGCACAGGTAAAAAGCAGGTTACGCCAGGTTTCTTCTTCCACCGGTTTGGACAGATAAAAACCCTGGAAGATATCGCAGCCCCGGCGGGTGAGGTACTGGATCTGAATTTCGTTCTCAATCCCTTCCGCTACCGTTCTCACGCCCATGGCACTGGCCATTTCAATGATGGTATTTACGATGGGCACGTCATCACTTTCAAAATTGATTTCATCAACAAAATAACGGTCGATTTTCAATTCAGTAATGGGTAGTTCTTTAAGGTAACTCAGGCTGGAGTAGCCGGTACCAAAGTCGTCAATGGAGAAAGCAAAGCCGAGTTGTGACAACCGCTCGATGCGTTTTCGCACCAGATCAATGGTAGTAACCAGTGTGGTTTCCGTGATCTCCAGCACCAGCTGTTCCGGGTTAATCTGCCACTCTGAAATCGTTTCCAGCAGCCGGTCAGAAAAATCAGCACGGGCAATATGCCTGCCACTGATATTCACAGAAAGGGTCGTTTCCAGCCCCTGAGATTTCATTTCTGACAGCAGGCGGCAGGCTTCGTTTATTACCCAGTAACCAATATCCACTACGGCATCACTTTCCTCAGCAATGGGGATGAATTCACCGGGACTGATGAAGCCCAGCCGTTTCTCATTCCAGCGCAGCAGTGCTTCAGAAGACAAAATACGACCGTGCTTGTCGTACTGGGGTTGCAGCACTAAATAGAATTCGTTGTATTCCAGAGCATGAGCAAAACTCTGACTGATGTAATTGTGTCTGTCGTAGGCATTAAACTCGTTACGCTCCAGGGTGACACGGCCGCCCGGTCCCTGCTTCTTGGCCTGCCTCGTACCGAAATCCAGAATACCGGTAATTTTCTCATAGCTGGCATCCTGCGCGTGAACATAGGTCGATGCCAGCGAGGTTGATACCAGTTGTGAATGACCATGAAGGGTAAACTCTTTGCCTAACTCACTGTGCACGCCCCATTCTATAGAATCAATCAGATCCATGGTGGCAGCATCTTTTGACTCATCAAAGGGTTCTTTAAACAGAATATAAAATTTATCCCCCAGTCCGCTGTATACCTGAAAACGGGAGGAAATGGCTTTTTTGATACGTCCGGCGAAAATTCGCAAAATGTAATCACCGGTCTCTTTGCCGAATGACAAATTAAACTGGGCAAAATTATCGATATCCAGCATACAGCAGTACATTTGCCGTTTAGTGGTTTTCGCGGCGATGATCAGACGGCGTAAATCCTTTTCGAAGGATTTGATATTAGGCAGATGGGTAACCTCATCAAAAAAGGCGATTTGATAGATGCTGTCCACCGCCTGTTTACGCTCGGTAATATCGCGGATCACGCAAACGAACTGCGACTGACTTACCTGCTCAACTTCAGACACCGACACTTCAATAGGAAAGGTTTTGCCCTGACGGTGCTTCGCCGACAACTCTTTACCAAAAATAGCGCCAAGCCCCGGCCGCAAGTGCTGACGGACAAACTCAATCTGCTCATCATCAGGCGGCCCAGGCAGTAAATAGGAAATGTCTTCACCGATAACCTGCTCAGGCTCGTAACCAAAGAGAATTTCAACGGTCTGGTTGGCAGTAATGATGGTGCCCAGCTCATCAACGGTCAGTACCGCATCATTCATGCTGTCCAGAATCGTGTTTAAGTATTCGATGTAATTCTGTTCTGTTTCCGACAGGCGCTTGTGCTCAGTAATGTCCTGAACAGAGCCGAAAATCTTCACGATTTCACCGTTCTGCTTTCTGGCCTTGCCAGACAATTTCACCCAACGTTTATGTTTTTTGCGGGTGATCACAGGCAGTTCAAACTGATAACTCACTCCGGAGGCCAGTAGCATCTGTATGGCTTTAATCAGCTTTCGTCTGGCTTCAGAGGGAAAACAGGAAAGAATACGGTACAGGGTAACGCGGGTATCTCTGGCGAAATCGAACAGCCGGTAGGTTTCATTAGTCCAGTGTATTTGCTGGGTTTGTACATCATAGTCCCAGCCGCCGGTAGACGACATCTCGGAGACTTCATCAAACAGCGACAGTCTGTCGTGAAGTAACTTCAGGCTGCCCTCACGGTGCAATGATGCCGATTCGGCAATCAACCCCACACGCTCACCACTAAGCTCCAGAAAGGCCATATCGTAGTCTGATGCTTTCTGGTGCGGAAAATAACAGGCGACAAAAAGTGCAATGTCGTCGTGTTTAACAACCTGAACCGCCAGTGAGAAAAATGCTTTTGTCGTTTTATCTTTAAAGCTTACGGGCAAACACGGAGAGGCGCCGGTTTGTTCCAGTACACAAGCGACGGGTAATGACGCGGTGTCATTCATTTGCCAGAAAAGAATTTTACCCTGTAAGGATGCTGCATGCTCCTGCTCTGCCACTGTGGCAACAATAATACAGGCGTTCTCTGCGGCGGTATTCTGAATAAGCGAATTCAGGACGTCCGAAATCCGGGAACGTCCTCCATGGCTTATTTCATCCGTTAACCACGACTCATCCATATACCGGCATTCCTCTCATGAATCACTAAAAATCTTTCCTGCGGCGATCACCCCCCTTAAGCATAGGAAAAGAACCATTTTTCTACAAACAGAGGTTTGTAAATTGCGATATCATGCCGGAATACGACGTCTAAAAACGCGAATGGCCGCTATAAGCGGCCATTAAATGAACATTACGGATAATCCGTACCGTTTTTTATTGATTAATCAGCTTTGTAATCGTCGTGGCAAGACTTGCAGGTACCGCCTACTTTACCGATTGCCTGAGCGAATTTGCTTTCGTCACCTGCCGCAGCAACAGTCTGTAAATTAGCAGCAGCAGACTTCAGCGCGCTGATCTTGCCTTCAAAATCAGACCAGTTTTCCCAGATCTCATCTTTTGCTTCGGTGTCTACATCAAACTTGCGCGTATCAACCTTTACGTAATCTGCCATCATGTCAGCCAGTTGTTCCAGACGCATTGCATTGGTCTCAATAACTTCCTGATTAAACGGGATAGCGCCTTTCGCCATGCCGCCCAAAGGCCCCATGTTGCTGGCTACCAGTGTGTAAAGCGCATGTCTGTACTTGGTTGCCGCTTTCGCGTGTTTTTCGTTCATTGCAGCTTCCTGAGCCAGAACGCTGCCGGTTGTCAGGCTTGTAACCACGACTGCTGCCATCAGGCCGGTCTTGAGCAGTTGCTTCATTCTTTTCTCCATTAAGATACGGTAAATGTGGTGTGTGATAGTTTACGCATCCGTCCCTGCGGACAAGCTTACTTTACCCCTGATCCGGTTGCAGTTTCCAGGGTCATATCATGTTATTTGTTACACTAAATCTATATTCGCGCAAGGTAATGTACGACAAGCGCATTAAATACGAAGTTGAACGAATTTTCTTCACTCCAGTAACGGGACGACGCCACTTTCTTTAACGTTGCTCACTGAACGCCAGTTTCAGCCCGAGCGCAGCAAAACTGGTGGCAAAGAATTTCTGTATGAAAACACTCACCTTCTCAGACTTTAAAACCCGGGCGCTGAATAAACCGGATAACCCGCCGTAAACCAGAAAAACAGCAAAGGTCATAAGCATAAACACGGAGCCGTGAAGTAACATACTGGCGGCAATGGTACTGTCGCTGCCGGTGATAAATTGAGGCAGAAATGCCAGAAAGAAAATAGACAATTTCGGATTCAGGATATTCAGCAAAAATCCCTTTATCATGAAACTTACATACCCTGCCTCACCCTGCGCTTCACCGGACACCGCCAGTGGCCCGGACGAGCGCCACATTTGCCAGGCCAGATACAACAGATAAGCACACCCGGCATATTTCACTACCGAAAAAGCTACCGCACTGGCATGGAAAATAGCGGCCAGACCGAAACTACTGGCCAGCAGCGCAGGAATAATCCCCAGCGTACAACCCAGCGCAGCAAAGAAACTCGCCCTTTTTCCATGGCAAAGGCCCGTTGCCACGGTGTACAACACACCCGTGCCCGGCATCAGCACCATGACCAGAGACGTTAATAAAAATCCGGCTGACAGCATTGTTCTCTCCTTTTCCTTCAGGTTTCTGAATGGGTAGATGCTTTCAAATCTTAATCCGTAATAAAACGGCTCATTCCGTGTCCCAGCGGCTCACCATTTCGCTCAGTGAAGCCGTATTTGGCGTAAAAGCCTTCTTTTCTTTTTGCTGCTAACAGGCCCGCTGTTGAGCCGGCCTGGCAATGTTCTGCAATGTATCCGTTTATTGATTCCATTATCCGGGCTCCGAGCCCGAGTTCCTGAAAATCAGGATGCACGATGACATCCTGAAGGTAAAAGTACATCGCCCCGTCACCAATCAGCCGCCCGCAGCCAATTAGCGTTTCCTCTGAATACAAACAAACCCAGAACAATGAATTATCAATACTCTTCTGAATGACTGCCACCGCAGGATTATTCCACCCTGCAGTCTCCCGCAAGACAGCAAATGCTTTCGCGTCGGGCGGCCGGGTGATTAAAGTGATATCTGATACTGGCATGCTTCCACACCGTTCAGTTGCTGATTTCTGTTCTTGCTTGTTGGATTGCGGCATCCACCGCCTCCACCGCTTTAGTATTCGTCCAGCATCTCGATTGCAGCATGGAAGATACCAGTGCGACGACTTCTGAAGCATTGTGGCTGGCGAGTTTTTCAAAGGAATCCAGCCCAACTTCCTCAAAGCGCTTCAGCACTGTTGGACCTACGCCTTTGACTGCAAGTAAACAACTTTTTTCTTCTTCCGTGAATGGCATTTGCCTTGTTCCTTCATCTGTGAATTTTGATTCATCGCGCTCTGCTTCAAATTACCAGTTTCCGGTTCTGAACGCACCTGGCAATTCATTCAGATTAGCTTTGCAGACCATAGTGTTTATCAGATATCTTTTTGCGGATGCCTGAGAATAACCCTGTTAAATTTCTTCTTTGATCAGCGCAAGTAAATCGGTAACCCCAACATCCTCACCCGCCTGCGATAGCAAAGTAGATACCTGACCACGGTGATGGGTTTGATGATTAAAGAAATGAAGAAGCAGACTCGCAAACCGCTTGTTAGCAGCGATGCCTTTTGTGTTCCGATAGCTGAGCACGAAATTCAGATCGTCAGCGGTCAACGCACCAGTCCATTTGATTATCTGATCGTCCAGCCAATACCTGCGCTCAGATAATGCCTCAAAGTCGTCATAGAGAATGTGATCAAGGCTTGCCGGTTTCGGAAGGTCAACAATGTCGAGCAGCAAAGACTCACAGGATGGGTGTGTGGCAAATCGTTTCAGCCAGATAATGTCCGCGACAACAATATGATTAAGCGTGCCCAGCACAGATCTGAAAAAAGCACCGCGATCTGCCGTTAAATCTTCCCGGCTTAGACGCCCAGCAGATTCATAAACCTTTAAATTCATCCACTGATTATATTCAGCCAGTAAGCAGAAATGACTTTCCAGACTCATGAAACAAACCTTACACGAATTTGGCCGCGAAACATTGCACTATCAGGCGGCGATTACTTTAACGACAACTTGTGTTCGCAACTTACCACAGCAGCACAGAAACCTGAGAAAACAAAAGCCAGTACAGAAACGAAAATTGCCACAATGCCTCCGAAAGCCATACCAAAACCTTCATGAGAGACGACTACGCGGAGACCAATGCCGTCGTCCTCAAGAGGAAGTGGTGCAGACAGGTTCATAGCAATATTAAAAACAATCAGCGCTACGACTTATACAAACACGGCCGCAGCGGTCAACGCAATGAACCTTGCTGAGTAAAGCAAAATACGCAGTTTAACGCTTAGTTAAGCCGCAGCATCACCTGTCTAATTTTTAAACTCTAATTTTGCAGTTTAGGCCAATATACCGCTATTTTAGGCCGGATTTCGACCTTATTCCGGGCTATTCCCGGATTTCAGACAAATCTTGGCTGTCGTCGTAGCATTTGGTCTACTTTAAACAGGTTCGCCAAGGTGAATAACATGGCTAACTGTGAGTCATTTTTCATCAGCCCTTTATAACGTGCTTTGAAAAAGCCAAACTGACATTTGATAATGCGAAACGGGTGCTCAACCTTGGCCCGGATGCTGGCTTTTAAATATTCGATGTTAATGGCCGTTTTGTTTTTGCGGGGATGCTTCTTCAGCGCCCGAACTTTGCCGGGACGCTCAGCAATTAGCCATTCAACATCCGTGTCTTTAAGTTCTTCCCGCTTTTCTGCGCCTTGATATCCAGCATCGCCAGAGATGAACTCCTCACCGCCATGCAACAGGTTCTTCATCTGATTCAGGTCATGCTCATTGGCGGCGGTGGTTACCAATTTATGGGTGAGGCCACTCTTGGCATCCACACCAATATGGGCTTTCATGCCGAAATGCCATTCATTACCTTTCTTGGTCTGATGCATATCCGGGTCACGTTCACTCTTTTTATTTTTAGTGGAGCTGGGGGCTTTAATAATCGTGGCGTCCACCAGTGTGCCCTGCGTCATCATGACACCGCACTCCGATAGCCATTGATTGACGGTTTTGAATAATTTGCGAGTCAGCTTGTGCTTTTCCAGCAAGTGGCGGAAGTTCATAATGGTAGTACGGTCAGGAATGGCTTTATCCAGCGACAGTTGTGCAAACTGACGCATCGAAGCAATTTCATATAACGCATCTTCCATTGCTTCATCACCAAGGCTATACCATTGCTGCATACAATGAATGCGAAACATGGTCTCAAGCGCATACGGACGGCGACCATTGCCTGCTTTAGGATAAAAGGGGTCAATCACTTCCAGCTGTTGAGACCACGGCAGCAGGTTATCCATTCTGGATAAGAAAATTTCTTTTCTCGTCTGGCGACGTTTGCTAGAAAACTCACTATCGGCAAAAGTTAACTGTTGGCTCATGGGCTGTAATGGCTGTGATTTACTATGCAGCTATGATCTCACATTCAGCACTTATTCGCATCTTCCCTAATGATTTTCGCTCAATATTCGTAACCAATAAGCGCATACCCTGAACCACTGTCTAAGTGTAATTCTCAGGGATGAAATGACTATATTTCGCTCTAAGCGAACATCGACAAAATCAGATACTTCTGTAAAAGGCATCACTTAAAACCTTCTCCAAACCAAACTACCTGCCAAGAACTCCTCAAACACGGCCGTAGATAACAACATTTTCATGCCGCCTTAAAAACTTCACTTTACACAGCCAAAATACTGTATATATTTACACATACTGTATAAACATACTGCGGTGAACACATGCTGGTTAATCTGTCGATCAAAAATTTCGCTGTTGTTAAGCAATTATCTGTCAATCTTGAGTCGGGTATGACGGCCATCACCGGTGAAACCGGTGCGGGTAAGTCTATTGCCATTGATGCACTCAGCCTTTGTCTGGGTGAGCGGGCCGATGCCGGCGCGGTGCGTAAAGACGCGCCTAAAGCTGAAATCGTTGCCCATTTTAATCTGAAAGGCCATAAAGCGGCACTGGCCTGGCTGGATGAGCAGGAATTGCTGGATGAAGATGACGACAGCTGTTTTGTACGCCGTGTCATTTCCCGCGAAGGCAGATCGAAAGCGTTCATTAACGGCACACCGGTATCGCTGCAACAGCTGAAACAGTTCGGCCAGTACCTCATTGCTATCCATGGCCAGAACACGCACCTTCAGCTTTTGAAAGACGATTACCAGCGAAAGCTGGTGGATCAGTATGCCGCGCATCCTGCCTTGCTGAGCGCCGTGTCAGATAACTACCGCTTGTGGAAGCAGAAGCAATCGGAACTGAAAAATCTGGAAACACAGGCACAACAGCGTGCTGACCGCCATCAACTGCTGGCCTACCAGGTCCAGGAGCTGGATGAATTTGCCATTGAAGATGGCGAATTTAATGAGCTTGAAATTGAGCACCGCAGGTTGAGTAACGGCCAGACATTACTGGAACAGGCGCAAACGAGTTTTTATAACCTGTATGAGAATGATGAGGGTAATGCGTTATCCATTATTCAAAATGGTCTTGACCGTCTGTCTGAGCTGGAAGAACACGACAGCGCCCTGACGCCGATTATTGCCTTGCTGAACGATGCCTCTATTCAGGTGGAAGAAGCGGCCAGAGAATTACGCAGCTATTGCGATGACCTTGAAATAGATCCTCTGCGGCTGCAACAGGTGGAATCCCGTTACAGCAAAGCCATGGAACTGGCACGTAAGCATACTGTGATGCCTGAAGAACTGTACGGGCATCATCAGGCACTGGCTGCAGAATTTGCCGGTCTGGAGCAGGATGAGAATCGTCTTGAAGATTTACAACATGAGGTCGTTGAAGCAAAAGAAGTTTACCGTCAGGCCTGTGAGGCACTTTCGGCATCAAGGCAGGTTGCTTCGGTTAAGCTGGCAGAAGCGATTCAGGGGCAAATCCGTCAGATGAATATGCCTCATGCGGTAATCGATATTGCTGTCGATTATCAGGAAGACAAAACGCCTGTAGCGTCTGGACTGGATGATGTGACTTTCCTGGTATCCACTAACCCCGGTCAGCCGGCAGACAAGCTGGAGAAAGTGGTGTCGGGCGGTGAACTGTCTCGTATCGGGCTTGCCATTCAGGTACTGACCAGCGACAAACACGCAACACCGACCATGATTTTTGATGAGGTCGATACAGGGATCAGCGGCCCTACCGCCGCCATTGTAGGTGGTTTATTACGCCGGTTGGGTAAAGTGAGTCAGGTTATGTGTGTTACGCACTTACCTCAGGTTGCTGCACAGGCCCATAACCAGTTGTTTGTGACCAAGTTCAGTGATGGCAGTACAACAGAAACACAGATGTTGCCATTAACGAAGCAGGACCGGATAGACGAACTGGCCCGGTTACTTGCCGGTGACAAGGTAACCGAATCAGCACTGGCAAATGCCAGAGAACTGTTAGAAAGTGCAGAATCGAACTAATAAGCGGTTGATTGGTCATAGGTGATTGGGTAGCATGCTGTCGCGCATTATTTTGCGACAGCCGCATTCTGACACTGGTTTGCCGGCAAAGGTAATGCCTGTCACTATAATCAAAGCATAACTGGACAAGCTCACGCATGAAGTTGTATCAAATCGCTATTTTGTTAACCGCTGTATTTTTCACCACTGCCTGTAACAACTGGATCTACCGGATTGATGTGCCACAGGGCAACTTTCTGGACGAACGTGACGTTAAAAAGCTGCGTGTTGGCATGACCAAAGAGCAGGTTGTTTATGTTCTTGGCCACCCTGTTGTTGAAGACTCTTTTGATAAGAGCACATGGTATTACGTGTACGATATGAAGCGCGGTATGTCCAAACGCGGTGAAGATTTCCAGAAGCAACTGGTACTTAA
Organism: Alteromonas sp. ABH4_456; assembly: GCF_056160645.1. Classification (NCBI taxonomy): domain Bacteria; kingdom Pseudomonadati; phylum Pseudomonadota; class Gammaproteobacteria; order Alteromonadales; family Alteromonadaceae; genus Alteromonas; species Alteromonas sp. ABH4_456. The sequence continues at coordinate 487,043 of NZ_JBSWXO010000001.1, forward strand.
TTTCGACGGTAATGTGCTGACCACCGTAGAAGGTGACTTCGAATTGTCAGAAGATTTTAATACCCCGCTCGATCAGTAAGCATTTTTGGTCCGGAACACCAAAATGTGGTGTTCCGGACTACTCCCGGATACGCTCTTCCCTCTCCCTGAACGCCAAAAATCCATAACCCCCTGATTTTAAATACATAATCACTTTTGGCTCAGCAATTGCTGAACTTGTCATACTTTTAACACTCATTCGTGTGCGGTTATTGCTCATCATTAAGTGAATCCTTCCCGGCAAAATCGGGAGTATTAACGCCATACCGGACACACATCACTACAAAACGGAAAATAGAATGCTAAACAGGAATCGCTCAATTATTGCTTTATCACTTTTATGTGCTGCCACGCTATCAGGCTGTGTAATCAATGTCGGGGGTAACGGTGATTATCACGATGGCGGCGATGTAAGCAGTGTGCTGGGATCGGTAACCATCTATGAAGGCCGCCATGCTGGTGATGTGTCTTCCGTCAACGGAGACGTGACTTTGCAAACATTTACTGTTGCTGAAGATGTCAGTACGGTGAATGGCAATATCAGTATTGCAGATAACGCTGCAATCAATGAAGCGAGTACGGTTAACGGCGATATCAATGCCGGTAAAAACCTGAATGTGTTTGGTGATATGTCTACGGTAAACGGCAATATCGGGCTTTCTGTGAATAGTCTGGTGGAAGGCGACCTGGAAACAGTGAATGGCGACATTACGGTGCCGGATGGCGAGATAAAAGGCTCAGTCACAACGCAAAACGGTGATGTCAGCTTGTCAGGCAATACCCGTATCTACGGCGACATCGTATTTGAAGAAACTGAAAATGGCTGGATGAAGAAAAAATCCGAACAACCGGTGCTTTCAATCACGGAAGATGTGGTTGTTAACGGCAATATCATTTTAGAGCGCGCCGTTGTACTTGAGCTTGCTAATCCTGCGCTGGAAAGCAAAGTAATTAGACGTAACAATAGCAACCGCAGCTAATCCTTGCAGGCCGGACAGAAATACATCTGCCCGGCCTGTTTGATCACTTACCGGTAAACTTGACGTCCAGCCAGACCAGGCGGTGATCAGAACTCGCTTCACGATCTTTCACCAGACGGTACAACGGACTGGCTTTTTCGGGCCAGAAAACACCGCTACCGGTCACTTCAAAACCATATCTTGACGGTAAAACGTAATCTGCCCTTGCCCCCCAGTGTGCAGTGAACCTGCGGCCGTAAGGCTCTGTTGAATGTTCACGGCCACCTTCACTTTCCGGGATAACATTGCCGTTCACGTACCGGTTATCAATAAGCTGTTCTATGACGCCGGGCCGGTGTTTATCACCCGCATCGGCAGCGTTGAAATCGCCCGCCAGTACGAAACGGGTGTTTTCCGGCAGACCGGATTGCTTACCCTCATCATCAATAATATATTCGCCTTTATCCGGTGACAAATAGTCAGCCATCAACCTGATTTCATCATGGTTCCGCTTTCCGTTTCGGTCTTCATCACCATCGAAATTAGGCGGTGTGGGATGCATAGCAAGTACATGCACAATGCGGCCATTAACGTTAACGGGTATATCCCAGTGAGACTTGGAGCTTAACCGGAACTCAGCCCATTCCTCTTCGTTATACCAGGGAGTATCTGTGGCCGGGTCAACGGGCTTCTGAGCACCGGGCATATCTTTCCACTTAAGTGTCTGCAAGCTGTGCACCTGATCATGTACAACGGGATATTTCGACAATACAACCATGCCGTACTGGCCGGGATACAAGCCAAATCCCCACGCATCACCGCCTGTTCCGGTGGCTTTTCCATCGTTATCCAGATCGAAAGGAGACGGCTCACCGGTATTCACCGGCGCGAGATAAACGTACGGGTAATCGATAGCAGGTTGCCCGTGCTGGCTGACATTCAGATAATTTTGAATAAAAGCCCGCACACCATCGCTCTGCGATTTAATGTAATCAAACTCATTAAGCAAAATAATATCCGGCGCGGTGCGCTGAATGATCTCAGCAATATTTTTGACCTGCGGATTATTGCCATCTGACAGCACCTTTTTAAGCACGTCATCACCGGGCGGCAGCCCTGAAGAAGGATAATTCGTCGACTCCATACTTACGTTAAAAGTAGCCACTCTTAACGTATCAGATGACTCTGTTCTCCCCTGTTCTGCTGGTAACATAGAGCGGATTTTGTCTACCGGCAGGGCTTTTACATTCCCGTGAAAACCTTCCACGTCCTCAGCCATCAGCAGACTGTTATAAATGGCTTCCTGTGTTGCTTCAATCACCGCCTCGAATAAAGGTGACACCTGACTGTTCGCCATCACGGTGGATGAATGCGCCGGCGACTGCTCGTCACGACGTAATGCATCTGCGTTAGAAAAGGCTATAACATAATCGCCGGAGCCGTTTGTCAGGCTGGCACCGGTTCGCGCAACACCGGCCATGGCCCGCTTTGCCAGCCTTTCCAGATTGCGGTCGTCCAGCGGTGCGTCTGTTGCAACCACTATCATAATGGAGCCGTCAGCAGCGGTATCGTTATTCAGTTCGTTATACAGGTAGTGCTGATTGAGCGCTTCCCCGGCTTTCAGGCCGTCAATATTCAGGATGCCGCCAAAGTTACTCTGTACCAGCACACCGACTGTGTATCCGCCCAGTGATGCAGGCAGCAAACGGCTGCTTGTACCAATTCCGCCTTTCCACCCGAAGGCGCGGGTACCGCTGCCGGCACCATTATTTCCCTCTGCAACCGGGCCACTTTGCGCTGTATTGATAGCCTGAATCACATCAGCTTTCGTTACGGTTCTGCGGCGGATGTCGTTAAGAAATGCGTCGTTGGTTTCACCTACGACAGCATTCACCGATGCCACGTCTTCATTCCCCGGTTGTGCCAGCGTCCATTCCACTACGCCGGCAATACCTTCAGCCACATTCAGTGTATTGGTAAGCACAACGGGTGTTTCAATTTCTCCCAATTCCCGGATTTGACTGATCCCGGCCATTTTGCCGTATCCATTGCCCACGTATACCGCAGCCGGTACCTTACGCTGCCGTAAATTGCCCTCTGCCGGAATAATGGCTGTCACACCGGTGTGAACGTCTTTTCCGTCATGAAGGGTTACCTGCCCCACCCGTACGCCTGCGACATCGGTAATACTGTTCAGTTTTCCGGTCGCAAGTACACCAGGCGCGATGCCAAGATCACGGGCTCTGACCTGCTCTGCGTCTGCGCTGACATGCATAAGCGGCAACACCAGCAGTAACGCCGGAAGAATTCGTTTTCTCATGTTGTTTTCGTTTTTTATAAATAAAAATGGGGAAGGAAAAGTGTCACACGATAGTACAAAAAACTCAAAAGGAAGACGGCTACGTACCGGTTATAAAAGACTGATAGCATGTTCAATTAAAAACAGACAGGCACCAATCAGCCCGCCCACCAACGTACCGTTAATACGGACTTTTTGCAGATCTTTACCGATGTTCAGTTCAATTTGTTCCGCCATCTGGTTGTCATCCCATGCCAGAATGGTTTTACGGATATGGTCAGTAAGAAAATCTGCGAGCTCCGGCGCCATCGCTCTGGCTGCTTCTGCGATGTGTACATCAACAGCGTTTGCCAGTTGCTCATCGTTTGCCACGGATTTACCTGCTTCCTGCAGTGCATGGGATAAACGGCCTGTGAATTTGCCGTCTGTGGCTGCAACATCATCGATTAACCAGCGTTTCACGTCGCCCCACACCTGAAACAGGTACTGCTGAAGGGTATCGTTGTTCAGCAATTGGTTACGGATATTTTCCAGCTTCTCTGTCATTGCAGGGTCGGTTTCCATCCTCGCGGTGAAGTCCTCCAACTGGCGGTCGAAACTCTTGCGTACCGGATGTTCATTGTCATTGGCAATATCCGCCAGAATGCTCACAATGGCTTTGGAAGCGATGTCAGCGCCCTGCTCGCTCAACCAGGTGGTCGGCAATATTTTCTCCAGTCGCCGGTACTCTGCTTTCAGCCAGCTATGTAGCTTTTCAGCAATAAACATCTGACTGTCAGGCCGGTGAGCAAGCTCTGCGATTTTATAAAGCAACTGGTCCAGCACCTCCTGATGTCGCTTATCACGGGTCAGAACCCGTAACATGCCGGCCGCGAGAGGTGAAAGATCCATTTTCAGCAGAGCCCGCTTTACTCCGCTTACCATCATGTCCTGAACGGGTTTATCATCCAGCGTGTTAATGATCCCCACCAGCGAGCGCGCAGCGAAGCGACTCAGACGGTCTGCGTTTTGAGGCTCGCGCAACCACCTTGCCATTCCCTGAGCAGGACGGGCATCATTGACCAGTTTTTCGATAGCGACTTCATTGAAGAATTTTTCTTTCACAAAGCGGGACAAATTGCCGGCAACCGCCGCTTTGTTATTCGCTACGATATTCGTGTGAGGGATTGGAAATCTGGCCGGAATAGGCCTGAACAATGCGCTGACGGCAAACCAGTCAGCCAGCCCGCCAACCAGCGCAGCTTCTGATGCCATCTTAATGAGTCCGGCCCAGGCGGGCCATGGCGTTATCCACTGCCGGTACTCTGTCAGCGTCGCAAGAATAAAGACAAACGCAGCTCCTACCAGCCAGAAAAGCGCGATGCGTTTTGCACGCCGGAGCTGCTGCTGTTTATTATCCGGTAGCACGTTTGTCCTTGTATTAATATTGCCTTACTTACCTGACTGCACCTCATCAGGTGTATACATCCTATCCACTATATGGTGATGAAAGTGCAGCCGGCAAACCCTTTATGACAATTACGGGTGGTTAAATGTAAAAGGATATTAATCCCACTGCGGCGCGAAATCCGGATCCACGATACGTTCACCGTTATCCAGCTCATCAATGCGCGCCACATCATCTTCTGACAGCGTGACAGCGGTATAATCGAAGTTCGCCTGCAAATGGTCCTTATTCGTTGATGAAGGGATGGCATGGATACCTTTTACTTCCATCCACGCCAGTACAACCTGGGCAGGATTGGCTCCGTGCGCGTCAGCAATGGCTTTGAGTTCATCATTTTTCATGACTTCGCCCACCGCAAAGGGCATATAGGCGGTAGTAGAAATACCAGCCTGCTTACAATGTTCAACCACCTGACGGTTTTGCATAAACGGGTGAAGCTCTATCTGATTAGTGAGTATCTCGCCCTCTCCCAGGATCTCAACCGCTTTGTCGATTTGTGCCATAGTGAAATTCGACACACCGATATGGCGCGTTAAACCTTCTTCTTTAGCCTGCTTCAGTGAGGCTAAATATGACTCCATGGGAATATGATCATTGGGTGACGGCCAGTGGATGAGCAGCAGGTCAACATAGGCCATTTTCAGTTTGTTCAGACTTTCGTGCACAGACGGAATGAAGTGACCCTTATCAAGATGGTCGTGCCATACCTTGGTGGTCACGAACAGTTCTTCACGGGGAAGACCGGCAGTTTGAATTGCATTGCCGATTTCTTCTTCGTTGCCATAAAACTGGGCGGTATCGATATGGCGGAAGCCGGTGGAAAGCGCATCTGAAACCGTTTTTCTTGCTACCTCTCCTTCTAAACGAAACGTACCTACACCTAATTGAGGCATCGATTGCATTATCTTCTCCTGTTTTATGAATTCACCTTGTCTACGCTAAGACATTGAATACAGATTACTTCACTTTCTTCAGGTATTAGTTTTAATACTTACATGCCAACGGCCTTATCGAGCAAATGCAATTGCATTGATAGGCTTCTACTACGACTAAAGTTTAAATGAACAGGACGAATACGATGCGACACGCTATCACTCTTCTCGCTGCCGTATTGCTTTCAGGTCAGGCTTTTGCGGCGAAAGATACTTTCTTTGTAGGTGTTGAAGACAGTTCAGGCAGACAGGTCCACCCGGTTAACGGTGGCAAATATCAACCGGTACTCGATGCGGTGATGACAGCATTTGCTCTTGAAGAGGGCTTTGAACTGGAATATGTGCCCCTTCAGGGCGACGCGTACGATCAGTGGTTTAAAGAAAACACGATTGATTTCCGCTTTCCGGATCATCCCCGCTGGTCTGCCACAGACGGCACGCTGTTTTACAGCCAGCCTGTGGTCGGTATTTGTGAAATCACCCGTGTGTTGCCTGAAAATCAATGGATGCGAATTCCCGACGTGACTGCACTTGGTATTATTGAAGATCAGCCGGTTTCCAGTGACTGGTTAGAACAGGAACGTAAAGGCTACACGAAAATAGTGTCATTCTCTGACCCGACACACCTGGTAAAAGCGCTGGTTGATGGTGAAGTTGATGCCATTATCACAGACAGCGAACAACTGAATGATGCAACTGCAGCACTTAAGCTGTCAGGTAAACGCATTGTGGCATCAGCACATATTCAGGATAAGAAAGAAAGCCTGCGGATTTCCAGTGAGCAGTATCCCGCAATGCTGGAAAAATTAGATGAATTTCTCAAAACGCACCGCGGGCTGATTGCTCAGGTTGCCCGCCGGCACGGTATTGATAACGGGCGTGCCTGTTTAAAGAAACGCCCTTCCCGTCAGTCAGAGCTGGCTGACTGATTACGTTGATGAGACTGCCGTGTACGGTGTTTTTTCACCGAGCGGCGCATACGGGTAAGGCGGGCATGATCAAGTTTACCCTGTCTTACATCCACCAACGTTTGTGTTTCATCGTCCAGTTGCACCAGTTTACGAAGGGCATTTAACTGCTCCAGCGGCAACTCTACCCAGGCCCCCTGCGGTAAACGCTTTTGCAGCTCCACCGGTCCGTAGCGCACGCGAACGAGACGGCTGACCTGCATTTCCTGAGACTCCCACAAGCGACGTACCTCGCGGTTACGGCCTTCAGACAACGTCACGTTATACCAGCGGTTCATGCTCTCTTCTTCACCGGCAGGCTTAGAACGGGCTTTGATTTCAGTAAACCGCGCCAGACCATCTTCCAGTTCAACCCCTTTAGTCAGCGTGTTCAGCGTTTTACCGGACACTTCACCGAATACGCGTACAGCATACTCACGTTCAACTTCACATTTAGGGTGCATTAAGCGGTTTGCCAGTTCACCGTCATTGGTGAATAACAACAGGCCACTGGTATTGATATCCAGCCGTCCTACAGCAATCCAGCGTCCCACGCGGATAGCTGGCAAACGGTCAAATACTGTGGGGCGGCCTTCAGGATCGTGACGGCTGCATAATTCACCTTCCGGCTTGTTATACATCAATACACGGCATACCGGTTTTTCTGCCTGACGGGATAACAGATGACCGTCTACACGGATTTGCTGGCCGGATTCAACACGGTCGCCCAGTGTCGCAATTTTGCCATCTACCGATACCCTTCCGGCTTCTATCCACCGTTCCATTTCACGGCGGGAGCCCAGTCCCTGGTTAGCCAGGACTTTTTGCAACTTTTCACTCATTTTCTTCTCGCTTTTGTTCAGCGGTTTCAATCGCACGGTCGTCGTCAGACGGTGCCTCCAGTGTAGCCGTCGCAGGCGGCTGTTCGTTGTCTTCAAGCACTTCAAAAACCTCAGATCCGGGTAAATCGGCCAACGACTTTAACGAAAAATAATCCAGAAACTGTCTGGTAGTGGCATATAACGACGGTCTGCCCGGCACTTCTTTGTGCCCTACCACTTTGATCCAGTCTCTTTCTGTCAGGGTACGGATAATATTACTGCTGACTGCCACCCCGCGTACCGCTTCAATTTCGCCGCGGGTTATGGGTTGACGGTAAGCAATTAACGCCAGCGTTTCCAACATTGCACGGGAATAACGGGGCGCGTTTTCCTGCCACATGCGGCTCAGCCAGGGGCTTAAGCTGTCCAGTGACTGAAAGCGGTATCCGCTGGCCACTTCAACCAGTTGAATTCCTCTGGGCTGATAGTCCAGCACCAGCTCTTTGAGCACCTCGTTCAGCGCCCGTTCACTGACTGTAAATTCAGCCAGCACAGACTCACGCAGTGCCAGTTTAGTCATAGGCGCATCGGCAACAAACAGTGCGGCCTCCACCAGTTGCTTAAGCTGGACTTTATTAATCTTCTTCATGACGGCCCAATTTTACATGAATTCTGGCAAATGGTCCTGTCTGAACGCACAATAAAAGCTGTTCTTTTACTAATTCCAGAATCGCCAGAAAAGACACCACCACACCTGCTCTGCCTTCTTCCGGCGTGAATAACGCATCCAGCGGTGTGTAGGTCTCACTGTTTACCATAGCCAGAATCTGGCTCATGCGCTCACGGGTACTCAGCGCCTCCCGCTCAATTGTATGATGTTCAAATGCAGCAGCCCGCTTCATGGCATGGCTGAATGCCAGCACAAGCTCCTGCAGTGACACATCCGGCTCTATCCGCACCGGTTGCACACTCAGAGCCACATCAGCCTTCACTGCAAACACATCACGCTCCATACGGGGCTGTTCATCCAATGATTGTGCAGCTTCTTTAACGGCTTCGTATTCTCTTAACCGGCGGATCAGCTCCGCTCGCGGGTCTTCTTCATCTTCCGGTTCATCGCTTCGCCTTGGTAGCAGTAACCGGGATTTAATTTCAGCCAGAATCGCTGCCATCAGCAAATATTCGGCAGCTAATTCCAGCTTCAATGTTTTCATAACCTCCACATATTCCATGTACTGTGCAGTAATGTCTGCCACGGGTAAGGTTACGATTTCGAATTTCTGTTTGCGGATAAGATACAAAAGAAGGTCCAGCGGGCCTTCAAAGGTTTCCAGAATGACTTCCAGTGCATCAGGGGGAATGTACAGATCTGACGGCTTTTCAATGACCGCTTCGCCGTTGATAAACGCCAGTGGCAAAGGTTGCTGAACGGGGTCGCTTACTGCCGCCGGCGTTTGTTCATCTGTCATCTTACGTACTGTTCGTCCGTGTTATGATTGTTTTACAGGAACGGTGACGGGTCGCCACTGCCTTCCCTGATCACTTCCGCATTGCCTTCAGAGAAATCGACAATGGTGGTGGGATCTTCACCAAGATACCCGCCATGAATAATCAATCCTACCTGTTTTTCCAGCCTGTCACGGATTTCATCAGGATCTGACTCTGCCATTTCTTTGCCCGGCAGGATCAGTGATGTGGACATCAGCGGTTCATTAAGGGTTTCCAGCAACTTAAGTGCAATCACGTTATCCGGCACACGGATCCCGATGGTCTTCCGCTTGGGGTTTTGTAACCGGCGGGGAACCTCACGGGTGGCCTTAAAAATAAAGGTATACGGGCCCGGTGTGTTGTTTTTAATTTGCCGGAAGGCGGTGTTATCCACTTTGGCATAAAACGATAATTCGGACATATCACGGCACATCAGAGTGAAGTTGTGGTCGTGCTCGATTTGCCTTATCTGGCAAAGGCGTTCCAGCGCTTTTTTGTCTTCCATCTGGCAGCCAATGGCGTAGCCGGAATCAGTGGGATACACCACTACCTCGCCCTGCCGGATTAACTCCACAGCCTGATTTAACAATCGCTGCTGTGGATTTTCAGGATGAATATAGAAAAATTGACTCATTACAATGTCCTGTTACTGATGGGCGGGCAGTGCCCAGTCATGCCAGACTGGCTTGAGGTGAGAAGCGATACCTAAATTACGCCCCAATTCTGTCCACCTGGACGGGAAGTGAAAATCAGAACCCGCCGAAGCCAAAAGATTGTGCTCGCTGGCAAGCTCGTTGATAAGCTTTTGCTTGTCAGGATTAATACCGGGAAAAGCCGTTTCGATGGCCTGTCCACCGTGATGTGCAAAATCATTGACCAGACGGCGCAACCATTTTGCCGTTATGTCATAGTGGGCGGGATGAGCAAGTACAGCCTGACCACCGGCAGCACGAATATGAGATATGGCTTGCTCCATGCCGGGCCACACAGCCTTAACGGCGGCCCGTTTCCCTTTTCCAAGGTACTTTTTAAAGGCGGCATCCATGGTCGCAACACCATATTCATTCACTAATACGCGTGCGAAGTGTGCACGGGTCACCTGCCCCACACCGGCAAGATTCAGCGCCTTTTCAAGCACACCGTCAAAACCGCATTTTTGCAGCTTTTCACCAATTTTAACCGCACGTTCCTTGCGAATTGCACTTTGCTCAGCCAGAAAGCTGTTGAGTGATGCATCTTCCACATCCACATTTAAGCCGACGATATGAATATCGAACCCGTGCCAGGCGGTGGAGATTTCAACGCCATTGATGATCGTCATCACACGCTTTTGCTTTGCCTGAGTTTGGTGGGCAAGCGGTAATCCGGCGAGGGTATCATGGTCGGTAATGGCCAGCACATCCACCTGCATGGTGTGCGCGCGGAGCACCAGCTCTTCCGGCGTTAAATGGCCGTCGGAAAATTTTGTATGACTATGTAGATCGATTTTCAATGTCTTATGCAAATTTACGGTTGACACAACTTCGTTTTTGTTTTCTTCTATAGGGCATATTATACGTACTAACGCCTTCGATGCCTATCGAAGTTTATGACAGAGAAATCATGCGTAATCAATTATCAATCAGCACTTTAGTAAAAGCAGTTTGGTGGTGGCACTCCCTGAAGTAACGGGCGGTGTACGCGTGAGTGCGTAAAAGAACACAATAAAGGCCCGTTTAACGGGCCTTTTTTTTTAATCGCAGTTGGAGAAAATGCGACAATGAGTTTAGCGGAACTGGGCACCCAGCCCGGCAAAGTGGAAACAATCGAACAGTCAGGTACCTACCTGAACGATCCGTTAGCCGCCTTTGCCCACCTTTGTGCCGGAAAATCAAATGCACTGTTGTTAGAATCAGCAGAAATTGACAGCAAGGACGACTTGCAAAGCCTGCTGATGGTAGATGCCGCGATGCGCCTTGTGTGCAAAGGTAATCAGGTTATCTGCACTGCACTGACCCCCAACGGCGAATCTGTATTACCGCTGATTGAAGCGCAGCGCCCGGACAACACCAGTGTTGTCAGAGACGGAGTAACGGTAACGCTCACCTGCCACGCTGCGGATAATGCCCTGGATGAAGACAGCCGGCTGAAAGCGGCCAGCGTATTCGACGCCCTGCGGTTACTGGTTCAGAAGATTACGCCAATCCGGCAGCATCCCCACGCCGTCTTTCTGGGTGGTGTATTTGCTTATGATCTGCTGGCCACGTTTGAAAACTTGCCTGATGTGCCCGATGGCGAAAATGACTGTCCGGACTATGTATTCTATCTGGCAGAGACCTTACTCACTGTCGATCATCAAACCCGCCAGACCCGTTTAATCGGCAGCGTATTCAGCGGCCCTAACGTGGCGCAAAGTTATTTTGATGTGGCACAGCGACTGGAGCGGCTGCAGGCCAGACTCACAGATATACCTGCGAGTACTGCCACTATCCCGCCCGGGGCTCAGGATGCTATGGATGTGGATGTGGACAAAGACGATGAAACCTATAAGCAGGACGTTGTCGACTTAAAAGCCAATATCCTTTCCGGTGACATTTTCCAGGTTGTACCTTCCCGCACTTTCTCCTTACCTTGTCCCGACCCGTTAACCGCATACGCTCAATTAAAAATCAGTAATCCAAGTCCTTATATGTTTTATATGCAGGATGCAGACTTTACTATATTCGGCGCGTCACCTGAGTCGGCAATCAAATACGAAAAATCATCGAATCAGGTGGAAATTTACCCCATCGCCGGTACCCGCCCCAGAGGCAAACGGGCGAATGGTGAAATCGATCCGGATTTGGACAGCCGCATTGAACTGAATTTGCGTGAAGATGACAAAGAGAAAGCCGAACACATTATGTTAGTCGACCTGGCCCGTAACGATGTGGCGAAAGTAAGCCGTCCGGGCACCCGTTTTGTGAAAGACCTGCTGAAAGTAGACCGCTACTCTCACGTGATGCACCTGGTTTCCCGGGTCGTGGGTCAGTTACGAACCGATCTGGATGCGCTGCATGCTTATCAGGCCTGCATGAACATGGGCACCCTGGTCGGCGCACCAAAGGTCAGTGCGGCCACATTAATCCGCCAGGTTGAAAAGAAACGCCGGGGAAGCTATGGCGGCGCTGTGGGCTACTTAAACGGGAACGGCGATATGGATACCTGTATTGTTATCCGCTCAGCGTTTGTGAAAAACGACCGAGCCTATATTCAGGCAGGCGCCGGTGTGGTTTACGACTCAGATCCCCAGTCTGAAGCCAATGAAACCCGCACCAAAGCGCAGGCTGTCATCAACGCGGTTCGCCGCTCTTTGAAACAGGGAGCCTGATCATGAAAGATAAAATCACCGTTTTCCTGCTCGATAATGTAGACTCCTTCACTTATAACCTGGTTGACGAGCTCCGGGCACTGGATTTACACATCATTGTGTACCGTAACACGGTAGATGCGGACATGTTGTTCACCCGCATGCAGCAGGAAGCAGAAAAAGCGCCGGTATTACTGTTATTATCGCCGGGCCCGGGTGCGCCCCATGAAGCCGGTTGTATGCCCGCACTGATTAAAAAGGTGCAGGGTATATTCCCGGTATTGGGTATATGCTTAGGGCATCAGGCTATCGTGAGTCATTACGGTGGTGTGGTCGACCGGGCCAGAGAAGTAATGCACGGCAAATCATCGCCCATCAGCCACTCCGGACAGGCTATGTTTTCAGGCCTGGCTAACCCGCTGCATGTGGCCCGTTATCATTCTCTTGTGGCTACATCATTACCGGCAGGGTTAGAAACCATTGCCAGTTTTGGTGACACCACCATGGCGGTTTATCACCCCGAAGACAAAATGCTTGGTTTCCAGTTTCACCCGGAGTCAATTCTCACCGCAGACGGAAGCCGTTTACTACTGCAAAGTATTCACTATTTAACCGACAAGGAGTTGGAACATGTATGATGCCTCTCCCCTGCTGGACCTGTTATTTGCGAAAGAACATCTGAGCCAGGCGCAGTCTTTTGCTTTATTTAACAGCATTATGCATGGCGAACAACCTGATCTGATCCTGGCAACTGTGCTTACCGCATTGAAGCTGAATGGCGAATCACCCAATGAAATCGCCGGTGCTGCCAGTGCCATGGTGTCAAACGCGCTGCCTTTCCCCACGCCGGACTATCCGTTTGCGGATATTGTCGGCACCGGCGGTGACGGACATAACACCATTAATATTTCCAGTGCGGCGGGTGTGGTAGCCGCCAGTTGCGGCGTAAAAGTCGCCAAACACGGTAACCGCAGTGTTTCCAGTAAATCCGGCTCTGCGGATATATTCAGACAGTTCGGTATTAATCTGGAAATCAGCCCTGAGACAGCAAGACAATGTCTGGACGATGCGAACTTCTGCTTCCTGTTCGCACCGGTTTATCATTCCGGTATGCGTCACGCTGCGCCCATCCGTGCGGCACTGAAAACCCGCACCATTTTCAACATTCTGGGTCCACTGGCAAACCCTGCCGGCCCTACCCATGGTTTATTTGGTGTATATTCTCCGGAGCTTCTTGAGCCGTATGCCCGCACGTTGATGCTGCTCGGCCAGCACCGGGCCATGATTGTTCATGGCGACGGACTGGACGAACTGGCTCTGCACGGCGAATCTCACATCATCGACTTAGAGCATGGTGATTTACGCACACTGACCGTGACGCCTTCAGACTTCGGTTTACCTTCATACTCTCTTGAGGCCATAGCCGGCGGTGAACCGGATGAAAACCGCAAAATGGTGGAAGCCGCTCTGGCCGGTGAAGGTCAGGAAGCACACAGAGCCGCCATTGCAATGAATTGCGGCGCGCTGTTGAAACTTACCGACACCGTGACCACATTCAAAGACGGTGCGGAAATGGCCATGGAAGCCATGAAACAGGGCAAACCGTTAACCACGCTTAACGCCGTGGCAAAAATCAGTCATCAGGAGAGCAGTAACGATGAGTAATGTGTTAGAACGCATCGTCGCCGATAAACGTGTGGAGTTAGAAGCACGTATGGCAGCAATGCCGTTAGCCACGTTTAAAGATTCACTGACACCATCAAATAAAAGCTTGTTCGATGCATTAAGTCAGCCGGATGCCGGTTTTATTTTTGAATGTAAAAAGGCATCGCCGTCTAAAGGGCTCATTCGCCCTGTATTCGACCTCGACGAAATTCTTGCCGCTTATAAGCCTTATGCAGCAGGTATTTCCGTACTGACTGATGAAAAGTATTTTCAGGGCAGTTATGACTATCTGGCTTATGTGACTGAGCGGGTGTCGCAACCGGTACTGAACAAAGATTTCTTTGTAAACGAGTATCAGGTTTATCTGGCCCGTCATTATAACGCTGATGCTATTTTGCTGATGCTGAGTGTGCTGGACGACGACACTTACCGCACTCTTGCCAGCCTGGCTGACAGCCTGGCGCTGGATATTCTTACCGAAGTCAGTAACGAAGAAGAAATGCACCGCGCCATCGCGCTGGAAGCGAAAATCATCGGCATTAATAACCGTGATCTGCGGGATTTGTCCACCGACCTCGCCACCAGCGAAAAACTGATCCCCATGCTGGACAAGGCAACTCATGATTTCGTCGTGATTTCTGAATCCGGCATTTACACCCACCAGGATGTACGCCGCTTAGCGCCGCTTTGCCAGGGCTTTCTGGTCGGCAGTGCACTGATGGCACAAAAAGACTTACCCGAAGCGGTGCGTGCCCTCATTTACGGCGACATCAAAGTATGTGGCCTGTCCCGTGCAGAAGACGCTAAAGCTGCGTTTGACGGCGGCGCCAACTATGGCGGTCTCATCTTCGCAGAAAAGTCTAAACGTTGTGTAACGCAGGAGCAGGCGCGCACGATTACTGAGACAGTGCCGGGCCGTTATGTGGGCGTATTTGTCGACCAGCCTGTGGATGACATTGTCAGTGCCGCGCGTTCACTTAGCCTGTTTGCCGTTCAGTTACATGGTAGCGAAGATGCAGCTTTCCGCCATGCATTGCGGGCAGCATTGCCTGCTGAATGCCAGATTTGGCAGGCGGTTGGCATATCCGGCGACTTACCGCCGCACCTCAGCGATTTGCCGGGCGAAACCGAAACAGACCGTGTACTGCTGGATTGTCAGGTAGGTTCGGAAAAAGGCGGAACGGGACAGTCGTTTGACTGGTCACTGCTGGATGATATGACAGACAAGAAAAAACTCATCGTTGCCGGCGGCATTCATGCCGGGAACCTGGTCGCTGCGCTAGAAACCGGCGCGGGCACCATAGACGTAAATTCCGGAGTAGAAGATGCTCCGGCACAAAAATCTGCTGAAAAGCTGGCGGCGCTGTTCGCAACAGCACGACGCTATTAATTGATGATCAACAGGATTATTCATGAACCAACTTGATTCAAAATTCGGGGATTTCGGGGGCATGTACGTGCCCGAGTTGCTTATTCCCGCGCTAGACCAACTCGAGAAAGAATTTATTGATGCCAAAGAAGATCCGGCATTTCAGGAAGAGTTTTCAGCACTGTTAAAAGATTATGCAGGTCGTCCTACGGCGATGACGCTGACGCGCAATCTGGTTACAAACCCCAAGGTTAAGCTGTATCTGAAGCGTGAAGATTTACTGCATGGCGGTGCGCACAAAACCAACCAGGTACTGGGTCAGGCATTGCTGACTAAGCGTATGGGCAAAACCGAAGTCATTGCCGAAACCGGTGCAGGTCAGCACGGTACGGCGACAGCACTTGCCTGTGCACTGCTGGGTCTGAAATGCCGCATTTACATGGGTGCGAAAGATGTTGAGCGTCAGGCACCGAACGTATTCCGTATGCGTTTAATGGGTGCAGAAGTCATTCCTGTGAATGCTGGTTCAGGCACCCTGAAAGATGCGGTTAACGAAGCACTTCGTGACTGGTCTGCCAATTACGATAAAGCGCACTATCTGCTGGGTACCGCGGCCGGCCCTCACCCGTTCCCGCATATCGTACGTGAATTCCACCGCATGATTGGTGAAGAAACCCGTGCGCAGATCATGGAAAAAGAAGGCAGATTACCGGACGCCGTGGTTGCCTGTGTTGGCGGCGGCTCGAATGCTATCGGCATGTTTGCTGACTTCATCGACGAACCTTCTGTGAAGCTAATCGGTGTCGAGCCTGCAGGTAAAGGCCTGCACACCAAAGAACACGGTGCCACCATTTGTACCGGTTCGAAAGGCATTCTGCACGGTGCATACACGTATATTATGCAGGACAAGCAAGGCCAGATTGAAGAAAGCTACTCGGTATCTGCCGGTCTGGACTACCCTGCTGTTGGTCCTCAGCATGCCTACCTTGCAGATACCGGCCGCGCTGAATATGTTGCAGTTACTGATGAAGAAGCGCTGAATGCCTTCCAGTTGCTAGCCCGCAAAGAAGGTATCATACCGGCGCTTGAGTCTTCCCACGCGCTGGCCTATGCGCTCAACATGGCGGACGAGGCAGAAGAAGAAACCATTATCGTGGTGAATTTATCGGGTCGCGGCGACAAAGACCTTGGACACGTGATCAAGATTCTGGGAGAAGATTTTAATGGATCGCTATAGTGATATGTTTGGCCGGCTGAACGCCGGTAATCGCGGTGCGTTTGTTCCTTTCGTCATGATTGGCGATCCGGATATCGACACGTCTGAAAAAATTATTTGTCAGTTGATTGAAAGCGGTGCAGACGCTCTTGAACTGGGTATTCCCTACTCAGATCCCATTGCTGATGGCCCGACAATTCAGGCTGCAAGTATTCGTGCTCTAGGCAACGGCGTTACACCGGATGCCTGCTTTGAGATGCTGTCCCGCGTCAGAGCAAAATACCCCGATGTGCCTATGGGCTTATTGTTATACAGCAACCTGGTGATGGCCAAAGGGATCAAAGCCTTTTATCAGCAGGCACACGATGCCGGTGTTGATTCAATTCTGGTGGCGGATGTACCGCTTCGCGAAGCAAAACCCTTTATATCTGTAGCCAATGAAACCGGCGTTGCCCAAATTCTCATCGCGCCGCCGAATGCAACAGAAGAAACCTTATCGCAGATTGGTGAGCACTCACGCGGCTACACTTATTTACTGGGCCGCGCTGGTGTGACCGGCGTGGAAACCGCTGCAGATATTCCGGCAGAGTCATTAATTGCCAAATTATCGGATTATGCATGTGCACCGCCAATTCTTGGCTTTGGTATTTCAACACCGGAGCAGGTGTCGACAGCCATCAAAGCCGGCGCTGCGGGCGCAATCAGTGGTTCAGCCACCGTGAACATCATCGCCAAACATTTGGATGACGTGCCGGCCATGCTCAGCGCACTTGATGCCTTTGTTACCGGCATGAAAGCCGCTACGGAAAAATAAGGGAAGAAATACGATGTTCTATATGATTTGTGCAACCGACGTGGAAAACAGTTTGGAAAAGCGCCTGGCCGCCCGCCCTGCTCACCTGGCACGTCTGAATGCGTTAAAAGACGAAGGCCGCTTGCTGATTGCCGGCCCCTTCCCTGCTATCGACAGTGAAGATCCCGGTCCTGCCGGATTCACCGGTTCTCTGGTTGTCGCTGAATTTGACTCAGTGGAAACCGCGCAAGCCTGGGCGGAAGCCGACCCGTATGTGGAAGCCGGCGTCTATGACAATGTCGTAGTTAAACCCTACAAGAAAGTATTGCCGTAACCGGTTACGGCAACAAAAACGGGAGTCGGCGGCTCCCGTTTTTTTATTGCGGGATTTAGAAATTTTAAAGTAATGAATTTGCAGCAATTAACAAAAGTCAGATTCGATTCAGCCAATGTTCATTTATAACGGTTATGCTAGGATACGAAAATTAGAGAATGCCGGACGCCGTGTCCTGAGCACCATCCTGAGGCTGTATGAATATCGTTAAAACCCTGTTTCTGACTGTGTTACTGCTCATAGCTCCGCTATCGCAGCAGGCCGCTGCCGTTCAGGAGCAGGCGCAACAGATAGATCGCAGTCAGGCCGCGACAAAAGCACAACAACATGAAAAAGGTCGTGTGTTGCGGGTCGACCAGACCCGTACCAAATACCGTGTAAAAGTGCTGAAAAAAAATGGACGTGTGGTGTCGGTGGATGTAGATAAGAAAACCGGTAAAGTTCAGCCGGCAACGGACAAGGATAATTAAGACAAATGCGCTTATTAATTGCCGAAGACGACAGTCGTCTGCTAACCCAGTTAGATGCTTTGCTGCAGCAAAACGGCTACAGCGTGGACCTTGCAGACAATGGTAACAACGCCTTATATCAGCTTCAGGAATACAATTACGATTTAGCTGTCATTGATATTGGTCTGCCGGGTATTGACGGATTCGACGTGATCCGTAAAGCCCGTCAGAATGATGTGCGCACACCGGTGCTGATCCTGACCGCCAGAGACCGCTGGCAGGAAAAGGTAGAAGGTCTGGATGCCGGTGCTGATGACTATCTCACCAAGCCATTTCACAATGAAGAGTTACTGGCCAGAGTGAAGGCTTTGATCCGCCGGGCTTCCGGTCAGGCAAATCCGTCTATTCAGTTTGGTCCGGTATGTCTGGACACAGTTGCCGAAGAAATTACTCTGAACGACGTCCGCCTGGATCTCACGGCTTACGAGTACAAGGTCATGGAATACCTGATGCTGAATCCGCAGAAGATTGTGTCGAAAACAGAACTGACAGAGCATATTTACGATCAGGACTTCGATTTAGACAGTAACGTGATTGAGGTATTTGTAGGACGCCTGCGGAAAAAACTCGATCCTGACGGCACGCTGAAACCTATTGAAACACTTCGTGGCCGCGGCTACCGCCTGAACAGAGATCTATGACTCGTCTGTCTCTTCGTCTTCGCAGTGCTCTTCTGGCACTGCTGGCGCTGGCTATTTTTATTCCGGTGACCGTGCTGACTCTGGACAAAGCCTATACGGAAAGTCTCACTCAGGCGAAACATAACGAATTAAAGCTGATGAACCTGGCACTGGTCTCTGCCTTTGAACTGGACGGTGATGTGCCTTACATGCCGGAACTGTTGTACGAAGAGCAGCTTAATTTGCCGGATTCAGGCTACATAGGCATTATCGTTTTCCGCAATAAAGTGGTCTGGAAATCGGCTTCAGCGTTGCACAATGAGGTGATCGCTACCCTGCCCGCACCCGCAACCGGCGATGAAGAATTTATCACGGAAGACCGGGGTGCACTCAGTAACACCGGCAGCTATTTCAGCTATGCGTTTACGGCCGAATTTGCAGCCGCTGACAGCTTCGAACCGGTTCATTTTTACATTATGAACAGCCGTCAGGAATTCAACCTTGAGCGTGACGCATTCACCGGTACATTGTGGAAATGGTTGCTCCTGCTCGCTGCCGGACTTCTTGTATTGATCATCGCGGGCATTACTTTCGTGCTGAATCCTGTGCGGGAACTGATTAATGAAATACGGCTGACAGCCAGCGGACGCCAGGGTGCACTCACCCGCCGTTATCCGAAAGAGTTTACCCCGCTAAAAAACAGCATTAACCGGCTGCTTGAAGCAGAAGCCCAGCAACGCAGTCGCTATAAGAATAGTCTCGGTGATTTGGCTCACAGCCTGAAAACGCCGCTGGCTGTTGCTATGGGCACCAATAATCTTCCCCATGATGCCCATGACTCACTTACGCAAATCAACAATATCATCCAACGCCAGCTGAAACGGGCCGCAGCAGCCAAAGCCGGCTGGCAAGCCAGTGTCACGGTAGCTCCGCTGGCGCAAAAACTACTTAATGCGATGGAAAAAGTGCATCGTGACCGTTCACTTAACATAAACATGGCAGGTGATACCGGCTGTCAGTTCAAGGGCGATGAAACTGATTTGATGGAAATGATGGGCAACCTTTTGGACAACGCCTGTAAAGCAGCCAGCGCAACGGTACTTCTCACCCTTGAACAGGAAGAGGGCTGGAGTCATATCCGGATAGAAGATGACGGGCCGGGCATCCCCCCGGATCAGAAAGACGCACTGCTTGAACGGGGCGAGCGTCTGGACACCTATGCGGAAGGCCAGGGGATTGGTATGGCTGTCGTTGCCGATCTCGTTGCTATTTATGAAGGGAGGCTGGATATTGCAAACAGTACGCTGGGCGGCGCAGCAATAACATTGTCATTTCCTGTGTAATTACAGTTTGTGTGCGTTATGTTTACTTTTCAATCTGGTACAACCATAACCACCATGAATGCTTACCATAAATACAACACTATAATTTATCCCAATTGGTAAAACCAATCTGACGCGTCACCGCAAATCACATTTATCTGAATTCTATAAACTAATGATTTTTATAATTAATTTATAAATCGCAAATCATTAACAAAGAAACCAAAAATCGACATGCAACATCTGTTTTACATAAGCATGTTGCATGACAGCCCCGGGTCACTTTCTGTCATTACGTAATCACAAAAAATCAGTTAATATGTCCCTCATTTTTATACGCGTATAGCTAAGACCGTCTTAATTCTACGCCCGAGTGAACCAAGACCGAGAGAAAATTATGAGTTTGTATTCAGAATATCTGGCAGAGATCGAAACCCGTAAAACGGAACTAGGTCTTAACCCGAAGCCAATAGACAGTGCTGATCTGCTGTCAG
This sequence comes from Alteromonas sp. ABH4_456, assembly GCF_056160645.1. Classification (NCBI taxonomy): domain Bacteria; kingdom Pseudomonadati; phylum Pseudomonadota; class Gammaproteobacteria; order Alteromonadales; family Alteromonadaceae; genus Alteromonas; species Alteromonas sp. ABH4_456. The sequence continues at coordinate 507,625 of NZ_JBSWXO010000001.1, forward strand.
AAATCATTGCTCAAATTAAAGACACAGCAAATGAGCACCGTGAAGACTCTTTAAAATTCTTTATCTATAACACCCTGCCCGGCACCACGAGCGCGGCTGGTGTTAAAGCACAATTCCTGAAAGAAATTGTTCTTGGCGAAGAAAAAGTAAAAGAAATCACACCTGAGTTTGCGCTTGAACTGCTTTCTCACATGAAAGGTGGCCCTTCTGTAGAAGTATTACTGGACCTGGCGTTATCTGATAACGAAGCAGTTGCCAAACCTGCTGCAGAAGTGCTGAAAACACAGGTTTATCTGTACGATGCAGACACCGGGCGTCTGGAAGCGGCTTATAAAGCAGGCAACCCAATCGTCAAAGATATTCTGGAAAGCTACGCGAAAGCAGAATTCTTCACCAAGCTTCCAGATGTACCAGAAAAAATTGAAGTTGTTACTTATATCGCTGCTGAAGGTGATATCTCTACTGACCTGCTTTCTCCGGGCAACCAGGCGCACTCCCGTGCCGACCGTGAACTGCACGGCCAATGTATGATTACGCCTGAAGCACAACAGGAAATCGTTGAGCTGGGTAAAAAGCACCCTAACGCTAAAGTCATGCTGATTGCAGAAAAAGGCACCATGGGTGTAGGTTCTTCACGTATGTCCGGTGTGAATAACGTGGCACTGTGGGCCGGTGAGCCTACCAGCCCTTACATTCCTTTCGTAAACAAAGCCCCTGTTGTTGCCGGTACTAACGGTATCGCTCCTATCTTCCTGACAACCGTTGGTGTAACCGGCGGTATTGGTCTGGACCTGAAAAACTGGGTTAAGAAAACTGACGAAAATGGTGAAGTGGTTCGTGATGCAAATGGCGACCCTGTACTGGAAGAAGCGTACTCTGTTGCTACCGGTACGGTACTGACCATCGATACCAAAGCGAAGAAGCTTTATAACGGTTCTGAAGAACTGGCTGACGTTGCTGACGCGTTTACACCACAAAAAGTTGAATTCATGAAAGCCGGCGGTTCATACGCTGTTGTTTTCGGTAAGCAACTGCAAACTTTCGCAGCTGAAACGCTGGGTGTAACTGCACCAGACGTTTACGCGCCGTCTAAAGAAGTATCACACGAAGGTCAGGGCCTGACTGCTGTTGAGAAAATTTTCAACCGTAACGCAGTCGGTGTGAATTCAGATTCTCCATTACATGCTGGTTCAGACGTACGTGTGAAGGTAAACATTGTAGGTTCTCAGGACACCACAGGCCCGATGACCTGTCAGGAACTGGAATCCATGGCGGCTTCAACCATCTCTCCAATTGTTGATGGTGCATACCAGTCTGGCTGTCACACTGCGTCAGTTTGGGATAAGAAAGCGCAGGCTAACATTCCTAAGCTGATGTCTTTCATGAACAATTTTGGAGTTATCACTGCCCGTGATCCTAAAGGCGTTTACCACTCAATGACTGACGTTATTCACAAAGTGCTTAACGACATCACTGTAGACGACCGCGCAATTATCATTGGTGGTGACTCGCACACCCGTATGTCAAAAGGTGTGGCATTCGGTGCTGACTCCGGTACGGTAGCACTGGCACTGGCAACAGGTGAAGCGGCAATGCCTATTCCTGAGTCTGTGAAAGTGACCTTTAAAGGTAGCATGAAAGAGCACATGGACTTCCGTGATGTTGTTCACGCTACACAGGCACAAATGCTGAAGCAATTCGCTGGTGAAAACGTGTTCCAGGGCCGTGTTATCGAAGTTCAAATCGGTACGCTGCTGGCTGACCAGGCATTTACGTTCACCGACTGGACTGCTGAGATGAAAGCGAAAGCTTCAATCTGTATCTCTGACAACGAGACCATGATTGCATCACTGGAACTGGCGAAGAGCCGTATCCAGATCATGATCAACAAAGGTATGGATAACGACGCTAACATGCTGCAAGGCCTTATCGACCTGGCAGACAAGCGTATCGCTGAAATCAAGTCTGGTGAAGAGCCAGCGCTTGCACCGGATGACAACGCAAAATACTTCGCAGAAGTGGTTGTTGACCTCGACCAAATCGACGAGCCAATGATTGCTGACCCGGACGTAAACAACGAAGACGTGTCTAAGCGTTATACCCACGATGTTATCCGTCCGGTTTCTTACTACGACGGTAAGCCAGTTGACCTGGGCTTCGTAGGTTCCTGTATGGTTCACAAAGGCGACATGCAAATCATTGCCCAAATGCTGCGTAACTTGGAAAAACTGAACGGTTCGGTTAGCTTTAAAGCGCCACTGGTTGTTGCTCCACCTACGTACAACATTGTTGATGAGCTGAAAGCTGAAGGCGACTGGGAAATTCTGGCGAAATACGCTGGCTTCCAGTTTGACGATGCTAAGCCAAAAGAAGCTGCACGTACTAAGTACGACAACATTCTGTACCTGGAGCGCCCTGGATGTAACCTGTGTATGGGTAACCAGGAAAAAGCAGAACCTGGTGACACTGTAATTGCTACTTCTACCCGTTTGTTCCAGGGCCGTGTTGTTGCTGATACGAGCGAAAAGAAAGGCGAATCACTGCTGGGCTCAACGCCGCTGGTAGTACTGTCTACAGTACTGGGTCGCTTCCCGACTACTGAAGAGTACAAGCAGGCTGTTGCAGGCATCGACCTGACCAAGTTTGCTCCGCCTTCAGAAGACCTGGCTGTTAAGCCTAAGTTTGAAGCAGACGTAGCAGTTAAGAACGTTTAATTAGCGGTTCTTAATACTATTTAGAAGGCCCCGACTTTGTCGGGGCTTTTTTTCAGGATGCTCTGTTGCAGGTTTTAGCAGAGCTTCAGCCCGTGGGAGTGACAGGTATTAACAAAACTCAAAACCGCTGAACTGCCCAGTTGAGCGCAACCAGAGCAATAACTGATGAAGCTAAAGGCATGACAGCAGAAGCATACAATCGCATATGTCTTAATGCCAGAAGCAATGGCAGCAATAATAATACGACGACGAGTTGACCGAGCTCTACACCAATATTAAATGAAGCAATAGCTAGCAAAGGACTCTGTGCATCAGCTTGCAGTTCCCCGAACACACTTGCGAAGCCCATCCCGTGTATTAATCCGAAAGCGAATGTAACAATAGTCAGCCGGTGTATAACAGGCCAGATGTTATTGATTGCCGTCAGCATCACTGATATTGCAATACCAAATTCCACCCAGCGACCGGAAGGGTGATACCAGCCAAGGGCAGTCGTTGTCAACGTAACAGAATGGGCAACGGTAAATGCAGTTACAAGCCAGAACGTAGATTTAAGTACTTTAACTTTACTCAATTCCCCCTGCCATTGATTGTTTTTTCTTACCAGATTAACAGTCAGCAAAGTAGCTAACAAAAACAAAATATGGTCAATACCAATCCAGATATGAATAATGCCCTGATACACAAAAGTAGTGATGGTTTGCCACACGGAAGCGCCGGACGCCGCTGACAGTGTCACTTGCCTGTGTTCATTCGTAAACACAGCAGTATGACTCTCTCCACCTATAGCCGCACTGAACAATGTTTGATGAGTGTCATCCTGCTCAAATATCCCCTGATAATCCACTGAAACATCGGTGTCGTAGGGGCAGTCGATTGTGAATGGAATAGCTATCAGGGCTTCGCCAGATATTAATTCCATTGCTACTTCATGAAATACCGGCGAACAGGCTGCACTACCCTGAGTAAATTGCAAAACAGTAGCTGCGTAGGCATGCAGATCAGGTTGAGCTTCTTTTACTTCATGCCAGACGAGTTTGCCATCAAAATTCTCATCCAGTTTCATCTCAATCTCGAGATCATATGGCATAAGAGAAAGTCGCCCGCTAAACTTCTGCGTATTGTCTCCGTTCAAAGTAATATATCCGTTGCTGAGTTCATGGGCTTTCACCCCCTCCGGAACGGTTATCATCAGGAATGACCAAATCATCAACCCGAATGCACGGTTGGTAACATAATCACTAGCGCGATAAAACGACAACAAAAACATGCCTGCTCCGGTTATTTTTCTTCTGATTCATTCTGGCTGTCAACGGCGCGTTCCAATAGTATCTTATCGGCCCGGGTTTTCCCGTGCTCCCAATTCAGACGCGCATACTTCAGAGCTTTCAGGGGATCAGGTTGAATATCAAGATAATATCGTGCAAGTTGCGCCGCATGAACGCCATCGTCACGCCAGGCGCGCATAGCCACACGCTGTGCCATAGCTTGCGTCCACAGCGTTCCGTTTTTACTTAGTTTTTCTGCCTGCGCAAGTCTGAGCATAATGGCATCATCTACATTATCCGGATCATTAATAATGGGTGATAGCGTGTTGAGAACTCTATCCGGTTGACCCAGGGCAAGCTGAATATCAGCCCAAAGCGCAACACGACTCAACGGAACCTGATTAAAATCGACGTTATCAAGCCATGCACTGGCCTCTTCCGGGCGGTTAAGTTCAAGCGCCAAAGAAGCCAGAATTTCTCTGAGCCATCCATCAAGTGGTGCGGATGTGGCCACACCGGAATATTGATGTAACTGTTCAAGCTTTTTGTAATCATCTAAATCGGGAGATTGCTGCGAGCGTATATCCAGTAAACAAATTGCAGACAAGGCAGGTTCTCCGGTTCCGGCAAGAGACCGGCAGGCAGCTTCAGCCTCATCAGATTTTCCGAGATTGATTGCAATGGTCGCTTGCAATAACTGCGCAGAAGGTGTTTTTCCGTATTTCTCAGTGTACTGCCTGATTGTTGAAGCAGCATCAATGAAAGCATGTTGGTGTTGCTGTAATCTTGCCTTAAACAACAACATTTCCGGCTCAAAGTTTCCTGAGCTTATTACTGCATTTGTTAAACGAATTATGCGTCGAAGCGCTAACCCTGAACCGTTAAGTGATCTCGCTTCATCCAGTGATTTTTTTAACGAAGATAGCTCTGGCTTTTCTTCCGGCCCGGCTTCCCAACTTGCTACCACAGTTCTGTCATCCGGATAGAAAATATCTGCGCGGACTGCAGATGTTTGTCCCGCCCAAACGACAAAGGTAGCTACTAGTGTGCAAAAGAAGATTTTCAATATTTTTCCCCGTGACAACAGGCCGTCCCTGGCCTCCCGGTTATCAGTAATCCGTCAATAGATCATCGAACGCTGCGGGATCATCCGAATCGTTTTCAAACACCCTGCCATTTACAGGAAGCGGGGTTCCGGTGGCCGGCTGACTGAATGCGGAACGGACATAGGTAGAAACCATCACATTCTCCGCTTCAACAATAATACCAATTGTACCGCTCACGGGGTCATTGACACCGTCACTGACAGTAAACGTAAAACTGTCTTCACCGGTAAATTCAGCATCTGGAGTGAATGTAAAGCTACCGTTATCAGCGACTTCCACACTACCGTTGGCCGGTGATCCGTCCAACGAGTAAACGAGCGTATCGCCGTTAGCGTCAGATGCTGTGAGCGTATCAGAAAATGATGTATCCACCGTGGTGGTAAAGTCTTCTGATATGACCTCAGGAGCATAATTGGTATTATCGTCATCGCTGCAGCCGCTGAGGATGATGCCTGTGACTGCGACTAAATATAGATGTTTCATCATGATTCCTTTATTCCGCTGAGCCAGAGATTGGGGTTGCAAGATAAGGAAAACCGGACATGGTCATGGAAGCGTCTACCGGAGCACCATCGGTAAAGGGTACGTTTCCAACACTTGCATCTTCTGAAGTACAAAGACCTAAGTCAGTCGACTCACCATTCACCGGAATGGGATAACATAATGCCCCCATTACCACGCGAAGTGCGATATCAACTACGTCATCACCCGGACGCCGGCCGTTTGGAAAACCGGCAAGATCATCACCGGCAACGCCAAAGGCTGACTGTTCACCGGCTGGTGTTGCCGGAATACCCGTATTCAGACGCAGCATTTCCGACGCTGTTACCGTAGCTTGCTGATTTACTCCCGGAAAGCCGGTGAGGAACGCAGTGACTAAATCATTACGCGGAAAATTAGTTGGCGCGAGAGTTTCCAGATCTGTGCCCAGGGTAGTATTCACTGCATCGCGGAACAGGATATTAAGCAATTCAGGCAATACCGGATTGGTCACATAATCAGCAAATTGTCCGTCTGCAGACGGATGTGAACTGTTAAATTTGTCTTTATCGCCAAGGCCTATTACCAGTTCATTGACTAACGGGCTACCAAGCCGTGATACCTGTGTCATCGCTCCACCAGCAGCTGATGGCTTTTCGAACGTTGCATTTGGATTCAGGATTCTGGCCTGTGGCAGGCTCGCTGTAGTCCATGCGCCTACTGTTCCGTTGCCGTCTCCGGTAATACAAGCCGCCGGGATTTCAACAGCGATAGAGGTCACGTTCTTGTCAGCGAGATCATCATTATCTTCGCTTTGAGTGATCCCTCCCGGAAAACCATCTCCGTCACCTGCACCGGGCGCACTGTCTCCTTCAACAGGAACATAATTCACCAGGTCAAAAGTATCTCCCAGGTTAACAACAAACGGGTCTTTTCTCTGTCCAACAAAGACCTTGCCGGGGTTATCGCAGCCCGGTACAGCGAAATCATAAACATACTGACCGGCGTAACGCTCATATTCACTTGAGCTGGTGAAAGTTTTATCACCAATATAGTCCAGTGGTTTAGAAAACATTGCTGCAGAAGATGGTGTCAGCGATGTTCTTTCACCGGTGCGGGCGTTACCACTGACCCATGTCATTGTGTAATGCTCAGAAAAGTTAGCATTACTTTGATCGTCAGCACTGACCGGCCCGATATTTTTCAGAGGCACTTTGATCATCTTCTGATCGCCTTCAGGACCAACCGGCAGAGCAACACCTTCATTATCTGCAGCTAGCATGGCACTGAACTGAAATGCGAGAGTAATGTCCTCCATCGCGTCGCCATCGTTATCAATGTGAATTGCATATACTGCATCCGGATCCATTGAAAAATAGTTTGGCCCGCCGTACGCATCCTGTAACGGAATGTAATTGGCTATCAACGTGACATACCCATCTCTGCCAGATTCGTAACTGTTAAACATATAAAAATCTGTAGCATCGACGGTAGGGGCACGGGTAATAGCCGGAGCTTCGCGGTGGCTCGAAGCCAGGGCTGTGGCAGAAAGACCGGCAACCAGCGACGCGGAGACGGCAAGAGTGAGTGGCGTAAACTTGGACATAATTTAACCTTTTTTCGTGAGTGAACATCTAGCCATACGGGAGTGCTGGCTAATCAGATGCAACTAAATCAGTCTTTTTATAAAAAAAATGAAAAAACTTTGTAAATATTATGAGCCACTGATTAAGTTCCTGCCGGGAAAAGCGGGTTATTTATTTCAGCATTGAGAAAATTCAAATACTTATTGCCTACTTTTTCTTGCCATCACACTGCCTGATTCATTCCCCTTCAACCCGGGCACAATGATATTCCTCATCACTGAGGGTGAGCGTCGCTTCTTTACCTTTGCTCCAGAACACCACACTGTTACCCGTATATTTCGCACCCGAGGCACTGATACCGGGCGTCAGCACCACAGCATTTGCGCCAATCTGCAGAATGGCAGTATCGTTGCCGTCCACCTGAAAAATCACCGAACCGGCACCGCCACAGTCATATTGATAAGGGTGTCCGGCGATGGTTTCTTCTTTCCCGCCACTGTCACATGCGGTAAGAAAAAGAATACTGGCTGACATCGCTATGCCATGAATTAGCGCTTTTTGCTTCACGAATTTCTCCTGACGTTAGTTTCCCTGTTTTGACCGCAACCGACTTGAGCCGTTGCAGAACACTTGCTATCTATGCATACAGGGTGACGAATTGAGTATACGACTGTGCCCGTCCTGCATTTTCATCTAGTATGGCTCAACCTGGCCGATTAAACATTTTGTATGCGTTAATGACAAAACCGGATTTACTTTCTGCTGACAACCATCGACTGCCTGACGATGAATCACTGCTGGTTGAAGAAGTGCCGCTGGCGATTTCCGTCAATGACATCAGTCTGGTAGTGATGATGATCTCCCCTGACGATATCGAAGACTTCATTACCGGCTACTTTCTGACTGAACAAATCATTGCTGCGCCGGTTGAAATTAAAGATATTCATATCGGGCGCAACGAAGCCGGCATCGAAGCCAATGTCAGCCTTACCGGCCGCCGGGAGCACCTGCTAAAATCACGGCGTTTTACACGGGTCAATGCAGGCTGCGGAATTTGTAATCACACCGCCCTTGAGCAGGCATTTCCGCAACTTGAAGCTGCGGCAAGCTGGGCTCCTGTGCCGGCCTGTGACTTCGGTTCACTCAGAGATGCTATGGACCAGCTGCAGGAAAAAGCCCGCAAGACCGGCGCCCTGCACGCCGCCCTTTACGGTTCAGGCAATGACATCGTACTCGGACGGGAAGATATTGGCCGTCACAACGCATTAGATAAAGTGATCGGCGCTGTGCGAAAACGCATAAAAAACCATGAAGAAGGTTATCTTGTTATGACCAGCCGCTGTGGTGTGGAACTGGTCCAGAAAGCAGTGATTGCAGGCTTTACCACACTGATAAGTTTTTCTTCTCCCACGTCACTGGCAGTGTCTTTCGCCAGGCAACACAAATTGAATCTGGTGTTTTTGCCACGAAACAACCAGCCTGTATTTTTCTCCCGCGAGGTTCAACATGGCAGTTAAATCCACTAAGGCAGGCGGTTTACCGTCAATTAAATCCACCGTGAACGAACTGATTAAAAGTAAGCAGGTTCGTCAGAACATGCTGAACCTGTATAAGGTGAACAAGCATAAGGGATTTGACTGCCCGGGATGCGCCTGGGGAGACGAAAAAGACGGTACGTTCAGATTTTGCGAAAACGGTGCAAAAGCGGTGGCATGGGAATCGACAGAGATGACCATTGGTGCTGAGTTTTTCAGACAACATAGTGTGACTTACCTTAATAAACAATCCGATCATTGGCTGGAAAGTCAGGGTCGGCTGACAGAACCGCTGCGTTACAATGCAGCAACAGACCATTATGAACCGGTAAGCTGGGATGATGCTTTTCACATCATTGCAGCTAAACTCAACGGGTTAAGCAGCCCTGATGAACTTGAGTTGTATACATCCGGCCGTGCCAGTAATGAAGCCTCCTTTGTCTATCAATTATTCGGACGTGCATTCGGCACGAATAATTTTCCCGATTGTTCCAATATGTGCCACGAAGCCAGCGGCATTGCGCTGAACCAGTCGGTAGGTATAGGCAAAGGCACGGTGGTCCTGAAAGATTTTGAAAAAGCTGACACCTTGTTTGTGTTCGGACAAAACCCCGGTACCAATCATCCGCGCATGCTGAACGCCTTACGTGCGGCGTCAAAACGGGGTGCGACCATTGTTTCGGTGAACAACTTAAAAGAAGTCGGCTTACAGAAATTTGCCAGCCCGCAAAAACCCGCAGAGTTACTCGGCCTTGAAACTGTGCAAATAAGCAGTAAGTACGTTTCACCGAAACTTGGCGGAGATTATGCCGTTGCCAGAGGTATGGCGAAGGCCATTCTGATGCACCACAAAGACAGGCTCGACCATGAGTTTATGACTTCCCACACTTCAGGTTACGACGCGTATGCAACTGCTGTTGAAGCAACAAGCTGGCAGAGCATAGAAAAACAAAGTGGCCTGTCGCAAAGTACAATCGAAGAACTGGCAGCACTGTTTTCTGCTTCACGCAAAACCATTTCTACCTGGGCGATGGGTATTACCCAGCATCTTTACTCAGTAGATACCATCAAAGAAATTGTTTCTCTGCATCTGCTCACCGGTGCCCTCGGGTTACCCGGTGCAGGACTGAGTCCGGTGCGTGGTCACAGCAATGTGCAGGGTAACCGTACGATGGGGATCCTTGAAGCACCGAAAGCCGATTTTAATCAGCGCATGAAAGAGACTTTTGGCTTCAATCCGCCGGAAAAACCCGGACACCGTGTGTTTGATATGCTCAGCGCCCTGCATGAAAAGCGCAGCAAAGTACTTATTTGTCTTGGCGGAAACCTGGTGGCTGCCGCAGCAGATACGCCCTTTACCGCCGCTGCAGCCGGCAACGCTGAACTGCTGGTGAATATTGCGACCAAACTTAACCGCACTCACGTTACCGCTAAACAGGACGCCCTGCTGCTGCCCTGTTTAGGCAGAACAGAAATAGATATGCAGGCCACGGGCAATCAGGTGATTACCGTAGAAGACACATTCAGTATGGTTCACGGTTCCAGCGGCAGCACACCACCGCAAAGTAACAACCTTAAATCGGAAACAGAGATCATTTGCCGTATCGCCGCTGCAACTCTGGGTGAGAACACGCCGGCAGACTGGCTGTCGTTGAAAGACGATTACAGCCTGATCCGCGACCTTATCGCGAAGGTTATCCCCGGGTTTGAGAATATGAATGATAAGATAGCCGAACCAGGCGGCTTTCATTTGTACAACGCTGCAGCAAACCGGGAATGGCGTAATAAAGAGGGTAAAGCCCTGTTTAACCACAATGCCTTACCTGAGAATTTGTTCAGCGAAGGCGTGATGGCAAAAATCGCAGCCAGTGATACGCCTGTTTTCACCATGCAGACATTGCGCAGCCACGACCAGTACAACACCACGATTTACGGCATGAACGACCGTTACAGAGGCATTTTCGGTGAACGTAATATTGTGTTCATTAACCCGCAGGATTTAGCCAGGCTGAATATACGTGAAGGCAGTCTGATAGATGTTGAGACCGTGTGGGATGACGATGTCTCCCGTAAAATCTCACGCTTTAAAGCAGTCAGCTACGACATTCCTCAGGGGAACGTTGCGGCCTACTATCCGGAAGCGAACCCGCTGGTGCCCTTCAACAGTGTGGGGCAGCAAAGTGCCACCCCGACCTCAAAAGCGGTACCGGTCATCATTATACCGGTCAATGTAATCGCCTGATAAAGGTAATTTCACTGATTAAAGCTGTCTGGCATCCCTCTCTGCGTTGCTGGACAGCAGTAATGCCAGCCACTGGCTTTCCTCACGGGATTCCAGCGCAATTTTCACAACCATGGTCAGCGGAACGGATAACAACATTCCGACACTGCCCAGCAGCCATCCCCAGAATACCAGAGACAGGAACACCACCAGCGTAGACAGTCCCATTCCCCGCCCCATCAATCTGGGCTCCACGATATTTCCCATCACGGTATTTACCGCCACGAATGCCAGTGCAACCAGCCCTGCAGTGCCCGCCCCGTATTGCACCAGTGCAATCAGCACCGCCGGAATGGCAGCGATAATTGAGCCGATATTCGGGATATAATTGAGCAGAAAAGCTAGCACACCCCAGAGAAGAAAGTGGTCGATATCCAGAATATATAACCAGATACCAATGATCAGCCCGGTTGCCAGACTTACCACGGTTTTAATCGCCAGATAGCTGTTCACCGATTTTATAAACCGGTCCACATGTTTCATCTTCATTTCCGGATCTGCCAGCGCCGTATGTAAACGTGAAGGCATACTGTCAGCTTCGAAAAGCATAAAAATAACCGTCAGCAGGATAAGGAACATATTAGACAATGCGCCTCCCATACCGCTGAGAAAATTCGTTGCCACAGACATCGCCGTACCGGGATCAAAGTGCTGAGTGAACAGCTCACGGTTAATATGAATGTTCATTGTAGCCAGCCGGTCAATGATCCAGGCAAACTCGCTGTCCAGCTGTTTACGGTAACCGGGCAGGTTTTCCTTAAAATCTGTTAATGATTGGCCAACCAGCCCTGCCAGCAGGAATCCGAAAACCAGAATAATCAGTATTACTAAAGTAATGGATGCCCAGCGCGGAATGCGGTGAGCACTGGCCCAATTTATAAGCGGGCTGCATGCAATGGCGATAAATACCGACAGGAAGAAAGGTACCATGATGGCGCTGGCGGCCTTGATACCGGCCAGTACAACGACCAGACAAGCGAGTACTATCATCGCTTTGGCTGTGGGAGATTTGAGTTCCATAGTGGTCTTTTAAAGATAATTCCTGTTATCAAATTAACAAATTATACTGCTGATAGATATAACCAGAATAACGAGAGAGATCATGACGCTGAATCAGGCAACCATCCGGATCAAAAACCTGCGCCTGCGCACCTATATTGGTATTAACGACGACGAGATAAAAAATAAACAGGATGTCGTGGTCAACGCGAAGATTCATTACGATGCAATAAACGCCACCAATACTGACAACATGGATGATGCTCTGAATTATAAAACGGTGACGAAAGCGATTATAAAACTGGTGGAAGACAACCGTTTCTCTCTGCTTGAGAAACTGACTTCAGATGTGCTTGCCATTGCAGCAGAGCACCCGTGGGTAACGTTTGCAGAAGTGGAAGTGGATAAGCCTCACGCGCTGCGCTTCGCCGATTCAGTGTCCCTGACGTTGTCGTGCACCAAACCTTAAAGAGGTATTAGTGAAAATACTTGTCACAGGCGGTACCGGGCTGGTTGGCAGCCGGTTTATTCATAAAACAACAGGTAAATATCAATTCACCGTGTTAAGCCGGTCGCCGGAGCAGGCCCGCAAACAGTTGCCGGACAATGTTGAGGTAATTGCAGGTTTGCATGATATTGCAGATTTTTGTCTGTTTGACGGCGTCATTAATCTGGCCGGTGAGCCTATTGCAGATAAACGCTGGACGCCGTTACAAAAACAACGTATCTGCCATAGCCGCTGGGATCTGACACAGCAGCTGGTTACCCGCATGAAAGCCTGTGAACATCCGCCGTCTGTTTTTATTTCCGGCTCAGCCATCGGCTATTATGGCCGTCAGGGAAATAAACCGGTTTCCGAGAATAACCATACCGTACATGATGAATTCACCCATCAGGTTTGTCAGCGCTGGGAACAAATCGCAATGCAGGCTGCCTCTGACGCAACCCGTGTATGTTTGTTACGCACCGGTGTCGTGCTCGATAAGGACCGGGGAGCATTACCCAAAATGGCAATGCCGGTAAAGTTGGGTGTAGGAGGGAAAATTGCGAGTGGCACGCAGATCCTGTCATGGATCCATATTGATGACATGGTAACAGCCATTGAACACCTCCTCGAAAACAACCGCTGCTCAGGGCCTTATAACCTTACTGCTCCGGAACCGGAGACCAATGCGGTCTTCACACGGATTCTGGCGGAAACGCTTCACCGGCCGGATTTCTTCATGGTCCCGGCATTCGTACTGAAAATACTGATGGGTGAAGCTGCAGATATGGTCATCACCGGCCAGCATGTGATTCCTGAGCGTTTGCAGGAAAGTGGTTTCCATTTTCGCTATCCGGCCCTGCCGGCAGCTTTGCAACAAATATACGCCTGAAACTTAACCATGGAGTCCGGCGCCCGTCACTGGCAATCAAGCTGACTGGTGCTGTTCACATTTTGTCACATCTTCGTGACACACATCCGTTTATTAATCGTACAACTGCATTGACAGTCCGGACTCAGAGGTAAATAGTTATCACTCCAAATTAGTAAAAAGGATGTAACTATGAAAAAAACAATCAACACCTTGCTGATTTTGCTGATCGCAGGCACTTCTCCTCTGTCTGTTGCCGGTGAAGAAAATATTCCTGAGCCATTTCGCGGTGACGATCCCAATTCTACTCTGGAAGTGGCCTATGATGATTTGAATGCGCTGCTCTCATCTTATGTAACTGTAAGTGGCTGGTCCACACGGGAAAAAGCACCACGTCCGGATGCAGGCGTCGGTACCAGGTTAAAAACCCGCATCAACAGACTGACGGCGCTGGAAGGCAACAGGTTCTATTTCAAAGGCGCAAGTGAAAAAGATCTGATAGCTGAATTTATCTCTGACATTCGCGCAAGCCTTGAAATGTTGCCCGCTGAAGTGCCATTACGTCTGCTGAACAAAAATGAACAGCTGGCTTACTGGCTGAACCTTTACAATTTCACCTTGCTGGATGAAATGATGAAAGTGTATCCGAAGCACAATTTACTGCGGGTGCTCGACTACGGTGATGACGACTCAATCATGGCGCAAAAACTACTCAACGTCGCCGGTGTTCCGTTAAGCCTGGACGACATTCAGTTTACGATCCTCAAAGAAAAATACTTTGGTAATCCGCTGATTATTTATGGTCTCTGGCAAGGCAATATCGGTGGCCCGAGCCTCAGAAATACTGCTTACACCGGAAAAACAGTGTGGCGGAAGCTGGAAGACAATGCCGGTGAATTTATTAACTCAAACCGCGGCACATATTTTGACGGCGAAGTGTCGGCATTATACGAGCGCAATATGCCGTTTTTTGACAACGATCAGGCCAAACTGGTCAGCCATTTAATGGACTATCTGCAGGGTGACATGTTTGATGAATACGCAAACCGCGACGACGTCGAATTCGAAATGGAAGACTGGACACTGGCAGCGCTGATTGGCGAAGGCAGAAAATACGGCCGGTCGGCTGCAACCAACGGCGCGGCCATGCTGGATGCCGTAGTAGCGACTCAACCCGGCGAGGCCTTTGGCGACACGGTAGCAATTCAAAACTACCTCGCTGAAGACAACGCAATGAAAACGCCGGTTAACTTCCGTTTTTCAGAAGCACAACTGGAAATTCTGCAGAAACTGCGTACCAAACATGAAGTCAGCATGGGTCGTGTTGAAGTAACGGATCTGGATGAAGAAGAGGCATCTGAAGATAAACAGCAAAATAACTGATCCAGCACTCCCGCCCGGCAAAGACGTTACTCAGCTTAGTCTTTGCCGGGCGATATCCCTGCCTGATAGCAGATAATATTTTGAAAACGGGTTGTTTGCGCCGTGGATTTATAAACATGCGGCTGATCGGCATGAAAACGCAAGCTGCCACCATACTTTAAATCATGCCACGCCCCGTCCACATGCAACGATAACGCCCCTTCTGTCACATAAACGTGTTCAATCACCCCGGGCGCATGGGGATCAGACTGTTGTTCATGAAAATTCAGCAAACATACTTCCATGACTTCTATCCGCGTATCTGCTGAATAAGGAAAAATGGCTTTCACTTTCATGTCCGGATCCCGGGGAAAATTATCACTGCTTTCTCTGTCATCCGGTCCGGAAGCAAAAAAGGCAGAAAACGACGCATCCAGGCCGCTGGCAATCTTCCAGAGAGTTGAAATGGTGGGACTGGATTCCTGACGTTCAATTTGTCCCAGCATCGCCTTAGAGACTCCTGACAACTTTGCCAGAGCATCCAGACTGAGTCCTCTGTCTTTTCGCAGAGTTTTAAGGTGTAACGCGATATGTTGCTTAAATTCTTGTTCGGCCATAGCAAAAAACCATTTGTGCGCTATAGCGCACGGTGTTATGTTTGTTTTATGTTGTGCAGTATAACGCACAAGAAGGACAAAGTCTGTTGCTTGTCCTGACAAACCACCTGCCGGACTGCCCGTAAAATAAATACAGGTACCGGTAAGAACAGGAAACCGGATTATGAAATCATTGATCAGTAATTTTGAGCGCTACCCGCTGACATTCGGCGTGACGCCAATCGAATATTTGCCCAGGCTGACTGAAGCCCTGGGAGGAAAAGTAGATATCTATGCTAAACGTGAAGACTGTAATTCAGGTCTGGCAATGGGTGGTAATAAGCTGAGAAAACTGGAGTATATTGTTCCGGACGCCATTGCAAGCGGTGCTGATACGCTGGTTTCAATTGGTGGTGTGCAATCTAACCATACCCGTATGGTTGCTGCGACGGCTGCCAAAATCGGCATGAAATGCGTGGTTGTGCAGGAGAAATGGGTGCCCCACTACGATGCCGTTTATGACCGCGTGGGTAATATTCAGATGACCCGCCTGATGGGGGCTGACAGCCGCCTTGTGGACGACGGCTTTGATATCGGCATTCGTGACAGCTGGAATAAAGCGATTCAGTCAGTAAAAGATGCCGGCGGCAAACCCTATGCAATTCCGGCCGGTGCATCGGTACATAAATACGGTGCTTTAGGCTATATCGGCTTTGCCGAAGAGGTGATTGCTCAGGAAAAAGAGCTGGGCTTTAAGTTCGATTATATTGTGGTGTGTGTGGTGACCGGTTCTACCCAGGGCGGCATGATTGTAGGCTTTGCCAATCATGACCGTGCAGATACCGTAATTGGCATCGATGCTTCAGGCACTTTACAGCAAACTCGGGAGCAGGTAACCAGCATTGTTGATAAAACGGCTGATCTGGTGGGCCTTGGCCGCAAAGTACGTGAAGACGAAATTGTTATCAACCCTGACTATGCCTATCCCGCTTACGGTGTGCCGTCAGAAGAAACCAATGAAGCAATACGTCTGGCAGCTAAAACCGAAGCCATGATCACCGACCCGGTGTATGAAGGAAAATCGATGCAGGGGCTAATCGACCTGACTAAAAAAGGTTTCTTCCCTGAGGGCTCAAAAGTACTTTATGCTCACCTTGGCGGTGCCCCTGCCCTGAACGGCTACAGCTATCACTACAAAGATGGCTGAAGCTGAGAGCAGCATCTGATCCGCCGGAATATTGCCACCGGCCAGCGAAAGGCTTTTGTATAAAAATCAAAAGCCTTGCACCCCGATGTGAACCTGTTTAGTCTGCCGGTGTCTTTAGTATTTTACATAACGGAGTAACGGCTGTGGCTGCGGGTGAATTCGGCAAACAAATCGCACTGGTCAGGAATCATATGATGCATGAGGCCGGACGAGTCCATCTGGACCTGCAGAACATGGGGAATATTCTTATTGATGAGCAGGGAAAGCCCGCCATTATTGATTTTCAGTCGAGCTTGCGCTGGCAACGTTTCCCGTTATGGTTGCAGAGATTTATGCGTTATGCAGATATCACCGGGGCATATAAAGCCTGGGAGCGTTACGGAACCACACCGCTGCCGGCGCATAAAAAGCAATTTCTGACCCGCTATAATGCGACCCGCAAGTGGTGGGTGTTTCGCGGTTATCCGGTTCACAGAATGCAGGTACGTGTGCAGGCCTTTGCTACACACGTT
Source organism: Alteromonas sp. ABH4_456 (assembly GCF_056160645.1). Classification (NCBI taxonomy): domain Bacteria; kingdom Pseudomonadati; phylum Pseudomonadota; class Gammaproteobacteria; order Alteromonadales; family Alteromonadaceae; genus Alteromonas; species Alteromonas sp. ABH4_456. The sequence goes on from NZ_JBSWXO010000001.1 coordinate 524,626, forward strand.
ATGAGCCTGAACATTGTTCAGAACATCCTCGAAAAGTTCTGGTAACGGCGCCGCTCTAATCCCTGGCTGAGGTCAGGGATTTTATTTTCTCTCCCAACATCAGCAAAGCCGGTGTCAGCAGCAATGTGAGCAGGGTCGCAAATGTCAGACCACCGGCGATGGTACTCGACAATACTGTCCACCACTGCGCTGACGGCGCCCCCACAGAAATGTTCCGGCCGACAATATCAATGGTCAGCGCAAACACCATGGGCAATAAACCCAGAATAGTGGTAACGGACGTCAGCAGTACCGGTCTGGCACGCTGCGCAGCCGTGCGCAGAATGGCCTCTTTGGCATCCATGCCCTCACTCTTAAGGGCATTATAGGTATCGATTAAAACGATATTGTTGTTTACCACTATGCCTGCAAGAGCAATGGTGCCGATACCACTCATAACCACCACGAAGGATTGCGACGTGACCATCAGGCCAATTAACACGCCCGCTGTCGAAAAAATAATTGCGCTCAGTACCACAAAGGCCTGATAGAAACTGTTGAACTGGGTCACCAGAATGATCAGCATCAGGAAAATCGATCCGATAAAAGCATTACTCAGGAATGTCATTGACTCCTGGGTGTCTTCATCCTCGCCCTTAAACGACAACATAACGTCAGCAGGTAGAGGCGATTCGATAAGCTTTTCACGCATCTGTTTCAGCTTTTGATCCAGTAACTCACCTTCTGCAATTTCAGCCTTGATGGTATAGGTCCGTGCACCATCAAGACGGTTTATCCGCCCGGTTTTTGGGGCAGGCTCAATGGTCACGAAGTTACCAATGGGTACAGAGCCGTTGGCAGACGGAATACGAAGTTGATAGAGCTGTTCAATATTGCGGAAGGTTTCCGGGAAGCGCAGACGAATTTCGACTTCTTCCTCGGCATCATCCGGGCGGTATTCCGCCAGCATGGCACCATTGGTGATTAACTTCACCACATTCCCCAGCAGGGTGACATCCACGTTGTACTGGGCTGCCAGCTCTCTGTCCACGTTTAAACGCCACTCCACACTGGGCAGAGGCCGGGAGTCTTCAACATCAACAAAACCACCCGTTTCTTCCATTAGGGCAAGAATATGTTCCGTGCCTTCAATCAGACTGTCATTACTGATCCCGCTGAGGACAATTTCCACCGGTTTACCGGAGGACGGCCCCATGTCGGGCAACCGTACCTGTACTTTGATGCCGGGGATGGTTTCAACATATTCACGTATATCAGCCATGATTTCTGACGCCGGCGGACGGGTTTCCCAGTCGCTTAATTCAAGCTGGATAACGCCGATAACGTCTTCCGGCATTTCCGACTCATTACCACCACCGCCACCAATTGTGCGGGCGTACACCGAGTCGAGATTGTCCTGCTGCAACAAAAACGTCTCGACTTTCTTAACCAGTTTATCGCGTTCATAAATAGATAAATCACCCCGTGCCTGCACCTGAATTTGCAGATATTCAGGTTCAATGTCCGGGAAGAACAACACGCCACGGCCAAAGAAACCGTAAAGCACAAAGGTCATGAACATAATACCCAGTGCCGCCAGGGTGGACTTGCCGGGATGATTTACAATGTTCTTTAAAAATCGCAGATAGCGGCCCAGCCATCCCTGAATATCATCCAGGTTGCCCTTCTCCGCCATGCGGATAAATTTCACCGTATCAGACTGGGTATCAACGCTGACTTTACGGGTAATCACACCGCCAAGTACGGGGATAAATATCAGCGCCATAAATAACGAGGCGGTTAATGTAATGATGACGGTCAGCGGCAGGAAACTCATAAACTCCCCCACCAGGCCAGGCCACACCAGTAGCGGGAAGAATACGGTCAGCGTGGTGATGGTTGAAGCAATGATAGGCCACGCCATGCGTTTGGAAGCGGTGGCGAAAGCAGTTTTCGGCGGCTCACCTTCAGCAATTTTCCGGTCTGCCAGCTCGATGGTAACAATGGCGCCGTCAACCAGCATACCCACTACCAAAATCAGGCTGAACAGCACAATCATATTCATGGTCATGCCGAAGAAAAATATCACCGTCATGGCCGCCAGAAATGAACCGGGAATAGCCATACCGACCAGGATGCTCGGCCGTATACCAAGGGCAAACACAATCACTATCATCACCAGAATAATGGCGGTCAGCACGTTATTTTCGAGATCACCCAGCATGCTCTTAATTTCACCGGATTTGTCCTGCAGATAGTCTACTTTGATGGTATCCGGCCACTGCGTTCTTGCCAGTTCCACCAGATTGCGCACGTCTGCTATTGTTTCGATAATATTCGCGCCACTTCGTTTTGATACTTCAAGGGCAATGGCTTTTTCACCCCGGAGACGGGCGAAGCTGGTGGGATCTTTGAAGGTACGGCGAATTGTGGCCACATCATCGAAGGTGACGATGGTGTTCCCTACTTTTTTCACCGGCAAGGTAGCCAAATCCTGCATGGTTTCAATGACGCCCGGCACTTTAAACACCATGCGGCCGGCACTGGCATCAATAGCCCCGGCAGCCACCAGCTGATTATTCTGACTGACAAAATTCAGCACATCCGGAAAAGACAGGTTATACGTTTCCAGCGCAACCGGGTCGATAATGACTTCAAGTAATTCTTCCCTATCACCGGCAATGTCCACTTCCAGTACACCGGATAAAGCTTCAATTTCATCCTGCAGACGGCGGGCAATATTCACCAGTGTGCGTTCAGGAATGTCGCCGGACAGCATGACAGTCAGCACCGGGAAGAGTGACAGGTTCACTTCGGTCACTCTGGGCTCTTCACTGCCCGGAGGCAACTCCGCTTTGGCCAGATCGACTTTTTCCCTGACATCAAGCAACGCCTGGTCAGCATCAAAGCCGGCTTCAAACTCCATCACCACCGAGGCAAAGCCCTGAATGGCCGTCCCTTTCATTTCTTTTAAGCCTTCAATGGATTGAAGCTCTTTCTCCAGCGGCCTCACCAGCAGGCGTTCGCTGTCTTCCGGTGCAATACCGTCGTACACCACCGAGACATAAATAAACGGAATCGTGATGTCCGGTTCAGACTCTTTCGGAATGGCGAAATAAGCGCTGGCGCCGGCAATGGTAAGAACAAAGAATACCAACGCTACAGTACGGGTGCGGGCAAATGCCGCATCGATAATCGCATTCATTATCTGGCCGCCTTCTCAACAGGCGTCACCACATTACCGGCATCCACAAAGCCCTGCCCTGTGGTGATAAGACGCACGGTATCAGGCAAACCGGTTACCCAGGCCCCCTCATTGTCAGATTGCAGCAACGAGACCTGATGAAACGCCACTTTGTTGTCATTACCAACCGACTTCACGCCAATTCGTCCGTCGGCATCCAGCGTGAAGGTTGCAGGAGATACGTAATGGGCTTTCACTTCATTCACGTGCAGGGTGACCGTGGCGCTGGACCCTGATTTCAGTTTTCCGTCGGGATTGGGTATGCCGATTTCAGCAAGATAGGTACGGGATTCACTGCTGGCATAAGGAGCAATGAAGCGGACTTTACCTGATACCTGCTCGCCGGTGGCAAGCTTAATATCTGCCTGCAGCCCTTTTTTGACTTCATTCACCCGTTGTTGCGCGATTTGGATCTCAACCACCAGTACCGAATTGTCCACCAGCTCCAGCATCGGATCGCCGATACTTACCACATCGCCGCTTTCTGCAGACAAGCTCTGGACTTCGCCGTCAAAAGGCGCCACAGGACGCACAAAATTAATATCTGAACGGATGTTCGCGATGGCGGCTTCAGACGCTTTTACATTTGCCAGAGCGGTGTCGAGCTCTGATTCACTTTGATACTGCTTATCAGCTAGTTGCGATAAACGCTTATAGGTTTTCTTACGGGCTTCGTACAAGGCTTCCTGCTGCTCAAGCTGAATAAGTCTGTCTTCCATATCAATGGTCAGTAAGGTATCACCCTTTTGTACAGAGTCGCCTTCGCTTACCGAAATCTGCTCAATACGTCCCGCCGTCTGGGCTTTAATTTCCAGTAAGCGTTCCGGCACGGTTTGCCCCTGAACCACCAGCGAAACTGGTGTAACTTGCGCTTCAGAAACCGTCACTTCCACAGAAAATGGCTGGCTCTCACTTTGAGTCTGATTTTGCTCTTCGGGCTCTGATGAAAAAAGTCCGGAGACCATCCATGCACATATAAGAAGAATAAACAGGAGTGCGAAAACAGATGATTTATTCATTGTCAGATGAAATCCTTTGTCAGGCTGGGTGTCATTTTTATTTTGTTGAACGTAATGATTGTGGTCACTGCGAAGCAATTATTTTCAGGCCGGAGAACGAATTGTCAGAACGACCGGCGGCAATATTGCGTAAGTTATCACAGGCAACGTAAAGAGGTGTTGTAAATTTTGTAACGAAATAAAAAAACGCTGTGCAGAAAAGATGAAAATCTGAAGCCTGCCAGCTGGCGGGACAGTGACTGGAAAATATCAGGAAAGGAGCCGGTTCAGAGAGTGAAACACTGTTCTCTGAACCGGTTTATACCGCCGGTACAGCTACTTAGTACCGCAGTAAATTCAATAGCGTCGTTACACCATTTTCCGAAGCAACGCTGTGGTATTTAATGACAGCAAACGCCAGCAGCCCAATGCCCCCAATACACCCACAACAATCGCTCCGGTCACCGGTGCAATCACCCAAAACTCCGGATGCAACGATGCTTCCATCTGAAAAATTTGTGTTTGCAGTAAATAGAGACTGAGCTCATTGGCAAGTGCGGCCATAAACCCGGCCACGACGCCGATGATGACAAATTCATATACCACGCTCAGGCGGATCAGCGAACCTTTCGCTCCCAGAGTACGAAGTATCGCCAGTTCCTGCTGACGCTCGTCCATTGACGCCTGGACCTGTGCTATCAGCACCAGTGCGCCGGCAGCCAGTACCAGAATCAAAATAAACTCAACAGCCAGCGAGACCTGGTCAACTATATCCCGCAACTGATTGATACGGGCATCCACGTCAAACAAGGTGGCGGATGGGAATGGCTTCAGCAACTCTGTCAGTTCCGGCTTTCTTTCCGATGGCAGGAAGAAACTGGTGATATAGGTTGGTGAAAACGCCGCCATCGCTTCAGGTGACAAGACAAAGAAGAAATTGGGTTGCATAGTTTGCCAGTCGACTTTTCGTAAACTGGTTACCCGCGCCTGCACCTCTTCACTGCCGATATTAAATGTCAGCACATCATTAAGCCGGATATCCAGCCTGCCGGCCACTTCCTCTTCTACAGATACAGGATAAATCCCGTCCTCCGGCGCGGACGTCGCATTACCCTGCCACTCACCGGCAACGATTTCATTGCCAAATTGCAGAGTGTTACTCCATGTCAGATTCGCTTCACGGCCCAAACCGTCCCGGCCTTCACGGGGACCTTCCCTGTCTTCTTTCGAGACTTCCGTATTCACACGGTCATCATTCACCGCAACGAACCGCCCGCGTACAACGGGATAAAAGTCAGAAGCTTCCACGTCCGCCAGCTCGAAATGCGATTGCAACTGAGGTTTCTGACTTTGGGTGATATTGATAAGGAAATAATTAGGCGTGCCTTCAGGCAACTGTGCCCGCCATTGCGCGACCATATCGTTGCGCATAACCAGCACTACCAGCAACAACAATAAGGTCACGGAGAAACTGATAAGCTGCACACTGTTATCCATGGAGCGCCTGCGGATACGGGCCCACGCCAGCTGCCACGGTCCCATGCTGCCGCTGCCCAGTTTGCGTCCCACACGGATAAGACCCAGCGTAACAAGCAGCAAACCGGCGACCAGCGCAATGCCGGACACGAACAGAATGGCACTGATTTTCAAATCCTGACTGTACGTCCACATCAGTAAGAAAATTGCCCCCCCCGCGGCCAGAAACTGCAGGGATTTTGAGCTCATTCCTGCGCCAACATCACGGCGCAGTACCCGCAGCGGAGGCACTGAAAATAAGCGCAGTAATGGATACAGTGAAAACAGGAGCGCACAAACCACACCGGTAAAGACAGCAATCAGCACCGGCCTCCAGTGCCACACATCCAGTGATACATCCACCTGATCAGCCAGCGCCGTCACCACTATCTGCTGAATAATAACGCCGGCAGTAATACCAATCACGATGCCTACCAGGGTGATAAAACAAATTTGCATGGTGTAAATGCGACGTATTGTGGTTTTGCTCGCCCCCAGGGTTTTCATAATGGCTACAGGGTCAAAATGACGCTGACTGTATCGCTGGGCGGCAACGGCAATCGACACCGCAGCCAGAATGATGGCAAGCAGACTGGCGAGCAGGAAATAACGTTCGGCACGCTTCACCGAGCGGCCGACCGGAGACTCATCATCTTCGACAGACTGCCAGCGGTGAATTTCATCATCAAGCTGCGGACGCAGCCACTCATAAAACGTGTCGAGTTGTGACGTATCACCGGTAAAATAGGCTTTGTACGTCACCCGGCTGCCGGGGCCGGTGATATTTGCAGCCGGTAAATCGGCTTCACGGATTATTACGATGGGGTCGGTTGAGAAAATGCTGAAACCGGCATCAGGAATTTCAGACAGCACATTTGTTACTGTAAATGCGGCGTCGCCCACATAAACGGTTCCTCCGGGCTCAACATCCAGCAGTTGAAATAACCGCGAATCTATCCACGCTTCGCCGGGTTGAGGTAAACCTGTAGCCGGCTTCGCTTCTCCGAAAGGCGAGTCCGTCACCAGAATTTCACCCTTTAACGGATAGTGTCCGTCTACGGCACGCAAATCCACCAGTGACATCTGCTCTTCACCGAATGCCATAGAACGGGTGGCGACCTGTGTCGCAGTGCCCAGTCCGTCTGTTTGCGCCTGTGCAATCCAGGCCGGATCCACCGGTTGAGAGGCGCGTAACTGACTGTCTGCAGCCATAAAGCTGGCGGAGCGCTCGGTAAGTGCGCCCTGAAGGCGCTCACTGAACAACGACAGAGACAACACCGACGCCACTGATAACACAATAGCGAGCAGGATAATGGTAAGTTCACCCCGCCGGGCCTCATGCTTAAATAAACGCCACGCTAAATTAAATGCCATCCCCATATCAGGCTTCCTCAGCGACAGGACCGGATGATACCGTGGTTTCAGTCAGTTCCCCCGCCTGCATCGTCAGCTGTCGTGAGCAACGTAGTGCCAGCTCGTTATCATGGGTAACCAGCACCAGTGTCGTGCCCAGTTCACGGTTCATCTGAAATAAAAGCTGCTCAATTTTTTCACTGTTGGCAGCATCGAGATTACCTGTAGGCTCATCGGCAAAGAGGATTTTTGGCTGACCGATAAACGCTCTTGCGATAGCAACCCGTTGTTGCTCGCCGCCGGACAGCTGATTAGGGTAATGATGGGCTCTGTGGGACAAGCCCACCTGTTCCAGAATTTTCTTCGCGCGGCCTTTCGCATCACTTAGCCCTGAAATCTCCGCAGGCAGCATGACGTTCTCGATGGCTGTCAGACTTTGCACCAGCATAAAGCTCTGGAAAATAAACCCGACTTTCTCTCCCCTCAGCTGTGCCCGCGCCTCTTCGTTCATGGTATGAAGGGGAGCGCCGTCGAGATGGATTTCTCCGCTGCTCACTTCATCCAGCCCGGCCAGCAGACTCAGTAAAGTGGATTTGCCGGAACCAGACGCGCCGACAATGGCAACAGACTCACCTGCCTTGACTTCGAATGAAATTGATTGAAGGATCTGAAGCTCACCTTCACTCGTAGATACTGTTTTCGTAATATTTCGGGTGCTAATCATAGGAGTTGTCACTGCCGTGTTTTTGTTACAACGATACCGCCGCTTTGCTTTTGCATGGGCTCTTTTATTTTTACAGCTGTTGGTGGTTTCAGATCATCTGCACGCTGCGTCAGAAAATCAGCAAACATCACCGCATTTCAAACTGTTAGTCCTGGGTGATAGCCTAAGTGCAGGCTATGGTTTAAAGCAACAGGAAGGCTGGGTTAGTTTGTTACAAAATATCTGGAATGACGAACAGCATCAGATCGATGTAATAAACGCCGCGATAAGCGGAGAAACCACAGACGGCGGCCTGGCCAGACTTCCCAGATTGCTGGAACAACATCAGCCAACACATGTACTTATAGAATTGGGTGGTAATGACGGATTACAAGGTCATCCGGTCACAAAGACAAAATCCAATCTGAACGAAATAGTTAAGCTGGCAAAAGCGTCCGGGGCTACTGTATTCATACAGGATATGGAAATTCCTACCAATTACGGGCGTCGTTACACACAAATGTTCGCCAATGCATTTGACGCGGTGGCAGAAGAAAATGACATAAATTTAATCCCGTTTTTCCTGCAACAGGTAGCGCTGGATAAATCACTAATGCAAAACGACGGCATTCATCCTAATGCAGAAGCCCAGCCAATGATTGCACAATTTATGGCTCAGCAACTCGCTCCGCTCATTCTGAACCGGAGCTGAGCCCGCCAGTTCAAAAAAGAGGATGCCCGGCATCCTCTTGTTTGTTTTACATCTTTACGGCTTCACATAATGTGAAGTCACGCCTTCAGGTTGTTCTGTCAGTTTCATGTAGCGGTCACGAAGTTTAGTTTGACGGGAAGACATTTCAATGGCTTCGCCTTCAATATAGACCTGTTCTGCCACTTCTGTGACTTCAAGGGGATCACCACTCCAGATCACCACATCGGCGCGTTTGCCCGGAGCAAGTGAACCAACCTGACCGTCCACACCCAGAATCGCGGCAGGGACTGAAGTAAGACTGGCGATACCACCTTCATAACTCAGGCCGTTGGCAACAGCATTCCCGGCATGCTGGGCAGCCAGACGGATATTGTGAGTTTCCATACCGATGGCAACTTTCACTCCGGCTTCTTCCAGTCTTGCCGCGTTATGTAACGTTGCACCTAACTGCTCAAAGTTACCGGGTAAGTTCAGCTGCGGATCAAGAATGACCGGCACGCCTGCCTCAGCCAGCTCATCAGCAACACGCCAGGCTTCCACACCATGCAGTAACACAAGATGCATGGCCGGGTGACGCTTTTTAAACGCCAGCACCTGGCGGATATCTGCTGCACGGTCGGCTTCGATGAATAATGGTACGTCACCGCTGACAACACCTTTGAGCGCTTTAATATCAGCACGGGCGTTAATACCGTCCCAGCTTGAGGTCAGTGAAGGTACGGACTTCGTGCTGCTGACTTCATCAAACAGTGCTTCCAGTGTCACCCACAATGCAGCCCTTGAGCCGCCATGGCTGTCGGCTGAATTACCGTCCACGTTCACCACCATAAAGGCTTTGTTTTTTAATATCTCTGCGTTGTCGTCAAGACTGATCACCGCACCCTGGCCATGGAATAACATGTCAGTGTACTGTACCGTCGTTGCCGCTGAGGTTACCCCTTCAATACGGCTTACGTCGATAAGCGTGGAATCAGGATTAATCGCGTATGTGACATCCAGAGCCGCACCGGTTGTGCTGACAGGCGTTGCTCCGGCAGAAGAATCCACCTCGCCCGCCCAGGACGACACTTCAACAAGGCCAAGAGAGGTTAACGCACCGACAAAGCCGGGCGTGACAACTTTTCCGCTGGCATCCACACGGGTATAGCCCGCCGGCACGTTGCCGCCGGCTGTCACTTTTTCAATTTTGCCGTCTTTAATCAATACAGTGCCGTTTTCTACCGTGCCCTGTGCTGTCTGGGTAAGTACTTTCGCCCCTGTAATGGCAATATTCTCAGCCATTACACCGGTACTGAGTGCTGCGGCAACAGCAAGTGTTAATAAGCGCTTCATTTTACATCTCCTTCACCGACCTGACCCACTTCAAAATCGCTTAACGGCCAGCTGTCCGGGCTCTTCAGATCGTAAGCCTTGCCACCATCGATATAGACCTGTTCAGCTTTGGTGTAAGTCGAGAAAGGATTCCCTGTCCATAATACAAGATCGGCATTCTTTCCTGCTTCCAGAGAACCGGTTTTATCAAAAATCCCCAGTGATTTTGCCGGGTTGGCGCTCAGCCATTGCCACGCATCGGCCATAGAGATATCCATGCCGGCACGTTTACCGTCAGACCAGGCTTTGGCCGCTTCCTGATTTAAGCGCTGAATGCCGAGTTCGTCGTCACTGTGTACAATGGCACAGGCTTTCGCAGCGTGTACCACCGGAATGTTTTCACGGATCCCGTCATAAGCTTCCAGCTTGAAGCCCCACCAGTCGGCCCACATGGAGGCACACACATTGTTTTCTGCCAGCTTGTCGGCAATTTTGTAGCCTTCAACAGCATGGTGGAATGAGGAAATCTGATAGTTAAATTCCTTCATCATGTCCATCATGACCGTCATTTCATCAGCGCGATAGCAATGCATATGCACAAGAATGTCACCATTAAGCACGCCGGCCATGGTTTCTAAATCCAGATCCCGTTTCGGGGCCTTGGGATCTTTCCCTGCATCGCAATCCGCTTCGTATTTGTCCCATTCACGCATATAAGCCTGAGCGTCAGACCACGCCTGACGATAGCCTTTAACATTGCCCATACGGGTCATCGGGCCGCCTTTCTGACCATACACACGTTTCGGATTTTCACCGCAGGCCATTTTCATCCCGTAGGGGGCATCCGGAAATTTCATATCCTGCATAGTGCGGCTTGGTACGTTCTTCAGTACCACTGAACGGCCGCCAAATAAATTCGCTGAGCCGGGCAGTATTTGCAACGAGGTGACACCACCCGCCAGAGCGCGGCCGAAACCGGGATCCTGTGGCCATACGGAATGCTCAGCCCATACGCCGGGAGTTACCGGCTTCGTCATTTCGTTTCCGTCAGACGTAGAGCCCACCGAAGGGGACGGATAAACACCAAGGTGGCTGTGGTTGTCGATAATGCCGGGAGTAACCCACTTTCCGTCACCGTCGATAACAACCGTATCAGCGGGGTATTCAACAGTTTCACCTGTCGCTACAATTTTCCCGTCAGCAAAATAAATCATGCCGTTTTCAATGCGGTTACCCACACCATCGAGGATGGTGACGTTGGTAATGACTGTGGGCTTTCCGGCTATGGGTGTGTAAGTGCCGGGATAAGGATCGGTATTGATTGACACATAAGGCGCCTGCTCTACCTTTTCAGCCGGCTTATCGGAACAAGCGACTAAAACAGTGGAACACAGACAAGCCAGCGCTAAGGCCAGCTTTGTTGGTGTGTGTTTCATGATGTTTTCCGTTTTTTTATTGTTTACGTTTTTAGTATGAGTATTGCGGCTGTTTCTGTCGAAAAGCCCTCCCCATTAATAACCTAGACAATTGCGGGAAAACAAACAATATGCGGTGAGATTAAGCGACGCTGCTATGCGAGGACTGACGACGCAGTACAGCGACAATTTCATCCGCTTTTTGCAATTTACGGATATCATTAAACAGGGTCTCCGCTTGCGGATACTGACGCTTAAGATAACCACACCATTGCTTAATGCGGTTCGGATAGTACCGTCCCTTATCGCCGTAAATCTCATAGCCGGAATAATGAATCAATAAGTCCGCCACTTCTTCCCAGCGCATAACCGCCTGCTCGCCCCGGATAGTCCGCGCCAGATTCGGCATGGCCAGTGCGCCGCGCCCCAGCATCAAATCGGTACAGCCGGATTGCTCCTGACAGCGCAGTGCATCATCCGCATGCCAGATTTCACCGTTAGCAACCAGCGGAATATTGGTGTGAGCGCGAATTTTAGCAATCCAGTCCCAGTAAGCAGGAGGCTTATAACCCTCGGTTTTAGTGCGGGCATGCACGACAAGCTGGTCCGCGCCTGCCTCTGTAATAGCAATGGCATTTTCAATGGCTAGAGATTTATCTTCAAAACCCAGCCTGATTTTCGCCGTGACAGGCTGATTTGCCGGCACGGCGTCCCGTACCGCTTTGACAATGTTGTAAAGGGTTTCCGTTTCTTTCAGCAACACTGCCCCGCCCTTGCTTTTGTTCACGGTTTTTGCCGGACATCCGAAGTTCAGATCCACACCGGGGGAACCCAGCTCGACTGCTGTTTGCGCATTTTCTGCCAGCCACTCAGGGTGCTGGCCCAGTAGCTGAACCCTTACCGGTACGCCAGACGGTGTCACACTGCCGTTATGCAACTCAGGACAAAGCTTATAGAAGGTTTTATGCGGTAACTTTTGATCGACCACCCGCACGAATTCGGTCACACATAAATCAAAGCCCCCCACGCGGGTAAGCATGTCTCTCATCAGATGGTCAACGACCCCTTCCATGGGAGCAAGTAAGATTCTCATGTGTTTACACTGTGCCGGTATGGTTTAGAAACGGGCGCGAAGTTTAGCAGAGAAAAGGCAGCGAATCATCCTGCCACAGATGAAATGAAAGCCGTTGAGTAAGGGGTAATACAATATGAAGGATGATACTGCGAGGTTCGCCGGTTAACTGGCGATGTTTTTAACGTCCTGAGCAATCCACAAACACACGTAGCATCCGAACTCACGGGTCAGGTACTGTTCGAACTCAGCTTTGGTTTCGCAATCGTGAGAAACGATGCGCTGTCGGTTGCCGTCGTAAATCAATGCTTTGAAAGTATACATAGTGTGCCTCGCTGAGTCAGGAAGCACACTATACATTTAGACGTCTATACCTTCAAACGTCCGGAAGTGTAAACAAAGAATATTTTGTTCTTAACCGGCCAGAATATATTCCAGACCACCTATGATGGCTGCAACCTGAGCATCATTGCATATTTCATCAGAGGCTGTTGGACTGTCGGGATAAACCTCGGTTGTCGTAACGTATGGCGCATCAGTCAGGCCTCCGCACAGAAACAGGGATTTCTTGTCATAGCTGATCACACCATCGTAAAGCACCTCTGCCCCGATGATTTTGTTATTTTCATCTGCAGGTGCGATGTGTGTAACGCCCCGCACTTTTTCGATGACCGCTTTCTGAAAATCCAGCTCAACCTTCCCGCTGTCAGCAACCAGATAAAAACCATCTGGGATCTCCCAGACGTCCTGAGTGATACCATCCCGCGCACCCAGGGCCGGCCTGAACTCGGAGTTATCAGTATCAGTGGTTTCGTGTAAATCGATGTGCATATGGACCGGCTCTTCAATGGCATCAACCATCGCTTTCAGCATGGCTGCTTCAGGTGCCGGAGAATCCGCGCGGAAACTGCGGTTAGGATCAACGGCAAGGGGATCCCAGCGGTTAATCGTTTCGTAACCCCATGGGCTGACACAAGGTGCAATTACGAAGTTACATTTGTCCTGCCACTCAGCCAGATGGTCTGTGGCAAACTTCAGTGCTCCCTGTACGCCGCTGGTTTCATAACCATGAACACCACCAGTAATAAGTACGGTTGGCAGGGATTTAACGAATAACTTTGGTTTGATGACGTAAAGCGGATAGCGGGACTCGTCGTAAGGTAATGCACCATACTGTGTGATTTCATAATTCTCAGGTACCGCGGGCAACCGGTCAATCACTTCTTCTTTATAGCTACGTTTAACAGACTGGGCATCCAGCCACTGTTTTTTCTCTGTGTCTGACCAGGGCGTTCCGGGGGTACCAATAGGGTAATCTTGCATATCCAACCTTTGTTTCTGTTAACAACAATGTTCTGACTGACACGATATCACGGCATTTAAAGTTGCTGTTATCGCGAGTCAGATGAATATGCACTTTATCACGTTATCCGGCCCGGCAGAGAATTACCGGGCTCGCATACTGTGACGGGCTGTCAGCCTGAAATGACAGTCAGACTTTTTTCTGCAGTTTCTTAAGCAGTTTACTGAAGCGTTCATCTTCTTTGCCGCTGATACGCTGAAGGGTAAGTTTTGCCTGCTCCTTATTATTATCATGCAGATACAATTCAGCCAGCCGGAGATTCGCCCAGTTCAGAGAAGGCAAGCCATCTGTATCGATACCGGCTTCGGGCAATTCGCTCAGGTAAGTCTCCAGCGCCTGAATGCCGGTACCGGTATATTCACCGGACTGGACCGCTGTTTGCCCCAGGCGGTAAAGACCGTATAACTGGTTAAACCGATTCTCGCTGTATGCCTCCCATGCAGACTCATCTTCTTCAGAAGCGGCCTCCAGGCGCAGCGTCAGCAAAGGCTGCAAGGTGTCAAAAGCCTGCGGGTAAGCTTCATCACTCATATATTGATCACCCAGCACGTATCTGGCATAAACCCGGGTTTCAGGTTTTTCCATCAGCTTCTTAAGGAGCGAAATGCCTTCTTCTTTTTTATCACCGGCCAGCAAATATTTTGCTTCGGCAATCTGTCCTTCGTCAGGGTCGAGTGCTGCTATATCAGCCACCAGTGATTTTGCCGTGTCCATATCGCCACCGGCTATGGATGGAACAAAAAGGTGATACTGGAAAAGAGCCTGATAAGTGCGGATTTCGTCAGGAGCCACTTCAATAGCTTTCTCCAGACTCTTACGGGCTTTTTTTGCATAGCCCAACGCTGAAAAAATACTCTCTCCTGCCTGTGCGCCCATCACACTCGCATGGAGCATGTACACACGATAATTTTCCGGATAGGCACTGATAAAATCTTCCGCTGCCTCTTCTGCGTCATCCAAATCGGTTTTCATCAGTGCAGAGATGTAAGTAGAAAAACGCTCTGCCGACTTATTCTTTTCATATTCCAGCGTCGCGATGACCTGGTCGTACTTACCATCCCTGAACCAGGCGTCCAGTGCTTCATCGGATATCAGGGTTTCTGCACTGGCAATAACCGGAAAAGTAAGCGCACTCACACAAAGCGCGACCGTCGACACACGTTTTATGAAAAGCGTTCCTTGCATAGCGATAATTCCTTTTATTAATCAACTATCAGACTAGCAAGATTAGAGGTTGGAAAGTATGTGAAAAAGTAACAATTTGTGATGATGGCAGGATCACCGGTGCAGTTCCCGCAGAATAATTCAGGCAGGTAAATTCAAGGCAAAAAAAAAGACCAGCTTTTGCTGGTCTTTATTATATGGCGTCCCCTAGGGGATTCGAACCCCTGTTACCGCCGTGAAAGGGCGGTGTCCTAGGCCTCTAGACGAAGGGGACTGAAAATCTTCTTTCAGGAGCGGAGCTCCTGAGATTTTCAGTAAGGCGAATCGAGCCCGCGAGATGAGCGACCTTATTCCTCTTACTGAACTTTCAAGTCCTAAAGATGTTTAAGTGTAACTCACTGATGCGAGCTACAAACAACAACTCCGGCCTATCTCACAGTTTCAATCGACTGTGACGCGATATAAATGGCGTCCCCTAGGGGATTCGAACCCCTGTTACCGCCGTGAAAGGGCGGTGTCCTAGGCCTCTAGACGAAGGGGACAGAAATTTTGTCTTGCGAAGCATGCTTCGCTAAATTTCTGTAAGGCGATTCACGATTTATCGTGAGAGCGGCCTTATCCTAGGTTCGGAAGCAAGCTTCCGAGATTTTCAGTAAGGCGAATCGAGCCCGCGAGATGAGCGACATTCAGCTTTACTGACTTTCAAGTCCTGAAGATGTTTAAGTGTAACTCACTGATGCAAACTACAAACAACAACTCCGGCCTATCTCACAGTTTCAATCGACTGTGACGCGATTTAAATGGCGTCCCCTAGGGGATTCGAACCCCTGTTACCGCCGTGAAAGGGCGGTGTCCTAGGCCTCTAGACGAAGGGGACTGAAATTTTGCTCAGCGAAGCATGCTTCGCTAAATTTCAGTAAAGGCAAGGTGAGCCTGCGAACCGCGCGACCTTATTGCTTTACTGACTTTCAAGTCCTGAAGATGTTGAAATGTAACTCACTGATACAAGCTACAAACAACAACTCCGGCCTAACTCACAGTTTTAACCGACTGTGACGCGATATGATATGGCGTCCCCTAGGGGATTCGAACCCCTGTTACCGCCGTGAAAGGGCGGTGTCCTAGGCCTCTAGACGAAGGGGACTGAAAATCTGCTTCGAAAGCAAGCTTTCGAGATTTTCAGTAAGGCGAATCGAGCCCGCGAGATGAGCGACCTTATTGCCTTACCTAAGAACTTACCGGAAAATACATTTCCGACTACTGTAAATTCTTTAAGAATTTGGTGGAGCCAGGCGGGATCGAACCGCCGACCTCCTGCATGCCATGCAGGCGCTCTCCCAGCTGAGCTATGGCCCCGTACTTGGAATGGTCACTATATTTCGTGTGACTGTTCCGTGACAGCGGGGCGCATTCTAGGCATACCCCGCTGCCCTGTCAACGGTTTTTTTAGGAATTTTCCCTGTTTGCTATAAAAGTAAGCGCTTTGTTTATTCTCTCTTCAATTTTGGCTTTTGAGAGCAAATTCAACGTTACATCCAGCGACGGAGAGTTACCACTTCCGGTTGCTGCAACACGTAAAGGCATACCGACTTTACCCATTCCCACACCCAAAGATTCTGCCGCCGCATTAATAGCAGCACCGATATTTTCCGGATCCCATTCTTCAATAGCCAGCAGTTTCTCTTTAACCACCTCGAGAGGCTCTTTGGCAACAGGTCGCAGATGCTTTTTCGCAGCATTTGCGTCGAAGTCTTCAAAGTCCACATAGAAGTAAGTACTGATTTCCGCCAGCTCTTTAAGTGTTTTGACACGATCAGCCTGAATGGCAATCACCGATTCCAATGCCGGTCCGGCAGCCAAATCGATATTCATCTCATCAAAATGCCATTTCAGACGTGACGCAACCTCACTGGCCGGCAAAGTTTTCATGTAGTGTTGATTCAGCCATACCAGTTTTTCAGTATTAAAAGCAGAAGCAGACTGACCAATGGCGTCCAGATCGAAATATTCAATCATTTCTTTCAGTGAGAAGATTTCCTGATCCCCGTGGGACCAACCCAGACGAACCAGATAGTTAAGTACCGCCTGCGGCAGATAACCATCATCACGATACTGCATTACACTCACGGCACCGTGACGCTTAGACAGCTTCTTGCCATCATCACCAAGAATCATAGATACGTGAGCATATTCAGGTACTGGCGCACCCAGCGCTTCCAGGATATTAATCTGACGTGGCGTGTTATTAATGTGGTCTTCGCCACGCACTACGTGAGTAATCCCCATATCCCAGTCATCCACTACAACACAGAAGTTATAAGTAGGCGAACCGTCAGAACGCTGAATAATCAGATCATCCAGCTCTTTATTACTGATTTCGATTTTGCCACGGATATGGTCGTTAATGACTACCGTGCCTTCCTGCGGGTTTTTGAAACGGATAACAAAAGGCTGACCTTCCGGATGGTCAGTACGGTCACGCCATGTACCGGGATAACGGGGCTTCTCGCCGTTTTCTTTTTGCTTTTCACGAATGGCGTCCAGTTCTTCTGCACTCATGAAGCACTTATAAGCTTTACCTTCATCCAACATTTGCTGGATCAGCGCTTTATAACGGTCAAATCGCTCAGTTTGGTAATAAGGACCTTTATCCCAGGTTAAACCCAACCATTGCATACCATCTAGAATAGCTTGCTTTGCATCATCAGTAGAACGCTCTAAATCTGTATCTTCTATACGAAGTACAAATTCCCCGCCCTTGCTTTTCGCATATAGCCAGGAATAAAGAGCGGTACGGGCACCACCTACGTGAAGATAGCCGGTAGGGCTGGGAGCAAATCGCGTTACGACAGACATGTAGTTTCTCTATCTTTAAATGGAAGTAAAAATTGCGTGCATTCTACCAGCCAATCCGGCGCGGCAAAAGCCAGCTATCGTGCCATTATTTAATATCAGCGGTTAACTGCGAAATAATGGACGGGATTTTCATTTAGTGCTTAAAATTCCGCCACTCACCGGACAAAGAAACATCCGCACCCTGCTAATTGATCGGAATTCAATCAGGCAGTCATTTTTCCGTAATTTTGTTGTTGACACCATCGAATGCAACCCTATAATACCGCCCCACTTGTCCAGCACGGACAGGGAACAAACAGCGGACGCTTAGCTCAGTTGGGAGAGCATCGCCCTTACAAGGCGAGGGTCACTGGTTCAAGTCCAGTAGCGTCCACCACTTCTCCTTGAGCGGAGGGCTGTTTGAAAAGAAAGAGGACGCTTAGCTCAGTTGGGAGAGCATCGCCCTTACAAGGCGAGGGTCACTGGTTCAAGTCCAGTAGCGTCCACCATATCTTCGGATGTTAACTTCTTTCTTTTAGCAACAAATTACCGGACGCTTAGCTCAGTTGGGAGAGCATCGCCCTTACAAGGCGAGGGTCACTGGTTCAAGTCCAGTAGCGTCCACCACTTCCCTTTGGAATGGGTACGGCGAGGGTCACTGGCTCAACAACTGCGTTGCGAGTCACAGTAGACTTCCACCACTTCTTCCATTTGTTGCAGCAAAAAATTCGGACGCTTAGCTCAGTTGGGAGAGCATCGCCCTTACAAGGCGAGGGTCACTGGTTCAAGTCCAGTAGCGTCCACCACTTTCTTTTCAGATTCCTTGTTTCATTTATATATCAAGTAACGTGTCCGTTCACTGGCTCAACAACTTCGTTGCCTGCTTTTGAGAAAAATGCTCAGCAGACGTCCACCACTTCCCTGTTAACTTTCCCATTCTCTTTGTATTTCAAACCGTGCTAAGGTGCTGATTGACTATTGCAGTTGATTTTCCTAATAGTTTTGCAGGATGCTGCCGATACAAAAACAGCACAATGTATTGCTATGGACAGGTAGTAACACGCACGATGAATATCAAGCTTGCCCGCGCTATTCGTGTTCTGATTGTAGATGATCAGATCCTGGCGAAGGGATATTTGAAATACACAATGGAAGAACTCGGGTTCCAGCAAATCAGTTATATTGATAAAGCTGACGAAGCCCTGCGCCTGATAAAAGAAGAAACCTTTGAACTTGTGGTGTGCGCGTATGATCTGCGGGAAGAAAAGGAAGGTTACTTTCTCTACGAACAACTCAAAGCCCACAAGATCCTGCCTCTGACCACTGCGTTCGTTTTTATTTCTTCAGACACTACTGCTGAGATTGTTCATTCAATCGTTGAACTGCAACCTGACGAATTTCTTGCCAAACCGTTCTCGGTAAAAGAGCTGGATAAACGCCTGAGTCGCGTACTGGTTCGCAAACAAGCACTCAAAGATGTTTATGCGTTAATGGACAAGGGGGATTTCGAAGGGGCACTTGACGAACTTGAGCGCTTTTTGACAGAACCCAAAAACGCTGAATTTTTCCCGCTAGCCCTGCGAACAAAGGGTGAATTACTGCTTTTATGCGAACACTTCGAAGAAGCCGCTGATTTTTATCAGGCCATCATCAATGTGCAGGATTTTACCTGGGCAAAACTTGGACTGGTTCGTTGCTACCTGCAACTGGATAAAGATGATGAAGCGGAAAAGCTTATCCTCAGGCTGGCATTTCAGCCGGATGCCATGCTCAGCGCCTACGATTTACTGGCGGCGTTGCAGATAAAGCAACAGGAGTTCGATGATGCGCTGGAGTCTGTCACTCTGGCATCCTCAATCTCTCCCCGTAATGTGCACCGCCATAAACAGGCCGAGGATTTATCTAAGATCACCCATGATTTCCCTGCGCAATTTGACGCAGCAAGACGGGTGGTAAAATACGCCAAAAATTCTATTCACGACAAACCTGAAAATTACCTTAATGTGGCCCGCGCCGGCATTGATTTTGCCATGACCGCCGATGCAGCAGAGACAGGAAAACTGGTCAGGCAAACGCAGGACTTTATCCGTCAGATGAAAGAAGCGTTTCCGAAAGCGGAGGTCGACAGTGAACTCAAGGTCATTGATGCCAGGCTGTATTATCTTGAAGATGAAACCGATAAAGCCCGCATGCTGTTGAGTCAGTTACAAAATGCCGATATGAGCCATGAAAATACTGAAGGCCTGATGGACAGAGCAAAAGCTTTTCATGAGGTTGGCTTGCAGGAACATGCGCTGGCGATTCTGGATGAAGTTGAGCGCCGTTGTGTTACCGATGAAAGTCAAAGTGCGCTGTTTATGCATTACCTGAAGCAACAACAGCAGGAGAAACGGGAGATTGCAGAAAGCCCGAAAGCGCTGAACAACACGGCTGTAAACTATTTCCGCGAAGGCGATGTAGCCAATGCGCTTATTGCCTTCCGTCAGGCATTTACGGTTATGCCGAAGAACCCGGCCATAGCGCTGAATCTGCTGCAAACCACTGCATCTGAGATCAGGGATAACCCTGGCAGGCAAACAGAAGACAATAAAAAATTAATTTTCAACTGCATGAAAACGCTGGAGTCGGCCACCCTGACAGATGAACAGGAACGCCGCTATCACCGGGTGAAAAGTAGTCTCAGCGGCCTTTAATCACCTGAGCAGTTGACGGTTTCTCAGCACACCGGTTTTGCTGGTAACAGTGTCTGCCGGTAAACCACGACTTCATCATTGAACACTGCATCAGAATAGAGATAACGGTGCGAAAACGTCATACCCAGTTTTTCCATTACGTTTACTGATGCCTTGTTATCCGGCAGTGCAATGGCTGAAAACTGGTTTGTCCCGTTAACATATAACGCCTGTTTGACCTGTGCTGCGGCCTCGGTGGCAATCCCCTTTCCCCAGGTTTTGCGGTGAAAGCGCCAGCCCAGCTCCAGATTATTATCATCCCTTTCGCCGGTGAAAAATCCGAAAGGCCGCACCAGAATCCAACCCAGATCTTCCTGTGGTGACTCCAGAGCACTCACCCGCCAAAGCCCCCACCCTTTCGGTTCATCAGAAAACGCCCGGATCCGCGGAATAAACTGTTCCCGAATCGTCTCCATAGATGTTTTTTTACCGCCATTGATGTATTTCATCACGGCTTCATCCTGATCCACCGACCACAAAAACTCTGCGTCATTTGCGGTGACAAAATGAAAGGACAATCTTTTTGTATGAGGAATGTGCATGATTTACTACCCGCGGCCGGTAATCAGCCGCCCAACATCGCAAGATGTGACGTTGCTCCGGTATTACCATCCTGCAGATAATGCGTCGCGTGCTTCTGAGTCAGCAACTGCTGCAAGTGTGCCATTAATGCCTGCACATCACCCTGCTGCAGATAAGGGCGGATATCAATGCCGTGCTCACTAAACAGGCACAGGTGTAAATTGCCGTTTGCAGCCACCCTGAGACGATTACAGCTGGCGCAGAAATCTTTGCTGTAAGGCATGATGAGCCCAATGCGGCCTGCGTAATCCGGATGATGAAACTCCTGCGCCGGACCGGCATCTTTGCTGCGCAATACCGGCATCCAGCCTTCATTAAGCAGTTGTTGCTTCAGCGGCCCGCCGGATAAGTGTTGTTGTGCAAAGAATTCAGGATGGTCACCGGTTTCCATTAACTCAATGAAACGTAAGGTAATCGGCGTGTCTTTCAACCAGTCTTTAAACTGCTGAAGTTGTTTACCGGCAAAATGTTTAAGATAAACAGAATTCACTTTCACTGTCATGCCGGTATCGATGGCAGCACTGACGCCATCGAGCACCTGAGTTAATTTATTCTGTCCGGTAATGTCGGCAAACTGGCGGGGATCAAGACTGTCAATGCTCACATTCACCTGCTCAAGACCGGCATCACGCCATTTTTGTGCATCTCTGGCGAGGCGTCCGCCGTGGGTGGTGGTCGCCACTTTATTAATGCCGTCAGTGTTCTTACACAGTGCAATCACGTCGGTAAAATCCCGCCTCAGGCTGGGTTCACCACCGGTGATCCGGATTTTAGATGTGCCAAGACCGGCAAAGGCCTGTACCAGCGTATCTATCTCAGGCAGCGTAAGAAATGTGTCGTCAGAAGGCCCGTGGTATCCGTCAGGCAGGCAATACTGGCACTTAAAATTGCATGCTTCTGTTATGGATAAACGCAGATAATGAAACCGGCGACCAAAGTTGTCCTGTAACAAAAAGACACTCCCGCTTAGCATTGGCCCTGTAAAGACAGGAAAATGAAAGAAACAATTCAGATTAGCACTTTACCACGAAAGAACTATGTCGTCATGAACACAAAAAATGCGTTTAACGTGAAACTTTGAGCGCGCAACGCTTTGCGGTACTCTTATTTACATACAGTCGTACACCACATTTTCACGATGAGACCATCCCGATTTAATGTTTCACCGGACACACCGGTGCGCTGGCACGTGCTGAATCAGCTCTGGCCTTATTTACTTGAGTTTAAAAGCCGCGTTGCCATCGCGCTGGCCTGCCTAATCATGGCAAAACTTGCAGCAATCGGTCTGCCCTATGTACTTAAATACACAGTCGATTCACTGAACACAAAAGATGCGGCCACCGGTCTGGTTGCCGTACCTCTGGCATTAATTGTTGCATATGGTGCGTTGAAGTTGCTTAACGTGATCATTGGTGAAGTCAGAGACACGCTGTTCGGACGGGTCACTGAAAGGGCCATGCGACGTATGGGGTTACGGGTTTTCAAACACTTGCATAACCTTGATTTGTCTTTCCATCTGAACCGTCAGACCGGCGGTTTGTCGCGGGATATAGAGCGTGGTACCAGCGGTATCAGCTTTCTGATGCGGTTTATGGTATTCAACATCGGCCCTACCCTGCTGGAAATTCTGATTGTAACCGGCCTGCTCTTTTTTCAGTGTGGCCTTTCTTTTGCCACTATTATCCTTGCCTCCGTCATTGCGTATGTAGCTTATTCCATGAAAGCAACAAACTGGCGAACGCGCTTTGTTCATGCCATGAACCAGGCAGATTCATCAACCCACTCAAGGGCGGTAGACAGCTTACTGAACTTTGAGACAGTGAAGTACTTCAGCAATGAGGCATATGAAGCCAACCGTTACGACAATAACCTTGCTGACTGGGAACAGGCCAGACGTAAAAACCGGTTATCGTTATTTGCTTTGAATGGCGGTCAGGCGTTCATCATCGCAGTGGCAATGACGGCCATGCTGGCAAACGCCGCTTACGGCGTCGCACGGGGCGACATGACCATCGGTGATTTTGTATTAATAAACGCATTTACCATGCAAATATTTATGCCCCTGAACTTTTTAGGGTTCGTTTACCGGGAGATCCGTGGTTCCATGGCAAACATAGACAATATGTTCGCCCTCCTGGATACCCGTTCTTCAGTGCAAGATGAAGACAATGCACCGCCACTGAACATCACCCGTGGAGAAATCTGTTTTGAGAATGTCAGTTTTTCTTACCGCGATGACAGGCCTATCCTCAAAAATATCAGTTTTACCATCAAGCCAGGTGAAAAGGTGGCCATTGTGGGTGCCAGCGGCGCCGGTAAATCCACGCTTGTTAAATTGCTTTTCCGCTTCTACGACACAAACTCGGGGCGCATATTGATTGACGGGCAGGACATCCGGAAAGTATCGCAACAATCATTGAGAGAAAAGCTGGGCATTGTTCCCCAGGACACCGTACTGTTTAACGATACGTTGCTGGAAAATATCCGCTACGGTAATCCGGATGCCAGTGAGCCGGATATCGAACAGGCGATTCGTACCGCCCATCTGGACAGTTTCATTGCTCAATTGCCTGAGAAGGGCGAAACCCGTGTGGGTGAACGGGGATTAAAGCTCTCCGGCGGAGAGAAACAACGGGTAGCTATCGCCCGTGCAGTGCTGAAAAATCCGCCGGTACTGCTTTTCGATGAAGCCACTTCCTCTCTGGACAGCGGTGCTGAGCGTGCCATCATGGAGGCCCTGTCTGAGCTTGCTTCCGGACACACTACGATTATGATTGCACACCGGTTATCAACCATTACAGATGCAGGTAACATTCTTGTACTAAAACAGGGTGAACTGGCAGAACAGGGTTCTCATCAGGAATTGCTGATGCAGCAAGGCGAATACGCCCGCCTGTGGACACTACAACAAAAACAGGAAGATTAATGGATCCGGCGTTCTTAAAAACCGCAGTTAACGCACAAATGCCCTTCGGCAAATATGCCGGCAGAAAACTGTTCTATCTGCCGGAACCTTATCTGGTGTGGTTTCACAAACAAGGTTTCCCGCAGGGAAAGCTTGGCGAACAACTGGCTCTGATGTACGAGATCAAATTAAACGGGCTGGAAGCTGTCGCAGAGCCCTTGCTTGAGGACTGACAGCAAACCCCGTAGTCTGTCATTCAGAACCTGCTGAATTCAGAAACCGCTGAAGCCGGTTGCTTTGTCTGCTGAAAGCGTCTCTGTTTTCTCCCCGTGGGAAGAGAATCTGATATCACGACTATCAATTACAGTGATCTGGTCTTTCTGCGCGCGCCCCGGCAACGTCATATTCCGCAATGTGATGTCGTTGACACTATCGAAGACGAGCACAGAACGGGTATCAGGCGCTTCAAGCTGCAGATTGATATTTTCAAGCGTTATGTCCTGTGCGTACCGCATGTACAAACCGGAAGCAGGCAATAACCCTAACATTGCAGGTTCAGGATAAGCTTCACGACGATCCGGCACATCAAAAGGCGAATGTCGCGGTTCCTCTTCTTTCAGGGCAAAAAAGGCGCTGATGTGATCAGGTTTCTGAGCGAGCACGTCTTGCTGCGTCAGTCCGCCGCCGGCGATCAGATACATATCTTTCAGGGTTACCTGAGACACCGGCGATTCCGGTAACCCCTGGATGATCACCGGAAAACGCCCGTCAGAATGACTAACCGTTACATCTTTAATCAGCACACGACGAATAGCACCCGCCGGCGTGTTTTCCGGCCCGCGCATGCGTGCACCGTTATAAATAAAAATGGGAGAATTACTGACCCGGTTCATCACCAGACCGGATGCAACGACATCTTCAATAATGCCGCCGTCTACGGTTTCCAGCGCCAGACCGCGACTGTGATCAAAGACCACATTAGTAATGGTAATGCGTTTAAAACCACCGTTAGACTCGGTGCCCAGCTTTATCCTGCCGGTTGCCCCGTCACCGTCCGGTGCTGTGCCTTCCATTGGTTGATAAGTGCCATCAAGCATGGTACCCATGGCGTAACCACTGACAACGCTGTTGCTGATAGTCACATTTTCGGTAGCGATGGCTTTGCCCATCACATAAGAACTTTTCAACACGATAGCATCGTCATTGGGGCTGTTAACCACCACGTTGCTTATCCGCACGTTTTTACACACGTCGATATCAATGCCATCGCGGTTAGTGTCGATGCGCAGATTATCGATTGTCAGGTTGTTAATGGCGGTGGCGAGGATCCCGAAGTGCCCGCCGCGATAAATACTGAAATCCCGGAATGTAATGTTCCGGCCGCCCTTTATCGCAATGGTTTTATTACCCGGATTGACTGAAGGTGCCGGCCCCAGTGGCGGGTATAAGCCTTTCCACAGCCCCTTACCGTCGATCAGTCCACTGCCGGAAATGGTGACATCGTGAATATTTTCGCCCCAGAGCAGGCTATTTCTGAAATGACTGTGACCAAAATCCTGGTACTTATATTTTTCACCCCAGATATTGGGCTCAGGTTTCAGATATCCTTCGCTCTCATCCTCCGGTGTTGCAGCCAGCAGCGTTGCGCCATTCGCAAGGTGCATATCAACCTGACTTTTCAGCTCAACGCTGAAGCTCGCGTAAGTGCCGGGCGGAAAATACACCGTTCCCCCACCATCCCTGCTGGCAGCGATGATGGCAGTATTAATCGCATCTGTGTCCCTGCTTATACCGTCGCCAACGGCCCCGAAGTCTCTGACGTTATAGTACCCCTGCATGTCCTGAGCCTGCACGTTCTGGATGAAACCGGTTACCCAAAGTAAAGACAACTGAAAGAACACTCTACGCATGTAACACTTCCGCTGATAAATTAAAAAACCGCCATAAAAAATCATGCTAATGACAGAGCAAACTTATCGTCAATTGAAACTACTGATGCAGCCTGTTACAACGTCTTAAATAATCAGAAACTTCCATATCTGAATATGTGGGGAGTACCTGCACTTTTGTAAATGATTGCAGAGCGGCAGTCCCGAACGGGAATAACTACAACGAATAGTCGAATACGTAACTATGCTCCCCACCCTCCCGAATGATTTTCATATCACCCGACAATCCGGTTAACGCCTCTGTGCCGGAGTCCGGCACCACTTTTAAAATAAGGGAGTCTTTGCCCTTATCCATCACGCCGAAATGTTGCAAAGCAAATGAACCTGACTTTCCATTCAATATTCCGGACACAATTTCTATTGCCACATATCCAGCAGAGCCGGGAACAGCTGTCATCAGGGATAACATTTCGCCCTTGCTTGTGGCACTGAGGGCACCGTGAAATGTTTTTTCTATGGTCATACGACCGGGATTCATCCCGTCTTTAGCTGTCATGAAGCCTTCAACCGGCTGTAACGACACATCAAATTTGCCCTGCACTTCCATTGTACTTTCTCCGTAATGAGTTAGAATAATACTGTATAATCATACAGCAACCTTAAGAAGTAGCAAGATGTATTCAAGGTCAAGAAGACAACGGGATGCGGATATCGACAACCGTATACTGCAAATCCACCGGGCAATTGCTGACAAGGTAATAAGCAATCCGGTGCTGATCGCGCAGGCAGAAGAAACGCTGGAAGCCCGTTATCAGCAAAAGCTCCTGCGTTACGGCAGTTATCTTTTATGGCACAGCATGCTGGAATTAAAACATGACGCGGAAGCATTCAAAGCACAGTTACTCAGCGATGAGCCACGCTGGAATGCGTTACGAAGAAACACCATTTTTACCGGTGTGTTAACAGAGCGGGAAAGAGAAGAAGCGCTGGCGACTTTTGCCGCCAGCGGGAAATAGACAGGCTTATGCGCCTTTACGTAAATGGTCTGCTACCAGAAACGCCATTTCCAAAACCTGATCGGCGTTCAAACGCGGATCACACTGGGTTTTATATGCCTGTTTCAGATCTTCATCTGAAATCTCATAAGCACCACCGGTACATTCGGTAACATGCTGACCTGTCATTTCCAGGTGCACACCACCGGCATGAGTACCTTCAGCTTCGTGGGCTGCGAAGAACTGACGAATTTCGCTTAAAATCGCATCGAAGTTACGGGTTTTATAACCGCTTGATGCCGAGAACGTATTGCCGTGCATCGGATCTGAACTCCACACTACGTTACGGCCTTCAGCTTTAACACGACGCAGTAAGCGCGGCAGGTTCGCTTCCAGCTTGTCTGCGCCCATACGGGTAATGAAAGTGAGACGCCCCGGGTCATTGTCCGGGTTCAGCACGTCAATCAGTCTGATAAGCTCATCCTCATCCATCGTCGGACCAACTTTCACACCGATGGGGTTATGAATACCACGGAAAAACTCAACGTGGGCATGATCAAGCTGACGGGTACGCTCACCAATCCACACCATGTGGGCAGAACAGTTGTACGGTTTACCGGTTAACGTGTCGATACGGGTGAGAGACTGTTCGTAGTTAAGTAACAGTGCTTCATGCGATGTAAACAGGCTTGTTTCATGCAATGAAGGCGTGTTCTGCGCATTCAGACCAATCACCTTCATAAATTCCAGAGAATCCTGAATACGGCTGGCAATGTCAGAATAACGGTCTTTCAGCGGGTTATTCTCTAAAAACGCCATATTCCAGCGGTTAACTTCGTTTAAGTCAGCCAGACCGCCCTGAGCAAATGCGCGCAGCAGGTTTAGCGTAGCCGCACTGCGATGATAAGCATCCAGCAGACGGTTCGGATCAGGGCGACGGGCTTCTTCGGTAAACTCAAAGCTGTTGATGATATCGCCACGGTAGCTGGGCAATGTCACACCATTAATCGTTTCGTAGTCAGAAGAGCGCGGTTTGGCGTACTGACCGGCCATGCGGGCAACTTTAGTGACAGGACAACGGCCGGCAAAAGTCATCACGATTGCCATTTGAAGCAAGACTTTAAACGTGTCACGGATCTTAGGCGCATTAAACTCGTCAAAAGACTCGGCACAGTCACCGCCCTGCAGTAAAAAACCTTTTCCCTGACACACTTCACCAAGCTGACGGCGCAGCTCACGTGTCTCAGCAGCAAAAACCAGTGGCGGATATTTGCTTAATGTTTGCTCTACAAAAGCGACTTGTTCCTGATTATCGTATTCAGGTTGCTGCAGGATCGGTTTTGATCTCCAGCTGTCAGGTTGCCAGTTACTCACGCTTTCTCCTCATTGTTGGCAGCGATGGCACAGAAAAATTGATGTCCCCGGACGATACAACCGGTGCCGCTTCAACGGCATCAGTTCATGCATGTCTCTGTTGGTGTAGTCTGATTTGTGTAACGGGTTCAGCAGAAAGGTTGCGAAGTGCAATGATGAACCTGAATGTACTTTATCGCGTATCCTGCGGCCAATAAGGCTGACAGTTACGTCTTTATATGAAACACCTGGCGGGAGTCTACCACAATTCAACCGGTGCCGGAGGTTTCATCACAGAAATTTGGTGAGTTTTTTGCGATGGCTTATAACAGGGATGACGACGCAGATTTTTAGCGGGCGTTACAGCCCGCAATGACCTAACCGGCCGGCTTTCGTTGCTTCAGATGACGGATAAAACCATCCGATGCCTGCTCGATTAAATCCAGCACCAGTTCAAAGCCCTGCTTCCCGCCGTAATACGGATCCGGCACTTCCTTTTCATCGCCCGGGGCAAAGTCGAGAAAATAGTGAATACGGTGCTGTTCTTCCTCAGGACTCACTTTCATCAGATTCTCATAGTTACTGGTGTCCATGGCCATGATGTAATCAAAATCAGTAAAATCTTTATCTTCTACACGGCGACATTTAATACCTTTAAAGGAATAGCCACGCTGCACACCCACTGATACCGAACGGCCATCCGGCTGCTTTCCGATGTGATATCCGTGGGTACCGGCCGAATCAATTTTGAGGTCTAAACCCGCCGCTTTCGCTTTATGACGGAAAACAGCCTCAGCCGTGGGTGAACGGCAAATATTGCCCAGACACACAAAAAGCACTGATGTTTTCTTTTTCGACTTAAACATGTCAATTTTCTTATTTTCTGCGGTATATCTGTGAAGCAACCAGTTATGACCGGCACCCGGTTCAGACCCGCTGTACTACCCTAAGGAAAATCCTTTCCACAATTTCGTCGTATAGACTGCCATAATTTGGCCTGTGCATAAACGAATTCTTAACGTCGATGGTGTAAGTGGAGATTAAAGCAGGCCGCACATACAGCCTGCCTCCGGTATAAAGCCGGACAACGTATGTTTACCAGCCGATAACTTTTTTATCTCTGAAAAACTGTCCGGAAGGGCCGTCTTCACCAAGCTGTCCTAGCCAGACAGCGGTTTCAGCTCCCTGCTGTGGTGTTCGCGGTGCATCACGTCCTCCCATGCGGGTGTGTACCCAGCCCGGACACATGGCATTAATTTTAGTGTTTTTCTCGCCGGCCATCTGTGCGGAAAGGTGTTTTGTCAGTGCATTCAGTGCGGCTTTACTGACGGCATAGGCCAGCGGCCCTTCCATCCCTTCTGAGAATGCGCCCCACACGGATGAGACATTGACGATGCGACCATAACCCCTTTCACGCATGCCGGGCAGAATTTGCTGAATCAATGTCAGCGGACCGTTTACGTGGACCTGCATAGCCTCTTTCAGTGAATCAGAAGACACGTCCTGCCAGTCTTCTTCATGGAGGACACCGGCGTTATTTACCAGCACATCCACACCGCCATAAATGGCCTGAGCACGCATAATATTTTCTTTAGCTGCCGCTTCATTGGACAGGTTAATTTCTATTATCTGAATGTCTTTGCCGACAATGTCCTTCTTAATCTCTTCGCCAGCTTCTTCATCCCGGCAGCCAAGCAACACCTTGAAGCCCGCTTGCGCATAGCCACGAACGATTTCCAGACCAATACCGCGGTTGCCGCCGGTTACCAGTACAGTTGAGGTCATAATGTCTCCTGTCATCCAGTGAATAAAGTCAGTTGTATTGTTGGGTACGCGCCACTACCGCCAAGGTTCAACCACGGTCCATGCAATCCCGTTCAGAACAGCCGTAAACCTCAGATGACAAGGAATTAATGATCAACATCAGTGCCGTACAGGTAAGCAATACACATAATTTATTGAAACGGAATGCATTATGAGTCAACTATCAAATCGTGACAGCGTGCTTAAATGGCTGACAGAATTGTACGGCGAACAAAAGGAATACCTGCAGGCCGTTGAGGAGATTGTGGATCATGTCATGCCAGTCTCAAACGCGTCCGAAGCTTACAAACGCTATGACGTGGTCAGAAGACTCTGCGTGCCCGAGCGTATCATTCACTTCAATGTTCAGTGGATGAACGATGACGGCGGGGTCGAAATACACCGCGGATGGCGCGTACAACACAACGGCCTGATAGGCCCGTATAAAGGCGGCCTGCGCTTTCACCCCACCGTCAATGAGTCTGTTTTAAAATTTCTCGCCTTTGAACAATCCTTCAAAAATGCATTAACTGGCCTGCCCATGGGCGGTGCGAAGGGAGGCTCTGATTTCAATCCGAAAGGCAGAAGCGACACTGAAATCATGCGCTTTTGTCAGGCGTTCATGGCTGAATTGCAGCGTCATATCGGCCCGCAGACCGACGTGCCAGCCGGCGATATTAACGTCAGCAGCCGGGAAATCGGATTCATGTACGGCCAGTACCGCCGTATCCACAATCAATTTGGCGGCACACTGACAGGAAAAGACATTTCATTTGGCGGCAGCCATGTGCGCACAGAAGCCACCGGGTTCGGTTTGATTTACATGTTGCAGGAGGTATTGGCAGCAAATGACGATACCCTCAAAGGCAAACGCACCGGTATCAGCGGCGCGGGTAATGTAGCACTGCACGCAGCGCTGAAAGCCTGTGAGTCCGGCGCTGTGGTGACAAGCCTGTCGAACAGCCGTGGTTGCCTGATTAAGGAGGACGGTTTGTCAAAGCAGGACATTCAGTTTGCTATTAAGCAGAAGCACAACTACGACAACATCCTCTTAGCCATCAGAGAAAAGAGTGGCGGAGAATGGCACGAAGGCAAAAAGCCATGGCATCAGTCCGCAGATGTCTGCCTGCCCTGCGCGACGCAAAATGAGCTGGATGAAGATGACGCAGATATGCTTTGCGGGAACGGCGTGAAATATGTGCTGGAAGGTGCAAATATGCCGTGCACTGCTAACGCACAGAAAGTGTTTGCTGAACACCGTATTCCTTTCGTACCGGGTAAGGCTTCTAACGCCGGCGGCGTCGCATTGTCAGGCCTGGAAATGATGCAAAACGCCAGTTTTCGCAGAAGCAGTTATGACACACTGGATAACGAACTGAAAAAAATCATGAAGCACATTCATGAGCAATGTGTGGAAGAAGGCCGTGAAGACGGTTTTACTGATTATGCAAAGGGCGCGAATATCGCCGCATTCAGACGCCTGGCAGATGCGATGGTTGCCCAGGGCCTGTAGTTCGTGAATTAAGAGAAAAAATCCCGGCGCGCGTGCCGGGATTACCATAACGTCTGGCGATGATGTAAAGCGTTGTTAAAGTGGCAGACCTATGTAGTTTTCAGCAATGGTAGTCTGCGCTGCTTTTGAGCCGGCAATGTATTCCAGTTCCGCCACCTGCATTTTGCGGTCAAACTCTCCGCCTTCTGGGAATCGGTGCATCAGCGTGGTGAGATACCATGAAAAACGTGACGACTTCCATACGCGGTTCAGCGCTTTTTCAGAGTAAAGGTTAATGCCATCAGATTGCTTTTCTTTGAAGTAACTGATTATCGCTGCCGACAAGTAGGTGATATCCGAAGATGCCAGATTGAGGCCTTTCGCGCCGGTGGGCGGCACGATATGCGCAGAATCTCCCGCCAGGAACAGGCTGCCGTGACGCATGCTGCCAAAAATAAATGAACGCAGTGGTGCAATGGATTTTTCGATTGAAGGCCCAGTCACCAGTTTTGAGGAGATTTCAGGACCCAGGCGAACAGCCAGTTCATCCCAGAACCGTTCATCAGACCAGTCTTCCACCTTTTCATCCAGCCCTACCTGAATGTAATAGCGGCTGCGGGTAAGCGACCGCATTGAAGATAAGGCAAAACCGCGGTCGTGATTACTGTAAGCCACTTCGTGTGTGGCTGGCGGCACATCTGCCAGCACACCCAGCCAGCCGAATGGATAGACTTTTTCCACGTAGTTCGTGTTGCTTCCCGGCATGGCTTTACGGGAAGGCCCGTGGAAGCCATCACAACCGGCGATAAAACGACAATCGATACGATGAGGTTCGCCGTTTTTTGTATAAGTTACGCAGGGTGCTTCGGTTTCAATATTATGCAGCGCAACATCATCTGCATCGTATACCCGCATTACACCGCGACTGTCTGATGCGTCCATGAGATCTTTGGTAATTTCAGTCTGGCCGTAAACAACCACCTGGCTGCCGGTCAAACCCTTCACATCAATTTCAATGACCCTTTCGCCATCAGCGAGAATAACGCCGTCGTGAGGTAATCCTTCAGCTTTCAGTCTGCTGTCCAAACCGAGCTTTTCCATTACCTGTAAGGTGCACTGTTCAAGCACTCCGGCGCGGATACGGCTTAACACATAATCCGGTGATTTACGTTCTACGATGATACAGTTGATGCCTGCCTGAGTGAGCAGGTGGCCCAGCATCAGTCCCGACGGGCCTGCACCGATAATAGCGACATCAGTTTTGGTGGTATTCATTTTCTTTTTCCGGCAAAGGGCTAAATTGTTAACCTAT
The DNA here is from genome assembly GCF_056160645.1 of Alteromonas sp. ABH4_456. Classification (NCBI taxonomy): domain Bacteria; kingdom Pseudomonadati; phylum Pseudomonadota; class Gammaproteobacteria; order Alteromonadales; family Alteromonadaceae; genus Alteromonas; species Alteromonas sp. ABH4_456. The sequence continues at coordinate 557,353 of NZ_JBSWXO010000001.1, forward strand.
CGTGAATGAATTTAACACCTGCGTTTAGTCACTATTCCCGCAATCAATTGTACTTTTTCGTCAAATTAATATTTAGCATACCGTTGAACAGCGTAAAGAAATTGAAAAGAGAAGAACACAAAGACCATTCCGGTAGTCAGTTCAGAATACCTTAAGCCCAACCGGAACAAACTATGGTAAAGAAACAATCGATTAAGCGCTGTGTCATTTTTGTAGCAGGATTCACTGCACTTGCCGCCTGTGCAGCGGAACGGGAGGAACGGCCTTCAATCCCTCAGGAAGCATTTGACGCCTGTGCATCGTCATCAGAGGGTGACAGTTGCTCCATGAGCGGCCGGAATGGTGAGACAATGTCAGGCCAGTGTATGGCGCCGCCATCCGGGCCAGACGAAGACACTTCATCAGAAGAACTGGCCTGCCGGCCTGATAATATGGGTGAGCCTCCTGGCCGAAGACCGCCTCAGGGACAATTCTGAGTGGTAATACAGTTGTAAACCTTCACTCATCCATGCCACCGTTTCCCCTCAAACTGTGTTCTGTTTGAGGGGAAATCAGTTACAGAATATGAAAAGTAACCGCGCCGTTCCGGTTTTATTCCTCTCTCCCTTTCCAAAAAGTTATTTGTACACCACACTAAACACAGGGTTCGTGTTCGCGTATCATCTTTTAAAATCAAAAAATTCAATTTCCGGAGTGACCATGCCTGCTCATGTGCTGATGCTCAGCAGTTCCCGTGTGGGAGACGAAGACTATCTCGCCCACGCCAAACCCATGATCCTTTCTCATTTAGGTGACAAACGGGACGTGCTGTTTATTCCTTACGCCGGTGTGACAGTATCTTTTGACGAGTACACAGCAAAAGTACAGGCTGCTTTACCTGAATGCCGTGTTACCGGGTTGCACACATTTGAGCATCCTGCACAGGCAGTAACAGAAGCCATTCAGGCAGGCAAAGCAATATTAGCCGGCGGTGGTAATACCTTTAATTTGCTGGCAAATCTGTATAAAAACTCGCTTATTGCGCCTATATGCCTGGCCATTGAATCAGGCGTTCCCTACATCGGCTGGAGTGCCGGTTCAAATATTTGCGGTGCTACCATCAGAACCACCAATGACATGCCTATTATCGAGCCGCCGTCATTTGACGCCCTTGCGCTGCTTCCTTGTCAGCTGAATCCGCACTATTCCGATTATCACCCGCCGGGTTTTAACGGGGAAACCCGCGATCAACGTCTTGCTGAATTTACGACTCTGAACCCGGAGACACCGGTACTGGCAATACGTGAAGGCACTGCGCTTGAGCTATCTAAAGGCAAACTGACATTTAAAGGGGAATATGGCGGTTTTATATTCTCAGGAAAAGAAAAAACCGCCATTAAAGACGGTGATGACTTAAGCCAGTTTCTGCACCGTTGATACCAGGTCTGCGACCGTATTCTCATCTGCGCCGAAAGGAATTTCGGCCAGCATGGGAGCAGGCAACACGGCTTTAAGTGTCGCCAGATTTTCATCGTATACCGGCATATCAGCAGACAACTGATTCGCCACCCAGCCTTTAATGTTCAGGCCGTCATTCAATATGGCTTCACAGGTGAGTACGGCATGATTCAGACATCCCAGCCGCATGCCCACTACCACAATAACATCCAGCTTAAGTGCCTGAACGATTTGTGGCATCCAGAGGTCATTACCTAACGGTAACCGCCAGCCACCGGCACCTTCCATGAGCATAAAGTCAGGGTGCATCCCTGCCAGATGTTCGTACCCTTTGATCAGATCTTCTTTTTCAATTTTTAAACCTGCCTGCTCTGCAGCAATATGCGGTGCGACAGGCGGTTCAAGGGTCACCGGGTTCACTTCCTGAAGTGATACGGGCAAGGATGATGCTGCATGTAAAGCTCTTGCATCTTCGTTGCTGAGCGTGCCGTCAATGACTTCACATCCGGCAGAGACTGGCTTGTACCCCACTGAGGAAAGCCCTGATTGCGCAGCAGCCTGTAAAAATAAAGACGACACAAAAGTTTTACCCACTTCTGTGTCGGTACCGGTAACAAAATAAGCGTGCATAAATTAGCGTTCCAGCGATAACTGTAATACGTGATAAGTGAGGGGCAGCGTGCCGTCCGGGGCGGTACAGAAAGCCTTTTCCAACGCTTTCAGTGAATTGCGGGTGAAAGAATGTTGTGCGTGTCCGCTGTCTGATAAGCCAGCACCGGCTTTAGTAATTGAATGTAGCAGACTGCGTATTCCGTCAAAGTGCTCTGTATACGTTTCAACCGTACTTTTCACTACATGAAAGCCAGCCTGACAGGCTGCTTTTTCCCACACCAGTGACTGAGGTAAAGTGTTTACGGATTCAGGCAACCCCGCCACTGAACGGGCCTGAATAAGCTCGTGAAAAGAACCGGCAACCATAATGGCTAACTGCGCTCTGCCCCCGGGTTTAAGCACCCTGGCAATTTCCGGCATAGCCCTGGCAGGATCATCACTCCACTGCAACGCCATTGAGGAAAATACCGCATCAAATTGCTGTGCAGAAAAAGGCAGTGCATCCGCATCACCTTCTTTGAATGTCAGAGACGGATAATCCCGCTGCGCCTTTTGGAGCATATCTGCGGCAATATCGAGACCGGTGACCTGAGCACCGTTTTTCGCCAGCAGCGCGGTTTCCCGCCCTGTGGCGCAGCCGATATCAAGCACACGGCTACCGGGCTCAACGGGCAACAAACTACGGGCATCAGCAGCAATACGGGCCTGAACACCCGCCACCTGATTATATGAGTGAGCGGCACGGTCAAAGCAGGCAGCAATCGCCTGTTTGCGGGTTACGGCTGTTTCAGCGGTTTTTGAAGCGGGTTGATTCACACCGCCTCCATAGCCAGCATTAATGCATCCACCAGCACGCTGATATCCCGGGCACTGTGTTGAGCAGTAATGGTGATCCGCAATCTGTCAGCCCCTTTCGGCACTGTCGGATAACGTATTGCCGGCACCCATATCCCACGTTGTTTCAGCGCTTCAGACAATGCCAGCGCCTTACGAGGATCGCCGCACATCACAGGCTGAATGGCACTGACAGATTCAGTTAACTGAAGGCCCTGCGCCAGAGCAAGAGAACGAAACGTCGCAATATTCTCATGTAACGTTTTACGCTCATCACCCGTTGATATGGCCGTAAGCGAATACAAGGTAGCAATAGCCTGAGAGGCCGGCAGCGCGGTGGAGTAAATATAGTGCCTGGCGTGATTGACCAGATAATCAATAAAGGCCTGACTGCCGGCAACGAAGGCACCGGCTGTCCCCACCGCCTTGCCGAATGTGCCCATCAGTACCGGCAAATCCTGCTGCGTAAGCTGATAGTACTCCGCCACTCCAAAACCATTTTCGCCCAGTACGCCAAATCCATGGGCGTCATCCAGCATCAGCCACGCGCCGCTGTCACGACTTTGTGACACAAGTTCTTCAACCGGTGCGCTGTCTCCGTCCATGCTGAAAATACTTTCACTGGCGATAAGGGTATCGCCGGATAAACCGGATAGTAGTGTTTCGCAGTGCGCTAAATCGTTATGACGGAAACGCTTGAATTCAGCTTTGCTGGCAAGCACGCCGTCAATGAATGAAGCATGCATGTATTTGTCGGCCAGTACATTGCCACCATTGTGAAACAGTGCCTGACAGATGGCCTGATTCGCTGCAAAGCCGGAATTAAACAGCAGTACCGCTTCACGCTGAAGGTGCTCTTCAAGATAGGCTTCAAGGGCCGCATGGGCCTGTGTGTAGCCCGTCACTAACGGAGACGCGCCGCTGCCACCACCAAACTGGGCTAAGCCTTCTACCCAGCTTTGCAGCACACCCGGATGCTGACGCATGCCCAGATAATCGTTACTGGCAAAGTTCAGATAGTGCTCGCCGGCTACACAAATAATGCCGTCTTTTTCATATTCCACACAATGCCGGCGACGCAAGTAACCGGCATCCTGCTTTTTCTGAAGCTCAGCATTGATAAAATCAAATGCCATCAGGCCTCCGCAGGCGCGGTTTTACGGGACGCGGTGGCATCGTAAAACAAGTCAGCCGGCGCTGATTGCGCGGCAATTTCTTCCTGCAATGCCTGCTCATGAGCTTCATCAGAGAACTCGCGGGTACGCTCAGCGTTAATGCCCAACTTGCGGAATAACAACACGTCTTCGTGGGTATCCGGGTTAGAGGTTGTCAGCAGCTTGCAACCGTAAAAAATAGAGTTGGCACCGGCCATAAAACACAGCGCCTGCATCTGTTCATTCATGTTTTCACGGCCGGCGGACAAACGCACGTGTGAGGCAGGCATCATGATGCGTGCGACCGCAATGGTCCGGATAAATTCGAATGGTTCGAGATCGTCCACTTTATCCAGCGGCGTTCCTTCTACTTTCACCAGCATATTGATAGGAACACTTTGCGGCTGTTCCGGCAGATTAGCCAGTTGCATCAGCAGGCTTGCACGGTCTTCTGCAGATTCCCCCATGCCCACAATACCGCCGGAACATACATTCATGCCGGCATCACGCACATTCTGCAAGGTATTAAGACGGTCGTCGTAGGTACGGGTTGTAATGATGTCACCGTAAAACTCAGGGGAAGTATCCAGATTGTGGTTGTAGTAATCCAGACCGGCCTGCTTCAGTGCCACAGCCTGCTCGCGGGTAAGCATACCCAGCGTCATACAGGTTTCCAACCCAAGCTTTTTCACTTCAGACACCATCTGGGTGACATAAGGCATATCGCGGTCGCGAGGGTTACGCCAGGCAGCCCCCATACAGAAACGGGTGGAGCCAGTGGCTTTGGCCTCTTTGGCGCGCTCGATAACTTTTTCAATTTCGAGCAGACGTTCTTTTTCCAGACCGGTATCATAGCGTGCGCTTTGCGGGCAGTATTTGCAGTCTTCCGGACACGCGCCGGTTTTAATTGATAATAACGTGCTCACCTGCACTTCGTTCGGATCGAAATACTGACGGTGAACAGTTTGGGCTTTGAACAGTAAGTCATTAAATGGCAATGCGAAAAGTGCCTTAACTTCGGCTTTGGTCCAGTCATGGCGAATGTCTGCCTGATGTTGTGGTGCGTTGGACGCGATGGTCATGCCCTATCCTTTACTAATGAGAAATGCTGGCTTAGTCTATGCCTGGTTACGGAGTTGTCAACTCTGACCATTTTCAAACTTTTACCAATGGTTACATTTTGAGCAATATTGAGTTTGATCGCCAGCATATCTGGCACCCTTATACGTCTGCCGTCTCTCCCCTGCCCTGTTTTGAGGTCACCGGAGCTGCCGGCGCAGAAATAACCCTGGCCACCGGTGAGAACCTGGTCGACGGTATGTCGAGCTGGTGGGCTGCCATCCATGGCTACAATCACCCGGTGTTGAACAACGCAGCCAAACAGCAGATCGACAAGTTTTCCCATGTCATGTTTGGCGGTCTGACCCATGACCCGGCGGTGTCACTTTGCCGCACGCTGCTTGATATGGCGCCTGACGGCATGAACCGGGTGTTTCTGGCCGACTCCGGCTCGGTATCTGTTGAAGTGGCATTGAAAATGGCATTGCAGTACTGGGCCTGTCAGGGGCGTCAGGAAAAGCACCGGATTATCGCGCCCCGCAATGGTTATCACGGCGATACCTTCGCCGCCATGTCGGTATGCGATCCGGTAAACGGGATGCACAGCTTATTTTCCGGTGTACTCAGTAAACAGGTGTTTGCGCCCGCACCGCAAACCCGGTTTGATCAGACCTTCAGTGAAGATGATATTTTGCCGCTGCAGGAATTATTTGAACGCCATCATCATGAATTAGCCGCTCTGATCATTGAACCGGTGGTTCAGGGTGCCGGTGGCATGCGCATTTATCATCCGGAGTACCTGAAACGCTGCCGTCAATTGTGTGATGCATACGATGTGCTGCTTATCTGTGATGAGATAGCCACGGGGTTTGGCCGCACCGGAAAATTGTTCGGCTGCGACCATGCACATATCAGCCCGGATATTATGTGTGTAGGAAAAGCGCTCACCGGCGGCTATCTGACCCTTGCCGCAACGCTATGCTCAGAAGATGTGGCACAAGGTGTGTGCCAGGGAGAACCCGGCGTATTCATGCATGGCCCCACATACATGGGTAACCCGCTGGCCTGTGCTGTAGCGAATGCCAGTCTGTCACTGATTAATGAAGGGCACTGGCAAAAACAGGTAGCCGGCATCGAATCACAACTCAAAGCCAGCCTGCCAAAGTGCAAAGCGCTTCCCGGCGTGGCTGACGTGCGGGTGCTGGGTGCAATCGGTGTGGTTGAAATGAAACAACCGGTCAATGTGGCCATACTGCAGGAGCATTTCGTCGAAAAAGGGATCTGGATCCGGCCTTTCGGTAAACTGGTTTATATCATGCCACCGTACATAATCACTGAAAGCCAACTTGAAAGACTGACAACGGGCATTTATGACACCTTAGCCAGTCTGTAAAACAAAGGATGAACAATGCAGTTGATGGCCCGGGTAATTGATAAAATTCTGTTCGCAGGACTCTTCATCGCTGCATTGCAGGTTCCCATTCTGGCGGATCATTACCGCCAGTATCTCTCAGGCTACTACGATGCCACCAGAGAACAGGTCATAGAGCTGGAAAATCTGGCCAGACAATTCAATTTCAGTTCTGTAGATGCGTTAATAGAAAGCCTGCGGAATAACGCCGATGGCGTGGTGCAGCAGGACGCTGAAAATAAAGCCGCACTGCAGGCAAAACTGGAAGAAGCAGACAATGGCTTAAAAACCCTCTCCACTGGCAACTACTTTGAGCAGGCCGGCTACATGTTTGCCCCCGCAAGGAAAGATACCTTATTCAGAGTGCTGGATAATTTTGCGCCGTCCATCCCCCTGACGCCAACGGCCATTGTATTCAGTCTGATTGTTGCCATTGTATTGAACATTCTTGTGGTCTCGCCGCTTTGGGCTGGTCGCCGGGTTTATCACTGGCGTCAGGCGAGAAAAGCGCGGGTCCGGTTCAGTTAAGATAAGCATCAGGGACTCTTAAAAATTAAGTAAAAGTTAAGCCGGTAGCACCGCTTCTGGCTGCTGTGTTTCATATTTGACAAAAAAATCAGGTATCCGTCGCGCAAAAGTGAGCACTGTGGTTTGCTTTCAGTTCAGCTAACCACAAAAAGAAAATTGCCATGACTGTTACCCGCTTTTGCCTGAACCCGCTTTACTTTTTCGCATTATTCTTTGCCTGTCTGTTACAAAATCCGGCCAGCGCGGCCACCGGTGACACTTTTCCTTCTGAACGAAAGGTTATCCGCGATCCGGTTACCGGTGTAAAAATTGCCTTTTTGACTACACAATCAAAGGGTGACTCGAAAATTTACCCTACCCATCCTCAATGGACGGCTGACGGTGAGTGGCTGGTATTCAGGTCTGCACGGGTGCCGGGAGAGGCTATGGCCGTCAACGAAGAAACCGGCCTGTTAGTGCAAGTCAGTGAGGGAGGCTATTTTGGCATGCTGGTGAATGCACAGCGAAGCGGCAAGCTCTATTTGATGCGGGATCCTGCTGTTGCTGCAGATGCCCAACCCCGTTACGGCGATAACCCGAACGATAAAGCCATCATCGAAGTGAACATTGAAGCACTGCTGGAGGACGTAAAGAATAATGAAGTGAAGCAGTCAGGACACTATGAACGGACAGTGGGAGTTGTACCCGCCTCCATGGGGGCCGGTGGAGATATGGCGCTGGATGCCGCCGAAGATATCATTTATTTCCGTATTGGCCGGGAAGAAGCGGCCAGACACCTGAGTGATAAGGTTGCACTCAAGGAAAATTTCGGTCCCCGCAATATGGGCGCGGGCCCGACAGGCATCGCCAGTATGAATATTCAAACCGGAAAGATAGACATGGTGGTGGCACTGCCCTTCCAGCTTGGTCACATACAGACTAACCCGTGGGTAAGCAGGGAACTGGTATTTTGTTGGGAAACCGGCGGCAAATCGCCACAACGAATGTGGACAATGAAAGTCGGTGGTGAAGTCAAAGCCCTATACCCTGAAGCAGATTATGAGTGGGTCACCCATGAAGCGGTGATCACCAGGGACGAAGTAGCCTTTGCTATCATGGGGCATCGCGACGTCGGTACTGATGATGAATGGGGCCCGTCAGCCAGCCGCCAGAAACCCACAGGACTGGGTATTGTGAACTTGCGTACAAATGAAATGCGAATTGGCGGGCAAACCCGCAGCGGCAGCGGACTTTGGCATGTCCACGGTTCTCCGGACGGGCGCTGGGCTGTGGGTGATGACTTCGAACGTAATCTGTATCTGATTGACAGAACCACAGATGAAATGCAATTGCTCAGCGGTGGCCACAAAACTTCGGCCAGAGATCATACTCACCCGACGTTCAGCCGCGACGGTACAAAGATTCAAATACAGTCGGCAATGCTGGCAGAGGATGACCGGTCCCTGAACATTGCTATTATTTACCTGCCTGAATCCTTACTCAAACGTCAATACGATGAGGTAAAGCGCCGGGACTGACCGGCCTTTTTATTATACTAAAGGATAAACAGGCATCGATGTTGCAACAGTCTTAAGTGAATGCGCTCCTTTATTCAGGGTCAAACGGCAATAAGTTGGTGTCAGGACCCCATAAATAAAGGCTTTAGACTACTAACAACATTGAAATAGGTTTTAACCATGTTGAATGAAAATACGTTACTGATTGGGCAAGTGTTGCAAATTCGAGACAACATTCTGGCAAAACGCCACGCTATTCCGGGTTCTCTGCAAAGCGAATGGAAGCGTCTCACAGACCGCACTGCCGCCTTCGATATTAAACGTACGTTTAACACTGCCCGTAAAGGCACGACTTTCACTAAGCCTTCTCTTTTTCAGGGCTCAGCGGCAGAATTGTCTAATCTGGTAAAGGCACTGCGTAACTTCAACGCGCGTATCAGCCGTTGAAGACTGAAAACAAATAAGCGCGGAGTGATTTATTCTCACACCGCGCTTTAAATTCAGCGTTTTCTGATAATGACTATCGCCCGGACTTTTCGCCGGCCATAGCTGACCAGACGCACAAAATCTTCCCGAGCGACAGGAATGTGCTGATACTCGACGACCTGATCTTCAAAGGTTTCAGGATCCGGATCGTGAATATAGAAACAACGCTGGTCTGAGGCTGTCACCGTGACCCAGTGCGGCGCTTTTTTCTTATCAAACGCATAGGTGCTGATCAAGCACAGTACCGCAGCGCCTTCTTCCAGCAAGGCATCCAAAGATTCCATTTTCCATTCGTGAATATCAACGGTAATGCCCTTTTGTCCGGCTTCATGCAGGAAACCCTGTTCCACCACCTCGACAATGTCTTTCTTATGGGCTGTTCTTACGCCGTCAGTGAAAAGCGGTAATGTACGGTTCAACCATACTTCACTCTTAAAGCCTTCGTCAGCCGCTGCCAGAGCCAGTCCTACCGGATGACAACCACCATGACCTGACGTCATAAAAATCGTAGTTGCACGTCGCCAGAGAAATAGCTCTTTTTCCTGCGACACCACGTACTCATTATTCAACTGTGCCATCGCCATCATCAGCGATGCAGGACCACAGGTAAATTCGGTGGTTTGCTGATACCACGGATACACATCAACTTCTGCAGTACTGGAAGGATAGTTCAGTACTTTCTGCATACGAATGGCGTCAGATTTATCTTCGTAGTATTCGTTATACATACCAAACTGACTAAAACCTAAACGTTGATACAGTGTTATTGCGCCCTTGTTGTCCTCAGACACTTCCAGGCGCATAAAGCGCTTTCCCCGCGACAATGCCCTGATTTCCAGTTCACCAATCAGCGATTGGGCAACCTGTTGTCCCCTCGCCTCCGGCAGCACTGCAATAGAGTATAGGCGCGTAAGCATGGTTCCGCGTCGTAATAACAACAATGCGTAACCGAGTATAATGCCGTCCCGTTCAGCCACCAGCAATTCAGCATGGGGCGCCGTCAAATAAAAGCGCATACGACGACGGCTTAATTTGTCATGAGAAAAGCAACGTTGCTCAACATCACACAAAGACGATAAATCCTCAGCCGCCGCAGACCGTACCGTCACCGGTGAAAGTGATAATGCGGGCTCTGCGACTTCACGAGCTGCAAGTTTGGCGCTCATCGACCGCGCAACTCCAACCTGTTTGCAAATTCCTGCATAATTAACTGGTACAATTCTTTGCCCAGATATTTGTCTTCGACGCCCGAATCAATACTCGGGTTATCGTTAACTTCAATCACGTACACTTTGTTGCCTGAGTGTTTAATATCCACACCGTACAAGCCGTCACCCACCACTTTGGCCGCCTTGATCGCCGCCTGTAAGACTGCTTTTGGCACCTCAAAAGTCGGCATGGTTTTAAAGCCACCGGAACTGAAACGGTCACCTTCGTGATGGTAAATCTGCCAGTGGTTGCGTGCCATGAAGTACTGACAGGCATAAATAGGTTTGCCACCAAGCACACCAATCCGCCAGTCAAACTCGGTAAACACGTACTCCTGCACCAAAACCAGTGCTGACGCTTCAAGCATTTCTACCAGACGAGTTTTCAACGCTTCTGCACTTTCCACTTTATACACACCACGACTGAACGAACTCTCAGGCAACTTAAGTACCAGAGGTAACCCCAGGGTTGAAATCAACTCCTGACAGGTGTCATCAGTGCTGTCTGAAACCATCTCACTTCGCGGTGCAGGCACTTGCTGATAAGCAAACGCATCCTGCAGATACACCTTATTACAGCAACGCAAAATCGACTGGGTGTCATCGATAACAATCAGGCCTTCACGCTCTGCCGCTCGGGCCAGACGATAGGTATGATGGTCTATCGCGGTAGTTTCGCGGATAAACAGGGCATCATAATGGCCCACGGCTTCCGGTGTTAAACTGGTTACCACTTCAGCATTGAAGCCCGCTTTTTCAGCCGCTTTTACAAAGTTCTTAATCGCTTTGTCGTCAGACGGAGGTGTCGGCTCATCAGGATTAACCAGAATTGCCATATCCCAACGCATCTTCTTGCCTTTGCGGTCACTGCGCCACTGTTGTTGTGTGAACTGCTGTAAACCATCAATACAGTCTTGTTTCAGTGAATCCGGCAAATCAGCAAAGCCACGAGCCTGCACTTCCATAAAACCGATGTTGTCAGCAGCTATGTGTAGTGTGACCTGTAAAATCGGACACGGAAATGCTTCAAACGCTGTGGCCGCAACCGGCAACAGAGCCTGATCTTTTGTTTTACCGAACAGTACAAAGAAAGATTCGGTGCCTTCTGTCACCGGCCATTTAAATTTGTCCGGCAACGGTAAACGGGCACTGCCCTCATCGGCAATGCGCAAATCATTGATCGTTTTTACAGACGGTAACACACGGTGTTGACGCGCTTGCGCCAGCAACGAACAGTAATATCCCTGACTTAAATAGCTGGATGTGTCACACAAGTTGATAACACGGGTTTTGGGTTCATTCCGTTTCGGGAATTCATCCAGATAATCCTGAAAAGTCAGAATGGTCTGGTCCGGCAGAGTGAAACCGCTAATGTCGTCAACAACGATAAGAGTTTTATGCATGAAATGCTTCTTGATACCTGAATAAGTAAGAACTATTTGTTACCACAATGTTAATTTCATTGAAGGCAACCTTTTCTGTCCGGGCAGTGTAATTCAACTGCGGGCATTCACCAGTGTTTTCAGAACGGCTTTTTTTTGTCGTTACCATGAGTTTTTGTGATAGCGTTCCGCCTGTTATTTTTATGCACTAAATCGTTTTAATTTTTTTGTCAGAGAACGTTTAAATAACGCAGCAGAAACGCTATATAGTGGTCACACGACCTGTCTATGTCCCGCCCGTATTCTTATCGCCGTTACGGGTACCAAGGAGTTGATATGCTTTTACCCAGTTTAGCGATAATTGCAGGCCTGCTGGTTCTGCTGTGGAGTGCAGAAAAATTTGTCGGTGGTGCCGCCGGTGTGGCACGGCATTTTGGTTTATCTCCGTTGCTCATTGGTATGCTAATCATCGGATTCGGTACCTCTGCACCGGAAATTATCGTGTCGGTATTTGCTGCGATGCAGGGCAATTCAGGCATTGCATTAGGTAACGCATACGGCTCTAATATCGCTAACATCGCACTCATTCTTGGATTGACCGCGGTTATCAGCCCTATTGCCGTCCGCTCAGATATCATCCGCCGCGAACTGCCTATTCTGCTTGGCCTAACCTTTTTCGCCTGCTGGCAATTAATTGATTTTCATGTATCCAAAGACGATGCATTCTCCCTGCTTGGTTTATTCATACTGCTGATGGGCTGGAGTATCTGGACTGGCATGAAAGGCAGCAGTGATACCCTTGCCGCTGAATATGAAGGTGAAATTAATCCGGACGATGCCAGCGTAAAAACCAATGTAATCTGGCTGCTGGCCGGGTTAGCTTTGCTGGTCGCCAGCTCCCGTATACTGGTATGGGGAGCAGTGGAAATTGCCACCCAGTTTGGTGTCAGCGATACCATTATCGGTTTAACCATCATTGCTGTAGGCACATCATTACCCGAGCTGGCCTCATCACTGATGGCTATCCGCAAGGGTGAACATGACCTGGCACTGGGTAATGTTATCGGTTCGAACATGTTTAATACACTGGCGGTGGTAGGACTCGCCGGAACGATTCAGCCTATGCAGGTAGAACCAAGCTTTTTCTACCGCGACGTGATGATCATGCTGGGGCTGTCGGTGGCACTCTTCATCTTCTGTATCGGCATTAAAGGTCAGGGTCGTCTGAACAGACTGGAAGGTGGTGTATTTGTACTGGGATATGTGGCTTACACCTGGTATCTGGTGCAGTCAGCCTTCGTCTGATAACCCGTTGCGGGTGAGTATGTTTTAAAAAGCGGCTTCACAGGCCGCTTTTTTGGTTGAGCTTGTTACCGTTGTATCAGGCCACGCTGACATTCAGGGTGAACAGACTTAACATTGAAATACCCGCGAGAATAAATAAATTCACTCCGTAATTGTCTTCCCGGCGACGGTTACGACGTGAACGCAGCAGCATGGTCAGCAACGTCATACCCAGACACAATTGCAACAACATGATCAGCGCGTCCACATGCTCTTCAGACCAGGTAGTACGCCCTTCAATGCCCCAATATGTTTGTAAGCCCGTGACCATTTCCGGACGGGCAAAATGAAATACCACCAGCGCCCCGATCAGCACCAGCCAGCAAACTGAGTTGACTGTCAGTACAAATTGGTAAAAACCGTCTTTATCTCTCGGCTTACGTCGTCTGTCCGGTTGTTGCGAATTCATGATATTTTAGTTCTCCGTGCAGAAAGTTCGCTGGTATCCCGTTTCTGAATGAGTATACTAGCGATTCGTTTATACGTACGAACCGACACTTTAGATACCCGCCATGCCTGACCGGTTGGCATGCCATAACAAGATTAATAGTTTTTTTCGTTGTTTATCAGCGTTTAGCTTTGTCATTCACTATCGGCAATTCTTCTGTGTCTTTTAGTTATTTACGGCATTTTTACGCCTGATAACACATTATTTTTTCAAACATGTAAGATGGAGACATTCAAATGACGCATGCGCCCGTTGTCGACGTGCTTGATAGTAAGTACGCAGTTGGCGAAACGGTGACGGTAAAAGGTTGGGTGCGTACTCGCCGCGACTCAAAAGCCGGACTTTCTTTTATCGCTCTGCACGATGGCAGTTGCTTTAATCCCGTACAGGTAATCGCGTTAAATTCTCTGTCAAATTATGCTGATATTCAGCGCCTGACGGCAGGTTGCTCTTTATCTGTTGAAGGTGAAGTCAAACCGTCTCAGGGCCAGGGCCAGGCGGTAGAACTCGAAGCCAAAAGTATCGAAATCTTAGGTTGGGTAGAAAACCCGGATACTTACCCGATGGCAGCCAAACGCCACTCAATTGAATATCTGCGTGAGTATGCGCATCTGCGTCCGCGCACAAACGTTATCGGTGCTGTTACCCGTATCCGCAACTGTCTGTCGCAAGCCATTCACCGCTTCTTCCATGAGCGCGGATACTTCTGGATCAGCACACCCATTTTGACCGCCAGTGATACAGAAGGTGCCGGTGAAATGTTCCGCGTGTCCACATTGGATATGATGAACCTGCCCCGCACTGATAAAGGTGAGATTGACTATAAAGAAGATTTCTTCGGTAAAGAAACTTACCTTACCGTATCCGGTCAGCTGAACGTTGAAACATACTGTGCAGCGATGTCAAAGGTATACACCTTTGGTCCCACATTCCGTGCAGAAAACAGCAACACCTCCCGTCACCTGGCGGAATTCTGGATGATTGAACCGGAAGTGGCCTTCGCGGACTTAAGCGATGTGGCACAACTGGCGGAAGACATGCTGAAATATGTGTGCAAAGCCGTGCTTGAAGAACGTGCCGACGACATGGCTTTCTTTGCAGAGCGTATCAGTAAGGATGCCATTACACGTCTGGAAAAACTGATCAGTTCTGATTTCGTGCGTATGGATTACACCGATGCAATCGAAATCCTGAAAGCCAGTGGTAAAGAGTTCGAGTTCCCGGTTGAATGGGGTGTGGACTTGTCATCGGAGCATGAACGCTATCTGGCAGAAGAGCATGTTGGTGCGCCGATTATCATGCAGAACTACCCGAAAGACATTAAAGCGTTTTACATGCGTATTAATGATGACAACAAAACCGTTGCTGCAATGGATATCCTTGCGCCTGGTATTGGTGAAATCATTGGTGGTTCACAGCGTGAAGAGCGCCTGGATGTCTTCGACCGCCGCCTGGAAGAAATGGGCCTGAGCAAAGAAGATTACAGCTGGTATCGTGATCTGCGCCGCTACGGCACCGTCCCTCACTCCGGTTTCGGACTGGGTTTCGAGCGTCTGGTTGCTTATGTAACAGGCATGCAGAACGTCCGTGACGTCATTCCGTTCCCCCGTACTCCGGGTAACGCTAACTACTGATTTTTTTTCAGTAAGAAAAAGGTGGCCTTTTGTGCCACCTTTTTTGCTTTTTACGGCGGGTGACATTCCGTTACAGATAAAGGCGCTGATGTTGAACAAATTCATGCTATTGTATAAGTTGGTTGTTTCTACAGGATAAATCTGGCCGGGCATGCAGGAAAACGCGCTGTCTACAATTCAATGTGACCAATGTCTGACGGTAGTACATTTACCTTCGCTGGATCACCGGCAACGGGCTGTATGCCCCAAATGTGGCCATACCCTGCTGACTTATCGTTATCATCAAAATGATAAAGTACTGGCGTTTGCCATCAGTGCACTCATTTTTCTGGGCCTTTCCCTGCCCTTTAACTTCTTATCCTTCCGTGCCAGTGGCATTCAACACCAGATTGCCCTGCCAGACAGTTTCAATGCGCTGCTGAATCAGGATTACCTGTCGCTGGCCATTATTACGAGTCTGGCCACCGTGGTTTTCCCCGGGCTCGTGCTCACCGGGATGATGATTTTAAGCCACTGCCGCAAACACAATAAAAAACCGGTGTTTGTGAAGCATGTGTTTTTCTGGGTGAAAGCGCTGATGCCCTGGAGCATGGCGGAAATATTTCTGGTAGGCACACTGGTCAGCCTAATCAAAATATCTTCTATGGCAGACATTGCTATCGGCCTGTCATTTTATGCTTTCATTGGCTTTTCTGTTTGTATGACCGCCTGTATTATTCAATTCGATATCAACCGCTATGCGTTCTGGATTTTCGGAGAAGTGCCGCCACCGAAACCACTGACACCGGCAGTAGCCTCAGTGAGTATCCAACGCACCTGGGCATTACTGGTTACCGCTGCACTGCTTTATATTCCGGCGAATATGCTTCCCATTATGCATACCGAAATGTTCGGACGTGATGAGCCCAGTACCATCGTGGGCGGCGCTATCACACTGTGGCAATCCGGCGACTATCCGGTGGCCATTATTATTCTTATTGCCAGCGTTATTATTCCGGTGGCGAAAATCATCATACTCGCGTGGCTGAATTTAACCGTGCAGCGCGGTCTTGAGAAACGTACCCGCATCCGGACCCGGTTTTACCGCGTGACGGAAGGCATAGGGCGCTGGTCCATGATCGATGTCTTCGTTGTGGCAGTATTGGTAGCACTGGTGCAGTTGGGTAACACGCTTTCTATTTATCCCGGCCCGGCCGCCCTCGCATTTTGTGGCGTGGTTTTTGTTACTATGGTGGCAGCAATGACTTTTGATACCCGCCTGATTTGGCAAAACAGGAAGTAAGCATGACAGACGAAGCTAAAATAAAATCAACAACCCACGTTTCAAAGGTCTGGCTAATCCCGATTATTGCCATTATTACCGGCGGATGGATGGTGTGGTACCAGTGGAAAAACCAGGGGCCGTTAATCACCATAGAATTGAAATCAGCCAGTGGCATTGAAATTAACAAAACGCCGGTAAAGGTTCGGGATCTTGAAGTTGGTCAGGTGAAGAAAATTGAGCTGAAGCCGGACCTTGACGGTGTACTTGTCACCGCACGCATTGATGCCAGTGCTGAGCGGCTGCTGACAGAAAATACCGATTTCTGGGTGGTGGCACCACGGATCAGTTTTTCTGAAGTCTCCGGTTTAAATACCCTTCTGTCAGGTTCTTACATCGCCATGTCTGCCGATGACAGCGGTCGCACTAAATTTGATTTTGTTGCTCTTGAACGCCCGCCGGCTACACCGCCCGGCACACCGGGCTTGCATCTGACTTTAAAAAGTAATGATAAGTTTGCCTATAAACCCGGCGACCCGATCATTTACAAGGGGTTTAAAGTCGGCGAATTTGAAGAAGCAGAATTTAATATTGAAGAGCGTGTGGTGTATTACAGCGCCTTTATTCAGGCCCCCTATCATAAACTGATCACCCAGAATACACGCTTCTGGAATGTCAGTGGCGTAAAGCTGCACCTTAAATCCAGTGGTGTAAAAGTAGAAACCGGCTCGCTGGAGACGTTGCTGGCTAACGGTGTGACTTTCGGTATTCCTAAAGGCGCGAGTTCAGGTGGACAGGTAGATGAAAATGCCAGTTTTATTATTTTCTCTGATGATGCAGCCGCCTCTAACGCCCGCTATAAACTGTACGCCAGTTACGTGCTGCTGATAGATGAAACCGTAAGGGGCCTTACCGAAGGTGCGCCGGTGGAATATCGTGGTATTGAAGTGGGTGAAGTGGCGCAAATTAATCCGGCCAATCTGATAGACGGTAATATTCTTGATCAGTATTACCCCATTCCTGTGCTTATCCGCATCTATCCGGGCAAAGTGCGCCAGCAGGATACACAGGAAAGTCTGCAGGCTGTTAAAGACACCATGCACGAGTGGATAGGCAAAGATTTACGCGCCACGCTGCGCATGGGAAATGTGCTTACCGGCGGACTTTATGTCGATTTACAACATGACATCAATGCTAGCCCTCTGACGGTAAAAACCATCAGCGATATTGAAGTGATTCCCACCGTGTCGAACGAGTTCACTCAGCTCACACAAAAAGCTGATGCAATTTTGGATAAGCTCAATAATTTACCTCTGGAAACCATGATTGTAGAGGTCACCAATGTGATCGACGACATTAAAGCCGCATCTAACCGGGTTGAACAGGCAAGCAGTGATTTTGATACTCTGATGGGCGATATTGACGCGAAAGCCCTGAATAAGAACCTGAATGAAATGCTGATCAACGTGTCTGCACTACTGGAAAACTATACCGAAGGCGGTTTGAGTAAAGGTGAAATTCAGGAAACCGTTGATACGATGCAGGAAACCCTGCGGAATATTCAGCCTCTGCTGCTGCAACTTAATCAGAAACCTAACGGGTTAATCTTCTCGGACAATAGCGAAGAAGATATTCAGCCGAAAGCCGGAAAAGGAATGTTTAATGAGAACTAAGTTATTCGCCGCTGCCTGTTTTACTGCGTTATTGAGCGGTTGCAGCAGTGCACCGGCATCCTTAACCTATTACGTTTTGCACTCTCCTCAGGCGACAACTGAAGAACAATCTGAGCCGGCAGCACGGGTTTATATTGAACAACTCAGTTTACCTGAGTATTTGAAGCAGCGTTCTCTGGCTATGCAAACCGGACCTGCTACGGTGTATTTTTCCCCCCGCCATGTTTGGGCTGAGCCACTGGATAAAAGTCTCCGTCAGGCTTTAACCGCCTCTCTGCAACATCACGGAGTGGCGGTTTTACCTGCTGCCGTGTATTCACCACAATACCCTGTGTCAGGATTACATATTAAAATCGACGATTTTATTCCCGCATTTGATGGCAACGTGCTGATTAAAGGTCAATACTGGAAAGAGGACGAAAACACACAGCCTCAAATACATCAGTTTGATTTCCGCCGCCCCATGCAGGGCGATGGCTTTGAAGAGGCTGTGGCAACTATGCGCCTGCTTGTCGATGACCTGGCTTCAGCGATAAGTGAAAAGGCGCCTTAACGATTCAAAAGCAGGACAATGTTTAAGCCGGCCACATCGCTTTTTTTAAAACGCGGTTGTCACCCCGAATTTGACGAAGAAACTAATCGCCGGATCCTGGTTGTCAATCTGTTCTCTCTGGTAGGGATCAGCATCACATTGGTATTGGGGATAAACTCTCTGATGAAAGGTGGATGGGCGCTCGGATTCAGTTTACTGTCTGCTTCGCTGTTGTTTTTTCTTGCCAGTCAGATTCAGGCTGCCTACCCCAATAAAATAGGCCAGATGGTATCCGTTTATTTACTGACGGGTTGCCTGATGGGGCTGGAAACTTACCTGGTGGTTACCGGCGGGCATAACAATACCGGTCCGCTCTGGATTTACATATTGCCCCCCGTTGCAATGTTTTTCGGTGGCTTCAAACGGGGTCTGATGGTGATGACAGTTTTTACGCTGCTCATTGTCATTATTCTGTTCACACCACACGATGCCCTGCTGTTTACCAGCTACTCCACAGATTTTAAAAGCCGGCTGATACTGTCGTTTGCCACAGTCACATTTTTATCTGCATTTTACGAGTACAGCCGTGAGCGGACCTTTAAGCTGATGCAGAAACTCAGTGACAGATACGAACAACAGGCACTACACGATACCCTGACCTCACTGCCAAACCGCAGAGGCATGCAGCAACTGCTGGGACAGGAGATAAAACGGCACCAGCGTACCCGTTCTGCATTCACACTCATATTGGTTGATGTAGATAAATTTAAGGAAATCAACGATACTTACGGGCACGGAAACGGTGATATTGTGTTGCAACGTACTGCAACCCTCCTCCGGCAAAATGTGCGCAGGCAAGATATTGTCTGCCGCTGGGGCGGAGAAGAGTTTTTAATGGTATTGCCTGAAACCGGAGAACAAAGTGCTTCTGTTCTGGCAGAAAAAATTCGTAATACGCTGGCAAAAACCAGCATCTGGCTGGAACAAAAAGAAATAAAGGTCACCGCCTGTTTCGGTATATGTGAAATAAATGAGGAAACTTCACTTAACCGTGGGTTATCTCTGGCCGATAAAGCACTATACAAAGCAAAACAAACTGGTCGTAATAAAGTTGTATGCGCCAGTGTTATGCAATAATAAAAAAAGCAGTCGCTGAAACAAAATAAATACGCAGTTACAAACAGACAATACAATCAGCAGATGCAACAAGTATCATAATAACAGAGATGGAAACTGGGGAAGCGTCACATGCAATGGAAAAAAATTGCCCTGCCAATAGTCATTCTTGCTGCAGGATTTGCAGGTATGACACTTATCGCCTCGGCGGGTGATAAAGAAGAAGAACCCGAAGTAGTAGATACCCGTCCGACAGTGACAATCAGCGAGCTTCAGGCTGAAGATTACGCGGTTACCCTTAATTCCTATGGCGAAATCACGCCGCTTGAAAGCACCATGCTGGCTGCTCAGGTATCGGGGGAGGTAACGTCCTGGAACCCGGATTTTGTGCCCGGCGGGCTTGTCCGTCGTGGTGAAATCCTGTTTTCCATCGAGAAAGATGCCTACGAAGCCGCATTGCTGCAGGCCGAAGCTAACCTGTCATCAGCACAGGCACAATTAATACAGGAGCAGGCTCAGGCGAACGTGGCGGAGCGGGAAGCGGCCGGCATGTCAAAGAGTCGTGTGACCGACCTGTATTTAAGAAAGCCTCAGTTACTCAGCGCACAGGCCGCCGTAAAATCTGCTGAAGCCATGTTACGCATTGCTAAGCGGGATCTGGACAATTGTGAAGTACGCGCCCCTTATGATGCTCTGATCATCAGTCGTGAAATCGGTACCGGTGACTACGTAACTCCCGGTACAGTGGCTGCCACTCTGAATAATGTGGAAACCGCTGAAATTACCTTCCCGGTTGCCGGCTTCGACCAGTCATTTTTGCCTGTCAGCGTCACCGGCCTCGACGCAACAGTAACCGTAGACAGGCGTACTATCCCGGCCAAACTCCACCGCGATCTGGGTATCGTGGATCAGTCCACCAGAATGAGTCATCTGGTTGCACGTATTGACGACCCTTACGGTGTACGCTCCGGCAAAGCCCTGATTAAATTCGGCAGTTTCGCCAACATCAGCTTTAACGGTAAAACACTGGAAAATGTGTTCCGTATTCCACAGGAACTGGTGAATAATAAACGGATCTGGCTGGTGAGTGAAGATGCCACATTGCAGTCGGAGATTGTTGAAATTGTCCGTGAGCAGGACGATTTCTATTTCGTTCGCGGGAATTTTGATGGTCTGCAACTTGTCACCTCCCCGCCGGAATATCCGCTTAACGGAATGGCAGTGAAAGTGATTGAGCAGAGCAACAAACTGGTTGCGGCTCATGCGAATAGCACTTCCGCCGGTATTTAAGGGGAAGTTATGCATCAGGAACACGATACGAACCGCGGCGTGATTGCCTGGTTCGCCAGAAACTCTGTTGCTGCAAACCTGTTGATGGGTTTTATTATCATCATGGGTTTGTCTGCCTATTCCTCTATCCAGAAACAAATGTTCCCCAACGTCGAGGTTAACTACATCCGTGTTGATGTGAGTTACCCGGGCGCGTCTCCGCAGGAAATTGAAGAAGGGATCCTGATAAAGATTGAAGAGGCGGTAAAAGACGTTTCTGAAATCAACAGTACGATCTCAAGAGCTTACCGCAACGGTGGCGAAGTCAATATGGAGATTGACGATAAGGAAGAACTGAGCGACGTTCTGGATAAAATTAAACTGAAAGTCGACAGCATTGCCACCTTCCCTGCAGACATGGAGCCCGTAAATATCCGGCAACTGGCGTTCAGGCAACAGGTTATCGACATGCCCATTGTGGGCGATCTTCCGCTTAAAGATTTGAAAGTCCTGGCGAAAGAAGTCGAGGATGAATTATTACTGCTGGATAACGTTTCGCTGGTCGACGTGGGCTATCCCGAAGACGAAATTGCCATTGAAGTGAATCCTGATCAGTTACGTAAATACAATCTTTCTATCAGTGATATCAGCACCGCCATCAGGGCGTATTCCACCAACCTGTCTGCCGGACAACTGAAAACCCGCTCTGGCATTATCTCTGTGCGTGTTGAGAACCAGTACTACCGTGGCGAAGAATTCGCTGCCATCCCGGTTAAAGTCGGCCCCGGCGGTGCCAGAGTATTGCTCGGCGATGTGGCAGAGATCCGCGATGCCTTCACCGAGGGCGAATACTACTTCAAGTATTCCGGTAAAAACGCCATCTATATTGCGGTCAAAGCAACACCTTCTCAGAATATTGTGCCAGTGGCAGAAACAGTAAAAGCTTACATTGCACACAAAAATGAACAATTTCCTGAAGGTGTGTCGCTGGAAACCATGGTCGACATGACGTACTACCTCGACGGCCGTCTGGACATGATGCTGAAAAACCTGCTGCAGGGTGCCATTCTGGTTGCATTGTTGCTGACCATTTTCTTACGCTTCAGACTCGCCTTCTGGGTCATGCTCGGGCTGCCGGTCTGTTTTCTCGGCGCAGTGATGATGATGCCGCTTCTCGGTATCAGTCTGAACATTATTTCTCTGTTTGCCTTCATCATGGTGCTGGGTATTGTGGTGGATGACGCCATCGTCATCGGAGAAAGTGCCTACACAGAAATTGAAAGCAAAGGCAGCGGTATTGATAACGTGATCCGCGGTGCCAAGCGTGTCGCAACACCGGCAACCTTCGGGGTGCTGACCACCATCGCCGTGTTTGCTCCCTTCACATTAAGTGACGGTATGGACGGACCTTTCATGGTGAACATCGCCGTGGTGGTGATTTGTTGTCTGGTTTTCAGTCTCATTGAATCCAAACTTATTCTGCCGGCGCACATCGCTCACATCACATTTAAGCCGGTGAAGCCGGATAGCTGGCGCGCCCGTTTTAACAGCCGCTTTAATGGCTTTGTCAACGGTCCGTACAAGCGTACCGTCATTAAAGCCATTGAATGGCGATGGGCTGTGCTGATGGTGTTTGTGGCACTGCTGATGCTGGCACTGGGTTTAATTCAGGGCAATTTCATTCGCATGGTCCCTCAAGGCAAAGTGCCCCACGACTTCCCTTCAGTCCGCGTTGAAATGAACGAAAACGTACCGGACAGCGCCGTACTCGATGCGTTAAAAATCATTGAAAAAACCATCCTCGATGAAGATGAAAAAATCAAACAGGAGTTTGGTGGCGACGGCATGGTCCGGGATATTCTGGTGTTCAACGACGACCGTACTAACGGCGAAGTGTTTGCACCACTGGTAGATGAAAGTAAACGGGTAATTAATACCTTCGAACTTGCCAGACGCTGGCGTGAAGCCATGCCGGACATTCCGGCAATGAAATCACTGGTTGTCATAGATGATATCAACGGCGGCAGCGATGACGGCGAATTTGGTTTCCTGCTGTTCGGACCGGAGCTGGAAACCCTGAACGCGGCCGGACTGGCTTTCATTGAGATGCTACAGCGGGAAGAAGGCTTGTTTGACGTCAGCTCAACTATCGATCCCGCCAGCAAAGAAGTGCAGATGACACTGAAGCCGGTGGCCTACGATCTTGGTCTGACGCTGCAAAACATCGCCGGGCAGATTGGCAGCAGCTTTTATGGTGGCGAAGCGCAGCGGGTGATCCGTGACGGCGAGGAAGTTAAGGTCATGGTGCGGTACCCTGCCGTCCAGCGGGAACGGCTTGCCGATCTTAAATACAGTGTGATTACCACTCCTGCCAGTCAGGAAGTCATGCTGGGTGACATCGCGGAGCTGACCGAAGCCCCCGGCATCAGCTATATCCGCCGTGAAAGTGGCTATCGCAGTGTGTATATCTGGGGCAGCATCGACGAACAGAAAGTAGAACCGGGTGAGGCTATAAAAGCCATCTATGAAAACTTGCTACCGGAACTGCAAAAAACCTACCCCGGTGTCATGACAGAACTGGGCGGTGATATTGAAGAGCAACAGGCACAGCAGGATCAGCAAATGCTGTTTTTCACTGCCGCTATGATTATGGTGTACATACTGCTGGCCGTGCCGTTAAAGAGCTACAGCCAGCCTCTCATCATTATGTCGGTTATCCCTTTCAGCTTCACCGGCGCAGCATTCGGACATTTCCTGCTCGGCTATGATCTCAGTACCATGTCGTTTTTCGGTCTGATTGCCGCCGCCGGGGTTGTGATTAATGACTCACTAGTGTTGACAGATTTTGTTAACCAGCGCCGCCGTCAGGGGTACAGTACCCGGGATGCTGTGGAAGAAGCGGGTTCTGCCCGCTTCAGAGCCATTACGCTCACATCCATTACGACTTTTGCGGGCGTACTGCCTATTCTCTTTGAAACAAGCCTGCAGGCTGTTCTGGTGATTCCTATGGCTATCGCGCTGGGATTTGCTGTAATGTACGCCACACTGGTGACGCTTATTCTGGTGCCCTGTCTGTATCTCATTCTTATTGATTCAGGCAATGCCTTTAAATGGCTGTTTCATCACATTGTCCGGATTGCGAAGCATGTAACGCCCGGACGAAAATCCACCGGCCAGCCACGCACGGAATAATTTACGGAGTTTCTTTGATGAGCCAACTTACCATCCGTCCTGCAGTAGTGCAGGACAGCCAGCAAATACTCGATTTCATTAGCGAACTGGCGGTATATGAAAAAGCAGAGCATGAAGTAAAAGCAACCATAGCGCATATTGAGGATACCCTGTTTTCAGATCAACCAAAGGCACACTGTGTGCTGTGTGAAAATGAAAACGGCCCGGTTGGCTTTGCCATCTATTTTTTCAGTTATTCCACCTGGCAGGGACAATACGGCATTTATCTGGAAGATTTGTATGTATCACCGGCATCCAGAGGCTGCGGTGCAGGCAAAGCTCTGCTGAAACATCTGGCAAAGATCGCAACAGAACAAAACTGCGGCCGTTTTGAATGGAGCGTACTGGACTGGAATCAACCCGCTATTGATTTTTACGAGTCTATTGGCGCCAAACCACAAGGTGAGTGGATAAGATACCGTCTGGACGGCGACGCTCTCAAACAGTTCGCCGCAGATTAATTTTGTTGCCTGGCGGTTACCTTGTCTTCCATGTAGCGAAGAATATCCCGCCAGGATAATACCCCGACAGGTTCGTCTTTTGCATTGATGACCGGCAGGCATGACAAGCGGTGACGGTTAAAGGTGCTGATGGCGTTAAGAACGGAACTGTGTTCTTTAACGGCAATCACGTCACGGGTCATGATTTGATGTGCCCGCCGTTCCAACGTCGCCCTGTCTCTCGCCCTTTCTGAAATCGTATCGATAAACGGGCTCAAGGCTTTCAGCAAGTCTCTGTCAGAAATAATCCCGGTAAGTTTGCGTCCCTCAACAACCAGTAAATGATGAAACCCCGTGGCTTCAAACAGCTCCTTAATGGTGTGCAGACTGTCGTCCATTTTCACGCTCACCACCCGCTGACTCATAATATTATTAACGCTCACAACGCTCCCCCGCTTATCTCTTTACGTTCTGAGTATACGGCATATAACCGCTTTACAAAGCAGACTGAAAAATAATTAGATAAATTGCGGATTAAGCGGTTGAAATCCCGCCTGACTCCATCAATATAGATCATGAACATTCACTCCAATTATGAAGGAACTTCCATGGCAACAGTTACATTACAGGGCAATCCGTTAGAAACTCTGGGTGATTTACCCGCCGTTGGCACACCTGCACCGGCGTTTGAGCTGGTAAAATCCGATTTATCTACCGTAAGTTCTGCAGATTTGTCAGGTAAGAAAGTGGTACTGAACATCTTTCCGTCTGTAGATACCGGCACGTGTGCCATGTCTGTACGTAAATTCAATGAAAAAGCCGCTTCACTGGACAACACTGTGGTCATTTGTGTATCTGCGGACCTGCCATTCGCTGCCGGCCGTTTCTGTGGCGCAGAAGGGATTGAAAACGTTCTGACCGGTTCAACGTTCCGCTCAGATTTTGGCACAGACTACAATGTGACTTTCACCACCGGTCCACTGACAGGCCTGTTATCACGCAGCGTTGTGGTGATTGATGAAGAAGGCAAAGTGGCCTACACCCAGCAGGTCGCTGAAACGGCTGATGAGCCGGATTACGAAGCAGCTATCGCTGCTCTGTAAACATAATGTTTTATTAAGCGAAGCAGCCTCTGATGGCTGCTTTTTTTGTTTTTTGGTTCCTTATGAAATCAAAATAAAACGTATAAATTTACCCTTACATGTATAAATGAAAGGGAGCCGCTACCAATTATTTTCATTTGAGCTAAGTACATCTAAACCACACTATATAAGGCTTCGAACCCTACGAAGTTAGTTTATTTTTAACCTTCACCATAACCACTACCAGCCCCGGCAACTTCCCGTCTGTTATTGTAACTTTCATTTCTTATTGTTAGGTTAGATTTCACTCAAAATACAATCTCAACCCGAAAGGAGACCACTCTTTCCTGCACTCCCAAAACTAAATGAACTTGAACACAAAAAGTAAATTTTTAATTAAAAAAATATTGATTACCTCCCGCGCCGGGAAGTATTTTTCAATGACATACTATGCTGCATTAAAAAGGATTTAACATCATGATATTCAATAAAACCATTCTTGCCACAGTAATGAGTACTCTGCTTCTGACTGGTTGTGGTGGAGGGAGTTCAGATAGTGACCGGGGCTCTTCAAATGGCTCTTCGCAAACACCAAACAATACATCGCCCGCAACGCAATCAGATACCGCTAAGACGGAGAACGGAGCGGTCATCACTATTGATGTACTTGCAAATGATAGTGATGCGGATGGTGATACTCTCACTATCACGTCGGTGTCTGATGCGCAGTTCGGTACTGTAGAAAATTCTGGTAGCCTGTTAACTTATACGCCCGATAACACGGCGATGGGTACTGAAACGCTTACTTATGAGATTAGTGATGGAACTGATAGTGCTTCAGGCACGGTCGAAATAACTCACACTCAAAGTCTTACAATGTCAGGCATTGTCACCGACAGCCCTCTTTCGAATGCAGAACTTACCGTACAGGTTGGCAGCGAATTATTTACAACGAATACCGGTGAGGACGGCCGGTATGAAATTACTATTTCCTCTGCTGCCCCCGGTGCAAATGTATCACTTCTCGGACAAGGTACAGGCGGACAATCAAAAATATTACTTACCGGAGAAGGCGGTACATTTTCCAGTCTTCTGAATATTGCACTGGAAAACAACTCCCGTGACTTAAACGACGACGAGTCTACCGTAACAAAAGTTACTCAAGTCAGTACTGCACAATCAATTCTCTTCGATGATTACATCAAAAACGGCGGTGACAAGTCATATTCCGGATGGACTAATACCATTGATTCAACTGAAGTAATAAACCTCGCGGGCTTCATTAAGCTACTCGCAGATAATCCGGATTATGAAATACCTGACGGAGAAACAACACTGTCACTATTTACTGGCGCGGATGATAGTAGCAATACAGTAATACTCAATTACCTCACTGAAAAAGGTTTAGTAAATGAAAATGGAGTGGTGCAACAGCAGTTCTATGATGACCTTGCTGTTGCAGTAGAAGAAACACTGAATGACCCGCTGCTTCACTCTTCTTTTTTCGAAAATGACATTGCAGGGAAGACATGGGCAACATTTTCTAACGCCACAAAGATACCGCGCAACGGCAGTGTTTTTAAGTTTAACGAAGATCTCACCGGTGTTGAGACTATCGTAAGCTTATACGGCGACACTTTCACGCGCCGTGAGTTCAAATATGAAGTGGAAGATGGAACGGTAAATGTTGATTATACATCAGGAAATACATCACTATCATACGCATCCTGCTCTGGTGGCTACCCCGTATATCCATTTGATGACACCATGTCCGCAGAAATTATTGATGAATGTGAACAGCAAGGCATCTGGCAGGTTGAGGTTGCTTCCCGCTTAGAAAGCAGTAGCTTCAAATTAGTTCAGGTAAATGGTGAAAGCACACTTGCATCACGGGTAGACAACAATGTTTATGAAACACTGACTTTCTCTCAGGAAGTCGTCAATACATCTCAAATGGGAATAGTTACAGTTGAGAATTTAAACCCTGAACCATTCAAAGAAGAAGAAATAACAGAAGGTCACTGGGTAATGCCGGTTAATACAGCTGTTAAATACTACAATGACGGTATTTCTGCCCCCGTAGCTTCGAGTACAGCACCAAGTGTCGATGCACTGTCCTTTGACGATGGAACGGTTACAGGACGTATTACTGATAGCCTTGGAACTTATGAATTGCAAGACGGAAAACTGTCTGTTTCATTAGAAGATACAACGATCAGCGCGCAAAGACTGCTTGATACTGATTCTTACACCATTGCGCTCTATACGATGAACTCTGAAGGGGTATCGTACAGTTGGACAGGCGGATTCTTTAAAGGCAATGAAAGTACTTTAGATAATGTCGAGATCGCACATGATTTACCTGATATCTGGACTTCCCTCCTGAACGTTGGTCTTGATGGTTTTTCCAATGGAGAAGTGCCTACTTTAGAAACAGCATTTGGATTCAACATTAACTCAAATGGCACAATGGGCAGAATCTCCAGTCTTACAACAATGGATACCGGAGAGTATTATTTTAGTTCTGATATGAATGCACTGAATTACACATGGGTTACAGACGGAAATAAGGTAACCTTCAATGGCTACATAGAGGATCATTATAAGCGTCAACGTGTGTGGGAATTAGTTAATTTTGATGATGAAGGCTACCTGACTGTTATCGAGTATTTTAATATTTACTATCTCGATTCCGGGAATCCGAATTTGATAGCTCCCCGTCTGAATGTCTATAAAGTAATGGACTGGAGTGAGCTATTCACGGAACAATGGGCAGAATTTCAACCGGAGTAAGTACCAGATTGATTTGTTACAGTCATTATAACTAATGATGCCTGAGCTACCTGTCTTTAAAAATCCACCTGTCTAAGGTGGATTTTTTAGTGTCGTCATTTGTGTATCTGCGGACTGCCATTCGCTGCCGGCCGATTCTGCCATGAAAGACGGAAAGAATGTTCCCGCCGGAGCAGCAGGCAGTCATGCGGACCCGGAAAAAACAGGTCAGCACGGCTATCCCCGGGCAGATAACAGCCACATGGGTGATTTACCCATACTGCTGGTGGACGACGAGGGCAATGCCAGCCATCCGGCACTGGCACCACGGTTAGCACTGGAAGACGTAAAAGACAAAGCACTGATGGTTCACCAGGGCGGTGATAATTACTCGGACGCGCCGGAGAAACTTGGCGGCGGTGGCGCAAGAGCATTGTGCGGTGTGATTGGTGCCTGATATTCAGTTTTAAGCCTGAAAAGCAAAAACCCGCAGTGAATGCGGGTTTTAGTATCTGGCGGGCCGAGTGGGACGAGTATGGGCACTGGACTACAGTTATCAAGCGCTAACTAAGCGAGCTGTATCTAGTGAATTTATTCATTTATATCAGTAAGATAAGACCTAGGCACTTTAATATAATAACTAAAAAAGCATTGATAGATATAGAACCATCGTAGATTTAGGCTAAGCGAAACCAAGGCTTAGCCTCCTTAAGTACAATAAAAGGCGTTTTAGATAAATCATGGCGTCACTATTCAAAAGCCGATCTGTGCAGACGGAACAATCATCCCCAAACGGCTCATAAAAACCATAATCATGAAATGATTACCATATGGACATGCCCACTGGAACTCAACAAATTATTCGCTTGAGGCAAATCATCAGATAAGTAAACAAGCACCTGTGAACAAAGTTCGCAAACCTAATATCCGTATCAGTAATCAAACATTGTTTACTAACAGTAACCACTCCTTGCTAAAAAATAAATGTTTACTAGCGGTAAACAGTTTGTATTTACCGCATTCAATGTGGCTAACTCATTGAGCAGAATACCCTAGATTATCCGCTATACTTAAGCGACACGGTCATTAGGAGATTAAGACATGTCAGCAGAATCAGAAAATGTAGAAATCACAGTCGAAAAATTGCAGCAAGAGTTTAGGGTTTTCTTCGGCAATGATGATGCAACCATGAACGAATGGCTCGACTTGCCTTTGCCAATTCTGAGTGGTGAATGTCCCCGAAACATGCTTAATACACTTGAGGGACGTCAGCGGCTATATGAAATATTAGAAGAAATGAAGTTTGGCGAAATGGCTTAAGGTGAATGGCTATAAGTTTAACCATTTCAGTTATGAGAATATGCTTGAAGCCCGTCAGAGCGGACAGGTAACAAAAAGCCCACGAGTGCGGCGCTTTGATTGGATTAAAATCGGCACATTCACAACTTAGGCTTATGGTCCTCCTAGAGTAAGCTTCAGCAATTGATAATGCCAGACCTGACAGGCCGTTTTAGACAAACAGTAGACTGGCTCGTATTGTTATGTCATTTTTGTTCGGTAGCTCCCATTAGCAGGCCGAGATATAGGTCGGTTGCTATTCCAAAATAAACAGACAGAAAGGCTTCTTTAAAATCGCTACCCGGCCCAAGAATTTTTTCTTTATTACATGTAATCACGATAGCCGCAGGTATCCGTACATCTATGCAATGGAGAAGTGTTGACCGAACTTTTCCCTTCTGCTCTTCTGATGTAAATGAATAGTCCTCTGAATCAACTAACGTATTTTCAATGAACTGCGTCTCCGTACTGGGATTTTTAAGAATTTCCACTACTTCATAGTTGTTCTCTATATAGTACTGTGGATTGTCGGCACGTTTGGAATGACTTCTTGGGGTCGTATTTTTATTGGAATCGAAGTACGCGATTATTTCTGGGGCTTCAGAACCACAAAAAAGCGATAACTCGTAATGATGACGTCCCAGATTCGTCTGCAACAATCCTTCAAGAAGAACAAGATACTGGGTAATCAATTGACGGTTTAAAGGCGGAACTATATGGCGGCTATTAAGATCTGTCTGACTAACCACCTGAAACCTACTTGAGTAACAACTAGAGAGGCTCCCTAGAGCAACAGGGTTCGATTCTTCAATAAACATAGAACCCCATGACTTAAGAATCATTTTAATTGAGCCAAAAACTAAAAGACCGTTTGCGGCGGCTACCGTGAGCTTTAGAGCTTCAAAGCTACCCTCGTTAACTAAGACAACAAATAGCCATAACTCGACACCAGCACTCGCTAGAGCCATAAATACGCCAACAAAAAATATTATATTCTTTCTTGTGGATTGATTCATATATGAGCCTTCAAGACATTTAGGTTTACATCTGAATTTGAGGCGTCGCGATCTATCAATCTTTGAACATCATCTGTTATCAACTTGCAAACTTTGTCGTCGGTCCAATCAAAAATGTTACTGTCACAAATGTATGTATTTTGATTGCCGCGCCTCTCCTCGATGAACTTTGTATATCGGTCATAAATAGAATCTACGTAACCTTCCACATAGGCATTAAATTTATCTCTTGAAATAATCCTATTGACTACGCTTTCATAATCGATTGTACAAATGATGCTAATGTCTTCTTTGGGTGTAAAGTCATCGATAAGATCGTACAAATATTGGTAGTTTAAACATGTAAGGTCATCTAGTTGATTTTCCTCTTTGAAGTACTCAAAAAATATACTCGCGTCTTCACAAATAGACCTGTCTAAAACATACGACTTATGCTTCTTTTCTATTTTTCTTATAGCATTAGCCTTTCCAATCAAGAATGCTGCTTGAGCTTCATAACTCCAGCGAGCTGGATCATCAAACAGCCTTTCCAAATACGATATACCAAGTTTTGCTTCAGATATAAGCTCCATATCGAAATCTTTAGCTAAAGCGCGTGCTAGTGTTGATTTTCCAACGGCGATCATTCCTGAAATGCAAATTCTGATTTTATTTTCCATCTTATCTCTTAAATCTAATTTAGCGTGATGAATTTGAGCTGACATAAAAGCTTATTACTGAGAATTCATAGTAACATCCGTTACCCCGGAAAAACCATTTACCAGTGTTTGAATAAGAAAGAATATTGGCCGTCCGCTTCACGTACAAAGTGGCAGCACAAGCAGCCCCATAAAGCCTAAACTTCAATAGATTCCGATATTTCCAACGCGTCGTCTACCTCAAAACGTACACAAGAGACCGTCAGGTTCGGTTCCACTCTATCACTGAAAGTGTCGGGTTAAATTGTAACTAATCAATTAGAGTCCACATTAGAGAAAAGGTAACGCGTTTTATATCATTCCCATCAAGGCTCAAATAGTAATTCTGGTCGCTACTCCAATCTCTTAAGAATCCCCAATCCAAATATCTTTTCGAAGTACCTCTGACAGTCTATTCCACTCCGGCAAAAAGTGTGTTCTACCGAGGCGCTTTACTCCTCTTTCCCTTAGCATTTCAAATAGGTCATCCTCTTGTAATACCGAGATATCTTTGCTGGCGAGTGAACGGAAAAGTTCACAGATCTCTTCATAGCTGAATTGTCTTATTTCGAAGTCAAGCAAATTGCCTAAGCTGTGAGCTACTTCCCTGACTTTCTCTTCATAGTCAATATTGAAAGGGGCAAACACGTAGCGAACTTTTGGTGTGTAAAACGGCAAGCGAGTTGTCATCTGTGAGTGAATTAGCTTGACCAGACGGGAGGGCTTTACTTCGCTTCTAGAACTTTTCGCATAGCCTTTTACTTCTTCGTAAGACTGCTTAATGGTACTGGGTTTACCAAAACAGTAGGGCAGGTCTTTTTCGTCAGCTAAAAATGTGCTTGCGGCCTCTAGCACAGCCGTTCTATCCCCTTTTTTTGTTTGATGCTTTTCGCGCCATATTGAGAACCCGATACCTCGGAGTAGAGTTTTATAATTGAGCTGTAGCTCGTTATCAGCATGCCAAAGCAATTGAGTGCGTCCGGTGGCATATGGTTCGTAGATGTCCATTAGGCTCTGTCGGTACTCAACACTATGAGTGAAACCCTTGTAGGAGGTGCTTGGTTGGATATTGTGCGCTAGGGAGAGAGCAATCTCATTGGCAATAAGGTTGAGATCTCCCTCTTTGATAGCTCGTTGGATGTCCGCTTGCAATAAATCCACGCTTAGAACAGGTTGTTGTCCAAGATTATGGCCTAGCGAGTTTTTCCACTTCCTTTCTTGTTTTTGCACTTTTGGGGGGTGGAAGTAGTAACCCTCTTCAAACGACCAATCGAGGTATCTTTTAGCTTGCTGAGTAATACCGTTAAGTTCATTTAGGAATTTCTCTGTTGCCCGCCATGCTATATGCTGCGCGAGCATAGGTGGCAGATTTGACAAGCTCTGCTTATTGCCGTTACGGATGTAGCTAAATCTTTGAGTGGCCCACTCTTGAGCTGACTCAACGAACTTTGAGTAGTCAAGTGCCATAAGTTTACTTACAGCGAGGATTAGCTCTTTCCCATGCTCGTAAGCAAGCAAAACCTGCAAATGAGGGTAGTGGAGCCGCCACTTGTTAAGGTTTTCAAAGCGATACTGTTGAGAGTCAATGACAGCTGGAATATCTTCAGTCCAGACTTTGCTCCAGTGCTGTTGCTCAGGGGCTTCAGGAACGGTTGTTGGGTCTTGGTTATACCGACGTGTTTGGTTGTATTCGGCAAACCGGATCGATTTGCTTAAGAAACAGGTAGCTCCCAGCCCTTCATCGAGAACAGAGCAGAGCGTGCTTAGTGGGAGGTTATCGGTGCCTGAATGAAAATAAGGCCTTTCCTTGATTGAAGCTACCCCGCGCGAATCCTCAAAGTCCTGTTTTATCTTTGCTAATGACCTTAGTCGCTTATATGAATCCTTATCTGCTTTGATGCGTTCTACCACAAGTAATAATTGCAAAATCTCAGATGCAATGCTTTGTGAGGTATTTGGATAGGGATTTTTTAAATCAAGTTTCAAATCCATAGAAAAATACCTAGACTCCTCTGTTTTCGTCATGAAAGCGGTTTGGCATATAATAGCATGCTAAACTCGAATTATTTTAAGCAGTAGTGGAAAAAATGAAAATTTATGAATATGAATAATGCCATATTACAAGTTCATTGCAAAAGTTGCTCTAAAAATGAATATCAATTACTACTAAATTATATTCACTTAGCAACGTTATGAATATATATATCTTTGCTTGCCCTATTGGTTTTGCTTAATATTAGGGCAGACCAACTCACCAATTCACTTTGAAGTGCAACGGTGCAGTTGAAACACGTAGAATTTCTAATTTGAGGAAATAGCAATGAAAATCAATATGTACAAAACTATTAATGACCTTACCGGTGGCGTTTTGGATAGCGGTAAAGCGACAAAGAATAGCTTGGGCGCCGCCAATGAAGCCTATCATCTCCAGATGGCGATCAACGAACACGGTGAAGCAAGAGTGCACCGTAAGGCAACTGAGCTACTACTTGATAATAACAAGGATAGCAATATGACCTATTCTGAAGCCAGCGCTGAAATTTCGATACGGATCAAAGGGACGCTTGAAGCGACGCAGGGAGAAAGGCTGTTTAAAGAAGCGAGAGACAAACTTAACGGAGGAGAGACGCTGGAACCTAAGCTACAGCTTCAGGGCAAACTTTAACAAACTGAGGCGTAAATCAATTATATTTAAAAATGTGGGACAAAGTTATGTGGGTTATCGATAGCTCACGTATTTTGAAATTTGTATAAATACTGACCTTCTCCCCAAATTTGGCACCAAACGGATCTTTTCATTGAGCCAGTGACCATTGAAAACAAAACCCCAAGTCACCAAAGCCAGTAATGGACAAATAATTGAAAGCCACAGTTTATACTTTTTTGGAAATGCTGTTTATTTTATTCTTCGAAAGGTGACTTTCTAAACAGGAGAAAATAAATTGCCCATATTTCACAGTGACCCTGCTGAAGCTATTGCGGTACGATACTACGAAAAATTAAATAGCTTGTTAGGCCCTTTAACAATCGGTGTTGCTCTTTCAATCATCGGCTTAAACTTGGCTCAAGAGTTAGCATGGCTATTCTTGATGATATCTCTTCTTTGGGGGATGTTTCAGGGGAAAGAGTATAGAAAACTCAGAAAGTACCGACCCAATTACGAACCTTCATTAAGCCTATTTTTTGGAAACTGTCTGATATTTATTGTCGGTTATACAATGTTGTCTTTGATTGCAGTCGGACTTTGGGTTAATTAACGGTGAGTTTGTAAAACAAAGCCCCGCGAGTGCGGGGCTTTGGATTGGATTCAATCGGCACACTCTGAACTTAGCCTTATATCGCGCCACGAGTAAGCTTCACCATCTGATAGTGTAAGCCGTCACAGGCTGCTTAAGACTTAAAAGCGGCCTGTCGGCTTTAGTTACGTCTTCGACATCTAATGACGATTGTATAGCCCTTCAAGCTGAGGAAGAGAGAGGAAGTACGACGGTTGCGCATTGCTAATTTTTCCTGCGCTATTTTGCCGCAACGCAGTCTGTATCAAGATGCATAGTTTCTCAGCTCTTGTAATTCCAACATAGTGTAGGTTGGTTTCCTGTTCAAGGTCAGGATATATAGGATTGTTGTAATCCCTTGAAAACTCGCGATATGGAAACACCCACTCCTCTAGCCCGAAATGGATAACTACATCAAACTCCAGCCCCTTAGACTTATGTAATGTCATTACCTGAACTTCGCCTTCGTTCTCTGGGCGAAACATCTTCAGGATGGATTCTGATGTTTGAATTATCTTCGTCGCTTCAATAGTTTCTGGTTTAACAGCTAAACCAATCTCGCCAGCTAATAACAGAGCTGTTTCTAAAAACTCTTCATCGCTTGTTTGTCGAATTGACTTTATGAATTGAAGTATAAAGCTTTGCTCTTTGCCACTCAAAAAATACTTGACTGAAATCGAGTCCAAAAGAGATTGGGCAGATTGTATTGCACCATGTTTATAACTTAATAACTCTGAAAATAAATCGGAGCAATCAGCGCCGATGTCGTCTAGAGGGGTGTCTGACACTAGCCTGTAGTCACATGTAAGACCTTCGCAAACGCTATTCAAAACCCTCGCAGTTCTGGCCAAAATTGCAACTTTAGAAGGCCCTGCAATTTTCTCTTCTCGAACCCACCTCATAATCCATTCTGAAACCTTGTTTGCAGCGTCGAAAGGCAATCCGTCCAAAACATAACGTGCCACCCTAATATTGTCTGTATCCAATAGATCGCAATCAGGCTCTAATAGGCGATTTGCATAGTTTGTAATAGATGGATGACAACGATGATTCTTGTCTAGATGAATGTGCTTGAAATCCGGCGACTTAATAAGGCTGTCTAAAAGTTCTGGACGGCTACCTCGAAAGCGAAAAATTGATTGATCAGTATCACCCACTGCTGTGGCTACTAAACCAAGATCCTTCAGTGTCAAAAACAGTTCATGCTGTGCTAATGAGCTATCTTGATACTCATCCATAAAAACATGAGTATATTTTGCCGAAATATAATTCTGTGCAGCAATTGACTCCCTGATAATAAACACCGCAAGCGAAGAGAAAGAGGACATCCACAACGTGTTTTGCAAATATAACTGTTTGAACCCAGCATCATCATCCAGCTCTTGGATATTAGGTGAATTATGTTTTTTCTCAAAAAGTGCGGCTTGTTCATCGCTGAGCTTTTTTACTACTGTGCATTTTCTAGGGTTACCTCCCCAAATCCTTGAAAGAAAGGGAATTATCAACTCCTGATAACAAAAACTATCTATGGTTCCAAAGAAACTGCTCTTTAAGTCTTTTGCGTTTGAACTACACCGCTTCTTCAATTCTGCACTAGCTTTCTTTGTGAAAGTTATTCCGATAACGCCTTGATATTTTTGATTCAAAGTCAAAACATCACTAATTTTTTCTGACATAACAGTAGTTTTTCCACTACCGGGACATGCTGTTACAACCAGTGAATCAGGATACGCAATTGCCTGCTTTTGCTGTTCTGTTGGGTTAAAAGGCATCAGGCTAACGCTACCAGCTCTACAAGAGCGTGGAGTGGCTTGGCTAACTGACCTCCAGATATACTTTTCAAGTCTCCAGAAATGTCTTTCAAAAGCTCTCTCATATGTAGCGCTTTTTTATCCTGAAGATGCTTAATAGCGGATTCTTCTGTTTTCTTCCCAAGCGCTGTTAAAACTTTTTTCCCAAGTTCTTCAACTAAATCAGTTTCCAGATCGATGCGTGCCAAGAAAATGTCATCTTGCTCGACGTAATCCGCCACTTCCTTCCACAAACCGTTTTCTAAAGTATCTTTTGCTGTAACTTCTTTGTCCGAGTGTTCTTCCGGGTCATCCCCCATAATTTCCAAGCACCGATTCATCCCTGCGTACTGCCATGCGTTCTTTTTGGGAACTTTTGAAACATCATTATCGGTTCGCATCACCCACGGTATTTCTAAAGCATCTAAAATTTTCACATAAACTTTGAAAGAAATGCCGTTTACACAAAGAATGGACAGGTTCAGGTAATCCAAATCTATGTTTAGTGTTTGACTAAGAGCATGGTAGAGCAATTCTTCTGAAGGACCTTCAATCAACAACACGCCACTCGAAAAAAATGCTTCCGCTGGAATGATGCTCATGCGATAACTCATATCTTCAAACCCCTGCTCAATGCAATCTGAGCAACCAGCACTGGCAGCAACCGTTGAGTTATCCTTACTTAGCAACCTGATAATTGAGTCAGGCTTAAAGTTTGCGGCTATTCGAGGGGAATGTGTCGATATTATCGTTTGGCCCGGCAGTTCGTTAATCAAATAGTTGGTCATTCGACCTTGCTGATGAGGATGTAAGTGCGCTTCAGGTTCTTCTACCACGTAAAAGACTACTTCGTGGTCTACAGTATGCTCCCTTATGCTTTTCGCTTTCCAAAGTGCCAATAAGATTTGATTATTTCTGCCGTCTCCTCCAAGGGTCACTGAGGAGCCATCAGTATTTGCTCCTAACTTCAATCTATCGACAAAATCACTCACCTGTATGGCACCTGTATCCAATTGCACATTGTAATTGAGGTTTTGATTGGATAGCTTTTTTAGTTCCGTATTGACCTCTGACGTCGCTTGGTCAACGTAGACAAGTTGAGAAACCTTTTCGTTTAAATCCAGCAAATCCTGACTAATTTCATCCATTAACTCTTTGTCTTCTTCGAGTTGCTGTTCAGACAAAGAGGCAAAAGAAGTTTTAAGCAATTTCCGCTTTTCTTTTGCAATGTACCTTTCTAAATCTCTTCGTGATTCCATGTAGTTGAGATTCACGTACCGCAAGTAAAAACGACTATTTACCTCTTCAAGCTGGTCTATTTTATGTCCAATGAATAAACGATAACTCAAATCAGACAAATAGGCCTTATACTGAAAAATGCACTCCCCCTCATCACTGACAGCCCCCTTAAGAACTGACAGTACGGCGTCTTCAGTGACATTCTTAAAATAAATGGTTATTACTATTTCATTGCAGGATGCAACTTTGCTTGTATAAAAATCAGTTTCTGTAGGCTCAATATCGGCCTCGGATAAATTTTTATCCAACAGAATTCGCAGAGCATGGAGAAGGTTACTTTTTCCTACATCATTGGCCCCTATCAATAGACTATCAGATCGGAAGTTAACGGATGCATTCTTAAAATTTCTATAACCACTTAGGTCAACTTTACTTATTTCCATTTAACTACCTTATCATCCTAATAAATATCGAAAGCCATGCAGGAACAAGCCTTTGTCCAGATGTAAAACCATGTATATCAGTTGTGGTTTATTTTACAAGCTTATGCCGTTAGCCTTACCTTAACGACTTCAAAGGTAAGGATGCATATTGTCATCAACCGGAACCACCCTCGCTCACCCTATGAACTATTGCGCTCGATAGCGTGGACCAACGAAATCGCTTAGTTGGAACAACAATGTGTTTTTGCACCTAGCTAATTTATTATCCACAACAACGAATTCCCCTCCTATACTAATATGCGGAAAAACAAAGGGGAATACCCATGCCTTACTGCACAACCGCTTTTCTGCCAATTGCTTCTGAAGAATTAGAAGCAATATTATCAGCGTTAGTCGTGCGCGGTTGAACAACCTGCGCAATGATACTCGAGCTATCTACAATGCCGACGATGAGGTTATTCGGTTCTACTGCCGCTACGAAAAAGAGATACCACTGTATGAGGAAAAGCTCAAAGCCTTTACTTCCAAACATGGTGTAGCGCTTCATGAAGAAAGTTCTGTGAACTAATTTGGTAAACTATCGGAGAAATACTGTGACCAACTCACTTGATGTTCTGGCGATAGCTGAACAGGTTTCGCGAGATAGTCTGTCTGGTGATCTGAGTCATGAACTGTTGGCTCACGGGCATACGCTTTATGGTAAGCAGTTCGAGTTTCCAGACTACATCGAACGCCTCACGCCTGATGGAAGGAGATCACTTGGCTACTGGCGAAATGGTGAGTTCGAGGAGTTATCAGCCTGCTATAACAACAAAGCCCCACCATTGAAGCGCAGAGCTTTGGATAGGATTCAATCGCCACACATTCAAACTAGTCTCGTGGACCACCACGAATAAACTTCAGCTGAATTAGTCTCGACTTAATCTGACAATACCATTAGTAACAGGCAGCTCTAGACAAGTAACTGACATTCAACGCCTTACTCAAAAGCGGAAAACACTTGGCTATACTTTACGACTAAGGGGCATAAGCTAAGCGTTTTGAGTCCTTATAAGTATCTTGTTAGGCAGTAGTAGTAAATTGACGGGCATGTGCCAAATACGCTAAGGGCATAGTCTCCGCGTTTTTTCGTTCCGATCTTATGCTATTCAAGGCTTGATATGCACTACCAATGAAAGATAATCCCGAGCCAACTGACACAGCACTATAGTTTAAACCTGTAGCAGATAAAGCGAGTCCAGAACCAAATAGCGGAGCTATAGAACCGAAACTAATTTTCGACCAAGAAGGCTTCATAGCATCGACGATCTCGTCAGTCTTCTCTTTACAATCCTCTATAAAAAAAGCTGTTGCATCAATACGATCATCAGGGTTTTCCAAAAGAGCTATTTTGGCTGTTTCAACTTCTATTTTACACCTTAGCTCTGGTAATAAGTGACCATGTTTCATCTTGAATTTTACTAAATCGTCCAAATTAATAGGTTCATTAGGGGTAGGAAGTAGTTGTTCAAGTACAACGTCTCTCGCTTTTTTTCTATGATTAAACCTAGGCTCTCTTCTTAAGAAATGCCCAAGAAATTGAGAGTACTTTACTTCACTAGTAATTGGAGCTGCATTCACGTCTTTGACACCACCTAAACATATAGCTAAATAAGCCATAAACATGTTTGCAACACGTGTATCCATATTTAACCAAGCACCATCAACTCTCCTAGCAAGACCTTCTTCAATAAGATAATCGGGAAGCTGATTTAGCTTTTCAATATGCAGGTTAGCTCTAGGTGAAATATTATCTTTATGTACTCTAGCTCCAAGCTTTTCAGCGGCTACCCGGCCTGCCGTTGAATAAGGTCTGAGAAAGTTTTCATTAGATCTTTTAGCTTTTGTCTGAAGATATTCTATAAAGCTACTTTCAAACTCAGGAATGTCATATAAATAATTTGAAGGGAACACTTGCTCTACGAGCTCTCTTTCTAACAACGCCCTCATAAACCTGCTCATCTGTTCAGGTCGTTCAATATGATCCATTGGTACAATGGCACTCAATTTATCCCAGTAAAACAAACTTTTCATAGTCCAGTTGTTTTCTGGAACTGATATATATGGAAAATATAGTGCATTACTTCTCACAATGAACAAAACTCCTTTTCTGCCTAACAGCTTATTACTGGAACTTCATAGTAACACCTGTTTCACCTGAAAAACCGCAATTTGTGTTTTCATAGGAAAGAATGTTAGACGTCTGCTTTATGGCACAGCTGCCGCCCTCAAGATGGAGTGCCACCGTCTGCAAATGGCACGCAACGCCCCTTGACTAACCCCACTATCCCGAGTGTAGACGTTGCTTGGATCATAGTATCGTGCCTGAATATAAATTAGAACAAACTACGATCCAGCTTCGAATTAAAGATGGCGTTACTTTAACTTTGTTATTTCAACTTAATAACGTTGTCGAGATAATATGGGCCTACTCCATACTTATCGTTGTTTAAATCACCTAACACCATCGAAGTACAGAAAATAAGTTGAAAGTCACCCTCAATTTGAGAAAACAACTCTATAATCATTTTCTGGAATTGATGGCTTCGAAAAGGTTTCATTCCTCCATTCTCGATAGAATCTAGCATTAGAAATCTAGGCAATCGATAAGCATTGTCTTGAAGAGACCTTAACAGAGTAGAAATGTGGAATGTATTTTTCTTGATAAAGTTAGAGCTGGCTGAGAACTTTACTCTGCCATCTAAAAGTAATCGATCTTTAGCAAAGTCGATCTCTACATCACTTACACCAGACGAAAGGAAGCTTTCTTCGTAAGGTGAGCCATCTTCTCTTTTCTCGCTATTTAATATGTTTACAATAGATTTTGATAATCCGTTGTATACGTTATTTGAACGTCTTTGATTGGAAAAAGTTGCATCTTCAATCTTTTGTTTTAAGTCTGCAATTTTTTCTATTAGAGCAGCTTTTCTTGATTTCTTGGCATCTAAGCTTTTAATGATATTAATTTTATTCTTAGAGTTTTCATTTTGAGCTTCTAGAAATCCAATCTTCCTCGCATTATCTTCTCTTTGGCTTTGAGCAAGATCTACTACTTTTGCAACTTCAACAAGCCTGCTTTGTGCCTCTTTAAGCTCTCCGACAGTAATTTCAATTATCGCCTCCAGACCTTCTTTTTGGTCTAGATAATTTTCCATCACAGTTGAGTTACTCTTTATTTGGAAATTTAATTCAGTTAAAAGCTCTAAATAATTATCACTCTCTTCTTCTTTTAGTTCACATTTGCATAATGAACAATGTCCCTGTTCTACAGGTTCTACTTTCTCAAGGCAGACTGGACATTTATCAAAGCTAA
The DNA here is from genome assembly GCF_056160645.1 of Alteromonas sp. ABH4_456. Lineage (NCBI taxonomy): Bacteria > Pseudomonadati > Pseudomonadota > Gammaproteobacteria > Alteromonadales > Alteromonadaceae > Alteromonas > Alteromonas sp. ABH4_456. The sequence goes on from NZ_JBSWXO010000001.1 coordinate 598,892, forward strand.
TTTCGCCAAGTGAGTTATATAACGCTTGTGATTCAAGAAGGGATTTCTTCCTAAAATCAAGTGATTCCGCGTAAAGCTCACAATCAACAATTTCGCCAACTACAGTCCCTAAATCATCCTTGAAACTTTTTAACTTCCTAGAAATGAAGTTGATTTCATCTTCAACTCTTTTGTATTTACTAGCTCTCTCTTTGTCTAAATTATCATTAGATACTGATTCAAATTTTTGCTCTCTTAGTAATATGATTTCCTCGTTGTTTTTTACAATTTCAGTTTGCATACTATCAAGGGTCAAACCAGAATCTTTCCCTAATATTTTATAAATAGCTGACAATTCAGATTTAATTGACTCAAACTCACGTTCTGCCATTAAAAGTTCTTGTCTAAGCTGATGCGTATCTAGGTTATCTAAACCTAATAGGAACTCAGCAACAGCAATTCTCATTGTATCGCTATCAGCTTGTTTATTATCTTCAGCTCTAAAAAGTTTAAACGATGAAGTTTCCTGATCTGCGTATAAAAACCGTAATAACTGATGCATCGTGAGGTTGGCATACTCTTCAGATTTTGACGGCTCCCAGCCTAGTAGCTCAAACATACACTCTGAAAATGAAGCTCTTTTCTCGGTTCTCCTAGGGCCAAAGTTTTTCCAGCCCAACACAGATTCGAGTGCTGCATTCATGTCATTAGAGAACATAGAAATATCAGGAATTTTCCCAACTTCAATCGCTCGCTTTAAGGTAAATGTTTTTCCATTTATATTTAACTGGCAAATAACGCTGTCACACTTATCCGCAGGATGTAGCCATTGGTTAGCTTTGATCTCCCCACCTAACACATAGAAGATCAATTCTAAAATTGTTGTTTTCCCGACTGAGTGTTCACCTCTGATAACATTTATACCTTTATGAAACTCTTCGTCATATACGAAGCGTCCTAGCTTCTCAACAACTAATCGCTCGATATAGAAACTTGACTTAATCATATTTATATTCCATTAATCCACTACGAGCTTTTAATCCATTATCTCCCGACAACTGTACCTTTGGTAGCTCATTAACTAATAGCTTAAAAATGTCTGTTCTACGGAAAGAATCTTCTTCAAATTTTTTAACTAACAAATTAGGAAGTTTAGTATCTATTAAACAAACATTGTTGTTAGTAACTGTAACCAATCCTCTGTATTGAAGATTTGCTAAAGCCACTTTTTGAAGAGATTTTAATTCGAAAAATAAAGCCTTAGAATTTGGAGTTACTTCGAATGGGTTCTTAATCCCTGAAATAAGCGACTTATAACGATGTAAAGGGGATGGCAGCTTTTTCATTTCATTCAGTAGATGAGGGTAAACGTAGTAAAAATCTACAAAACTCAAAAGTGTTTTATCACACTGAAAGTGTGGAAATGACTGTAATAAATTTAGATATCTATAAGCGCAGTGATGAGCGTCATAGCTAGGATGGTACATGATCATTACACCCACTCCACATGACACTTTTCCGTTAAAAAATATAGCATCCCTTCGACTAACTCACTGCTCATAATACCACCCGCCATTGACACTTCCTGTGATAGAGGCTCTAAAATTGTTGAGTTAATAGCGCTGGCAATGATGACTTCGTCATATTGCTTTTGTAATAGCGGGAGTATATGTGCCTTAAACCGAGTTAAAATCAAACTCAAAACATGATCAAATATAATTTGATATGACTTAACATGCTGAAGTTTAGTGATCATTTTGGCTGCTTTCTGGCTTGAAATTAATGCGCCATCGTAATAATGCGCTCTATTCGCCAATCTTAGCTTATTTTCTAACCCTATTACTTTTCGGTGAGCTTTAGCGGTGATTTTTTCTTGTAGTTGCTCCAGAAAAAACTCGTATTCAGGAGAGTCCTCCCTCAATTTCTCATGAGTTGTAATTAACTCTTTTAAAGCTGCGGCACTAACATCAATATTAAAATTAGGTAGCTTTACTACTGTGCTTCCAACATTTAAGTCACCAGCCACTTCATTATTATTTATTTCGTTATTTTGGACTGAACTTACCATTACCAAATCCTATTATCGGCATTAACCGATGTCCAAATCACCCTTAACTTTGTTTTTATTAATTTTATTATTATTGATATCTGCTTCTTTATATTTTTTTCCAATTTTTAAAGAGGATTCAACTTCATTCTCTTCAATTTCATTATAAATAATTTGGGATTTATTAGAGGAATCATTCTTTGACATCGTCACGCGATAACAAACAAAAACGCAAAATAAGAAAACAATTGCCAAGAGGAGAATATTCAGAAGAAGGTTGTTTTGAAGTAGTTGAGATTCTGACAGATAAGTATTTATTAGATTGTAAAACACATAGGTAATAATTACCGATGGTCCACCAACTTTTAATGCTCTATTCCAATCCATAGAAAAAATTCCAAAACTAAAACTATATTTTTCTTAAATACTAACAAAAAAAGCTTTCTATGCATAGCAAAGCAAACTAAAAAAATCCATTACCACCCTCAGTTGATGGGTGAGTCGCTTTATATACTTCAGATAACTTCTTGCGGCTAACGTGAGTGTATAACTGAGTCGTGAGGATACTGGCAAGACCTAGCATTTCTTGGATATGGCGAAGATCAGCGCCATTATCGAGCATCGTTGTCGCGCTATTGTGGCGGTATAGGTGACACGCTCCTGCTCGGTCAGATCCAGCTAGTTTCACATACTGTGATGCCATATCAGATAATTTACCCGGTACGTAGAGTTTGCCAGAAACAATGCCTTTCCTGAACCAATAAATGCAAACATTTGTCTGCTCTTACCAATGTAGAATGCTAGCCATTCACAACCACGGACACTGATTGGCATCAATCGTTCTTTCTTACCTTTGCCATGCACTCGAACCAACTTACCGTTGAAGCCAATGCCATCAATATTCAGCTTAACTAATTCACCTCTTCTGATGTCTATAGCAAAGAAGATTTCAAAAATAACGCTATCAGATAAGCTCTCAATGCTGAACAGAAGTAGTAGCTTCATAGTCAGTTCTATTTCTTACGTGGCGTGATGATACAGGCTCTCTGGATGATTTCGGGTGGAGAGTGTTTATTGGCAATCTTTCCGCACTCGGCTCGGTTCTAGGCGATGATTGGGATAACCGTGATACCTAAAAGTTGAAAAGCGCCCACATTCTTATCTCCGGCCACAGATACTATTAGCTCAACACTCTCGCAAAATGGTCGCCAATAGACTCCGACAAGTGACCCCAGCCTTATTGATCGCCTATTTCTGGCGCTCTGCGGTCAGACGATAAGCTGTTTTCTCTTTAAACTAGTGATAAGCGACCTAGCTCAAGGTCAATCATTCATCACTCGCAATGTCGCCCAATGAGAGAATTGGTAACAAAATAGCCTAAGTCAGTACCTGTAAATACAAATTAATTTCTATTTAAGACGCTATTTAAACAATGTTTTAAAAGAATACTTTAATCTTTTCAATACGCTTGTTATTTCTTTTTAATATATAAAAACATTTAAAAAATTATCTTTTAAAAGTTACTTATTTAAGATATTAAAAATTTCAAAAATATAGAGAGATATTAAAATATCTATTATTTCCAATACTATAAAAAGATATCAGGATTCTTTATTCCCGACTATTTTTTGGATTTGACAATTTAACAGTTGCTTATTATTTGTTCTCATATTGATTCGCTAACGGACGAGATAGAGATGAGAACCGTCAAAACAAAGAATACAACAGTTTCAATCAAGCCCCTCGATAAATCTGAAAGCACCCGTGTAATCAGAACCATCGCCAATATCATTGTGAAAAAGCTTTCATCATCAGATCAAGTAAAGTTTCTTCTTAAACAATCGGGAAACATCGACGGGGAAGTTAGCCGTAGAGTTAATTCAGAGAGGTAATAAAAATGATTACAAGAGCAGCGATATACATCAGAGTGCCTCCAAGCATGCAAGCATCTGAAAGCGACAACTTAAATGCGCAAAGAGCCAAGATACAGGATTATGCGCGAATACATAGTTATCAAATCGTCGCAGAGTATTACGATCTAGCAAAAAGCTCTGCCCAGATTTTACCGGGACTACAACAGTTGGAGATGGACTTATCTACTGAACGACGCAAAATTGACGTAGTCCTTATTTATAAGTTTTCAGGGTTTTCACAAGAAATTGAAAAAGCAGGAGATAGATGCAAAGCCTTTTTTAAAAAAGCATCTGGCTTGATATTTATTACTAAGGACATTTGGGCAACAGAACGTGCCCAGCATTTTTACAAAGCTACTATTGGATTAATGGCGGAGAACTATAGTAAGCAAAAGGGCCAAATTATTCGAAACCGATTACAAGAAATTGCCAAACAAGGATTCTATACAGGAGGGCGACCTCCATATGGCTACAAGTCAGTTGAAGTAATAATTCCTGAATCAGATAGACGAAGATTTAAACTCGAAATACATGATGAAGAAATTAACATTGTAAAATTGATATTCGATTTTGCGAGTCTTGGTTTAAACAGTAAATGGCTAGCCTCATATTTGAACAGCAATGAGGTTAGATATCGAAATGGTAATCTTTTTAACGTTAGGAAAATCAACCAAATTCTTAAAAACACTTGTTACAAAGGAGAGTATAGATTCAACAGTTACTCAGAAAACTCTAAAAAAATTGTAATTATTGTACCTGTTCCTAAAGCAGTTTCTACAGAAAATTTCGATCTTATTCAAAGAGATTTGAATGAAAATGATAAAACAGTCAACTAAAGGAGTAGATGAACAATGAAAATTAAAGCAGCAATGTATATAAGGGTGAGTTCAAGTAGACAAGCACAAGAGAGTGATAGCTTTGATGGGCAAAGACTGAGAATACAGGAGTACGCTGAAAAACATGGTTATCAAATCGTCGCAGAATATTGCGACACTGCCTCTGGCTTTAAAGAAGATGTAACACGTCCGGGTATGGAACAACTGATGAATGACGTAGCGTACGATCGTTTCAGTTTTGAAGTAGTACTTGTATACAAATTTTCAAGGTTTTCAAGAGTTGTAGATGATCAAGAGGCAAGAGTTAAATATCTTTTGAAAAGTGGAATACGCCTGATATCCATAACGGAGCCACTCCCTGAGTCAGCAAGTATTGCCAAAATTTTGAGAGTTATTTTTGGTGTAATGAATGAGAACAATAGTGAGCAAAACCGACAGATTGTTCGAGATAGGCTGGAAGAGACTGCTAAAAAAGGTTTCTATACAGGTGGGCGTGTACCTTATGGTTACAAGTCAGTCGAAGTTATAGACCCTAATGCTACCAAGCGAAGGTTTAAACTAGCGATAAATGAAGATGAAATTTCCATTGTAAGAACAATATTTTCTTTGGCTGATATTGGTCTAAATGGCAAGCCTATGGGCGTAAAGGCAATAGCCGCGCACTTGAACGATAAGGGAACTAAATATAGAAACGCTAAGCCCTTTAACCGTAACATTATAAATAGAATGCTCAGAAATACTTGTTATAAGGGCGAGTATAAATTCAAAAGTCATGTGGACGGTCCTGAATCAGACGCAATCATCGTTCCTGTGCCCAAGGCAATATCACCAGAGCGTTTTGATATAATTCAGAATGGGCTCGAAGAAAGGCAACTTAAAAATAGGGACACGAAGAGAAAGCGCTCAGCGCACCTGTTAACCGGTATGTTAAAATGCCCTTCGTGCAATGGACCAATGAACTACATGAGAGCTAAGAGCGGTAGTTATCACTACTATCGCTGCGCTAAGCAAGTTAGAGAGAGCGCTAACGCATGCAATGAGTCAAACATAAGGGAAGAAGTAGCTGACACTATAGTTAAAAATGAGATTATCCCATTAATATTTAAACGCGACTTTATTCGCAGTGTCTTGCAAGAAGTGCAGACTATGATCGCCGATATCAATAGAAAGAAAGGTCATAACAAATTACAACTCACTAGAAAGATTTCTGAGCGTAAAGCACAACTTCACACACTCTATGCAAGATTGACAGAAGCCGAATTTGAAGTTGACGAATATTTTAATACTTATAAAGAGTCATTAACGACAGAATTGAGAGCATTAGAAGCATCTTTGAATGAATACAATCAACTCACTTCTCTGCCTTTCTGGAACTTTGGAGAAAGACAAGCTGACCAGTTTGTAGAGCTGGTCGAGGAAGTCATAGTAAACGGCTCGACAGAAACACTTAAGTGTCTGCTACTGTCAGTGGTCGATGAAATAGTAATTCGAAAAGATGTTGTTACAGCAACCGGAAAGAGAATTGCTCTACTGAGTGAGGTCTCAAAAAAGCGAAAAGAGGGCCCTGAAAAACAGGTGCCCTCTTTCGGCACTATTTGGCGGAGAGAGAGGGATTCGAACCCTCGATACGCTATTAACGTATACACACTTTCCAGGCGTGCGCCTTCAGCCACTCAGCCATCTCTCCGGAATTGTCTGACGAAATTCATCAAAGCGCGCGTATAGTAGGGAAAGTCTCCCGCTGAATCAAGTACTCACCGGGAAAAAAACCTCAACTGCGCTTTTATTAAGCAGTTGCCAGCTTTTTCTGCTTCAGTTGTGCCGAAAAGTTGAGCATTCTGTCCAGCGGAATGAGGGCTTTGTGACGCAAAGCTTCATCCACATGGATTTCGTGATCATTCACACCCTCTGTCAGGCTGTTGTAGATGGCCTGTAAGCCGTTCATTGCCATCCACGGGCAGTGAGCACAACTTTTACAGGTTGCGCCGTTACCTGCCGTTGGAGCTTCAATAAACGTCTTCTCTGGCATCAGTTGTTGCATCTTATAGAAAATGCCTTTGTCTGTTGCCACAATAAACGTGTTGTTAGGCATATCCTGAGCGGCCTGAATCAGCTGACTTGTCGAACCGGCAGCATCCGCAAGATCAACAACACTGGCAGGTGATTCCGGATGCACAAGAATGGCTGCATCAGGGTACACTGCTTTCATATCACTCAGTTTCTGCGCTGAAAACTCGTCATGAACAATACACTCGCCCTGCCACATCAGCATATCAGCACCGGTTTTCTTCGCAATGTATGCACCCAGATGGCGATCAGGGCCCCAGATGATAGGTTTACCCTGCTCGTCCAGGTGCTCAACAATTTCCAGCGCAATACTGGATGTCACCACCCAGTCGGCTCTTGCTTTTACAGCAGCAGACGTATTGGCGTAAACAACCACTGTGTGATCAGGGTGCGCGTCACAGAAAGCACTGAATTCTTCCACCGGGCAACCGATATCCAGCGAACAGGTTGCTTCCAGGTTTGGCATCAGTACGGTTTTTTCAGGACTGAGAATTTTTGCTGTTTCACCCATGAAGCGGACACCGGCAACGATTAACGTTTGCTCAGTGGCATCACGGCCAAAGCGTGCCATCTCCAGAGAGTCCGCAACGCAACCACCGGTTTCCTCGGCCAGCGCCTGAATCTCGGGGTCAGTGTAATAGTGAGCTACCAGAACAGCATTACGATCACGCAGCAGTTGCTTGATCTGTTCCTTCAGTTCGGCCTTGCGCACATCAGTAAGCGGCGCAGGCTTGGCCGGGAACGGATAATCAACTTGATCGACTCTGAAAGCAATAGTCATAACAAATAGCCTGAATAATCGACAGTAGGGCGACGGATTATACCCGACTGTCATAAAAATTACATAGGGATACGCTATGAATAAAAGTGTTTGCTCGGATTAAAGCGCTATGACTTATAACAGTGCAATGCTTTTGCGGTTGATAAAGCTGATAACGGATCGGGATAATATCTAACAGGAAGTATTTAAGAATTTTAAGAGGTTCCGGATAACCGGAGCAAAGATAAGATGGTGGGTCGTGCTGGATTCGAACCAGCGACCAATTGATTAAAAGTCAACTGCTCTACCAACTGAGCTAACGACCCATCTTATGGTTACGGTGAAAAGCGACATTCTCACAGAGGAGAAAGTGGTGGGTCGTGCTGGATTCGAACCAGCGACCAATTGATTAAAAGTCAACTGCTCTACCAACTGAGCTAACGACCCTTTCGCCTTTCTGCGTCACCACTCTGTGGCAACGGCGGCATATAATACTCAGATTCTGAGGCAGTGCAACCTTAAATCCGGATTTATTTTCACTTTTCTCGTTTTTCTTGTTCAAACGGTCAAAATGAAATCAAATCGTACAGTATTCCCCCGCTTTTCGGAGAGTTATTTTGAATTTAACCCTGCCCGACAGATAAAAATGTAGCATCCGGACGCGAAATTGCAGTTGGATTTGCCTGAATTTTTTCTCATCTTTAAAAAAAATTTTGTGCAACTGCCGGATTATTCACCAACTTTCTCAAAATAATTTTAATTATTTTTGAGACGCCGGCAACAGATGGTTATTTTACGTTCTCAACGTCACACTTCGCAGACAAATTTGTAGTGAGGAATTTGGTTCAACACCGCTAACTTTTGTTTTTCCGTATAAAAAACAAGCTGGCGTATTTTACGCAGAATCTTGCGGGCAATAAAAAACCTCCCGGAGGAGGTTTTTTTAATCAGCTTATAATCCGGATAAACGGGACTGGGCAAGTTTGGTGGCTGATGAATCAGGATATTCATTGACCACTTGCTGAAACAGGCTTCTGGCCTGCCCTTTGTTGCCCTGTCTTTCTGCTATCACTCCAAGCTTAAGTAATGCGTCAGGTCGTTTGGGAGAGTCTGAGAAGCGATCAATAACAATATTGAACTGTTCAGATGCATCAGACCACTTTTGCTGATTAAACAGCAACTGCCCTAACCAATAATGCGCGTTGGGCGCGTATTCACTGTTTGGATAAGATGACAGGAAAGACTGAAAAGCCGGAATGGCTTTGTCGTATTCTCTGGATTTCAGGATCAGATTGACTGCAGCGTCATAGGCATCACTCTCGCTTTCTGCGCTGGCCGGTGCCGGTGACTTAGGTTTCGACGGTGTTGGCTGAGACGGCGCAGGTGATGAATAATCAGAAGCTGAACCGGATGCACTGCCCACACCAGCCTGCTTTAACGCTTCAACACGCTTGTCAATTTCCAGATACAACTCGCGTTGGCGCTCAAGCACTTTCTCAAGTTGATTGGTGTGCACTTCTACAGCCCCGCGCAACTCGTCAATTTCACCCTGCATGGTGTCGAGTTGTTGCTGTAAACGGTGCTGCATTTGCGTGCGACTGTCTACCATTCGCTCCAGTACAGTGATGCGTTGCTCTAACGTGCTGGAGGAATTGCCTGAATTAGCCGTTTGCTGCGAGCTGCTGTTACCGACATCATAAACAGGTGCCTGAGCTTGCGCTGCGGCTGAAATACAAAGGGCGGCACACATGGTGACGCCCTGAATCATTGGTTTAACCAAAGCTTAACCCTTATTGGTAAACTACGATACCACGACGGTTTTGTGCCATCGCGTATTCAGTTGACCCCATAACTGCTGGCTTCTCTTCACCGTAAGAAACAGTAGAGATTTGGCTACTGCTTACACCTGCGTTCATCAGGTAAGTTTCAACAGCTTGTGCACGACGTTCACCAAGAGCAATGTTGTACTCTGGTGTACCGCGCTGGTCAGTGTGGCCTTCGATAACCACGTTTTGATCCGGGTTGTTTACCAGGAACTCAGCGTGTTTATCCAGTAAAGCCTGGAATTCTGCTTTAATCGTTGCACGGTCGAAATCAAAGTAAACGGTTTGCTCTTTTTTCAGCGCCGCTTTCTGCTCTTCAACCATTTCCTGCTGACGTTGCATGCGGGTAGCAGCTTCTGCCTGTACACGCGCCTGTTCAGCTTCACGAGCCTGACGTTCCGCTTCTGCCTGCTCCTGGGCAACACGGTTACGTTCAGCGGCCAGTTCTTCTTCAGACGGGCCGGAAGAACAAGCCATCATAGTCACCACTGGCAAGGCAATAATGAAGCTTTTCATCACTTTATTCATTTGCATCCTCTTAATCCTTATATTTATTTGTGTATATCTGTTTTAAAACAAAAATGGTGACCAACTCGGCGACTTCACTTGTCCATTTGTGGCTGGTAACCTGGCCTTAAAGCGCCCGTCTAAAGACACCAGAGATAAAACCTGTGTGCCATTGTGAAGGGTACTGTAAATAATCATGCTTCCATTCGGCGCAATACTCGGAGACTCGTCCAGAAAGGTCTTCGTCAGTACTTGTATTCCGCCATTTTCCAATCCAAGTTTAGCGATACGGTAATCACCCCGTGTGCGATTTACCAATACCATTTGTTTACCGTCAGGTGTAATGGTACCGCCAAGATTCTGTTCGCCTTCAAATGTAAGGCGTCTAACCTTACGAGAAGATAAATTTACGCTATAAATCTGAGGTTTACCACCCCGTTCCGAGCTAAATGTTAAGCTCTTGCCATCCGGTGTCCAGGCCGGCTCCGTATCGATGGCACGATTTCGCGTAATGCGCTGTAAATTTTTCGTCGCAATATCCATCACATAGATTTCCGGATTGCCATCTTTTGACAACACCATTGCCAGACTTTTACCATCCGGCGAGAAAACCGGGCTGCTGTTGATGCCGGGGAAATCCGTCATCTTTGTGCGCGCCATGGTGTAAATATCCTGGATAAAAATCTGCGGACGTTTATTCTCGAAACTGACATAAGCCAGTTTCTCACCGTCAGGAGACCATGATGGTGACATTAACGGCTCAGGTGAAGACAATAATCTCGTCTCATTTTCACCATCATAATCCGAAATAACCAGCTGGTACGGCAGCTTTTCTTTATTTCTGTCACGCACCACAACATACGCTAAACGGGTGAGGAACGCACCGCGTTCACCTGTCAATTTTTCGTAAACCACATCACTGATGCGGTGAGCGTACTGACGAAAATCCGCAGAGCCGATTACCGACTGGCGGGCATCAATCACATGATCGGCACTGTCAACCAGTTTGCCATTGCTCATACCCTGACTTTTGCCGCCGGTAACCTGACCACGCAACACATCAATCAGCTCAAACGATACTCTGTATCTGTCAGCCCCTTCCGGCGCCACGCTGCCCACGACAATGGTGTCCACACCGGTAGCCGCCCAGGCACTGTAATTAACCTGCTTATCGGTTGCCGGCTGCTGTGGCATTTTTGCAACGGCAATCGGGTTAAACTTGCCACTGCGCATTAAATCTGCCATAACCACTTCGGAGATGTTCTCCGGCATCTGGCCGGCTCCTTCCCATTTAAACGGGACAACACCTATCGGGCGCGCACTGTCTACCCCTTCAGTGATCACTATTTCCAATGCTGCCTTTGCCATACCACTAGCGCTTAGTATGACAAGACCTAATAACATCCTGATTTTTTTCATCGTCACTACAGTCTCACCGTTATGTTTATATCTCTTATTTGTTCGTACACGGCCGGATCATCCGACATAGGCAACTTATCCGGCCGGCGCACGGCTGCTTCTGCTGCACGGCATAACGCATCATCACCACCCAGGCGTTTAACCTGAGTCACGTAACCTGACGTTGCAAGGCGAATGTTCAGACGACATTCTTTACCCTTAAAGCTGTCATCTGCATACAGGAAGCTTTGCACCTTAGAGGTTATCAACGCCCGGTAGCGATCAACTTCAGACATCACCTGTTTCCGGCGACGCTGAGCCTGAGCTGCGCGTTCAGCTTCGGCTTTCTCCTGCAAAATCCTTTCCTGTTCTGCTTTTTCACGGGCTTCTTTTGCTTTTCTTTCCGCGTCGGCTTTTTCCTGAGCCTCCCGCTGCTTACGTTCTTTCTCCTTTTGCGCAGCAATACGCTTAAGTTCCTGCTGCTTTTGACGCTCAGCTTCTTCGCGGCGCTTCTTATCTGCCGCTTTCTTTTCAGCTGCCTGTCTGGCCGCCTGCTCTTCTTTCCGCTTGCGCTCCTGAGCGGCTGCTTCTCTGGCTTTGCGCTGACGGGCATCGGCTTCCGCCTGAGCCTTCTCAGCTGCAGCCTCTTCAGCACGTTTCTTATCGGCAATGGCCTGCGCGTCGATGAATGTTGCCTGAATGACAGGCGCATCACTGTTGCTTACAGGCTCGAAAGGATCGGGCGAAAAACTGACGCTAATTAGCAACACTACAGCAATCGCCACGTGAACGCCAATGGCTTTAGCTAATGCCTGCTGATTAGAATTTAATTTACGCATACTTTTTTATGATTCGTCCACCGGGTCTGTCATCAATCCCACTGACGGCACCCCTGCTTTTTGCAGCAAGACCATCAACTGAATCACTTCGTTATATGCAACCTGTCCGTCCCCTTTCACCACCACCGGCGTTTGCGGTTCAGACTTTAATTTTTCGGCCACCAGTGCAGTGAGCTCCTGCGTACCCAGCGGGGTTTCCTGGTCGTTGCCAACGTTCAGGTAATAGTTACCCTGTACGTCCACCGAAGCGATGAGCGGCGGTGTATCTTCCTGCTCAATCGGCTGGGCGCTGGCTTTCGGCAATTCCACCTTCACGCCCTGGGAAATAAGCGGCGCGGTAACCATAAAAATGATCAGCAGTACCAGCATCACGTCGATATAAGGCACCACGTTAATTTCGGATACCGGACGACGCCGTTTACGAATGTACATAATCAGTCTCCGGACATCGTTACTGTGGCTGTGCCGTCATCGCCTGACGGTGCAATATGGCAGAAAATTCTTCCATGAAATTCCCGTAGCTGTTCTCCAGTTTCTCAACTTTATGGCTGAAGCGGTTGTAAGCGATAACTGCCGGAATAGCAGCAAAAAGACCGATAGCGGTTGCAATAAGGGCTTCTGCAATACCCGGCGCCACCATAGCCAGTGTGGCCTGCTGCACTTCACCCAGAGCAATAAATGCATTCATGATGCCCCATACCGTACCGAACAGACCGATGTAAGGACTGATAGAGCCGGCAGTCGCCAGAAAGGGCAAACGGCTTTCCAGCTCTTCCACCTGACGGGACATAGATACACGCATTGCACGGTAGGTACCGTCGACAATGCCGTTCACTGCATTGTTACCTTTGCGCAGACGCACAAATTCTTTAAAACCGGCGCAGAAAATATTGGCCATCCCTGTTACATCAGAACGGGCGGATAATTCCTGATAAAGACGGTTGAGATCTGCGCCTGACCAGAATTTGTCTTCAAACTGGCGCATTTCTTTATCTGCTGCATTCAATGCTTTGGTACGCTGAAAAATAAACGTCCATGAAGCCACTGACACACTGAGAAGCAACAACATAATAAGCTGAACAACAAAACTGGCCTGAAGAAACAGACCGATAAAGGTTAAATCAGATTCCACTAGCTAAATCCCCTGATAAAGTGGCTGGTAATTTCCGTGGCTTCATTGCCACAGGGTCTACACATGCAATTTTTATGTCCGCCGACACTAAACAGTTGTCTTGCGGATCTTTTATTTCTTGTCTGAAAGTCAAACTTGCGCCCTTCAATTCTACAATTTGCGATTCAATACTCAACAATTGATTAAATCTGGCCGGCGCATGGTTATGCATTTCAACCCGTTTGACGACAAAGGCTATGGATTGTTCCATCAACTTGTCCTGTTCGTAGCCCAGCGATCTCAACCACTCGGTTCTGGCCCGCTCCATGAACTTCAGATAATTCGCATAATACACAATACCGCCGGCATCTGTGTCTTCGTAATAAACCCGCACCGGCATGGTATGTTTTGCAGACATGCAATACTCCACTTTTAAAAATGTAATGAAAACGTCATAAAGAAAAACTTACTAGGGAACTCACCAAATGGTCCATTTATGCCGTTGAAACGCTTTATTTCTGCGGTAAAAACAAATCCCAAGGCAAGCCATTAACAGCAACTTAACACATTAGTTTTTCTAATAGAAAAAAATAATTTTCCTCAATTGTCAGGTTCAGAAACTACTCTATAATGCGCCCATCTGTCGAACAGAGTGAAGCGGTTCTGGAACGGTTTCACACGAGTTTTCTCCTGATTGACATGAGTTCCCTGGATTTATTTCCTTCAACACTTGTTGTTTTAGCCCGTTCAATTTGAGCGGGCTTTTTTTATGCCCGAAAGAAAATATCATAAATAGCAGCAGAAAGAAGAAATGGCCGGCCAATGAATCACTGACCGGCAACAAAGGATATTTTAGCTTTTTGGTTCAAATCCGAAATGCAGGTAAGCCCGCTGAGACACAATACGGCCTCTCGGAGTGCGCTGAAGGAACCCCTGCTGAATAAGAAACGGCTCAATAACGTCTTCGATGGTTTCCTTTTCTTCCCCGATTGCGGCTGCCAGATTATCAAGCCCCACCGGACCTCCGTCGAATTTATCGATAATGGCCGTCAGCAGTTTTCTGTCCATGTAATCAAAGCCTTCTTTATCCACATCCAGCATATCCAGCGCTTTCGCTGCAATGTCTGCATGTACTTTTCCGTCGGCTTTAATTTCTGCATAGTCTCTGACACGGCGAAGCAAACGGTTTGCGATCCGCGGCGTACCACGGGAGCGCCGCGCTACTTCCTCAGCACCGGCGGCATCCATATCCAGATTCAGATAACTGGCGCTGCGCTGAATAATGGTGGTGAGATCTTTGATATTGTAAAACTCAAGACGTTGCACAATACCGAAACGGTCACGCAGAGGCGAAGTCAGAGAGCCGGCACGGGTGGTTGCCCCCACCAGCGTGAACGGTGGTAAATCCAGTTTAATAGAGCGGGCAGCCGGGCCTTCACCTATCATGATATCAAGCTGATAGTCTTCCATAGCCGGATACAGGATTTCTTCTACCACAGGGCTCAGACGATGTATTTCATCAATAAATAGCACATCGTTTTTTTCGAGGTTAGTCAGCAGTGCCGCTAAATCGCCCGCTTTTTCAAGTACCGGGCCGGAGGTGGTTTTGATGTTCACGCCCATCTCATTGGCCACGATGTTTGCCAGGGTGGTTTTCCCCAACCCAGGTGGACCAAAAATCAACAGATGATCCAGCGCATCTTCGCGGTTGCGGGCAGCCTGAATAAAAATTTCCATCTGCTCACACACATGGGGCTGACCCGTGTAGTCAGACAGCATTTTTGGCCGAATGGCGCGGTCGATAACTTCATCTTCGGTGGTGGCAGCCGGCGCTATGAGTCTGTCTGCTTCAATCATCACTTATTCCCGTTAAATCGCAGCTTTCAAAGCTTCGCGGATAAGATTTTCACTGTTCATGCCATCCTGATAAACCGAAGTAACCAGTTTATTTGCCTGAACCGGCTTGTAACCCAATGCCACCAGCGCGCTCTGCGCTTCTTCTTTCGCATCATTCACCGGAACAATCGTATCAGCCGCTTTATTTTCCATATCAAACGGAATGTCCACTGCCTGCTGCTTACCGAATTTGGCCAGCCGGTCTTTCAGTTCAACCACCAGACGCTCAGCGGTTTTCCTGCCAATACCAGGCAAACTGACCAGTGCGCTCACATCTTCATTCTGCACGCTGATAAGAAATTGTCCGGCCGACATGCCTGACAGGATAGTCAGGCCTAATTTTGGTCCCACGCCATTAGCTTTGATGAGTTCGCGGAACAAACCCCGCTCCATTTTATCGGCAAAGCCAAATAAAAGCTGGGCGTCTTCACGCACAACAAAGTGGGTATAAACGGCTACGTTTTCGCCGACAGCAGGCAACTGATAAAAACTGGTCATCGGCATTTGAATTTCATAACCAATACCATTCACATCTATCAGCACTTCAGGGGGCTGCTTTTCTAATAATCGCCCTTCAATTCTTCCAATCATTTATTTGATAACCAATTTAGACAGGTACTTTTCAGCGTAGGCGGCGACGGACGGTTTTACTGGCCTGTCCCGCCATGTTAATCAGACTTTGTTCCGTGTGTGCATGGCACAGAGCTACAGCAAGGGCATCGGCAGCATCGGCCTGAGGCGTTCCCGGCAAATTAAGCAAATGTTTAACCATATGCTGTACCTGGGTTTTCTCCGCACTACCCTTTCCGACAACAGCCTGTTTGATTTGTCTCGCCGAATATTCAGCCACCGGCAATTCAGACTGCGTAGCCGCCACAATGGCAGCCCCTCTTGCCTGCCCGAGCTTCAATGCAGAATCCGGGTTTTTCGCCATAAAAACCTGCTCTATGGCAAATTGCTGCGGCGTGAATTCTCGTATTACTTCACCCACACCGGCAAATATCTGCGCCAGCCGGTCAGCCATAACATCGCTTTTGACACGGATACACCCACTTCCCAGATAAACAATTTTGCCCTGTTTTCTGGCAATCACACCATACCCTGTTACACGTGAACCTGGATCTATACCCAGTATAATCATCTTCGGCACTCCGGCACAAATGCTTCT
This sequence comes from Alteromonas sp. ABH4_456, assembly GCF_056160645.1. Classification (NCBI taxonomy): domain Bacteria; kingdom Pseudomonadati; phylum Pseudomonadota; class Gammaproteobacteria; order Alteromonadales; family Alteromonadaceae; genus Alteromonas; species Alteromonas sp. ABH4_456. The sequence goes on from NZ_JBSWXO010000001.1 coordinate 615,236, forward strand.
ACTGCATCACGGTTTGAAGGCGACCATAATTTAGCCAGGGCATCAGGTTTGTCCAGCCATTCAAACGCCAGATGCTCAGTTAGCACAAGCTCACTGGCCGAAGAGACACAGGCACTGAAGACATGCTCAGTATTAAAACGGGTACCCTGCGGGTAACGGTGCAGCCAGCGCCGGCGGATTTCGTAGCGGTTAATATGAGAGCAGTCATTAAGCTGCAAGGGAGTCAGAACGATGCCTGTTTCTTCGGCGACTTCTCTGACAGCAGTTTCTGCAGGAAGCTCACCGGCTTCGACAGTCCCTGTTACAGACTGCCAGAATGAAGGGTCATCGTTGCGTTGTAGTAACAATATGCGGTGGTGCTCATCATAGAGCACCACCAGCACAGATTCCGGTCGCTTTAACGCCATCCGGAATTATTCAGCGTCTTTCTTAACAGTCGCAATGGCCAGTTCCGCCAGCGCTGCCGGATTCGCAGGGCCCGGTGCATCTGTCAGCGGGCATGCAGCCGTGGTGGTTTTCGGGAATGCCATTACGTCGCGAATTGACGTTGCACCGGTCATCAGCATCACCAGACGATCCAGACCGAAAGCGAGACCAGCATGGGGCGGCGCGCCAAACTGCAGAGCTTCTAACAGGAAGCCAAACTTGTTCTGCGCTTCTTCTTCGTCGATACCCAGAATACTGAATACCGCAGACTGCATGTCCTGATTGTGAATACGCACAGAACCACCGCCCAGTTCCACACCGTTCAGTACCATGTCGTAGGCATCAGAAATCGCTTCAGCCGGGTTCGCTTTGAGCTCTTCAGCGGTCAGGCCGCGGGGTGCCGTGAACGGATGGTGACACGCAAACAGCGCGCCGTCCGCTTCTTCAAACATAGGGAAGTCAACAACCCACAGAGGTTTCCAGTCACCTTCCAGCAACTCGAAATCTTCACCCAGCTTCAGACGCAGTGCACCCATAGCTTCAGTTACTACGTTTTTGCTGTCCGCACCGAATAACAGAATGTCGCCAGCCTGTGCGCCGGTACGCTGTAACAGCGCATCAGTAATGTCTTCAGACAGGAATTTCAGAATGGGTGATTGCAGACCTTCCTGACCAGGCTTGTCTTCATTCACTTTCATCCATGCCAGACCTTTAGCACCATAGATGCCGACGAATTTGGTGTATTCGTCAATCTGCTTACGGGACAGGCTGGCACCGCCTGGCACACGGATAACCGCCACACGACCTTTCGGATCGTTAGCCGGACCGGAGAATACTTTAAACTCTACGTTAGCCAGCAAATCAGCCACATCTACCAGTTCCAACGGGTTACGTAAGTCAGGCTTATCACTACCGAAACGCTGCATCGCTTCTGCGTATGTCATACGGGGGAATTCACCCAGATCGACATTCAGCATTTTCAGGAACAAGTCACGGATCATGCCTTCGGTGATAGACATTACGCCATCAGCATCAAGGAAGGTGGTTTCCAAATCGATTTGAGTGAATTCTGGCTGACGATCAGCACGTAAGTCTTCGTCACGGAAACATTTTACGATTTGGTAATAACGGTCCATACCCGACATCATCAGCAACTGTTTAAAAAGCTGAGGTGACTGTGGCAGTGCAAAGAATTCGCCTTTGTGAGTCCTGCTGGGTACCAGATAGTCACGGGCACCTTCCGGCGTAGCTTTCGTCAGAATCGGGGTTTCGATATCCAGGAAACCTTCTTCTTCCAGATATCGGCGTACTGCACCGGTAACACGGGCACGAAACTTCAGGCGGTCGCTCATTACCGGACGACGCAGGTCGAGGTAACGATAGCGCAGACGTTGTTCTTCAGAGTTTTCCTGGTTCCAGTCCAGCGGCAATACCGCAGACTTATTGATGATTTCCAGGCCAGTGCCCAGAATTTCAATTTCACCGGTACGCATTTGTTTGTTGATCTGACCTTCAGGGCGGGCACGCACTTTACCGGTCAGCTTCACGCAGAATTCATTACGCAGTTTATTGGCTACGTCCAGTACTTCCGGTAAATCGGGATCGAATACCACCTGCACGATGCCTTCGCGGTCACGAAGATCGATGAAAATAACGCCGCCTAAATCACGACGCTTGTTAACCCAACCACAAAGTGTGACTTCCTGGCCGGCGTAAGATGAATCAATATTCCCACAGTAATCTGTGCGCATGGTCCCTGAACCTCTGGTAATGTGTTGTCTGCCTGGCGATGCTGACTTGCAAGGCATTGCGGTCAGTGCTTCAATGCAGCCGGACGGTGACTTGTCTCAGTCAGGCAACTATCCGGTTAAGCCTCAGACTTTAGATAAAAATAAGGTCGCATAGTATAAACAAATGCATCGTAAAGCCCAATGACTAAAAGCGATTTCCACAGCCAACTGAACAATTCTCTGCCACCTGTGTACATTGGTGTGCCTCAGTGGCAACACAGCCGCTGGCCGGGGGACTGGTTTAACGATGCCGGAGCACGAAAAAATGCCCTCGGATATTATGCAAAGCAGATGAATTCAGTGGAAGGCAACACCACCTTCTATGCCCTGCCCTCACCGGACACTGTGGCACGGTGGATTGAGCAGACCCCGCAGACCTTCCGCTTTACGTTTAAAGTCCACCAGACCATCACTCACAGTGGCGGACCGGACCCGAACCACCCTGATATTGAAAAGCAGTTGTCGCTGCTGGCCCCGCTGAAAGAACGGCTGGGCATGCTGATGTTGCAACTGCCCGCCAGCACCGGCCCTGACAGTTTACAGGCCATTTCCGCCATGTTGCAGCAATTTCCGGCAGACATACCTCTTGCCGTTGAAGTACGTCATCCGGCATTTTTTGATAAAGGCGGCGCGGAACAACAATTTAACCGCATGCTCATAGAACAGAAGGTAAACAGGGTCATTATGGATACGCGGGGATTATTCGCCGGTCCGTCTGACAGCGAACTGACCACAGAAGTACGGATGAAAAAGCCCAGACTGCCGGTGAATGTGATTGCGACATCCACGGCACCGGTTGTGCGCTTTGTGGGTGGCAATGACGATGCCGCCAATACTCGCTGCTTACAGCCCTGGATAGGAAAATGCCATCAGTGGCGGCTTGAAGGCCGCACACCATACATGTTCTTTCATAAACCGGAAAATGGCGATGCGCCCTGGCTGGCAGCAGAATTTATCGACAGTTACAACGTCTGCTATCCTGATGCAGCATTGCCTGCTCTGACTTTCGCACCACCATCTGCTGAGCAAACTTCTTTGTTTTGAAAGATTAAGAACCGGGTTGTAGAGAGGAAATAAATATCCGCACTCTGCTCATTTAACAGAGTGCGGCGGGGCATTATCAGAAAATAATGTTGGTGAAGTTACCGGCTTCTAGCGGAAATCACCGGCATCAAGCTCATGTTTTTTCATCAGCTTGTGCATATCGGTACGGTTACGACCGGCCAGCTCGGCTGCACGGGTCACGTTGCCATCGGTCATTTTCAATAATTTGTGCAGATACTTCTGTTCAAATGCATCACGGGCTTCGGTCAGTGTTGGCCAGCTCTGGCGGGTAGCCGACAGCGCCTGTTGCACCAGATGCAGCGGGATCACCGGCGTTTGTGTCAGCGCCACACATTGCTCAACCACGTTAACCAGTTGCCGCACGTTACCGGGCCATTCTGATTTCACCAGTAGCTGCATGGCATCATCAGAAAACTGCGTCACATTCACACCGTGACGCTGACCGCTTTGCTGAAGCAATGTACGGGCGAGCAACGGAATGTCTTCACTGCGCTCTTTCAGGGAAGGTAGTTTCAGATTCACCACGTTAAGACGATAGTACAAATCTTCACGGAAGCTGCCCTCTTCCATTTCTTTATGCAAATCTTTGTGTGTTGCAGAAATAATACGTACGTCGATGTCTACGTGTTTAGCACTGCCCACAGGCCGGATTTGACGTTCCTGCAAAGCACGCAGCAATTTGACCTGTAACGTCATTGGCATGTCGCCAATTTCATCAAGGAACAAGGTACCGCCATCCGCTTCACGGAACAAACCGGGATTTGCATGCACCGCACCGGTAAAGGCGCCTTTTGCATGACCAAACAATTCTGACTCCAGCAGGTTTTCCGGCAATGCACCACAGTTAATGGCAATAAACGGCTTGTCACGACGGTTACTGGCACGATGAATAGCATTCGCCAGCAGTTCTTTACCGGTACCGCTGGCACCACTGATAAGCACACTCACTTCACGCTGGGCAATACGGAAAGCCTGGTCCATCACACTGGTCATTTCCGGTGCACGGGTGATGATATCTTTGCACCACTCTTCCGGCTGAACAGATAACGACTGACTCAGGGCTTTTTGCAATAACTTGCGTAATTCATCGTGATCCACCGGCTTAGGCAAAAAGCCGAACACACCACGCTGGGTTGCCGCAACGGCGTCAGAAATCGTACCGTGGGCTGTCATCAATATCACAGGAATATCCTTACGGACCCCCATGATTTCTTCAAATAAGCTCAGACCATCAAGGCCCGGCATACGTAAATCAGACAACACCACGTCGTAGTCATCACTACGAATTTTGCGTAATGCCGCCTGACCATCTTCCACCGCCGTGACCTGATATCCTTCGCCTTCAAGGCGAATGGTCAGCAGGCGAAGTAAACTTTTATCGTCGTCAACGAGCAATAATCTGGCGTTTCGCGCTCCGGATTCATTCATCGCTGCGTACTCCTGTTTTTATCCATCAGCGTTGCTTCAACTTTAAGCAACTCTTCCATCTTCTTTGTTTGTGATTCCAGTTCTTTTTCAAGCATCTGCAACTGCTTTTCTTTATCGGTGTTCACGCGGTTTAAGATCACCATTGCCGATTCAAGCTCAAGCATTTCATCGTTGGGGGCATTAACAATAGTGGCCACCACGGTTTGCATATCCGGCGTCAGCTTATCCTTCACTTCAGTCAGCCAGTGCCGGGCACGAAGGCGACTCTGATAAGGGGTGTCTACAGGCAGTGATAAAATGATTTTTTTAATTTTATCCTCTGTGGAATCGGACAACCCGGCGATGGCATCTCTGCGCACAGGCCAGCGGGTATTGTCGGCCTGAACCCACAGGTTCACCCAATAGAGCAAATCGCACTGGTGCTCAAAAGATTCTGTGTCTTTTTCTACCAGACAAAGGGAATCACTCTCCACCAGTTGCGGTGCGACCGTGTTTTCCTCGACCGGAATAACTGGTGCAGACTCATTCCCTTCTATCGCTGCACATCCACCCAGCATGGCGGCCAGTGGCAGCAATAATTTGATTTTCATTAACGTTTTTCCTTCTGCGGAATGCTTACTCTAAAACAGACATCGGCATAATCTACATCAACAACAGACACATCGCCGTGCATCAAACGGGCACAGTCTGAAACAATGGACAGGCCCAAACCCGTACCAATGACATTGTCGTTTCTTGGATCGTCACCCCGGGTAAACGGTTCAAAAAGTTTACCCACTTTTTCCGGCGGAATCTTTTTCCCCCGGTTAGCTACATCAAGTACTGCTACCTCCTCCTGTTGATAAATTCTGACGGAAATAGGTCTGCCTATTGCACCGTGTGCCACAGCATTCGATACCAGATTATCAAGTATACGACGATACAACTCCTCGTCGACACTAATGGTTTCTACTGTTACATCCACAGTAACCTCACGGTCCTGCAGTGCCAGGGCGTAATCTTCGATACAATCTCTGACCGAATCCTGCGGATTGATGTCCGTAAATTTGGGTTCAGCCTGCTGCAGAAGCAGGTTGTAATCCAGCAGCTTTTCTACCAGCGTATTCAGGCGCTGGGTACTGGAACTGAGCAAAGACAGTACTTCAACCTGCTGGGGATTCAGCTCACCGACAACATTCTCAGAAAGCAAACTACACCCTTCTTTAATGCTTGCCAGCGGCGTTTTAAGTTCGTGGGCGGCATGTCGCAAAAGCGCAGTGCGGATATGTTCAAGCTGCTGTAAACGTTCCGCCAGCCAATGAAGATCTCTTTCTACCCCAATTAATTCGTAGGGCGCCTTCGTAGACAATGGCGGCAGCTCACCACGCTGATGGGCGAGGATCTGAATGATTTGCTTGAGCTTGCGCACCGGATTCACAATCAACTGGCTGCCGAGCAAAATCAGCAACAATGACACACTGACCAGCAGCGCCGTCGACCATGCCTGCTTGGCCTGCATATCAGTCATGTCTTCCTGCTGCACAGCCAGACGGGTTTGAATAGCCTTGTCCACGTCTTTACGGATGGCTGTAACACCGTTACTTAATGAAGCGAGATACGCATTCAGTAAAAGCTGATCGTTAATAGTGCGGAAATTTCGTAATTGCTCAATTTGCTTTTTCAGCAGCCCGCAATTTTCACTCGCCGGAACGATACCGCAGAGCTTGCTTTGCGCGCTGGCAAACTGAGCAATTGCATTGTCAGTTAAATCAGCGACGGTGGCGTTCTCGATAATGGCGTACTGACGGAGGGTACGTTCCAGATCGATGGCAGCACCGTCCAGATTTTGCAGGTAACCCACGACCGTCACGACGAAACGTGTCTCTTTGGTGGTCATCCTGCTGACTTTGGCAAGATCGCTCTGGCTTTGCCAAAGCAGTGCTATAAGGGGAACCAGCGCAAGTAAGAAACTACCTAACGTAAGTTGTCTGAGGGAACCAACTCGCAAAATTCGATCACTAAATAAAGTCCGGTTTTTCAGGATCGCATACCCCTTTCAATGCCGCAATAGATGATGGCACCAAATACCCTGTGCCATCGTTAAAAAGATTATTTAGCAGATGCGCGCATGCCGAGTAATTCTACTTCCTCACTGGCTTTCAGTTCATCAATGCTCAACTGACCATCTGCATTATCGTCAATGCGACTGAAAAGACGTAACAAACGGGTGTCAGCAACAGCCTCTTTAAGGGAGATATAACCGTCCTGATCTTCATCCAGTTCAGACATCCATGCTTCACCGGCATTGGCCTCTGCAACAGCGACAGCCTGAACAGCAATAATGGTAAATAACAATAAAAATACTTTCTCAATTCGCTTCATAACAACCTCCTGTGCTCGCGGGCTCCTGTGCTCGCGGGTTGTGAGCGGATGTAAAGGACTGAGACCCGTCCGGTTATACAGAAGCTCACGTTAAACAGGAGATTGCACAAGTAGTGCCAAAATACCATTAACCAACAAAATCAGTAACTTGCGGTTTAACACTACGAATAAGAAGTTGCAAGTGTTGCAAATTATCTACACTGGCGGCGCAAATTTTTATCCCTGCGCCGCATCCGGAGCATTTAATAAATGCAGATAATTTTGGTCAATAGTCAGCAGTTTGGAGAGGGGTACAGGCTTGCTGAACAAGTACCCCTGAACATGATCACAGCCATGCTCAATCAGATACGCCCATTGACCGGGGTGCTCTATACCTTCGGCACATACGGTTAGTGCCAGTCGTTTAGCCAGATCAATGATGGTACCGGTTACCAGCCGTGAGCGCTCAGAGGTGTCCAGTTCACGGATAAACTGACGATCAACCTTAAGCGTATCGATGGTGATTTGCGTGAGGTAACTTAACGATGAATAACCGGTACCAAAATCATCCAGAGAAATAGCACAACCGAGATTGCTGAGACGCTTAAAGAACTTATCAGCAAAAGCAAAGTTTTCCAGATAGGCGGATTCGGTGACTTCAAATTCGAAATACTCAGGATTCACCTGATAACGTTCGAATAACCCGTAGATATCGTCGAACAATCCGGTGTGGCGTAAATCGTGGCCGGACAGATTGATTGCAACTTTAAATTTTCGGGAGATCAGCATTTGCAAATCGGGCAGCTCCATACATACCCGTTCAATCATCCACTGGGTGATGGCCGATATTTTACCGCCCTGCTCTGCAATGGGAATAAACTCTGATGGCATCACCAGACCAAATTCAGGATGCTGCCAGCGTATCAGCGCCTCAAGGCCGATAATTTCACCCTGCTGACTAATTTTGGGCTGATAGTAAACCAGAAATTCATCCTGCCGGATGGCACCGTCAATGCTGTTAGCAATAGACATTTTACGCTTGTACGATTCAACCATATCAATGGTGAATAATGTGTAAGTCCCGCGTCCTTTCGCTTTAGATCGGTACATGGCAAGGTCAGCATTACTCATTAACTGACTGAGCTCGTACTCCGCATCACTGGCTCTGGCAATCCCCACACTGACACCAACGGTCAACGCCAGACCTCTCAGCATGAAGGGTTCGGTAAATGCGCTGACCAGTTTATCCGCCAGATTTTTCAGGCTTGCATCCGACACATCCCTGTCAGGCACAATGATAAATTCATCACCGCCCAGCCGTGCAATTAAATCGCCTTCCCGCAACAGGTTCACCACACGGTCTGCCACTTCTATCAGGATCAGATCACCGGTTTCATGTCCCAGCGAGTCATTAATCCCTTTGAATCCGTCGAGATCAAAGAAAACCAGTGCCAAATCATCTTTGGTGCGTCTTACACGGGCCAGCTCAAGCCTGAGGTTATCCACCACAAATTGCCGGTTAGGGAGTCCTGTGAGGCTGTCGTAATTCGCCAGCCGCATCATTGTTTGCTGCTGTTCCACCAGCGTATCGTTCTGTTCTTTATTGATGATCAGTTCGACTTCGATTGTATCGAGAAAACTGTTGATACTGGTGCCCAGCCTGGCGACCTCGTGATTATGTTTATCAGAAAATCGCTTTGAGTAGTCTTTGTCTCTGGCGATATCACGGGTAAATTCGATCAGGGCCTGCAGCGGTCTGAGCAATCTGCGGCTTACCAGCAGCGCGACAATCACGGTGAGAAAGATGGTGCCGGCAAGCCAGGGAATGACAGAGAAAAATAATGTCTTCTGCGACTGCGCCAGCAGCCCGTTCATATCACTGACCATCACCACTCTGCCAGTCAGATAAGGCTCTTTACCGATATTGGCAACGGCATACATAAGTCCGTCAGCCACCTGAATGCCAGCAGGCAATGTGGCAGCAAAGGAGTCACTGGCCAGGTTATTCTGTTTAACCGAAGAGGTGATGAGGTTTTTTCTTAAATCAAATACGAAAGCCGCAGTGACCTGACGGTGTGATAACTGCAGAGCAAGTTCCTTTCGTGCTACTTCGCCATCGATGTCACGGTTACCCTGTGCCGGCTCCAGGCGGGCCGCCACATTCTGCACGAGGGCAGACAACTGCTCATGCTGCATGGAGGTAACACGGGCTTGCTGCGCGTTCAGCGACACGATGTAGACAACGATTACAGACGCCGCTACTGCTACAGATATCAGCAACGTCAACGGCAACTTCATGGACCGGAACAAACTAACCTGCCTGATTGTTTACACCAGTCGGACGACTCAGCTATGCAAACTGCTCAACCGGCAGACTGTTCCGTAACGGAAAGCTTTGTTTTAATAAACTGGCTGTGAGGTAAATGTAATAAGTCGGCTATACGTCTGATGGTATGCTCTTCAACAGGAGCAATATTTTTATCGGCATAGGCCACTTCCCATAAGCCCGTTAGAATAGCCTGCTTTTCATCAATATTACACTTTTGATTAATAACATGTGTGAACTGCACCATATCGACCGCTTCTTCTGCCGACGTCTGACCTTCGTTCATTAATGCGTTCAGCTCATCAGCATCCAGAGAAAACTGCCTTTCCAGCAAGGCGCGGTATGCCTCAAGTTCCCTGGGGTCTGCTTCGCGATCTGCGCGAATAATTTCACTCAGCAACACGGCGGTGGCCAGTTCTGTTGTATGGGTTTGCGGTTTGTCTGACGGGTTATCCCTGAACAAATCAAGTACGGCTTTTAACATGTGATATTCCGGTTTGGACGTTTAACTGTTTATACGCGTTTTCAACCAGAATGTTTCACCCCGTGAGATAAGCAAGCAAGCGCCGGCGATAAATTACCGGTCAACAGACAACCGTACCTTCAGAGCGTTGCCGTTACCTGAGTAAGTCACCTGCTCACAAAGCTCGTTGAGGAGTGTCAGCCCTCTGCCAAAACTGTTGTCTTCCCCGGTATTTGCCGGCGCTGTATAATCAAACCCCTCTCCGGAATCGCTGATTGTGATATCCAGTGCAGCATCTTTGGGCAGAAACTGAATTAAAAAACTGACCGAGCCTTCCTGCAGTTGTTTAAGCCTGATTTCCCGCGCCTGATAATACTCCAGAAAGCCGTCCGGTGAGGATTTTAACGCAGAGTCCAGTTTCAGAATGCCATGCTCGAGTGCGTTATTGAACATCTCCGAAAGTACAGTGTAAAGATCTGAACGCAGCAACGTCATACCGGGTTGAGAATTTATCATTTCGATAAGCGACGGTACGATATGCTGATTTTTAAGCTCTGCTCCGCTGAGAGACAGACTGATGCTGTAAGGCAGCTCATTGAGGATAAAGTCATTTTTCACTGTTGCCAGTGACTGACAGGTATACAACACAATGGTCATGTCGTCGGCCTGCTGCAGGTCGCCACGGTAATTCACTGCCCTGTCATGCAAATATTGTGAAGTTACCTTTGCCTGTGCGGAAAACCACTTAATAACGCCCTGTTCGTCAGCCATTTCTCCGGCAGCATTCATCACCTCCATCAATCCGTCGGTGTAGACCAGTAGCTGGTCTCCCTCTGCCGCTTCGAACACCTCACAGTCATCTTCAAATTCATCAGACTCGAGGATACCCAAAGCCATATGCCTTGGCGGTAAGGTGCGCACCCGGCGTGTGCCAGCTTCCTTCAGCAATAACTGAGGCATGCCGCCATTCCAGACGGAAAACCGCTTGCCGCTGGCATCTATTTCCACAATGACAGCGGCACAAAACATATCTGCCGGAAGTAAAGATAATAAGGTGGTATTCAGTTTTGCCGCCATTTCTCCGACAGAAAGACCACGCCTGGCCATAGAACGGAAAGACCGGCTGACAGGCAGCACACCGATAGCAGATGCAAGACCATGACCGGTGAAGTCACCCACCATGAAATACACGCCGCCGGCAGGACTGGCTTCACACAGAAACACATCTCCGTTAAACACCGCCGCCGGTGACAAATCGAAATCGAAGAAAGCGGTGATGTCAGACTTGTTTACAATGGCATTATTAAAAATATGCTCAACAATAGTATGTTCGCGGTCAACATTCTGCTGAAAATACCGTAAAGCACGGTTCTGCAATTCAATTTTATTGCTGAGTTGCCTGATACGCCCGTGAGCACGGATTTTCGCTGCCAGAATGACTTTATCAAAAGGCTTGGCGACAAAGTCATCACCACCCACTTCAAGACAACGGGCCAGACTCTCTTTATCGTCCAGTGAAGTGATGAAAATCACCGGCAGATAGCTGTCACCATACATTTGCTTTAAATGGGGAGCGACCTCGTATCCGTTCATCTGGGGCATGATCACATCAAGCAAAATAAGATCAGGCTTAAGCCGTGAGGCCATCTCCAGTGCTTCTGCACCATTTTTCGCTTCGTAGCAATCAGTGTACCCCTCTTCTTCCAGCATGTGCAGAAGCAAAAAGCGGTTCAGCGACTCGTCATCGACAATCAGAATTTTCATGGCTTTGAGCCTTTCCGCTTATCAGGAAATGGCAAATTTCTTGTCGAACCGGGAGATAGTTAAGATGCGCCCGACCTGAGGACGACAATGGGTTATTTTGTATTTCAGCGATTTGTCTGCCAGTGTTTTCTGCATGTTGAGCAACATGCCAAGAGCCGAACTGTCCATGTATTCCGTTTTGCCCAAATCGACTTCTACGGTTTCAACAGTTTGAGGTAGCGACATATACGCATCTCTGAATTCCTGCACCTTGCCGAAATCAAATTTATCGTCCATTTCGATTACCCAGGTGACGCCATCATCAGATAAACCAGCTGTAATTGTCATTCATTCTTCCTTTGATTAAACCTTGTTTAAGCGTAGTCCGTTATTAACCGTTTATAAAACATAAACAACGGAAAAAGCCGGAATCCATTGGGATTTCCTTGTAATATTTCTTATCATTACCTTAACAGGCACACTAACGTACTGAGATGCATGCGGAAATAGCGAAAAGCGCACTGATATTAGACTAAAGACTAAATCACCCGTACGGTGCCATACAAACGTAATCAGAGACATACATATGCAAGACTCAAAATTAGTATACAGTACCGACGGTGGACGTGTTCAGGAATCGAAACCACAAATGACCCGCTCATCTTCCAAAGATGGTGTGGTCAGAATTCACCGTGAAACAAAAGGACGCAAAGGTAAAGGTGTATCTGTTATCCACGGTCTGGACCTGGATGCAAAAGCCCTGAAGGCCTTGTGTACCGAGCTGAAGAAGAAATGCGGCTGCGGTGGCGCAGTAAAAGAAGGCCTGATAGAAGTGCAAACTGATGACCGCGAAAAACTGCGGACTTTACTTCAGGACAAACAATATACCGTTAAACTGGCCGGTGGATAAACCGAATCCTTACTACAATTAGTCTCATTCAATAGTGACGTCAGGTGAGAAAAAATGGAAAAGCTTTCAATCTCTGACTTGCACATAGTGCTGGTCGAACCTTCAGATACACAACGAAAAATAATTACAAACCTGTTACTCAAGGAAAACGTCAGAGAAATTGACGCTGTCAGTTCAATCAAAGAAGCCCGCGACGCTATCGAATCCCACAGTGCAGATTTGGTTGTCAGTGCCATGTATTTTGAAGACGGCACCGCCATTGAGTTATTAAAATTCATTAAAAGTCATCAGGAATATGCATCCATTCCTTTCATGCTGGTGTCCAGCGAAAGCCGTACTGTGAAACTGGAAGAATTTAAACAGGCAGGGGTAGCCGCGATTTTGCCTAAGCCTTTCGAACCCATTCACCTATCCCGGGCACTGAACGCAAGTTTAGATTTAATTAATCACGATGAGCTTGAACTGGAATTGTTCGACGTGCATGAAGTCCGCGTGCTGCTGGTTGATGACAGCCGTCTGGCCCGCAATCATATCCGCCGGGTGCTGGAAGGAATGGGTCTGAAGAAGATCACTGAAGCAGAAAACGGTGCCATGGCCCTGACGCATATCAAAGATGCCGAATTTGATTTGGTAGTGACAGACTACAACATGCCGGAAATGGACGGCCGTGAATTATCTGAATTTATCCGCTTTAATCCGGAAACTGCGCATATTCCGATTATCATGGTGACATCTGAGTCTCAGGACAGTATGCACATGGCGAACATTCAGCAAACCGGGGTTAATGCCCTGTGTGATAAACCCTTCGAACCCACCGAAGTGCGGGCTATGCTGGCAGCCCTTCTAGGCGAGTAACCGGTAAACCCCGGTGCTGTTAGCACAACCGGCACTAAGATTGAAGATGAACGGTGATAACGACCGGTGCAAAACTGTATAAAACTATTGACACTCACCGGTCATCGTCATAAAGTCGGGCATATGAAAACGAATATAAAGCACACTAACGCATTCTTTTTTGGTTTTATCACCTTCATTTGAGGGAGGATGCGCTGTGTGTATAAACCTCCCGCACGGGAGGTTTTTTTTTGCCACGAATACGAGTGTAGAACTATGTCAGAACCCGCTTTAGACGCAATACGAAAACGCATTACCGAACTGGACAGCCAGTTGTTAACCCTTCTGGCCGAGCGGCGTCAGCTGACCAATGAAGTAGCAGAAACGAAAATCCGCCACCACATTCCGGTGAGAGATGTTAAACGGGAAGAACAACTGCTTATCCGTTTAATCAAAGAAGGCCGGAACGCTGGCCTGGACCCCCACTACGTTACCCAAATTTTTCACGTCATTATTGAAGACAGTGTACTGAATCAGCAAGCCATGCTGGCTGAACGGGCGAATCCCGGCAGCAGCCTGCCGCTTAACCGTGTCGCTTTTCTGGGTGATAAAGGGTCTTACAGCTATCTGGCAACACAAAAATATTTCTCCCGCCGGCCCGGTGAACTGATGGAAATGGGCTGCCAGAGCTTTGCTGAAATTGTTCAGAAAGTAGAAAGTAATGAAGCTGATTACGCTGTACTACCCATTGAAAACACCAGCTCAGGCAGCATCAATGAAGTTTATGACCAGCTGCAACACACTCACCTGAGTATCATTGGTGAACTTACCCACCCTGTCCGCCACAGCTTACTGGTAGCTAAAGACACCAGTCTCAGCAAAATTAAAACCTTGTATGCCCACCCTCAGGTATTTACTCAGTGCAGCCATTTCCTCGCGGAACTGGGCAATGTTGAAGTGAAAACCATGGATGCTACCTCTTCAGCTATGCTGACTGTCAGTGAGTTACAACGTGACGATGTGGCTGCTATCGGCAGTGAAGCCGGCGGAAATCTTTACGGATTAATGGCTATTAAGTCTAATCTGGCAAATCAGAAAGAGAACCACAGCCGCTTCTTTGTTGTATCCAGAGATCCGGTAAAAGTACCGTTACAGGTTCCGGCAAAGACCACGATTATTATGTCTACGGTACAGAAGCCGGGGGCTCTCGTTGAAGCACTGACAGTGCTCAAAGACAACCAGCTTAATATGACCAAACTGGAATCACGGCCGATCACGGGTAATCCCTGGGAAGAAATGTTTTACATCGACTTCGAAGGAAATCTGGAAGACGGACCGGTACAGAATGCCATTGAGAGCCTGAAAAAGATGACCCGCTACCTGAAGGTGCTGGGTTGTTACCCCACTGAAGAAGTCAGTCCGACAAAAGTAGCCGCCGCCAGCGCGCTCATCGACAGCGAGTAATCGCCAACATTTAAATCAGCCCCGTGCAGGGGCTGATTTGCCTTTTCCTCTCATTTCTGCGACCATGCGCCGCGATTTATACTGCGTTTTTTTCTGCTGAAGTTCAGCATGCTATCTATATGATACAGAAAGCTTTCAAATTCACTAAATAATAATTAAGCGTCATCACACCCGTTTGACTTCAAACGAAAGTGAGCCAAAACACCCTCTCAGAAAGTATATAACGCGATTTCGAACTGAATGATACCTGCACTGCGGGGGTACTTTGCTACCCGTATTTTGGCCGGTGTCATCGTCATTTTTAATTTTTACTGAGGTATCTAATGTCTGAAAAAAGACTTCTGAATTTTATCCACGGCAAACCTGTCAGTAACCAGTCCGGGGAAACCTTCTCTGTTACTAACCCGGCCACCGGAGAAGTCATTTACGATGTTGAAGTTGCTGATGACTCAATCCGTCAGGCAGCAATAGAGAGTGCCAGAGAAGGTTTTAAGCAGTGGTCCTCTATGACTGCAATGGCACGTTCACGAATACTGCTTAAAGCCGTCGCTATTCTGCGTGAGCGCAACGACGAACTGGCCCGTTACGAAGTACTGGATACCGGAAAGCCTATTCAGGAAGCAGATTGTGTGGATGTGGTCACCGGTGCTGATGCCATCGAATACTTCGCCAATCTTGCCCCTGTTCAGGTTGGTCAGCAACAGGATCTGGGCGGGGATTTCTACTACACCCGAAAAGAACCTCTGGGCATTTGTGCCGGGATTGGTGCGTGGAATTATCCAATCCAGATCGCCTGCTGGAAATCAGCGCCGGCAGTGGCCGCCGGCAATGCCATGCTGTTCAAGCCATCAGAAGAAACACCGCGGGGAGCGGTTGAGCTGGCCAAAGTCTACATAGAAGCCGGCGTTCCAGCCGGTGTGTTTAATGTGGTTCATGGTGACGGCGACACAGGTAACTGGCTGACCACTCACCCGGACATTGAAAAAGTGTCGTTTACCGGCGAAGTAGGCACGGGCCGTAAAGTAATGGAAGCCGCTGCCGCCAATTTAAAAGATGTCACCATGGAGTTAGGTGGCAAGTCCCCCCTTATCGTTTTTGACGATGCGGATATTTCTCAGGCTGTGAGTGCAGCCATGCTGGGGAATTTCTATACCCAGGGCGAAGTATGCACAAACTGCACACGGGTATTTGTTCATGAAAGTGTTTATGACGCTTTTGTCGGTGAACTGAAAACCCGCACGGAAAACAATATCAAAGCCGGCGACCCGATGAACCCGGACGTCAATTTCGGCGCCCTGATTTCAAAAAAACATCAGGACCTTGTGATGGGATACATCGAAAAAGGAAAAGCTGAAGGCGCGACACTGCTCACCGGCGGCACGACGTTGCAACCGGACGATGCCCCCAACGGCTATTTCGTGGCACCAACCATTTTCACTGACTGTTCGGACGACATGACTATCTGCAGGGAAGAAATCTTCGGCCCTGTCATGAGTATTCTGACCTTCAAAGATGAAGACGAAGTGATAGACCGTGCTAATAACACCCCTCTGGGCCTGGCAGCAGGCATCATGACCAAAGATGTACAGCGGGCTCATCGTGTCATCCACCTGCTGAAAGCCGGAATTTGCTGGGTCAATAACTACGGCGCTTCTCCTGCTGAAATGCCTGTGGGCGGCTACAAGCTATCCGGCATCGGCCGTGAGAACGGTATCGAAACCCTTGATCAGTATACCCAGACAAAATCAGTATACATGGGCATGACACCACTTGAAGCACCGTTTTAAGGAGTCACGATGAAACAGTATGACTACATTATCGTCGGTGCGGGCTCTGCAGGCTGTGTGCTGGCAAACCGCTTGTCTGCCAATACGCAGCATAAGGTATTACTGGTAGAAACCGGCGGCAGTGATAAAAGCATTTTCATTCAGATGCCCACTGCCCTGTCGATTCCGATGAATACCGACAAATACGCCTGGCAGTTTCACACGGAACCGGAGCCTTATCTTGATGACCGTGAAATGCACTGCCCGAGAGGAAAGGTGCTGGGTGGCTCATCATCAATAAACGGAATGGTGTACGTACGGGGCCATGCCCGCGATTTTGATGAATGGGCAGAGCACGGTGCTGAGCAATGGGATTATCAACATTGTCTGCCTTATTTTAAACGTGCAGAAGACTGGTACGAAGGTGCCAACGCCTACCGCGGAGAAGACGGCCCGCTGGGAACAAATAACGGCAACCAGATGCAGAACCCCCTTTATACCGCTTTCATTGAAGCGGGCAAACAGGCGGGTTATGCAGAAACGCTCGATTACAACGGCGCACAGCAGGAAGGTTTTGGCCCGATGCACATGACCGTGCAAGGCGGAAAACGTTGCTCTGCCGCAAGGGCTTATCTGGATCCGGTTAAGCACCGTGACAACCTGACCATTGTGACCCTGGCGACTGTTGAAAAAGTCCTGCTGGAAGGCAAAGTCGCAAAAGGTATTCAGTTCACCGGCAAAGACGGCACTGAAAAAGCATTTGCAAGCAAGGCTGTTATTCTCAGTGCCGGTTCCATCGGATCTCCTCATTTGTTGCAACTATCCGGTATCGGTAACCGCGAAGTACTCGAAAAAGCCGGTATTGATTGTCAACATCACTTACCCGGTGTGGGAGAAAACCTGCAGGACCATCTGGAGTTTTATTTTCAGTTCTACTGCAAAGAACCTGTCACACTGAACCGCAAACTGGACTGGATTTCAAAAGGCCTGATCGGAGCCCGCTGGCTGCTGTTTAAAAATGGCCTCGGTGCTACGAATCACTTTGAGTCCTGCGGCTTTATCCGTTCGAAAGAAGGTGTGGAATGGCCTGATCTGCAATACCATTTTTTACCCGCCGCCATGCGTTACGATGGAAAAAGCGCAGTGAAAGGTGACGGGTTCCAGGTGCACATTGGCCACAACAAACCAAAGAGTCGTGGATTCGTGCATGTAAAATCAGCGGATCCGTCACAGGCTCCGGCAATACAGTTTAATTACCTGCAACATCAGGATGACATAGAAGGCTTTCGCGCCTGCGTCAGACTGACCCGCGAAATCATCAATCAGCCTGCCTTTGACAAATACCGTGGCGAAGAAATCCAGCCCGGCAAACAGGTGCAGACTGATGAGGAAATCGATGCATTTGTCCGCCGGGCGGTGGAAAGTGCCTACCACCCCTCCTGCTCATGCAGAATGGGTGAGGATGATATGGCCGTGGTCGACTCGCAAACCAGGGTACACGGTATCGCTAATCTGCACGTGGTTGACTCGTCCATCTTCCCCACCATTCCTAACGGTAACCTGAATGCACCGACCATCATGGTGGCTGAGCGGGCTGCCGATCTGATTTTGGGTAATGAACCATTGGCTTCAGAGAACCGTGATGTGCTCGGCGATCTCAAGTGGAAGCAACGTCAGCGCAGCAGAGATATGGGTGTCATGGGCGTTGAATCGCCGGTGAACAATCAGGAGTAACCTATGAATTTATGGTTAAGCGCCGGTATCGCGCTAACCCTTATCGCCATTGTTTTCATTTTGTGGAAATGGGGCAACTTAACCATGATCGGTGTGACGCCGGTGAAAACACTGACCTTCATTTCCATTCTGTTTACTTCAGGACTGGATGTAGGACTGATCATGTTTCCATTGACGGAGTTCAGCACCTATGCCGATACCCCGGCAAACCCGGAGTATGCCTTTACCAACCCTCTCGCCATTGAGTTCGGGTTCTGGGGCTTCTTCATCTGGGCTTTTTACTTTGTTACCTGTTTTTACTTTTGTGTCATCGAGCCGAAGGTAAAATTCTTTGAAATCAGCTGGGTAAAGTTCATCAATAACATGGTGATCATCGGTACCTGTGCATTTACGGCGTTCCTGCTTCTTAAAAACCTGCCATGGTATTTGCCGTCCCTCGGAGATGGCGAGTCCATAGTACCTGTGTTTTATCTTATCGTGTTCGCAGCCATCGCTTTTTCGGTGTACAGCAGCACAGATATTAAATACGTCAGAATTTTAAGTGTTTCTACGACCTGGTTGTTTATCTCGCTCATCGCATTCATGTGGGGCGGTGCTTTCTTGTGGGGTAAAAGTGACATTTCAGAATACTTCGCTGCCACATCCCTGCTGGGCGGCTATTTCGCAAATATTGAGCACTTTCTGTTCCCGCTGAATAACTATCACGCGTTTTATCTGTTCTGGTGGTTTGCCTGGAGCATCATGATTGGTCAGTTTACTTCCCGCTTCGTCGGCGGCTTAAAAACCTGGCAGGTGCTGTCAGCGATGTTGATCTTCCCCTCGATTCCCATCGCACTGTGGTTTGGTGTGCTGTATCACTATCACGAGGCCGGTTTAGACACCACCGGGATCCGCAACATCGCCATGGTGTTTGTGGGTATTGTGTTCGTGATCAACTCGCTGGATTCCCTCATTCGTTTATATACCGACAACCTGAATCTGTCGTCTGGACGACTGGGTAAATGGAAGTACTTCTTCCTGAACTTCATCGCACTGGCAGCACTGACCATGCTGTTCAAAATCGACTTCCTGAAAATTCAGTGGGTCGGCGCCCTGGTGATTGCCCTGTTCTATTGCTGTCTGGGCTATATTCTGTACAAGAAATTCACACCGGTCAGAAAAATAGACAGCTCACCGAAAGAAAATGAACTCGATTTTGAAAAAATCGAAACCATGCAGTAAGGAGAATATATGCAGTTTACATATTCAAAAATGGTAGCGATTTGCTCACTTGCCGTTGCACCAGCCGCGCTGGCGGACTGGTCAGCCACGGTAACCGGCGCCTCTGATTACATATTTAACGGGGTAAGTCAGACGCAGAATGATCCGGCCCTTCAGGGTAGTATCGACTATGCGGCTGACAACGGCTGGTATGCGGGCAGCTGGACATCCAATGTGGATTACGGCGATTCAGCAAACCGCGAACTGGATTTTTACACCGGTTATTATCAGTCACTGAATGATTCAACAGATGCTGATTTCGGTATTGCTTACTACAGCTACTATGGCAGCTCTGCAGCCAGCGAATATAACTACCCGGAGATGTACGGAAAACTGATTTTTACCCACCGTCTGGGTATAACAGAAACCACACTGTGGTATTCGTGGGATTATTTCGGTACCGGCGCAGACCATGTCATCGGGAAAGTCGCCCATACGTTCAGTATTGCAGACAACCATGCAATACAGCTGACAGTTGATAACTCTCATTCACTGGATGAAGAAAAATATCAGTGGGATACCGGTGACAGCAGTTATGTGCATTACAAAGTGGCGTATCAGACGCAGTTTCATGGTTTTGATATTGAGATTGCAGCGGAGGATACAACATTGAGTTACGACACGGCGGATGCAAGATTATTTGCCAGTGTCAGCCGCACATTCAGCTTTTAACTAAAAAAAAAGCGCAACACGGTACCAGGGAGACGACCGGTTGCGCAGTTCAATCAGAGTAAAGCAAGCATGTTTGAGGACTTGCTTTACTCATATTGCACAAAGCTTAGAAGCGTGCAGTGATGCGGGCGTGTAAATAACGGCCCAGCACGTCGTAAACTTCCGGTACTGTGTTCATATCGTTGTACGAATAGAGGTACGGAGGCGTTTTATCAAACAGGTTGTCAATACCGGCAGACACTGACCACTGATCATTGATGTAGTATTCACCTGAAACATCGTGGTACACCACAGTACCCACATCAGTCATCAGACCGTACGATTCCAGATAGTAATCGTCTGTCATGCCACCGATGTAGCGCATCTTCCAGCGCAGCTTCCAGTCATCAGTACCGGCTTTAATCGCAAAGTTAGACTTCCACTCTGCAAATCCACCGTTGTTACCGTCGATTTTACCTGTGTATTCCACATTGTCTTCGGTGTACTCAAGCAGACGGGTGGTATCCCAGTTAACGTTCCAGTTGAGACCCAGTGCGTCGAAGTTATAGGTCACATTGGCATCAACACCACGGGTTTTCAGGGTACCCACGTTAGTCAGCGGTGATTCCATATAATCAATGTTACCGGTGATATCGTCACGGACGATGCTCAGAACACTACAAGCTTCTTCATCACCACCGTAACAGCTGTCCAGATAAGACTGTGTATCGATACGGGAAATTGCGTTGCTCAATTCAATGGTGAAATAATCCAGTGTCATTGATAAGCCTTCCACAAAAGACGGGCTGTACACCACACCTAATGTATAAGTATCAGCCTCTTCCGGGCTCAGGTTATCAATGGTCACGTAGGTATTCTCAATCTGAGAATCCGTGTACGCATAAGAGGTGTTACCAATCTGCGCATTACAAGCCTGATATACGTTTGACGCGGTATCCAGGCTGCCATAGCCTGAGCACGGATCAACCAGGTAATCGAAGGAACCCACGTTACCGCCGTACAGTTCATCGACGGTGGGTGCACGGAATGCAGTAGACGCCACACCACGGAACATCAGATCTTCGTTTACACGCCAGGTCAGACCCAGCTTCCAGGTGATATCAGAATCAAACGTGCTGTAATCAAACCAGCGGATAGCGGCATCAAGAGACAGCTCTTCTGCTCCGGGGACGTCAGCCAGTAAAGGCACAGCAAATTCTGCGTAAACCTGCGTGGTGTCGTAGCCGCCGGATGTAGGATCCTGCGCCGAGGCGCTGCCATCACCTGCAACAGTTACCGCATCAGGCTGATACCAGCCTTTCTCTTTACGGTATTCCGCACCACCGGCAAAGCCGACGAAACCGGCTGGCAGTTCAAAAAGCTCTCCCGACAGGTTTACATTCCAGGAAGTAAACTGGTTACCACCGGATGCCTGGTCGGTATAAGTGATGTAATCCAGAGTTTCCTGAGTAATGTTGCCTTCAGTGGCGAACCAGTCCTGACAAGGAATCGTGACATCGTCACACACATCAGTGTCCATGGTCTGATAAATTTTAGTCAGGTTGATGTAATTGGAAGAACGGTCTGTGGCATCGTTACGGCCGTAGGTGTAAGACACATCCCAGTCAAAACCGTTACCGATATCCAGATAGCCCTGGAATCCGACGACTGAACGGATGGTATCTGTGGTCTGATCGAAAACCCGGTCACCCACTTCTGTCATACGACGACGCATGGAGGTTGCGACACCGAAAGGGTTACCTGTCGCATCAGCGGTCAGGGTTGCACTGATCGGAGACGGCGCCATTTGCTGCGTGGATGTACGCTTGGTATACAAAAATTCCATGTATGCCTGTGCATCATCAGTCAGGTTGTAATTACCGTTCGCGAATAAGCCGATACGTTCCTGCGGCGTGTACAGATAAGAACGCTCAGAGTAGTTGTAAGGCGTGTAACCTTCAGAGAAGTTCTTATCACTGTCCAGTGTTCCCCAGCCGTCGCCCGCATTGTATGCACCACCCGGTACATAGGAACTGCCTGACTGGCAGTTACCTTCTGCATCATAATCGTTGTCAGGACAGGCAGAGAAACCACGGTCGCCCTGCATGGCAGAGCCACGGTCAACATAGCTGATACCCAGAACGATATTGCCTTTATCGCCGCCTGCACCGGTTACAATACTGATGTTACCTGTGTTGGCATCACCCTCATCACTGCCTGCATAACCGACATCAATCTGAAAACCTTCAAAGTCGTCTTTTGTCATGATGTTAACCACACCGGCAACAGCGTCTGAGCCGTATACCGCAGAAGCACCGTCTTTCAGTACTTCAATACGCTTGATTGCCGCCAGCGGGATAGTGTTAAGGTCAACCGAAGAGTCTGCGCCGGTACCGGAATTTACCATTCTGCGCCCATTAACCAGTACCAGTGTACGGTTGGCGCCTAAACCACGCAGGTTAATGCGGGCAGCCCCCACACCGCCGTTGTTCGATGCGGCACCTGTTGCCATACCACTGGCAGCAGGACTTTGTTGTAAAACCTGTTCAACCGACGTGTAGCTGCCTAAAGAAATGTCTTCAGCGCTGATGATTGCAACGGGACTGGCCGTTTCCATGTCGGTACGCTTAATGCGTGAGCCGGTAACCTGCACTTTTTCAACCTGCTGTTCAGCTGTGGCTGTATCCTGTGCGAAGGCGTGTGTTGTCGTTAGAAGGGTTGAAGCTGCTCCCATTGCAAATGCAATTTTAATCGATTGGGCGATTTTAGGATTGATGTTCACTTTTTAGTTCCCCTGAACTATTTGCATTATCTGAAATCAGACAATTACGAAGTTCTGATTATTGATGGTTATATTTGTGCGACTGAAATCGCGGCGGGGAATAAATCATATTCCAGCTGTGTAAATCAATTTACAAAAGGGGAAATAGCGACAAAAATTCCATTTTTTACTTTTAATTACATTTTAAAGACAGTGGATGAATAATTTTTACACACATCAGTGAAACCTAAATAAAGCCCAACTAAACAGTAACTTTATTGATAGTGAACACTAACCTTGAATTAATTGTAAAATCACCTTTTAATTCGACGAATTTGAGTTAAATATCATACAAAACAAAAAAGCAGACAAACGTCCACCTTTTTCTATTAATTAAATATCAAATAAAGATAATTAATTTTTTCTCAACATCTCATCATCGTCGGCTTTTAATAAAAGCTGTTTACTGTCGACAAGACATTTTTTCGCGTAATCTCCGAACCAGCTGCCAATGCGGTCAAACTCATCGATAAATGCCTGTTTATCGCCTTTTTCTAATAACGATAATGCTTGTCCGAAACGCTCATGAAAACGCTTTAACAACGCAAAGTTATCAGGATTATTGAAGATAATGTCTGCGTAGAGTTGCGGCGACTGAGCGAACAGGCGGCCTACCATTGCCAGTTCAAGACGATAAATCGGTGAGCTGAATACTGTCAGAGTTTCCAGATCCGGGTTTTCACCCTGCAAATGGGCGCCATAAACAAATGTATTGAAGTGGCGCATTACCTGAATAAAGGCCATAGCCCGATCGTGCTCTTCTGCCGTGCTGTGATGAACAGTGGCACCCCAGGTGCGCATTTGCTCAATCAACCACTGATAGCTGGCTTCTCCCCTGCCATCACATACCACCACAACCTGCTTTATCATACCGGGCGCATCGGGTCCGAACATGGGGTGTAAACCCACCACCGGACCTTTGTGGCACGCCAGCATGGTGGTCAGAGGCTTGACTTTAATACTGGTGATGTCAGCCAGCACACAATGTTCAGGCAATGCATCCAGTTGTCTGATCACCGCTTCAGTCAGTGTAATAGGTACGGCAACAATCACCAGATCTGCCCGCGCAAAAAACTGTTCCGTTTCCGGTTTTGACCAGTCGTCTTTTTCTACCACTGCCACCGGATAACCGGACTTTTCAAACAGACTGACGATGACTTTACCCAGCGCACCGGCACCACCGACAATAACAACCTGCTGAATATCAGGATTAATACAGCGGTAGCGGTTATTCTGGGTGTGATAAGACTCACGCATGATCCTGCGCAGTAAATCTTCGGTTAAATCAGGCGATACACCGGCAGCTTCTGCATCGGCACGTCTTGAGGCAATGAGTTCTTTTTCCCGCTCGGGCACATACACAGGCATGCCTGTTTCCGCTTTGATTTGACCAACTTGAGTGGTCAGTTTTGCCCGCCGGGATAATAAAGAAACGAGCTCAGCATCGAGCTCGTCAATACCTGACCGCAGTGCGGCCAGTTTACTGGAATGATCCGTCATGTTGCGACTCTGAAGAGAGGCGCTGCAGCTTCAGGCTACAGCAGACCGTTTATTTTGGCGCAATGGTAACACAGTTATCAGCTTATCTCTGGTTTGGGTAATAAGCGTATCTGTGGTTTCCCAGTCAATACATCCGTCAGTGATTGACACACCGTACTCCAGCTCGTCAACAGGCACACCATCCCCTTTCTGGTTACCGGCATTAATATGACTTTCGAGCATTATACCGATAATCGACTGGTTACCTTCCAGGATCTGGTTAACCACGTTCTGTGCAACCAGCGGCTGACGACGGTAATCTTTGGAGGAGTTAGCGTGACTGCAGTCCACCATCAGTCCGGCAGTCAGACCGGCTTTTTCCAAATCAACTTCGCAATCAGACACACAAACGGAGTCGTAGTTTGGTTGTTTACCGCCACGCAGAATGATATGGCCGTCAGGGTTACCACTGGTAGAAATCACCGCTACCTGCCCCTGTTTGTTAATACCCATAAAGCTGTGACCGGAAGCAGCTGATTTCAGCGCATTCACTGCAATATCCAGACTGCCGTCTGTGCCGTTTTTGAATCCGACAGGCATAGACAGACCTGATGCCATTTCACGGTGGGTCTGAGACTCAGAAGTACGGGCACCGATAGCACTCCAGCTGAACAGCTCTGCCAGATATTGCGGGCTGATTGGATCCAGCGCTTCTGTCGCAACAGGGATTTCCAGCTCTGCTAACCAGATCAGTAACTCACGGGCTTTACGCAGGCCGGTTTCAATATCAAACGTACCGTCCAGGTGCGGGTCATTTATCAGCCCTTTCCAGCCTGTGGTTGTACGTGGTTTTTCAAAATACACACGCATAACAATGAAAAGGGTATCTTTGCACGACTCATGAAGTTCTTTCAGGCGCAGCGCATAATCTTTCGCAGCGTCGATGTCGTGAATGGAACAGGGACCACAGATCACCAGTAAACGGTGGTCACGGCCATGAATAATATCGGAAATAATTTTTCTGGATTCAGAGATAGCCGAAAGGGCTTCATCAGAAACCGGCAATTCTTTAGCTAAATCATCCGGAGTGATCAGTACCTGTTCAGCACTGACGTGTACGTTGTTAACGGTGTCCTTAATCATGAGACTCTCTTCATAAAATAAAATTGGTTGGCCTGCCTGCAGTGACCTTTTGCAAAATTGCCGCCGGCGCTACACGGTATTTTAACTGCCCGCTCACGATGTAAATCTAAGTTTACAGAATACAAAAATCTTTATTGGCGTAGCTCGTTGACTTTTTATCAATTTTTGATAAAGGCCGCAACCACCACCGGAGACTTTTTTGACACTACGCCGGCAAAATCGTTCTAAAGACCAGGTTATCGCCGGCCTGCGACTGCGCCGTCGGGGATGACTGTATTGTCTTTTATTACGGTGCCCGGCAGAATTGTTACGCCATTTCCGATAGTTACATTGCTCCCTATCACCACAGGACGTGCCCGTTGCCATCCGGCAAGTCGCTTTTGCGGATCTTTATGATGCTCAACGGTGGCAATAACCACATTATCTCCGGCCCTTACATTATCGCCGGTTTCCACAGAAGCGCCATCAAGAATGGTCAAATAACAACCAGCGGTAAACACACCCCTGCAAACAATTTGAAATCCGTAATCACAATTAAAGTGACGACCTGTCTGTAAGCCCGTGGCACCGGGAATAAGTTGACTGAGTAACTGTGACTTTTCCGTTCCTGAGAGAACGTCAGCCTGATGACACAACTGTTTTGCCTGCGCTCTTGCCTGCCTGAGGCCGGCATCATTAGTGAGATACCATTCCCCTGCCAGCATGTTCAGAAATTCAGGATTGTGCTGTAAAAGTGAAGTGCCGTTTTCCATTCAGAAATGCCTGTAAAGATGGGGAAGAGAAAGCCTATCACAGACACAAAAATGCCCGCTACTCAGGCGGGCATTTTGTTACATTGTCAGCAGGAATTAATAATCCCAGCTAACCGTCAGACTGTAGTTTGTCGGTGATCCGTAGAATGCCTGCTCGGTTCTTACTGAGCTGAGGTATTTCTCGTCAGTAATGTTATCCAAATTCAGGCTGAAAGACAGATTATCACTGAAGCTGTAGGTCACATAACCGCCCAGCACAGCGTATGCATCCTGAGTAATACGGCCATAACCTGATGTGAAATAAGTTTCACTCTGATACCGGGCAGACAGACCCATATTAAGCTTTTCATTCCACACAGGAGCATAGTCCGCCAGCATCTTAAAAGTTCGACGGGGAATAAAGTTACGGGCTTCATCGCCGTTCTCGTCATCCATGCTCAGCACCGTTAAACCACCCTGAACAGATAACTCATCAGTGATTGCACCGGACAGTTCAACTTCAAAACCGTTTGAGTCTACGGTTACACCACGGTACAGCGCATAATTAAAGTCATCTGAGTAATCGTCGTCATCAACACCGTCACCATCGCCGTATTCGATGAATTCATACAGGTTTTCCTGTTCCGTTCTGAACAGTGCAACAGTCAGCAGGAAGTTGTTTGCGAACTCTTTCTTAACGCCCATTTCATAGCTGCGGCCTTCTGCTGAACCCAGAGGCTGAAGATCTTCATTCAGGTAATACTGTGGCTGATAAATATCGCTGTAGCTGCCGTATACATTCAGGCCTTCCAGTACTTCCCAGGTAAAGCCGATATACGGGCTGCTGCCATCTTCAGTCGTAGAGGTTGACGCGCCCCAGGACTCACCCTCGTTTTCATAGTCAACAAAGCTGACACCAAGCACCAAATCAAGCGCATCGGTAACCGCAAGCTGTACTGAGCCGTAAAAACGGTTTAATGAAATGTCGGTATAACCCGCTTGATAAGGCGCCGCCCACTCAGGGAGTGCCACTTCAGTTCCCGTCCAGCCAGGCAGAGCAGGCATGTCATCAAAGCCACTCAGTGCGCCGGCATCCAGATCGCTGGTTTCTGCATCAGCCAGGCTGATACCGACATTAAATGTTTGCTCCCTGCCCCAGGCCTGAAACACGCCCTGCAGGTTGTTATCCCAGATTAGGGTTTTATCTTCGGCATCAAATCTGCCGGGATAACCCAGCATTCCCAGACCTGTGTCGGCCTCTAAACCCGTGTTGGAGTAGGTATAGAATAATGCTGAATGATCTTCATAACGGATGTGGTTCAGCTTCGACGTATATTGCAGGTTATCGTTAATAAACCAGTTCAGTTCGGCAAAGGCGGTTTTATTCAGGGTATCCCAGTATGTCCAGTCCATCGCTGTCGTGGTAGAACGGTCGAAATCAACCTGGGTGCCATCTGAATAAATTAAAGGCACTGCGCCCCAGGTTACACCGTCACTGTTGTTGTCCTGATGCGAATAGCCGAACATCACAGTCACGCTGTCACTCAGCTGTCCGTCAACGATACCGTAGAACACATTACGTTCATTTTCGTACAGGTTCAGCCAGCTTTCTTTATTTTGATGGGCCACCACCACACGGGCTGCCCAGCTGCCGGAATCAGTCAGTGGTGTGGATACGTCAGCCACAGTTCGCATGGATGCCCAGCGTCCCAGTGTAAAGTCAACACTGGCTTCGGTTTCGTTACCGGGGCGTTTGCGCACGTAATTTACCGTCCCGGACGGATTACCCAGACCGGTGATCAGACCGTTTGAACCACGGATAAACTCAACCTTTTCATAAATTGCCGTATCCAGGTCGCCGACAAAAATATCGCCGAAAGGAATGCCCGAGCCGTCAATGTGCATACTGGTGATGTCAAAACCACGGGCGTTGAAGTATGTCCGGTCGGTTTCAGACTGATCGACGTTAATACCTGTCACCTGTTTAAACAGGCTGTTGATATCACTTAAGCGGTAGTCTTCAATCAGATCAGATTCCAGAATCGACAGCGACTGTGGCGTATCAAAGCTGTCCAGCCCCAGGCCTGTCGCGCCTGAACTGATACGCTGAACGCGACTTTCAACAATTCGGATTACTTCGATATTGTCTTCATCCGCTTGCGCACCGTTGTTGTCTGCATCAGCATTCTGCGCCTGTACAGCCATTGCCAGCATGATAGGTGAAAGCGCAAAAATGTGCTTTTTAGTCATTGTGAAACCTGCTCTTAACCAAAGTGAAAATTCGGACGACATTATAAAGAGGACATAGCGAATTTCAAATAATAATTATTATCATTAACATTAGATAATTATTATTTATCATGACATTTGTCATCTGACACTGATGATGTTTGTGACTTACAACAGGCAACCGCTCAAGCCATACTGAACATGCTTCAACATTGAGTACATTTAACCGGAACTGAACCCGCTGCAAGCCCGGCTTGCACAATAAGGAGAACACCATGATTTATGTATTACTTGCTTGCGCCATTTTCACAGAAGTTGCTGCCACACTTTGTTTAAAAATGTCGGACGGCTGGGAAAAATGGCATTATGGCTCTGCGTCAATTGCTCTTTATGCAATCTCAGGAATGATATTTGCGGCCGTATTAAAAAATATGGGTATTGGTGTCGCTTATGCAATATGGTCGGGGATGGGCATTGCGCTTATTGTCACTGCGTCAGTTGTATTTTGGAACCAAAAATTCGACACTTACGCTGTTGCGGGAATAGTGCTCATACTTTCGGGTACACTATTAATTACCAGCAAATCTGCCGTCGTATTCCAATAAGGAAGGAATTCATCAGTTATGCATGCTGCTCAGCTACCGTTACTGTCGGAAGGATCCAAGAAAAAATGGTCTTACAGTTCATTAATTTTCTCGTTATCTTATTTTGTCCCTCTTTTTTATGCTGAATCAGTTGCTCCCCGGGAGTTAGTGATCTTTGGCTGCGGATACATCCTGTTTGTGGCTCTGTATCTGCTTGCCATTCACTGCAAGCTATCTACCCTGCCCCTGCCTTTGTCGGCTTTGACGGCCCTGTCATTTACCATCAGCTTTTACAATCCGGGAGCGTCTGTACTATTTGGCTTTATTGCATATATTGCCGGCTACTACTACCCGGTTTCCGCCGGTATCGCATTTGTACTGTTTACCGGTTTGTCCTTAACAGGCTTACAATTATTCTGGTTTGATGATCACCTGCTATTTTTTCTCGCTTCATTAATTAACCTGCTTGTACTTTTTTGCTTTGGCGTAATGGAACGTAAGGAAACCTGGAGCCAGCTCAAAGATGCCAGACACGCAGAGTCATTGAGTGCGCTCAGTGCTATTGCAGAAAGGGAACGCATTGGCCGTGACCTCCATGACATTGCCGGCCACGCACTAAGCAGCATGTCACTGAAAGCACAGTTAGCGGGGAAACTCATCGAAAAAGGCCGCACGCAGGAAGCACACCGGGAAGTAAAAGCGCTTGCACATCTTTCTCAGTCTCTTTTAAGCGAGATCCGTCATGCAGTCAGCGACCTGAAAAAACTCAGCGTTTCGGAAGAAATTACCAAAAACACCCGCGCACTCTCTGAACTGGGCTTTGCAGTCAACGCCTCTGTTCACGACGATGCATTTAGCGGTCTCAGCGCCTTGCAAGAATCTCATCTCGCGCTGGTCGTAAAAGAAGTATTTACCAATATTTTGCGGCACAGCAAGGGGAATCTTGTGAGTCTTTCAGCCCTGCGGGAAGACGGAATGTTAGCGATAACGATTGAAGATAATGGTAAGCATGCGGTTATTGATGCGGGAAATGGACTGACTGGCATCAGAGAACGCGCAGGCTTAATAGGTGCAGAGATGTCGATAACGAGTGGCGACGCTACAAGGGTCAGACTGACCTTACACACCGGAGAATAACTATGCAGGCTATTTCGTTACTCATTGTCGAAGACCAGTCACTGGTGCGGGATGCTATCGCCAGTTTACTGGATCTGGAAGATGACATCACTGTCACCGGAAAGTGTGTGGACGGGGAAGCTGCCATCTCATGGCTTAGTAACAATCCTCATCCCGATATGATTTTGTCTGACATCGAAATGCCAAATCTGAGTGGCCTGGACATGGCCCGTAAGTTACAGGACTCAGGTTTTGCCGGCACTGTGGTATTTATGACGACATTTTCTAAACCCGGTTATATTAAACGGGCTATGCAGCTTGGTGCAAAAGGCTTTATTTTAAAAGAATCTGACAGTGATTATCTTATCTCAGCGTTAAGGAAAATCAATCGTGGAGAACGTGTCATTGATCCTGAGCTGGCTTTACTGGCATTAGATGACAATAACCCCCTGTCTGAAAAGGAGCGTAAGGCGCTGAAACTCGCCAGCGACGGATTAAAAACCAAAGAAATTGCATCTCAGTTATTTCTGTCAGAAGGCACGATTCGAAATTATCTCTCAGAGTCCATTGCCAAACTCGGGGCAACAAACCGTGTTGATGCAGCCAGAATCGCAGAACAGAAAGGCTGGCTGTAAAGGTTTTTTCAGAAGACACAAAAAAGCCCGCTTAAAGCGGGCTTTTTCATAGTTAACAGTAACGCAAGGATTAGTAATCTTAGTTAAGCTTCTCTTTGATACGTGCAGATTTACCTGAACGCTCACGCAGATAGTAAAGCTTAGCACGACGAACTGCACCACGACGTTTAACTTCAATAGAAGAAACCGCCGGGCTGTGTGTTTGGAACACACGCTCTACGCCTTCGCCGCTTGAAATTTTACGTACGGTAAAAGACGAGTGAAGACCACGGTTACGCTTAGCGATAACAACACCTTCGTACGCCTGAAGACGCTCTTTGTCACCTTCAGTAACGCGAACTTTTACTACTACTGTGTCACCTGGACCAAATGCAGGAACATCAGCTTTGAGCTGTGCTTGCTCAATTTTCTTGATGATATCTTGACTGACTTTGCTCATCATATCCTCTCGTCCTAGTTAACTGTCATCTTGCTGCAACTGCGACTTGAATACTTCAAGAAGACGCTGCTGCTCCTCAGTCAGAGCTAGGTGGTTTAATAACTCGGGGCGACGCTGCCAGGTTCTGCCCAGCGATTGCATCTGTCGCCACTGTCTGATTTTTTCGTGATCACCGCTCAACAACACAGGAGGAACCGCTTTACCGTCGAGTACTTCAGGCCGCGTATAATGCGGACAATCCAGTAACCCGTCGGTGAAAGAATCTTCAATGGCAGAAGCCTGATGACCGAGTACACCCGGCACCATTCTGGCTACCGCATCCATGAGCACAAGCGCTGGCAGTTCGCCGCCACTTAGCACGTAATCCCCTACTGACCATTCTTCGTCAACATGGGCCTCAATGACGCGCTCATCGATTCCTTCGTAACGTCCGCAGATAAATATCATGCGATCGTTAGTAGCAAGGCGTTTAACCCCTGCCTGATCCAGCTTTTTACCCTGTGGTGATAAGTAAATCACCTTTGCATGTTCACCGCCGGCTTGTTTTGCCGCGGCGATGGCGTCAGTTAAAGGCTTCACCATCATCAACATACCCGGACCACCGCCATAAGGGCGATCATCGACGGTACGATGACGATCGTGTGTGTAATCACGTGGGTTAAACATGTCGACATCCAGAATGCCTGATTTCACAGCCCGTCCCACAACGCCTTGTTGCATGAAGGGTGCGAACATATCAGGAAACAAACTGATAACGCCGAACCATTTCTCCGCAGTCACTAGAACCCCGGGTCCCAGTCTACCGTAATTACACTTGCAGCCTTATCTACCGATTTAATGACGGAGTCCATCACATACGGCAATAATCTTTCTTTTTGACCAAATGCGTCATTCACTTTGGCGCGGACCTGCAAAACGTCATTTGCGCCAGTGTTAAACACATCTTTCACCACACCCAAATCGTAACCTTGCGTAGTTACGACCTGCATGCCGGTGAGCTCCCGCCAGTAAAATTCACCTTCACCAAGTTCAGGTAACTGGTTTTCGTTAATTGCGATGTCCAGATTCTTGATGCGCTCTGCGTCATCACGACTCTCTACACCGACAACTTTCGCCACCAGACTTTTACCGTGGGGTCGCCACTGATCAATCCGGTATTCTTTACCATCACTGAGTTGCCACGGTGAATAGTCAAAAATACCTTCTGGTACATCAGTAAAGCTGTTGATCTTGACCCAACCTTTCACACCATACGATGCCCCGATCTTGCCAATAATCACTTTGTCAGACGCTTGACTCATCTTTACCTACCAGATTAAGGACAGCTTACGCTGCCGCTTTTTTAGCTTCTTTTACCAAGCTGTTAACGCGCTCAGATAAGCTCGCGCCAACACCAACCCAGTATTCAACACGCTCAAGATCTAAACGCAGACGTTCTGCCTGACCTTGTGCAGTTGGGTTGAAGAAACCGACGTTTTCGATGAAACGACCGTTTCTTGCGCGGCTGCTGTCAGCCACAACTACTTGATAAAATGGACGCTTTTTCGCGCCACCACGCTGTAAACGAATAGTAACCATAGTTGCCTCAAACTCGTTGTAGCGTTACCGTTAACTTACCTCGTTGAAAGCACTGAAAAGTCAGCGCCAACAAGAAGGCCGCGGCATTATACGGATCTACGCTTTAATTGCAAGTTTAGTGATGAAAAAAGCGCCTCAGGACACCTTTTCCGATACGGTGTGGATGATGGGGTAAGGTAAGTTCCACATATGCAGCATAAATAACAATGCCTGTCGGGGTGAAACTTTTGCCGGGATGGTTACACCGGCCAGCAAATCCTGTTTCAACGCCATGATCATCAGAACCAGTGCATTAAGGGGGGTAGCATGGTCTTTGCACCGGGAAAGTGCCTGTTCCAGCCTGGCGCCAACTGCAGGGTCGTTTAATAAACCCGGCAGCCGCATCATTAACTCAGCGGTGAACAACAACGCATAAAACTGACTCTCCCCCAGTGTCAGTTTCAATGATGCATCCTTGAAATCACTGTAATCTCCCTGCCCGAAAAAACGTTCTCCACAAAGGGACACGGCCTTTTTCATATTATCATTGATGTCAGGCCGTACAGATGCAGTGAGCTCGCACAAATTGGAATTGACGCATTGCATGAACTGTTTCAGCAAGGTAAAAGAATTAAACAAAGGCGAACTGGCTGCCATCGACTGACAAGCAGCACTATCCGGAAATGTCTGATTCACTTCCTCAACAGCACGTAAATGCTGGGTCAGCAAACCATGTGAGCAGGGTTTCGTAAACCAGCAGTGAGACACCTGACTTCCCTGCAGTATTAAACTCTCATTCGCCTGGCCTGATAACACGAAACGACTGATCACCGGGTTGCCTTCGCTCACTTTCTCAAGAAATTCAACACCGTTCATCACCGGCATCATAATGTCGGTAATGACCACATCAGGCGTACCGGAGGCGATAGCCTCCAGCCCTTTTTGCGGCGAGTCAGCAATACTGATTTTCCAGCCGGTCTGATACAACGCCCGTTTAAGGCCGTTGAGCACCATTTTTTCATCATCAACAAAGAGTATTTTCATCACTGAGCTCACTTTCAACGGTCTGCGGGTGTTCCACCGGTAAAACAATTTTAAAGGTAGTTCCCAGTCCAACTTCACTGTTAACTAATATTTGGCCTTTGTGCTTTTCTATAATCACTGCATAGGCCAGTGAAAGCCCCTGCCCTGTTCCTTTACCGGGCGGTTTGGTCGTAAAAAACGGTTCAAAAATGCGTTTGCATACCTTTTTACTCATGCCTGTTCCATTGTCGGTAATCTCAATGATCACCGTGTCACCCGCAGGATACACACGCACCTGAATCAAACCTTTTTCCATCCGTTCGCGGCCAAACTTTTCTTCTACGGCATGGGCGGCATTAACAATAAAGTTTAGTACCACCTGATTCACTTCGTCTCTGCTGCAGGTCACCAGCGGTACATCTTCAGAAAACTCCGCTTCAAGGTCGGCCACATAACGCCATTCTCCCCGGGCCACCGTAATGGTTGAGGAGATTGCTTCTTTCAGGTCGACCTTATGCATTTTTTCGTCACCCGAATGGGAAAAAGACTTCATCGCCCCGACGATTTTTGCAATACGCTGCAAACCTTCAACCGACTGGTCGAATGCCACTGGCATCTCGTCAATAAGGAACTCAATATCTTCACCCTTCATCAGAGCTTCAAGTTCTGCTCTTATTTCAGCCTGTTCGCCTTCATCCTTACTGTTGAGAAGCGCATGAACGGTTTTCATCACAGAAATGCCGGTTTCAGATGCGCCCTTTAAGAAGAAGATATTGTCTGACACATACTGCGTCGGAGTATTTATTTCATGAGCAATACCGGCAGCAAGCTGGCCGATGGATTCCATTTTCTGTGCCTGCCGCAACTGGTCTTCCAGCATAAGTCGTTGGGTGATATCACGGATAACCACGTTGAACAGATGCATGTTCTGTATAACCACGGTCATAGGAGAAAAATTCATTTCGCAATGGAAGGTAGTGCCGTCCGACCGTTTACCGTCCAGTTGCATGACGTGTTGTTGCTTCCCTTCTTCACCGTCTCCTGTGAGCAGCCGGATGTCGAATCCGGGCAGGATCTTTGTAATATCCTCGTTGCGCAACTGGTCTGCATCTTTATATCCGAACAAACTGAGTCCGACAGTATTCACGCCGGTAATCCGGCCATTTTCATTGACCACCAGCAAGCCGTCAGCCAGGTTTTCCACGATGTCTTTCTCTCTGGCAGCGCTGACTTTGGCTGTAAGCTCAGCAGCCTGTAAACGCTTGTCGAAAATTGACCCCAGCAGCGTTGTTGCAAAAATGACGAATACCAGTGTTGTAATAGCCAGTGCGAGAATGGCTGGTTCAGCGTGGCCCCCGGTCTCTGAGGGAATAAATGTTACTGGCAAATAATAATGCACCGCATACATTGCCACATAGTGCATGCCCGCGATGGCCATGCCCATCACCATGGCACACCCCACCAATCCTAATTGCCCGCGAATGTTTTTACGCTGTATGTAAATCACCATATAAATGGCAACCATCGCAAACAGCCAGGCGCAAACGATGGAGAGTAAGAAGAAGCCAAAATCGTAGGTCATGGCAGCTTCAGTCTCCATAGCTTCCATGCCTGTGTAATGCATTGCCCCAATCCCGATCGCCAGACTCAATGAACTCAGTTGAATATTGGCAAAGGTGAATACTTGTGTCGCTATGAGTTTCGCAGCGATATAAGCGCCAACAATGGGCGGCAATATAGACACCATAGTCAATGCCACATCAAATGACATGCCGATAGGCAACATAAAGGCGAGCATGCCGGTGAAGTGCATCGCCCAAACCCCTAACCCAAATGTCACACTGCCAAACCGCTTCCATTGCCGTCTTGTCGACAACAATTCGGTTTGCCACATCCGTTTTAACACAACAATTAACGAGTAGGCCGCCAGCGTAGAAACGAGCAGAGAAAGGAAAAGAATAAAGTGATTATAATGACCGTTTACTTCCGTATATAACGCCGGTTCCGGCGTAATAAACCTCCAGAAAGTCATACTGCTATATTCCTCGTATCACAGATAAATGTAAAAGGTTTTGCATGGAGGCTCCCGGAGACGGTTCACTTGTTTAACAAACACAGAACCTGACTGACTACTAAAAATACCTTTTGCTGTTGTTTAACTATGGTCAATCTCCGGTGAAATTCAAATTATGGGTCAGAAATTTATTGTGTTTTTGGTCTTGCTGAATGACGAAGTGGTCTTATCCGGCAATCCTGATAGTTAACTGTGGCGTAAAATACAAAGTTCAGAGTTTTTTGAGATACCGGCATGACTTCAGATCAAGGAAAGAATAAGGCAACAACCTGGCAGGTTGTTAAATGGATCCGGACCCTGCTCACGGGCTACCGGATACAGGTGACAGGCGCAATCATCGCCTTGCTGGTGGCCTCCGGCGCGTGGCTGCTTCTGGGTCAGGGAATTAAGCTGGCCGTCGATCAGGGTTTTATGAACGACAACGCAGACATGCTGAACCGGGCAATTATTGGTGTTCTTGTGATTACTGCGGTGGCAAGCCTGGCAACCTATGTGCGTTTTTACCTGATGACCTGGCTGGGTGAACGCATCAGTGCCGATATACGCATCAGCGTATTTTCTCATTTGCTCACCCTGCCACCGTCTTTCTTTGCCAAATTACGCACCGGAGAAGTCATTTCCCGCTTCACCAGCGACACCACCATTATTCAAACAGTGGTGGGTATGAGTCTGTCGATGGCGATCCGCTCCTTTATCACTTTCACCGGCGCGCTGGTGCTGATGACCATTACCAGCCCGGTGCTGACCTTGTGCGTATTACTGGCGGTGCCGGCGGTGTTAGTCCCCATCCGTTTGCTTGCCCCTCAGGTACGTCATTACGCCCGTCTGAGTCAGGACAGGGTGGCAGATTTGGGGGCGCATATTGATCAAAGTTTACATGAAATAATGACTGTACAGGCGTTCAACGCAGCAGATTTGGAACGATCCCAGTTCAAGGCCGGCGTGGATGCCATTATGGAAACCGCCGGACGCCGTATCCATTACCGTTCTATGCTGATTGGATTAATTATGCTGATGAGTCTCAGCGCGATCGTCCTGATTGCCTGGTTCGGTGCCAGACAAGTGTTTGCCGGTGATATGACGGCAGGTGAACTGTCAGCCTTTTTATTCTATGCGGTGATGGCCGGCGGCAGCGTGGCAACCATCAGCGAGGTTATCGGCGAAGTTCAGCGTGGAGCCGGCGCTAGCGAACGGTTACTGGAACTTTTACATACGGTGCCGGACATCTCCCCGGGCATAATACAGTTCAGCAATGACACGGCCAGACCACCAGCCATCATTTTTGACAATATTACTTTTTGTTACCCCGGCAGCGGCGTCCTGTTTAATCAACTGTCTTTAACTGTCAATCCCGGCGAGAAGGTTGCCCTGGTAGGGGCCAGCGGAGCAGGAAAAACGACGCTGTTTCAATTGTTGCTTCGCTTTTATGATGTGCGCAAAGGCACCATTCTGCTGGACGAAGCCCCTATAACGTCATTATCGCTGGAATCATTAAGAAGTCAGATCGCGATTGTTACTCAGGAGCCCGTGGTTTTTGCCACCAGCGTACTTGAAAATATCCGCTACGGTTGCCCGTCAGCCAGCGATGAGCAGGTCAGGAAAGCAGCTAAATCCGCATTTGCCCACGAATTCATTGAAGAGCTGGAGAAAGGCTATCACACCCAGTTGGGAGAACGGGGAGTAAGGTTGTCCGGCGGTCAGAAGCAGCGCATTGCCATTGCCCGTGCCCTGCTGGCCAACAGGCCAGTACTGTTACTTGATGAAGCAACCAGCGCACTGGATGCCCGCAGTGAAAAAATGGTGCAGGAGGCGCTGAATAAGCTGATGCAGGGTCGTACTACCATCATTATTGCTCACAGGCTGGCCACCGTGAAACATGTTGACCGGATCATCGTAATGGATAAGGGACACGTTGTAAGTACCGGAAAACACGATGAACTGATAGAAAACGATACGCTGTACAGGGAGTACGCTGAACTGCAATTGCTTAGCTGACAAGGCTGTGGTGCTATACGCAGCTTATAAAAACAAAAATTTAACAACAATCACTTTACTGACTCCGGCGCGTCTCCGTTCAGCGTGCAGGAGAGTGACAAGCGTTGATGAAACACGGAAATACAATGAAAA
This sequence comes from Alteromonas sp. ABH4_456, assembly GCF_056160645.1. NCBI lineage: Bacteria > Pseudomonadati > Pseudomonadota > Gammaproteobacteria > Alteromonadales > Alteromonadaceae > Alteromonas > Alteromonas sp. ABH4_456. The sequence goes on from NZ_JBSWXO010000001.1 coordinate 653,394, forward strand.
CCCAACTACGAACCTCTGTTTTTTTTAGTCTCACTGTTTTATTTTCCATAGTGAGCAGCAGTGCCAATGCCCAGTTTTTTGGCGATAATCAGGCCAAACTCGTTGTCCTTGAAGAAATTAAATTTCAATATGCCAAACGGGATGTGGAAGCTGTGGGAACTGCAGAAGCCGTCCGCTCGGTTGTATTGTATCCCGCTGTTGCAGACGAAGTGACTGAAGTGAATTTTGTACCGGGCCAGTATGTAGAACAGGGCCGGGTACTGGTAAAACTGGACGACCGCCGTCAGCAGGTTGCCGTTCGCCGCGCTGAGCTCCAGTTACTTGACGCAGAACGTTCCTATAAACGTTTACAGGAAAGCCGGGCAAAGGGCGCCATTCCCCAGAGTGAACTCGATCTGGCGCAAACCACCCGAGACCTTGCCAAAGTTACCCTTGATGAAGCCAAAGCTGATTTAGAAGACCGCACCGTTGAAGCACCGTTCAGCGGGATTGTCGGCCTGTCAGATGTTGAAGTGGGCGATCGTATTACAGCCACCACCGCCATCACGACTCTGGATGACAGAAGCAAACTCTTTGTTGATTTCCGCGCCCCTGAAGCAGCGCTTACTGTATTGCTCAACCAGCCGGAAGTCACGTTACAACCCTGGACAAACCGCGATAAAACACTGCCGGCAGAAATTGCTGAAGTTGACTCGCGTATCAGCGAAACTGACCGTACCTTACGTGCACGGGCTATCCTGGACAACAATCTCGACAACTACCGCCCGGGAATGAGCTTCCGTGTAAACCTTGAGATTAATGGCAATGAATATGCGGCTGTACCTGAAGCTTCTTTGTTATGGGGTGCAACCGGTGCCTACGTGTGGATTGCTGAAAATGGTAAAGCCCGCCGCGTTGATGTGATTGTGCATCAGCGTCTGCGAGGCACAATTCTCGTATCCGGTAACCTGTCTCCGGGTGATATGCTGATTTCTGAAGGTGTTCAGCGTCTTCGTGAAGGGCAGCAAATCACAACCGAACTGGCACGCCGGAGCGACAACAATGACTAAGCACTCTCAACAGACCGGCGATTTGCCGTCGGTTTCTATTCGCCGCCCCGTATTAATTGTTGTTCTTAATCTGCTTATTGTCATTGCCGGCTTTGCTGCCGTTAACGGTCTGGAAGTACGGGAACTGCCTGACGTTGATACACCACAAATCACTGTAACGGCGGAGTACCCCGGCGGTTCTCCGGAAACCGTGGACGCTGAAGTGACCAGCCGGCTGGAAGGCGCAGTGGCCCGGGTCAGCGGTGTGAAAAATATCTACGCTCAGAGCGAAGAAGGCTCCGCCCGCGTGCGGGTTGAGTTCAGACCCGGCATTGATTTGGAAGATGCTGCCAATGAAACCCGCGAATCAGTAAGTCGTGTACAGCGCCAGTTACCCGAGGATGTGGAACAGGTATCCATTATCCGTGCAGACAGTGACGCTCAGGCGGTAGTCAGTCTGGCAGTATCCAGTGACACTCTGGATATGGAAACGCTGACCGAGCGTGTTGATACCGATCTGGCGCCGCTATTTTTGAGTATTCCCGGAGTTGCTGACGTACAGTTAAGTGGCGACCGCGAGCGCGTACTTCGCGTGTCTGTCGATCCTCTGCGGCTGACCAGTTTCAACCTGTCGATGACAGATGTGGCAAATGCACTCGAATTAGCGCCCTTTGATGTTCCTGCAGGGAGCATCCAGTCTCAGGACCAGTCTCTCATCGTCCGCGCAGATGCGACGTCTGTTTCAGCACAGGATGTTTCAGATATCGTGATCAGCGGAGATATCCGGGTTGGCGATGTCGCCAGCGTATTTTTTGGCCCCGCAGACAGCAGCAGTATGGTGCGCCTTGACGGTCGTCCGGTGATTGGTTTAGGCGTGATCAGACAAGCCAGCTCTAATACCATCGAAATTTCAGATGAAGTTATGGCCATGGTGGAAGATCTGAACAAACGTTTTGTTGATATGGACATTGTCGTTACCAGTGATGACGCTGAATTCATCCGTGATTCTGTGGGCGAAGTGATTGGCTCTTTAAGCATCACCATTATTCTGGTTGTGTTTACATTATTAGTCTTCATTGGTTCATGGCGTGCAACCATCGTCCCCGCCCTGTCCATTCCGGTATCCCTGGCCGGGGCGCTTGGCGTTATCTGGATGCTTGGCTTCTCAATCAATATTCTTACCCTGCTCGCACTGGTGCTGGCAACCGGGATGATTGTTGATGATGCTATTGTGGTGTCAGAAAATATTCAGCGTCGCCGGGGCATGGGCCTCGGAGCCAGAGCCGCGGCAGTTATCGGTACCCGTGAAGTGTTTTTTGCGGTTGTAGCAACCACGGCGGTACTCGCTTCGGTGTTCATCCCCATCGCATTTTTACCGTCTACGGCGGGACGTCTGTTCAGAGAATTCGGCGGTGTACTGGCCGGTGCGGTAATCATTTCATCCTTCGTCGCACTTTCTCTGGTACCTGCTCTGACCGCACGTTTGCCGGTGAAGAAAGCCAAAGAGAAAGGCATATTTTCAGCCACGCTGGGACGTTTCGGAAATGCATGCCTGCGTGGTTATCAGCGCTCACTTTTATGGTCGCTTAAATACGCCTGGCTTATTGTCCTGTTAAGTATTCTGGCTGCTGTTGGCGCCTGGTTTACAGCTCAGAATATAAACAATGAGCTGCTCCCCAGCGAAGACCGTGGCACAATCCGTATTTTCGCCCGTGGCCCTGACGGCGCAGGCATGAATTTTATGGATCGTCAGGCTCATAAGATGGAAGAGGTGCTGCTGCCTTACGTCGAAAACGGTACTGTGGATTCTATCTATACGGTCGTCGGCTCCTGGGATCCAAACATTGTATTTATCACAGTACCTCTTAAACACTGGGATGACCGCGATAAATCATTACAGGATATCGTGTCGGAAATCCGTCCTCAGTTGCAGGCAATTCCGGGAGCGCCGGGAAATGCATTCGGGGGCAACAGCCTGAATTTACGTGGTCAGGGTGGCGGACTTGAACTCGCCTTAACCGGCAGCAGCTACGAACGTATTTATGAAGCCGCGATGGACTTTGCAGCTGCTATTGAAACCAACATTCCGGAATTGGGTTCACCCCGTGTGAGTTATGAACCCACCCAGCCTCAAATGCGTGTGAATATCGACCGTCGCCGGGCAGAAGAGCTGGGCGTACCGCTTAGTGACATTGCTGCGACACTCAGGGCTGCCGTGAATGGCGACGATATTGCTGATTTGAATGTAGGTGACCAGGCGATTCCAATCATGCTGGAATCCAGCAGACGAAATACCAGCAACCCGTCGGATTTAACTAATCTCTATGTGAAGTCTGATAATGGCTCACTCATCCCGCTGAGCAGCGTAGCGTACATCACGGAAGAAGGTGTTGCCGCGGAGCTGGAGCGTCAGTCCCAGCGCAGAGCCATTAAACTGGAAATGGAATTACCTGACGGCTTCCCCATCAATGAAGCGGTGGAGAAAATCCGCGCCCTCGGCAACGACACACTTCCTGATGGCATTGGCACTGTGTTCCTGGGTGAAGCACAAACATTTGAAGAAACCTCTCAGCAAGTTGCACTGACTTATGTTCTGGCTTTCATCATCGTGCTGCTGGTTCTGGCAGCGCAGTTTGAGAGTGTTAACAGTGCCATTGTGGTTATGCTCACTGTACCTTTCGGTATCGCCGCAGCGATTTATGCGCTGTACCTGACCAATACCACAATTAATGTGTATTCGCAGATTGGTCTGGTGATGCTGATAGGCCTGCTGGCGAAAAACGCCATCCTGCTCATCGAATTCGCTGACCAGCTCCGCGACCACGGCTATTCAGTCTACGACGCCATAGTAGAAGCCGGTAAGGTACGTCTGCGTCCCATCATGATGACACTGGTATCCACCATCCTTGGTGGTCTGCCGCTTATCCTGTCCTCCGGTGCCGGCGCGGAATCCCGTAACGCCATCGGTTGGGTGGTGTTCGGAGGCCTTGGCATCGCAGTAGTGTTTACTCTTTACCTGACACCGGTGCTGTATCTCGCCCTCGCCCGTTTCACTAAGCCACGGGCAGATGAAACCCAGCGGCTGGAGAAAGAGCTCACCGATGCTGATGAACAGCAAATAGCGTAAACAAACTAATTGACATATTTGTCTAAAGGACTCGATTGTCGCTTTAAAGCTGTAAGCTTATAAAATGGTGTCTTGTCCTTTTCATGCTGACTTGAGTCTACGATTCGCATCCCTGAGACTCTAAATAACTGTTCTTAAGTGTAGAGCACCCCATAGGGGAACTCAGTGTGATTTCTGCGATCAGATCAATCGCCAAAAAGAAATTACCGAG